>JAFEEF010000082.1 GCA_018241265.1 Pseudomonadota bacterium | reverse complement strand
CTGGCTGTTGACGAAGCACATGCCGGCTTCGATCGCCGCGGCGACACGGTGCGCGCGCCCGAGGTTCTCGGACCAGACATAGCTCGACAGGCCGTAGGGGATGTCGTTGGCCTGCGCGATCGCATCGGCCTCGTCGTCGAACGGGATCAGGCAGGCGACCGGCCCGAAGATCTCGTCCTGCGCGATCTTCATGTCGTTGCGCACGTCGGCGAAGACGGTCGGCCGCACGAAGTTGCCCTGCGCCATCGCCGCCGGCAGCGCAGGCGCGTCGAGGCCGCCGGTCACGAGCGTCGCGCCTTCCTTCGGGCCGAGCTCGATGTAGCTTCTCACCTTGACCAGGTGCGCCGGACTGATCATCGGACCGACGATGGTGTTCGGATCCATCGGGTCGCCGACCGGGATGCGCGCCGCCCGCTCGGCGAAGCGCTCGACGAAGCGCGCGTAGAGGCCCTTCTGCACCAGGATGCGCGAGCCGGCGGTGCAGCGCTCGCCGTTGTTGGAGAAGATCATGAACACCGCCGCATCGAGCGCGCGGTCGAAGTCGGCATCGTCGAACACGACGAACGGACTCTTGCCGCCGAGCTCCATGCTGAACTTCTTCAGGCCGGCGGCGCGGATGATGCGGTTGCCGGTGACGGTCGATCCGGTGAACGAGATCGCGCGCACGTCGGGATGCGCGCACAGCGGCTCGCCGGCATCGCGGCCGGTGCCGTGCACGATGTTCAGCACGCCCTTCGGCAGGCCGGCCTCGGTCGCCAGTTCGCCGAAGCGCGAGATGCTCATCGGCGACAGCTCGCTCATCTTCAAGACCGCGGTATTGCCGAAGGCGAGGCACGGCGCGATCTTCCAGGTGCCGGTCATGAACGGCACGTTCCACGGCGAGATCAGCGCGCAGACGCCGACCGGATGGAACAAGGTGTAGTTGAGGTGGGTCGGCGTCGGATAGGTGTGGCCGTCGACGCGCGTGCACATCTCGGCGAAGTAGTAGAAGTTGTCGGCCGCCCGCGGCACGAGGCCGTTGCGCGTCTGCGCGATCGCCTGGCCGCAGTCGCGCGTCTCGATCTCGGCGATCTCGGGCACGTGCTGCGCGATCAGGTCGCCGAGCTTGACCATCATCTTCGCGCGCTCGGCGGCCGGCCGTGCGGCCCACTTCGGGAACGCCGCCTTCGCTGCGGCGACGGCGGCAGCGATCTCTTCGGCGCCGCCGGCCGCGACTTCGGCCAGCACCTCCTGCGTCGCCGGGTCGACGGTCTCGAAGTAGTCGCGGCCTTCGACGGCGCGGCCGTCGATCAGGTGCTGGATGCGCATCGCTGCAGTCCTCGGGTTCAGATGCCGAACGCCGCATCGGCGACGATCGTGTTGACGAGCCGCCCCACGCGGTCGATCTCGCAGACGACCTCGTCGCCCGGGTTCACGTCGACGACGCCTTCGGGCGTGCCGGTCAGGATCACGTCGCCCGGCGCCAAGGTCATGAAGCCGGACAGGTATTCGATCAGCGCCGGGATGTCGTTGATCAGGTCGCGGGTATTGCCGCGTTGCACGACCCGGCCGTTGACCGTCGTGCGCAGATCGAGCGCGTGCGGGTCGGGCACGTCCTCGGCATCGACCAGCCACGGGCCGATCGCGGTGCAGCCGTCGCGGTTCTTCACGCGCAGGTTCGGGCGGTACCAGTTCTCGAGGTAGTCGCGGATCGCGTAGTCGTTGGCGACCGTGTAGCCGGCCACGTGCGCCATCGCGTCGGCGGCACGCACGCGCTTGGCGGTGCGGCCGATCACGACCGCGAGCTCGCATTCGTAGTGCATGAAGGTCGCGTCGGCCGGCCGGCGCGTTCGTCCGCGATGGCCGATCAGCGCGTTGGGCGCCTTCAGGAAGGCGAGCGGCTCGTCCTTCGCGGTCGTCGTCAGTTCCTTCGCCAGCTCCTTCGCATGGTCGGCGTAGTTGATGCCGAGCGCGACGATGGTGCCGACGTCGAACGGCGGCAGCCAGACGACGTCGGTCTCGGCCAGCACGCGGCCGTCGGCGAGGCGCACGCCGTCGGGATGCTCGACCGCATGATGGATCGCGCCGGCATGGGCGACGCGCGCATGGCGCGTCATGATCGCGACTCCTCGGCGACGAGCGGGTTGTCGAGACGCCCCAGCCCTTCGATCTCGATGCCGACCGCCTGCCCGGCGCGCGCACGCGGCGCGCCGGCCGCGACGCCGATCGACAGCACGTCGCCCGGCACCAGCGTCATGAACGCGCTGACGTCGGCGAGCAGGCGCGCGGCACCGCGCAGCCGGTCGCCGGTCGTCGTGCGCTGGAGGCAGGCGCCGTCGATCTCGATGCTGACGGCGAGTGCGTCGGGATCGGCCACCCGCTCGCGCGGCACGAACGGGCCGATCGGGCAAAACGTGTCGCGGACCTTGCAGCGCAGCGACGGCCGGTAGTAGGACGCGTGCGGGACGCTGACGTCGTCGACGATCACGTAGCCGGCGACATGCGCCAGCGCGTCGCGCTCGTCGACGCGGCAGGCCGGCCGGCCGATCACGAGGCCGAGCGTGGCGCCGATCTCGACCTCGTCGACGTCGGCCGGCACGACGATCGCGTCGCCCGGCGCGATCCAGGTGTTGCGCGGCTTGATGTAGAGCACCGGCGCGCGCGGCGGCGCCTTGTACGGCGCGGCATGCACCGCATCGCCGAGCGCCTCGAGCGCAGCGCGGTGGTTCAGCAGCGTGCCGTAGACGGTGCCGCGGCGCGAAAGGGGAAGCATGCGAATTTGCTCCTTGACCGGCCGCGACTCTAATCACTAACATATTAGCGTGTCAACCGAACTGCGCCATCGCAACCTGCCCCAGCTGCTGCTGCAGTCGCGCGAGGCGCTGATGGCGCACTTCCGGCCGCACCTCAACGCGCACGGCGTGACCGAGCAGCAGTGGCGCATCCTGCGCGCGCTGCTGGAGCATGGGGCGCTCGAGCCGCGCCAGCTGTCGGGGCTGTGCCTCATCTCGAGCCCGAGCATCACCGGCGTGCTCGCGCGCATGGAAGAGGCCGGCCTCGTGCGGCGCACGCGGATGGACCACGACCAGCGGCGCCTCAGCGTCGCGCCGACCGCGCGCGGCCGGCAGCTCGGCCGGCGTCTCGTACCGCGCGTCGAAGGACGCTACGACGCCATCGAGGCGCTGGTCGGCGTGGAGACGCTGCAGCAGGTGTATGACGCGCTCGACTGCCTGTTGCAGCGGCTCGCCGAGGCCGACGCGGATCCGGGGTGCCGCACGGCCGGTTGATAGACTCCCGGCTGCCGATTTTTCCGCAGCCACTGGATCTACACCATGTACCGCTGTGCTCTGGCCGCGCTCGCCGTGGCCGCATCGATCGCGCCTGCCACGGCGCAGCAGATCGCACGCAACTTCCCGCAGAACGCCTTGCGCGGCGCGCTCGTCGTCGAGGCGCCGCCCGAGATCATGCTGAACGGCCGGCCGGCGCGCCTCGCGCCCGGCGCGCGCATCCGCGGGCAGGACAACCTGCTGCAGATGTCCGCCGCGCTCGTCGGCCAGCACCTGCTCGTGAACTACACGCTCGATCCGCTCGGCCTGGTGTACGACGTCTGGATCCTGCGGCAGGACGAGGCCGACAAGAAGCCGTGGCCGGTGAAGCTCGAACAGACGACGTGGACCTTCGATCCGGTGGCCCAGACGTGGACCAAGCCATGAACAGCATCACCGGCATCGAATCGCCGGAAACGCCGGCAGCGCCGGCAACGCCGACGAAGAAGGTCTACATCAAGACCTTCGGCTGCCAGATGAACGAGTACGACTCGGCGAAGATGGCCGACGTGCTGCAGGCAGCGCAAGGCTACGCGCCGACGACCAACGTCGACGAGGCCGACCTCGTGCTCTTCAACACCTGCTCGGTGCGCGAGAAGGCGCAGGAGAAGGTCTTCAGCGACCTCGGCCGCGTCAAGCACTTGAAGCAGAAGGGCGTGATGATCGGCGTCGGCGGCTGCGTCGCGAGCCAGGAAGGCGCCGCGATCATCGAGCGCGCGCCGTACGTCGACGTGGTGTTCGGCCCGCAGACCTTGCACCGCCTGCCCGAGTTGCTGGCGCGGCGCCGCAGCGAGCGGCGGCCGCAGATCGACATCAGCTTCCCCGAGATCGAGAAGTTCGATCACCTGCCGCCGGCGCGCGTCGAAGGTGCCAGCGCCTTCGTGTCGATCATGGAAGGTTGCTCGAAGTACTGCTCGTACTGCGTCGTGCCGTACACGCGCGGCGAGGAGGTCTCGCGGCCGCTCGACGACGTGCTGGTCGAGGTGGCCGAGCTGGCCGGCCAGGGCGTCAAGGAAGTCACCCTGCTCGGCCAGAACGTCAACGCGTGGCGCGGCACCGACGACGCGGATTTCGCGCTGCTGGTCGAGTACGTCGCGGCGATCCCCGGCATCGAGCGCCTGCGCTACACGACGAGTCATCCGAACGAGTTCACGCAGCGCCTCGTCGACGCCTATGCGCGCGTGCCGCAGCTCGTGAACCACGTGCACCTGCCGGTACAGCACGGCAGCGACCGCATCCTCGCGGCGATGAAGCGCGGCTACACCGCGATGGAGTTCAAGAGCACGGTGAAGAAGCTGCGCGCGGTGCGACCCGACATCTGCATCTCGAGCGACTTCATCGTCGGCTTCCCGGGCGAGACCGAAGCGGACTTCGACAAGCTGATGAAGCTGGTCGAGGATGTCGGCTTCGACCAGAGTTTCAGCTTCGTCTTCAGCGCGCGGCCCGGCACGCCCGCCGCAGCGCTGCCGGACGACACGCCGCAGGCGGTGAAGCTCGAGCGGCTGTACCGGCTGCAAGCGGCGCTCGAGGCGAATGCGCGGCGCATCGGCGAGTCGCGCCTCGGAACGCGCCAGCGCATCCTCGTCGAGGGCACGTCGCGCAAGGACGACAGCGAGCTGACCGGCCGCACCGAATGCAACCGCATCGTCAACTTCAAGGGCGCGCCGCGGCTGATCGGGCAGATGATCGACGTGCGCATCGCGGCGGTCTATCCGCACTCGCTGCGCGGCGAGATCGAGCTGACGGAGGCGTGAACTACGGACCGCGCCGTGCCGCGAACCCCGTCCACCACAGCGCCAGCGCCGTCGCGATGACCATGCCGGCGTAGGTCGCCATCCGGCCGTCTCGGCCGAAGGCGACGAGACCGGCCATCAGCACCAGCGCGGCGGCGCCCGCCGCCGCCAAGACGAGGCGCGGCCAGCGCACCGCGCGCAGCTCGCGCCGCCAGACCAGCTTGGCAAACGACGCGGCGATCGCGCCCAGGCCCAGCGCCGGCGCGAAGAAGTTCAGGACATGCCAGAAAGCGCCGATGACATCCTCGCCGGGGGTTCGTGAGAGCGCCGGCACGGCGCGCCGGTTGCGCCGCGTCAAGCCGCGCCGTTGCTGCGATTTCGCCCATCCGGCGCGCAGCGGTCGCAAATTTTATAATTCGACGATGAGCGTTTTCGCCCTGGGCCTCAACCACACGACCGCGCCGCTCGACCTGCGCGGTCGTTTCGCGGTGGCGCCGGGTCAGCTCGCGCCGCTGCTGCAGGGCTTTCGGCAGCGGCTGCAGCGCAGCAGCGAGGTCGCGATCGTCTCGACCTGCAACCGCACCGAGCTCTACGTCGGCGCCGACCGCGCGGCGGTCGCGCCGGCGATCGACTGGCTCGCCGGCGTGGGCGGCGTGCCGGCGGCGACCTTGCGCGGGCACTCGTACGTGCTCGAGAACGGCTCGGCGGCGCGCCATGCGTTCCGCGTCGCCAGCGGCCTCGATTCGATGGTGCTCGGCGAGCCGCAGATCCTCGGCCAGATGAAGCAGGCGGTGCGCGAGGCGGAGACCGCCGGCACGCTCGGCGGCTCGCTGCACCAGATGTTCCAGCGCTCGTTCGCGGTCGCCAAGGAAGTGCGCACGTCGACCGAGATCGGCGCGCATTCGATCAGCATGGCGGCCGCGGCCGCGCGGCTCGCATCGCAGCTGTTCGAAGACCTGCGCGAGACCCGCGTGCTGTTCGTCGGCGCGGGCGAGATGGTCGAACTGGTCGCGACGCACTTCGCAGCGCGCCAGCCCCGCGCGATGGCGGTCGCCAACCGTACGCTCGAGCGCGGCGAGAAGATCGCCGGCCGGTTCGGCGCCGAGGCGATGCGCCTCGCCGACCTGCCGGGGCGCTTGTCCGAGTTCGACATCGTGATCTCGTGCACCGCGAGCGCGCTGCCGATCATCGGCCTGGGCGCGGTCGAGCGCGCACTGAAGGCACGCCGCCATCGGCCGATGTTCATGGTCGACCTCGCGGTGCCGCGCGACATCGAACCCGAGGTGGCGCGGCTGTCGGACGTCTATCTTTACACCGTCGACGACCTGTCGTCGCTCGTCCAGCACGCCGGCGAGCAGCGCCAGGCCGCGGTCGAGCAGGCCGAGGCGATCATCGAGACCGGCGTGCAGAGCTTCGTGCAATGGCTCGAGCAGCGCGGCTCGGTGCCGCTGATCCAGGCGCTCAACAGCCAGGCCGACGAATGGCGCGCGATCGAGATCGCGCGGGCGCGCAAGCTCCTCGCACGCGGCGAGGACATCGATGCGGTGCTCGAAGCGCTGTCGCGCGGGCTGACGCAGAAGCTCCTGCACGGCACGCTGGCCGAATTGCACAGCGCCGACGGCGAACATCGGGCGCAGCTCGCGCAGACGGTGTCGCGCCTGTTCCTGCGCGCCAGTACGCGCAGCCCGGTCGAGCCGAACCAGCCGTAGCGCTGCGAGCGCACGGCCGCCGCGCGGCCCGCATGACCGCGAGACCTCCATGAAAGACTCCCTCCGACAGCAGTTCGAACGCCTGGGCATGCGACTCACCGAGCTCGATGCGACGCTCGGCGATCCGACCATCGCGGCCGACATGAAGCGCTTCCGCGACCTGACGCGCGAACATGCCGAGGTCAGCAGCCTGGTCGATGGCTTTCGCCGCTTCGAGCAGCGCGAGCGCGACCTCGCGGGTGCGCAGGACATGCTCGCCGACCCCGACCTCGCCGAGATGGCGCAGGAGGAAGTGACGGCGGCGAGCGCCGACGTCGAGCGCCTCGACGTCGAGCTGCAGACGGCGCTGTTGCCGCGCGATCCGGACGATGCGCGCAACGCCTTCCTCGAGATCCGCGCCGGCACCGGCGGCGACGAATCGGCGCTGTTCGCCGGCGACCTGGCGCGCATGTACCTGCGCTACTGCGAGCGCCGCGGCTGGCGTACCGAGCTGATGTCGGAAAGCGTCAGCGACCTCGGCGGCTACAAGGAAGTCGTGTTCCGCATCGAAGGCGACGGCGTCTACGGGCGGCTCAAGTTCGAGTCGGGCGGCCATCGGGTGCAGCGCGTGCCGGCGACCGAGACGCAAGGGCGCATCCACACCAGCGCGTGCACCGTCGCCGTGCTGCCGGAGCCGGACGAGGCCGAGGAGATCAAGATCAATCCCGCCGAGCTGCGCATCGACACCTTCCGCGCGAGCGGCGCCGGCGGCCAGCACGTCAACAAGACCGACAGCGCGATCCGCATCACGCACCTGCCGACCGGCATCGTCGCCGAATGCCAGGACGACCGCTCGCAGCACCGCAACAAGGCCAAGGCGATGGCGGTGCTGACCGCGCGGCTGCGCGAGAAGGAACGCAGCGAGCGCGCCGCGAAGGAAGCGGCGACGCGCCGCGGCCTGATCGGCAGCGGCGACCGCAGCGACCGCATCCGCACCTACAACTACCCGCAGGGGCGGCTGACCGACCACCGCATCAACCTGACGCTCTACAAGCTGCAGCTGATCCTCGATGGCGACCTCGACGAAGTGACCGCGGCGCTGCAGGCGGCGCAGGCGGCCGAGCAACTCGCCGCGCTCGAAAGCGGCGGCGAAGCTTGAACCGCGGCCTCACGGTCGCCGAAGCGCTGGGCAACGCACGCCGGGTCGGCGTCGACCGGCTGGACGCCCAACTTCTGCTGGCACGCGTGCTGGCGCAGCCGCGCAGCTGGCTCATCGCGCACGACGACGCGATCGTCGACGGCGCGCAGCTTGCGCGCTGGCGGGCGTGGCTCACGCGGCGCGCGGCCGGCGAGCCGCTCGCCTACCTGCTCGGCGAGAAGGAGTTCCACGGCCTGACGCTCGAGGTCGGCCCGGCGGTGCTGGTGCCGCGGCCCGACACCGAAGTGCTGGTCGAATGGGCGCTCGAACTGCTCGCCGGTCCGTTGCCGGCGGCCGTGCCCGACGTCGTCGATCTGGGCACCGGCAGCGGTGCGATCGCGCTGGCCGTCAAGCACGGGCATGCGGCGGCCCGGCTCACTGCCACGGACGCCAGCGCCGCCGCGCTCGAAATCGCGCGCCGCAACGGCGCCCGCCTCGGCCTGGCCGTCGAGTGGCAGCACGGCTCGTGGTGGGAGCCGCTCGCCGGACGCCGCTTCGATCTGGCGTTGAGCAATCCGCCGTACATCGCCGGCGCCGACCCGCACCTCGCGGCGCTGCGCCACGAGCCCACGCTCGCGCTGACGCCGGGCGGCAACGGCCTCGCGGCGTTGGCCGCGATCATCGCCGGCGCCCCGGCGCACCTCGCACCCGGCGGCTGGCTGCTCGTCGAGCATGGCTACGACCAGGCAGCGGCCGTGCGCGGGCTGTACGCCGACGCCGGCTTCGTCGACGTGACGACGCGACACGATCTCGGCGGCCAGCCGCGCTGCACCGGCGGGCGCGGCGTGTTGTAACGGCCGCGCCACGCGTGCGAAATTCGCGCCGATCGGCTACCGGCCGGCCCGATGTCGGCGTACCATGCATTTCGCGCGTCGGCTGGAACGGGGGAACTGGTATACGCGGGCAGCCGCCGCACGGCCCAGGAGGTTTGCCATGCGTCGCGCTCGTTGGATCGTCCTCGCCAGCCTGTTCTGCGCCTCGATCGTGTCGGCGCAGGACGGATCGGGCCTCACCGCCCGTGCCGACAGCGTGCCGTGGGCACGCTGGCAGGGCCGTATCGGCCTCGGAATGTCGGCGCCGTTCTGGTACGCCGGCCTCACCGACTACCGCAGCCAGCAGGGCATGGGATTGAAGTTCGGCGGCGTGAGCCTGCTGGGCGACTACTACTTTGCGCCGCCGCTGCTCGGCGCGCGCAGCGTCGGCGGCTTTCGCGCGACCAGCGGCGTGCTGATCGGGGCACGTACGTCGCTCTGGGCGGGCCGGGCCGCCCTGGCGGGTGGCGCGACCGGACTGAACGTGAGCCGCGCAGGCATCGAACCGCTGGCCCTGGGCGCCGAGCCGGGCAGCGACGGCATCACGGCGCCGTATGTCGGCGTCGGCTACACCGGCTTGGCAGCCGGCGGCAGCTGGAGCCTGAGCGCCGATGTCGGCGTGCTGGGGCTGACGCCCGGCAACGCGGTACGGCTGGGCCGCCTGGCGGGCAATTCCGCGGCGCTGGACGATGCGGTGCGCGACATGCGCTACACGCCGGTGCTGCAACTCGGCGTGTCCTACTCGTTCTGATCGGCCGCCGAATCTGCTGCCCGATACCAGGACTTGCCGGCCGGCCGGCGCCGAGCGCGGCCGATTGCCGTATAAAGCCGCCTATCCTGGCCACTCCGAATTCACCCAGAGACTTCCATGAGCGACACCCAGCAACGCATCGACGCCATCGTCAAGGGCCATCCGGTCGTCCTCTTCATGAAGGGCACGGCTCAGTTTCCGATGTGCGGCTTTTCGGGCCGTGCGATCCAGGTGCTGAAGGCCTGCGGCGCGACCGACGTGACGACCGTCAACGTGCTCGAGGACGAAGAGATCCGCCAGGGCATCAAGGAATACGCCAACTGGCCGACGATCCCGCAGCTCTACGTGAACGGCGAATTCGTCGGCGGCTCGGACATCATGATGGAGATGTACCAGGCGGGCGAACTGCAGCAGACGCTGGCGAGCGCGGCCGCGCGCGCCTGACCGGGATCCGATGGGCGCGGCCGTCCGCGTCGTCGTCGGCATCACCGGCGCCACCGGCGCCGCCTATGGCCTGCGGCTGCTCGAGCGGCTGCGCGAGACGGGCAGCGAGACGCACCTCGTCGTCAGCCCGGCCGGCGTCCTCAACGTGCACCATGAACTCGGGCTCGACCGCAAGACGCTCGAAGCCAGGGCCGATGTCGCCTATGCGCCCGGCGACGTCGGTGCCGCGATCGCGAGCGGATCGTTCGAGACCACGGCGATGGTGGTCGCGCCGTGCTCGATGCGCACGCTCGCCGCGGTCGCGCACGGGCTGTCGGACAACCTGCTGACGCGAGCCGCGGACGTCGCGCTGAAGGAGCGCCGCCGGCTCGTGCTGATGGTGCGCGAGACGCCGCTGAACCTGGCGCACCTGCGCAACATGACCGCCGTCACCGAGATGGGCGGCATCGTCTTTCCGCCGCTGCCGGCGTTCTACCACCGGCCGCAAAGCATCGCCGAGCTGATCGACGACAGCGTCGAGCGGGTCCTGGCGCTGATCGGCGTTGCGGCCGCCGCGCCGCGGTCGTGGAACGGGCTGGGCTGACGCCGATCAGGCCGACGCCTTGAGGTCGGCGCCGCGGTAGTCCCAGCGCCGGCTGGCGCCGAGCACGGCTTGCGGATACTCGGCGCGCCCGCGGCTGCCGTTGTAGCGGCCGAGCGCCATGAACAGGTCGCCGCGCTCCTGGTCGAGGTAGTGGCGCATGATCACGCAGCCGAAGCGCAGGTTGGTCTGCATCCTGAAGAGCCCGGCTGCATCGCCGTCACCGATCTGGCGCGCCCAGAACGGCATCACCTGCGCATAGCCGCGGGCCCCGGCCGAGCTGACGGCGTACTTGCGAAAGCCGCTTTCCACCTGCACGAGGCCGAGCATCAAGCCGGGATCGAGTCCGGCGCGCTTGCTCTCGTACCAGAGCGTCTGGAGAAACTCGACCCGCACCGACGCTTCGGCCGTGCGCACGGCGAGCCGTCGGCTCATTTCGCCGAGCCAGCGCAGATAGGCCAGGCGCGCATCGATGTCGGTGAAGGTCGGACGCGGCGGAGCGCGGTCGGACACGGCGGCGGACAGCGCCGAACGAACCGAATCGGACAACGCTTCCTCGACCTGGCCGCCGGCCCGAGCGGTACGCGGAACCAGCGACGCGAACGGCGCAGCGGCGAACGCCGCAGCCAGGCGGCGGCGCTGCGCGCCGATGCCGGCGAGCCGGTGCGCCGCCGGCTTCATGCGTTCAGGCGACCCTCGAGATGGCGGCGCGCCTCGGCCGCCGCCACCGGCGTCGCCTGCGCGTCCTGCCGACCCTGGTATTCGTAGCGGCCTTCCTTCAGGCCGCGGTCCGAGATCACGATGCGGTGCGGCACGCCGACCAGTTCCCAGTCGGCGAACATCGCGCCGGGGCGTTCGCCGCGATCATCGAGGATCACGTCGACACCGGCCGCCGCCAGCTCGTCGTGCAGCGCATCGGCCGCAGCACGCACGTCGGCCGACCGGTCGTAGCCGATCGGGCAGATCACGACGTCGAACGGCGCGATCGCCTGCGGCCAGACGATGCCGCGGTCGTCGTGGCTCTGCTCGATCGCAGCACCCAGGATCCGCGTCACGCCGATGCCGTAGCAGCCCATCTGCAGCAGTTGCGGCTTGCCGCTCTCGTCGAGGTAGGTGGCGTTCATCGCCTTCGAGTAGTACGAGCCGAGCAGGAACACGTGGCCGACCTCGATGCCGCGCTGGATCGCGAGCACCCCCTTGCCGTCCGGCGACGGATCGCCAGCGACGACGTTGCGGATGTCGGCCACCAGGTCGGGTTCGGGCAGATCGCGTCCCCAGTTCACGCCGGTGTAGTGGAAATCGGCCTCGTTGGCGCCGCAGATGAAGTCGCTCATCGCGGCAACCGTGCGGTCGGCCACGACCTTGACCGGCAGTTTCATGCCGATCGGCCCGAGGTAGCCCGGCTTGCAGCCGAAATGCGCCTCGATTTCGGCGACGGTCGCAAAGCGGAAGCCGTCGCTCAGGCCGGGCAGCTTGCCGGTCTTGATCTCGTTCAGCGCATGATCGCCGCGCACCAGCAGCAGCCAGATGGTCGTGCCGGCGACGTCGCCCGCGGCATTCTTCGCGTCGGTCGCGAGCACCAGCGACTTGACCGTCGTCGCCAGCGGCACGCCGAGCAGTTCGGCGACGTCCTCGCAGGTCGCCTTGCCCGGCGTCGGCGTCTTGGCGAGCGCCGCCGCCGGCGCAGCGCGCGGCGCGGCCGGGGCGACCGCTTCGGCCAGTTCGATGTTGGCGGCGTAGCCGGAATCGGGGCTGTAGACCAGCGCGTCCTCGCCGGTATCGGCGATCACCTGGAACTCGTGCGACATCGTGCCGCCGATCGAGCCGTTGTCGGCCGCGACGGCGCGGAAACGCAGTCCGAAACGCTCGAAGATGCGCACGTAGGCGTCGTACATCTGCTGGTAGCTGACGCGCGCTGCATCGAGGTCGCGGTCGAAGGAATAGGCGTCCTTCATCGTGAACTCGCGCCCGCGCATCACGCCGAAGCGAGGCCGGCGCTCGTCGCGGAACTTCGTCTGGATGTGATAGAAATTCTTCGGCAGGGCGCGGTAGCTGCGCAGTTCCTGCCTGGCGATGTCGGTGATCACTTCTTCGCTGGTCGGCTGAATCACGAAGTCGCGATCATGGCGATCCTTGACGCGCAGCAGCTCCGGCCCGTACTTCTGGAAGCGCCCGGATTCCTGCCACAGCTCGGCCGGCTGCACGACCGGCATCAGCAGTTCGACGGCGCCGGCCCGGTTCATCTCTTCGCGAATGATGGCTTCCACTTTGCGGATGATGCGCAGACCCATCGGCATGTAGCTGTAGATGCCGGCGCCGAGCCGCTTGATCAGGCCGGCGCGCATCATCAGCTGATGGCTCTTCACTTCGGCATCGGAAGGCGCTTCCTTGAGTGTGGAGATGTAGAACTGGCTGGCTTTCATCGGTGACGGTCGGCAGCCGATGCCGCTGCAAGACCCGGAAGCTTCAGGGGTTGCGCAATGTCACACCGGTGTAATAATGAATCAACGGAAAATCTGGGGTTGATTATGCTCGACCGTGAAGGGTTCAGACCCAACGTCGGCATCATCCTGCTCAATCAGAAGAACCAGGTGTTTTGGGGCAAGCGGATACGCACCCATTCCTGGCAGTTCCCGCAAGGGGGCATCAAGTACGGCGAGACGCCGGAGCAGGCGATGTACCGCGAGCTCCACGAGGAAGTGGGGCTCGTGCCGGATCACGTGCGCATCGTCGCGCGCACCCGTGACTGGCTGCGCTACGAGGTACCCGATCACTTCATCCGGCGCGACGCGCGTGGCCACTACCGCGGGCAGAAGCAGATCTGGTTCCTGCTCCAGCTCATGGGCCGCGACTGCGACATGAACCTGCGCGCCACCGACCACCCCGAGTTCGACGCCTGGCGCTGGAACGAATACTGGGTGCCGCTCGACCTCGTGATCGAGTTCAAGCGCGACGTCTATCAGATGGCGCTGACCGAGCTGGCGCGCTTCCTGCCGCGCGGCAACCACCACAACCGCTATCTGCGCTCGGGGATGCGGCCGCATCCGCACCACCGCGACGAGGCGATGGACCAGCGCTTCCACGACACCGACCGCGCCCCGCACACGGAGCCGGCGCCGCTACCACTTCCGCCGAAGCCTTCGGTCAACTGAAGCTGATTCCCGGGAACCTGGCGCTAGCCGAGCACCAGGTTGTCGCGGTGAATCATCTCGTGCTCGCCGGTGTAGCCGAGCAGTTTCTCGAACTCGCTCGAGGGCTTGCGCGCGATCAACCGCGCTTCGCTGCTGCCGTAGTTGGTCAGGCCACGCGCGATCTCGCCGCCGTCGGGCCCGCGCACCGCGATGACGTCGCCGCGGTGGAACTCGCCCTGCACTTCGACGACACCGATCGGCAGCAGACTCTTGCCGGCGGCCTCGCGCAGCTTGGCGACCGCACCGGCATCGACGACGACTGCGCCGCGCAGCTGCAGGTGGTCGGCCATCCACTGCTTGCGTGCGGCGAGCTTCGCGGTGGACGCGATCAGCGCCGTGCCGATCGCCGCACCTGCGGCCAGCCGCAGCAGCACGTCGGGCTCGCGGCCCCAGGCGATCACCGTGCTCGCTCCCGAACCGGCAGCGCGCTTGGCCGCCAGGATCTTGGTGATCATGCCGCCGCGCCCGATCGCCGAGCCGGCACCGCCGGCCATGCGCTCGAGCTCCGGCGTGCCGGCCGGCGCCTCGTCGATGAAGCGGGCCGACGGATCCTTGCGCGGATCGGCCGAGTACAGGCCACGCTGATCGGTCAGGATCACCAGCGCGTCGGCATCCACGAGGTTGGCGACGAGCGCGCCCAGCGTATCGTTGTCGCCGAACTTGATCTCGTCGTTGACGACGGTGTCGTTCTCGTTGATGACCGGGATCACGCCATGCGACAGCAACGTGAGCAGGGTCGAGCGCGCGTTCAGGTAGCGCTCGCGATCGGCCAGGTCGGCGTGCGTCAGCAGCACCTGCGCGCTGCCCATGCCGTGCTCGCGGAGCTTGGATTCGTAGATCTGCGCCAGGCCCATCTGGCCGACGGCTGCGGCCGCCTGCAATTCGTGGACCTCTTTCGGCCGGCGCGACCAGCCGAGGCGCTTCATGCCCTCGGCGATCGCGCCGCTCGACACCATCAACACCTCGCGGCCGTCGGCGGCCAGTCGCGCCATCTGGCGGCACCAGTCGCCGACGGCGTCGGCATCGACGCCGCGGCCCTCGTTGGTCACGAGGCTGGAACCGACCTTGACGACGATGCGGCGAGCCGCCCGCAACGGGGCGGTCATCCCTCCGCTCCTGCCGACCGGTCGAAGCGCGGATCGGGCTCCGGCACCGGCGCTCGCGTCACGCTCGCGATGTGCTGATAGACCGCGCGCACCAGCGGCTCGCAACCATCGCGCGTCAGCGCCGAGATCGCGAGCACCGGGCCTTTCCAGCGCAGCCGCCGCACGAAGGCCTTGATGCGCGCGTCGCGCTCCTCCGCCGGCAGCATGTCGGTCTTGTTGAGCACCAGCCAGCGCGGCTTGTCGGCGAGCGCCGGATCGTACTTGCGCAGTTCGGCGACGATCGCCTTGGCCTGCGCCACCGGATCGACTTCGGAGTCGAACGGCGCGATATCGACCAGGTGCAACAGCAGATGGGTGCGCTGCAGGTGGCGCAGGAACAGATGCCCGAGGCCGGCACCTTCGGACGCGCCCTCGATCAGGCCGGGGATGTCGGCGACGACGAAGCTCTGCTCCGGCCCGACGCGCACGACGCCGAGGTTCGGATGCAGGGTCGTGAACGGATAGTCGGCGATCTTCGGTCGCGCGTTCGAAATCGCGCTGATCAAGGTCGACTTGCCGGCGTTCGGCATGCCGAGCAGCCCGACGTCGGCCAGCACGCGCAACTCGAGCTTCAGCTTCTTCGCCTCGCCCGGCCAGCCCGGCGTCTTCTGGCGCGGCGCGCGGTTGGTGCTGGACTTGAAGTGCAGGTTGCCGAAGCCGCCGTCGCCGCCCTTGGCGATCAGCACCTTCGCGTCCGGCACCAGCAATTCGGCGATCGCGCCGCCGGTTTCGGCGTCGTTGATGATCGTGCCGACCGGCATGCGCAGCACGATGTCCGCTGCGGCGGCGCCGAACTGGTCCGAGCCGCGGCCGGCTTCGCCGTTGCGCGCCTCGTGACGGCGCGCGTAGCGGAAGTCGATCAGCGTGTTGAGGCTGCGGTCGCCGACCGCATAGACGCTGCCGCCACGCCCGCCGTCACCGCCGTCGGGGCCGCCGAACGGAATGAATTTCTCGCGCCGGAAGCTCACGCAGCCGGCGCCGCCGTTGCCGGCAACGACGTCGATGGTGGCTTCGTCGACGAATTTCATGGGAGGCTCGGGTGGATCGGGAATCGATGATCGCAGAGATCGGCAGCGCAAAAAACGAAGCCCCGGCGGGCCGGGGCTCGGTGCAGGTCGGTGCGACGTTCAGTTCGCGGCAGTGACCGACACCGTCTGGCGGTTGCGCGGGCCGTGCATACCGTACGACACCGTGCCGTCGATCAGCGCGAACAGCGTGTGGTCCTTGCCGACGCCGACGTTCGTCCCGGGGTGGAACTTGGTGCCGCGCTGGCGCACGAGGATGGCGCCGGCCGTGATGGTCTGGCCGCCGTACACCTTGACGCCGAGCATCTTCGGTTGCGAGTCGCGGCCATTGCGGGTGGAACCGCCGCCCTTTTTCTGTGCCATGGTTCTTGCTCCTTGCCTGGGCGCTCAGGCGTTGACCGCGCTGATCTGGATCTCGGTGTAGTTCTGCCGATGCCCTTGCCGCTTCTGGTAGTGCTTGCGGCGCCGCATCTTGAAGATGCGCACCTTGTCGTGCCGGCCTTGCGCCAGCACGGTGGCCACCACGCTGGCACCGCTCACCAAGGGAGTCCCGACCGTGAGCTCGCTGCCGCTGCCGACAGCCAGCACCTCGCCGATCGTGATCTCTTGGCCAACGTCCGCAGCAATCTGTTCTATCTTGATCTTTTCGCCGGCAGCAACCTTGTATTGCTTGCCACCGGTTTTTATGACCGCGTACATATCAGCCCCTTTTCCACACTCACCACACTCGTCGGACTGGCGTCCGACCTGTTTTCGTTCCGCTTCCCGGCGCTCGACGACCAAGTTTGGTTTGGCGTGAAAATCGCGCAGAGCCTTAGAGTGTACCACGCCGTCATGTCTGGCGGACCGAGAGCCGACACCGACGGCGCCCAGACGAGTGCTCGGCATTTGCCGCGCGGCCGGGCGACGTGACCCACGGCACGTCAGCGACCAGCGCGCATTCGCGGCGCGCACCGACCGATCGACGGGCGCGTTTCTATAATCGCCGAGCCCCATCACGAGCGCAGCGTGCAAGCACATCCACCGACCACCACGGCCACTGCGCCGCAGCCGGCTGCCCTGCTGGCGGCCGATATGCAGCAGGTCGACGCCGTGATCCAGCGTCGGCTCGCGTCCGACGTGGCGATGATCAACCAGATCGCCCACTACATCATCAGCGCCGGCGGCAAGCGGATTCGGCCGATGCTGGTGCTGCTGTTCTCGCGCGCGCTCGGATTCTCCGGCCGCGAGCGCTACGAGCTCGCCGCGACGGTCGAATTCATCCACACCGCGACCTTGCTGCATGACGACGTCGTCGACGAGTCGGCGCTGCGGCGCGGCCGCCAGACCGCCAACGCGCTGTTCGGCAACGCCGCCAGCGTGCTGGTCGGCGACTTCGTCTACTCGCGCGCCTTCCAGATGATGGTGTCGGTGAACCGCATGCGCGTGCTGGAGGTGCTGGCCGACGCGACCAACATCATCGCCGAAGGCGAGGTGTTGCAGCTCATGAACATGCACGACCCGGACGTCGCGGTCGACGACTACCTGCGCGTGATCCGGTACAAGACCGCCAAGCTGTTCGAGGCGAGTGCGCGCCTCGGCGCGGTGCTGGCCGACGCCAGCCCGGCCGTCGAAGAAGCCTGCGCCGACTATGGCCGCTCGCTCGGCACGGCGTTCCAGCTCGTCGACGACCTGCTCGACTACGAGGGTGCGACCGCGCAGCTCGGCAAGAACGTCGGCGACGATCTGCGCGAAGGCAAGCCGACCTTGCCGCTGCTGATCGCGATGTCGCGCGGCAGCGCCGCCGAGCGCGGTCTGGTGCGCCATGCGATCGAGCATGGCGAGGTCGCGCGACTGCCCGAGATCGTCGAGATCGTGCGCCGCACCGGCGCGATCAATGCCACGCGCGATGCGGCGCGCGCCGAGGCCGACAAGGCCCGCGCGAGCCTTGCCGTGCTCGGGTCGTCGGATGCCCGAGAAGCTCTGCTAGAATTATGTGTTCGGTCGGTGGAGCGTTCGTCCTAGAGCGCCCATCGTCGAGTCGCCTAGGGGCTCAGCGCTCCGACGCGCGAATTTCGGGGTGTAGCTTAGCCTGGTAGAGCGCTACGTTCGGGACGTAGAGGCCGGAGGTTCGAATCCTCTCACCCCGACCAGATTCCTGCTGGTCCTGCCCACAAGCAGCAGCAGACGACAGCACATGCCGAAGCGGAATCCGGCGCTCAACTCTCATATCAAGCCGGCGCCTTGCCGGCTCCCTGGATCAGGAGCAGCACGTCGGTCTTTGTGACCGAACCGACCAGCCGGCCGCCGGCCGCCGCGGGTTCGACCACCGGCAAGCGCTCGCCGTGGTGCCGCGCAAACGCCATCAGCGCCTCGCTGACGTTCATGTCGGGTGTCAGCGTCGGCAGCCGCTCGATGAGCAGGTCCGCCGCGATCGACATCCGGGCATGCTCCGCGGGGTGCCGCTGCGCGACATCGTGCAGCGACACGGCGCCGAGGTATCGCCCGCCGGCATCCGTCACGTAGAGGTATTGCACGCGCTCGCGCGAGAACGCACCGGCGATCGCCGGCAGCGGCGTGTCGGGCGCGATTCGCCGGCTCTCGGGCTTCATCAGATCGGCGATCCGGAAGTCGGCCAGCGGCCGCCCCGGGTGGGCCGCTTCATCGCGTCGCAGCGACGCCGCATACACCGATTCGGTCCGGAAAATGCGCGCGACACTGTAGGCCGCCACGGACGCCAGCACCACCGGCAGCACGACCTCGAAGCTCAGCGTCATCTCCGAGATCATCATGATGGCCATCAGCGGCGCATGCGTGGTCGCGGCGAGCATCGCGCCCATGCCGACCACGGCGTAGGCGCCTGGCGCGGCCATACCGGGCAACACCGCGCCCAGCAGGTGCGCAAAAAGGGCGCCCAAGACGGCGCCGACGAACAGCGTCGGCGTGAAGACGCCGCCGACCGCGCCCGATCCGACACTGGCGCTCGTCGCCAGCAGTTTCGTCGCCAGCACGAGGAACAGGGCCTGCCACGTCCAAGGGCTGTTCAGCACCGAATCGACGACGCTGTAGCCGTTGCCCCAAACCTGCGGCTCGGCCACGGACAGCAGGCCAACGCCGAGTCCGCCGAGCGCCAATCGCCACGGTGCCGCCAGTCGCAGTCGGCGGAAGCCGGCGCGCGCAGCATCGAGCAGCCTCAGGAACTGCGGCCCCGCCACGCCGGCCAGCACGCCGAGACCGATGTACGGCAGCACGTCGGCGCCGCCGATCGGCGCGAACTGCGGCATCCGGTAGGTCGGGGCGTAACCGAGCACATGGTGGATCACGAGATTGGCCATCACCGCCGCCACGAGCAGCGGGCCGAAGCCGGTCATCGCGATCGAGCCGAGCACGATCTCCGAGACGAACAGCGCGCCGGCCACCGGCGCGTTGTAGGCCGACGCGATCCCCGCAGCAGCGCCGCACGCGACGAGCAGCCGCCGGCGCGCCTCGTTGAAAGAAGCGATGCGCCCGATCGCCGATCCAACCATCGCCGCCAGCTGAACCATCGAGCCTTCGCGCCCGAGCGCACCGCCCGAGCCGACCGAGAGGCCCGACGACAGGCTGCGCACGAGGGTCGGCACCGCCGAAATGCGGCCGTCGCCGATCGCGACCGCCTCCATGTAGTCGGGCGCCAGCTTCGCTTTCGGCAGTCGATCGAAGACGATCAACGCCAATCCCGCGAGCAAGCCGCCCACGGCAGGCGTCAACAAGCGCTGCCACCACGGGAGTGCCATCGCCGCTTGCACGAGACCGCCGGTCTGGCGCGTCAGCAGCCATTCGACGCCATGCACGGTCTCGCGGAACGCGACCGTCGCGAACGCCCCGGCGACGCCGGCGAGCGCCGCCCACAGCAGCATCGAGTTCGCGCCCCAGGCCGGCAGGCGCTCGGCCAGCAGCAGGCCGAACGCCAGCCGCCCTGCACGCAGGCGCGCGCGCAACGAAGTCCGGCGGGTCGCGTCGGAGCCCAAGGCCGTCAGCGCGCCGGCGCACCCTGCGTGAGCAAGCGGCGGATCGCCGCCAGCTCCGCCTTCAGGCGCCGTTCGTTGTCCGGTCCCATGCGCAGCAAACATTTCTGGCCGGCCGACCGCGCCTCGAGAGACGCGTCGACGAACTCGTAGCGCACCCAGGGCCGCGTGGGCTGCACCGCCGCGTTGATCTCGGGCAGCCGCACCGCGATCGGCCCGCTCGGGACCGGCGTCTCGAGCAAGTGGTCGATGACCGCGACGACGCGGTCGTTGAAGTATCTGCCGGGGTAGCCGAGCGCTTCGTAGGCCGCCTGCAGCAGCGGGTAGAGCTGGCGATAGGCGCCGACGATGCGGTCGGCGCCAGCGGCCTCGACCGCGGCGACGAACGGTCGGTAGCGCGCCGCGTTGGCCGGCGCGACCACCGTCGCGCCATCGGCCCGCTGCTCGACCAGGAAGCGTTCGGGCGTGCGCATCACCGGCCACCAGCGCGCCGCGCTCGCGGAGGCGGGCAGACCGTCGACCGTCGCCGCGACCCGATGCGCGAAGTCGTCGAGCACGACGTAGCGGCGCACCATTGCGTCCCCGAGCGCCTCGGCCAGCGCGCTCCGCACGGCCGCATCCGGATCGGCCGGCACGGCGGCGGAGGCCGCTGCCAGCGGATAGCGAACCGCCGGCTCCGCCGCCGGCGCCGCCACAGGAGGAGGCGACGGGCTCGCCGGCGGCTGCGGCGCGGATGCCGCTGCCGGCATGTCCGGCGCCTGCGCCGCCCGCCAGTGCGACCAGCCCAGATAGCCGCCAGCCCCGACCGCCACGGCCAGGATGATCGCGCCCGCCGCCCCGTATGCTTGCTTCATCGAACTCCGGCCGCCGAGTTGCCGCAACACGGCACCGCGATGGGAACGCTGCGGCGCGCGAAAGTTCGCCCCGCCCGCGCAAGCGATGCCCGCTCGCACGCCGGCAGTTCGTGTTCAATTTGTTGCATTTTTGCGCCAGCTCATGGCGTGAATTGGTGATCTGACCGGAATGCCCCGCAACGTTTACAGCGTTGAACGAATCGGCGATGATGATTTGATTTCTGCAGCCCCTGACGTCTCTATCTAGCGTGGATACCCTGGCCGAAGTTCCCCAGTCTGCCTTGTCGGGCGTCGCCCGTGTGCTGGTGCACGCGGGCAAGCTGACCAGCAAGGTCGCCGAGGATCTGGTTCGCAGCGCCAAGGAGAAGCGCAGCAGCTTCGTCGCCGCGGTGATCAGCGCCGGCGCGGTGTCTCCGGCCGATCTGGCGCACACGCTGTCGAGCGCACTGGCGCTGCCTTTGCTGGACCTGGCGGCGATCGATCCGCAGCGCCTGCCGCGCAGCATTATCGATGCCAAGCTCGCGGCTCAGTACCAGGTCGTCGTGCTCGGCAAGCGCGGCAGCCGGCTGTTCGTCGGCGGCGCCGATCCGACCGACCAGGAAGCCGTCGAGCGCATCAAGTTCGCGACGCAGCTGTCGCCCGAATGGGTCATCGTCGAGCACGACAAGCTCGCCAAGCTGCTCGAGATCAGCGGCACGAGCGCCAGCGAGGCGCTCGAGGCGCTTGCCGCGTCCGACTTCGAGTTCGACGTCACCGACGACGTCACGTCGCAGCCCGAGCAGGCCGAAGCCACGTCCGAGGTGGAAGACGCGCCCATCGTGCGCTTCCTGCAGAAGATGCTGGTCGATGCGATCAACGCGCGCGCTTCCGACCTGCACTTCGAGCCGTTCGAATACCACTACCGCGTCCGCTTCCGGATCGACGGAGAACTGCGCGAGATCACGCAGCCGCCGATCGCGATCAAGGAGAAGCTGGCGTCGCGCATCAAGGTCATTTCGCGCCTGGACATCGCCGAGAAGCGCATCCCCCAGGACGGCCGGATGAAGCTCAAGTTCGGCAACAAGGCGATCGACTTCCGCGTCTCGACCTTGCCGACGCTGTTCGGCGAGAAGATCGTGATCCGGATACTCGATCCGTCGAGCGCCAAGGTCGGCATCGACGCGCTCGGCTACGAGAAGATCGAGAAGGACCGGCTGCTGAAGACGATCCAGCGGCCCTACGGCATGGTGCTCGTCACCGGCCCGACCGGCAGCGGCAAGACGGTATCGCTCTACACCTGCCTGAACATCCTGAACCAGCCGGGCGTCAACATCTCGACGGTCGAGGATCCGGCCGAAATCAACCTGCCCGGCGTCAACCAGGTCAACGTCAACGACAAGGCGGGGCTCACGTTCGCCGCGGCGCTGAAGTCGTTCCTGCGCCAGGATCCGGACATCATCATGGTCGGCGAGATCCGCGACCTCGAGACCGCCGACATCGCGATCAAGGCGGCGCAGACCGGCCACATGGTGATGTCGACGCTGCACACCAACGACGCGCCGACCACCTTGACGCGGCTGGCGAACATGGGCGTGGCGCCGTTCAACATCGCGTCGGCGGTCCTGCTGATCACCGCGCAGCGCCTGGCGCGCAAGCTCTGCGAGAACTGCAAGGCGCCGGCCGACTATCCGCGCGAGGCGATGATCAAGGCCGGCTTCAAGCCGGAGGATCTCGACGGCACCTGGAAGCCGTACCGGGCGATCGGCTGCTCGGCCTGCAACAACGGCTACAAGGGCCGCGTCGGCATCTACCAGGTGATGCCGATCTCCGAAGACATCCAGCGCATCATCCTGTCGGCCGGCACCGCGATGGACATAGCGGCGCAGGCACGGCGCGAGGGCGTGCGCGACCTGCGCGAGTCGGGTCTGCTCAAGGTTCGCTCCGGGATGACGACACTGGACGAAGTGATCTCGGTAACGAACGAATAGACGGCAGATCCCGGCGCAGATCGCGCCGCAGGATGAGCCGCGACTACGGACAATCGACGGGACGGGGTCCAGCTACCCCGAGAAAGCACCATGGCGACTGCAGCGGCCGCGAAGAACATCCGGGAAATCGTCTTCGAGTGGGAAGGCAAGGACAAGAACGGCAAGCTCGTGCGCGGCGAGATGCGCGCCGGCGGCGAAGCGATGGTCGGTGCCAGCCTGCGCCGCCAGGGCATCCTCGTCAGCAAGGTGAAGAAGCGCCGCATGAGCGGCGGCAAGTCCATCAAGCAGAAGGACATCGCGGTCTTCACGCGCCAGCTCTCCACGATGATGCGCGCCGGCGTGCCGCTGATCCAGGCCTTCGACATCGTCGCCCGCGGCAGCACCAATCCGCGCATGACGCGCCTGCTCACGGACATCCGCAGCGACGTCGAGACCGGCACCAGCCTGTCGTCGGCGTTCCGCAAGCACCCGCTCTACTTCGACGCGCTCTACTGCAACCTGGTCGAAGCCGGCGAGGCCGGCGGTATTCTCGAGACGCTGCTCGATCGCCTGGCGCTGTACCAGGAAAAGACGATGGCGATCAAGAACAAGATCAAGTCGGCGCTGATCTATCCGGTCGCCGTGCTGGTCGTCGCGTTCGTCGTGCTGACGGTCATCATGATCTTCGTGATCCCGGCGTTCGAGGACGTGTTCAAGTCGTTCGGCGCCGACCTGCCGGCGCCGACCTTGTTCGTGATCGCGATGTCGAAGATCTTCACCAGCTACTGGTACATCATCTTCGGCGTGCTCGGGCTCGGCATCTACACGTTCGTGCAGAGCTGGCGGCGCTCCGAGAAGATGCAGAAGTTCATGGACCGGCTGATGCTGCGCCTGCCGGTGTTCGGCGACCTCGTCCACAAGTCGTCGGTCGCGCGCTGGACGCGCACGCTGTCGACGATGTTCGCCGCCGGCGTGCCGCTCGTCGAAGCGCTCGATTCGGTCGGCGGCGCGTCGGGCAACGCGGTCTTCGTCGAAGCGACCGAGCAGATCCAGAAGGACGTGTCGACCGGCTCGGCGCTGACGACGTCGATGCAGACGACCGGCATCTTCCCGACGATGGTGGTGCAGATGTGCGCGATCGGCGAGGAGTCCGGCTCGCTCGACGCGATGCTCGGCAAGGCGGCCGAGTTCTACGAGGACGAGGTCGACGAAGCCGTCAAGGGCCTGTCGAGCCTGATGGAGCCGTTCATCATCGTGATCCTGGGCGTCCTGATCGGCGGCATCGTCGTGTCGATGTACCTGCCGATCTTCAAGCTCGGCCAAGTCGTCTAGCCCCGTGCTCGATCCCGAACTCCAGCGCCTGCTGCTGGCGCCCTGGGTGCTCGCGCTGCTCGGCCTCTGCGTCGGCAGCTTCCTGAATGTCGTGATCCACCGGCTGCCGCTGATGATGGAGCGCGACTGGCGGCTCGAAAGCGCCGAGCTGCTCGGCGTCCAGGTCGACGTGCCGGCGCCGATCGGCCTGGCGACGCCGCGCTCGCGCTGTCCGAAGTGCGGCCATGCGATCGCCTGGCACGAGAACATCCCGCTGCTGAGCTGGCTGCGCCTGAGGGGCCGCTGCTCGGCCTGCGGCACGTCGATCTCGCCGCGCTATCCGGCGATCGAAGTGCTGACCGCGCTGCTGTTCGCGGCCTGCGGCCTGCACTTCGGCGCGCAACCGGCGGTGCTGCTGTGGTGCGGCTTCTGCGCGACCCTGGTGGCGCTGGCCTTCATCGACATCGACCATCAATTCCTGCCCGACGACCTGACGCTACCGCTCGCCTGGGCCGGCATCCTCGCGGCGGCGTTCGGCTGGACGCCGGTGCCGCTGAAGGACGCGGTACTCGGCGCGGTCGCCGGATACCTGTCGCTCTGGGCGGTGTTCCACGCCTACCGGCTGATCCGCGGGCGCGAGGGCATGGGCGCCGGCGACTTCAAGCTGCTCGCAGCGCTCGGCGCCTGGCTCGGCTGGCAGTTGATCCCGTCGATCATCCTGCTGTCGTCGGCGGTCGGCGCGGTCGTCGGCATCGCGATGATCCTGTTCCGCCGCCATGACCGCGACGTGCCGATCCCGTTCGGTCCCTACCTCGCGGGCGGCGGCGTCGCGGCGCTGTTCTTCGGCGAAGCGCTGACGCGCCTGTGGTTCCCGACGCTCTAGGCGCCGCGCCGCGCCGCATCGGCCTGACCGGCGGCATCGGCAGCGGCAAGAGCACCGTCGCCGGCGTGCTGGTGCGCCTCGGCGCCGCGCTCGTCGATACCGACGCGATCGCGCGCCGACTGACCTTGCCCGGCGGCGCCGCGATCGATGCGATCGCCGCGACCTTCGGTCCCGAATTCATCGACGCCGCCGGCGCCCTCGATCGCGAACGCATGCGCGGCCTCGCCTTCGCCGAACCGGATGCGCGCCGGCGCCTCGAGGCGATCCTGCATCCGCTGATCGGCGCGACAGCCGAAGCCGAAGCGATTGCCGCGACCGGGCAGGCGGTCGTGTTCGACGTGCCGCTGCTCGTCGAGTCACGCCATTGGCGGGCGCGCGTCGACAAGGTGCTCGTCGTCGATTGCAGCGAGGCCACGCAAGCCGCACGCGTGATGGCGCGCTCGGGCTGGCCGCGCTCGCAGGTCGATGCGGTGATCGCGCAGCAGGCCAGCCGCGCCGAACGCCGAGCGGCCGCCGACGCGGTGATCTTCAACGACGGCATCGCGCCGGAGAGGCTGGCACGCGAGCTCGAAGTCCTGTGGCACGCCTGGTTCGATCGCAAACCGACGTAATCGGCCGCGTCAGGCGGACGTGCTGTGAAACAATGGGCTTCGACATGGCCGCGGCCCTCCGGGTCGAAGGCCGGCGCGGTGCGCCGGCCACGCGGGACTGCTTACCGTGATCCTCTACGAATACCCCTGCAACGAAGGCATCCGCACCATGCTGCGGCTCGAACACCTGTTCGACCGCCTTGGCCAGCTCATCGCGCGGGACGCGCCGGTCGATCACCACTACGCGCTGGCGACGATCTTCGAGATCATGGACGTGGCGTCGCGCGCCGACCTCAAGTCCGATCTGCTGAAGGAGCTCGAGAAGCACAAGCAGCAGTTCAACAGCTATCGCGGCAACCCGTCGATCTCGGAGGCCGCGCTCGACGAGGCGATCGCCCGCATCGACCACAGCTTCAACGGCCTGAACCAGCTCTCCGGGAAGGCCGGTGCGGCACTGACGAGCAACGAGTGGCTGATGAGCATCCGGAGCCGCATCAGCATTCCCGGCGGCACCTGCGAGTTCGACCTGCCGGCCTACTACGCCTGGCAGCAGTTGCCGCCGACGCGCCGGCGCGCCGACCTGATGGAGTGGGTCGCCTCGCTGATGCCGCTGGCCGAGGCGCTGCAAGTGCTGCTCGGCCTGCTGCGCGAATCGGGTTCGCCGCACAAGGTCGTCGCGCCCGGCGGGCAGTTCCAGCAGAGCCTGCCGGCCGGCCGCGTCTATCAGTTGATGCGGGTGCGCTTGGACGGCGATCCGGACATCGTGCCCGAGATCAGCGGGCACCGGCTGATGGTGTCGGTACGGCTGATGCGGCAGGACGGCGAGGGCAAGTTGCGCCCGGCGAGCGAGGATGCGCAATTCGAGCTGACGCTGTGCGCATGACGTCGACTTCTCGTCCGGCCGCGCGCGAGGTGCGCTGCCCCGGCTGCGGCGGCATAAGTCTCTATGCCGCCGACAACCCGTACCGGCCGTTCTGCAGCGAGCGCTGCAGGCGCAACGACCTCGGTGCCTGGGCGAGCGAGCGTTACCGCGTCGAAACGCGTCCCGGCAGCCGCGACGACGAGGGCTCCGATCTGCCCGACCGCGCGTGACGCGAGCCGCTCAGCGCGCCAGCCACGTCTCGACGAAGCCCGGCAGATCGTCGTGCACCGACTTCGCCAGCGCCAGCTCGGCGCCGACGTTGGGCGTGCCGTTGGGCGCGCGCAGCACGAGGGCGGTGTGCACGTCGGTCGGCACGCCGCGCAAGAAGGGCAGGTAGTCGTCGACGAAGGCGACCGGCTTCAGGCTCTCGATCGCATCGGCCTTCGGGCTGCGCTCGCCGTCGGTCACGCCGGTGGCGATGACGCGCTCGATCGGAAAGCCGTGGTCGCGCAGGTTGCGCAGTCGCGCGGCCTCGAACTCGAGGTCGAGCGCCGAGACGCAGACGAGGTCGTAGCCGGCCTCGTGCAGCCGATGACATGCGGCGACCGCGCCGTCGAGCGCCGGCACCGTCAGCCAGAAAGCCTCGTCGAAGCCGGCGCGAAAGCGCAGCCGGCTCGGCTCGTCCATGCGTTCGACCTGCCAGCGATCCTTCGGCCAGTACGCGAGCGGGTCGCGCTCTTCCGGCAACCAGCCGAACACGCGGTGCCACACCGACCGGTAGCCGAGATGGAAGTCGAGCAGGACGCCGTCGGCGTCGAGGGCAATGATCGGTCGAGCAGGCATGCGGCTACTGTAGCGCCGCCCTCGTGACACGACTGTCCCGCAGCCGACGCGGCGTGACGAGTGCCGCGCGTCAGCGGTCGGCGTCGTCGACGCGACGCACCTGCTCTCGAAACTCCAGCGCCGCCTCGAACGAGGCGCGGACGAAGCCCAGCGCGGCGGCGAACTCGGCATCGCTGAGCGCGCGCGCCCGGTCGCTGGCGCGGTAGATGTTCGCGAACTCGCGCTCGCGCCCGGCCTGCACCGCGAGCTTGCCGATGCCGAGGCTTTCGAGCGTCTTCCAGAGCTGCGGGTTGTAGCTGCGCGTCAGCTTCAGCGCGACCGGGATCGGGTCGTTGCGCCCGAGCACGCCGGCCAGGCGCAGGATGATCTCGAACGGCAGGCCGACCTTGCCGACCTCGACGCCTTCGAGCAGCGACACGTCCTTCAGGTTGATCGCGCTGCCGAGGTCGGCGATCGTCAGGCCGGCGGCTTCGCGCAGGTCGCGAAAGACGCTGCCGGCCTTTTCGACGGCGGCCCGCTGCGACGGCTTCGTCAGCCGCGCCTTGGCGACGCGGAACGACAGGTCGGCGGCGGTGTTGGCGAGGCCCAGCACGAAGCCGGTCCAGGAACGCAGGTCGCGGGCCAGCGACTGCAGGTCGGGCAGCGCAGGGCCCGCCGTCGGCGCCTGCACCACCGGCTCGATCGCACGGCCTGCGCGCTTGGCCGGTGCGGCGGCCTTCTTCGCTGCCCGCTTGCGCGCCGGTGTCGGGGTGGCCATCGCCGGGCGTCAGGCGTTTGCTGCAGCGGCGGGCGCCTTGCGCGTGCGCTTGGCCGCGACGGCGCGCAACGGCGTCTTCGCGGCGCGGCGCTTGGACGGCACCGCTGCGGCGGCGTCGTGGCCGTTCGTCGCGGGCGCCGCGACCGCGAGCACAGGCTTCGGTGCGGCGCGTTTGCGGCGCGCCGGCGGAGGCTTCGCCACCGCGGGCGCGGCCGCAGCTGCAGGCGCCTCGAGCGCGCTGATCGTCGCGAGCAGCCGCTGGTGCTCCTGCACGACGTAGTCGCCCAGGTCCGCGACATCCGGCACCGCGCGCCGGCACGCCGTGAGACCGACCTCCAACATGCCGTTGTAGCTCTGTACGGTCATGTTCAGCGCGATGCCATGGCCGGGGATCGAGACCGGGAAGAAGTTCGCCAGCCTGGCGCCGGCGAAATACAGCGGGAACTGCGGCCCCGGGACATTCGAGATCGCGACGTTGGCGATCGGCGGCATCCGGTTGGCCAGGCGCGAGCGGCCGTACAGCGACACCAGGCCGGTCATCAGCCACGGCACGCCGAGCGACGGGAAATCGGTCGGCATCGCCGGCTTGACCGTGCCCTGCAGCTTCTTGCCGGCCTTGGCCGACTCGTTGATCGCCTTCAACCGTTCGATGGGATCGGCAACGTTCGTCGCGAGACTCACCAGCATCATCGAGACCTGGTTGTTCGGGTCGGTGTTGCCGGCCTCGCGCAGCGACACCGGCACGCCGGCGATCAACGGCTTGTCGGGCTTGCAGTCGTAGTCGGCGAGGTAGCGCTTGAGCGCGCCGGCGCAGATCGCCAACACGATGTCGTTCAGGCTCGTGCCGGTGCGCTTGGCCATCGCCTTGACCTCGTCGAGCGGCAAGGTGCGGCCGGCGAATGCGCGCTGGTTCGTGATCGCGACGTTGAGCGGCGTCTTCGGCCCGAGCGAGAAGCCTTTCGGCAGCGCGACACGGCGCCGGCCGTCGGTCTCCGACACCGGCGCGACCAGATCGGCGAGTGCACGCGCGACGACCGGCAGCGAGCGCACCAGCTTGATCGATTGCATCACCGCATTGCTGAGCGCCGCACCGGCCAGTTCGGCGACGCCGAGCTGGTATTGGTTGGTACGCGGCCGCGGACGCTGCGGCTTGATCGCCGGCGGCACCGCGGTCGGGCTGAGCAGCGCCTTGGCGACCGCGACGCCGGCCTGACCGTCGATCGCGGAGTGGTGCATCTTGCTGTAGACCGCGACCTGCCCGGTGTTCAGGCCCTCGATCACGTAGATCTCCCACAGCGGCCGGCTGCGGTCGAGCAGGCTCGAATGCAGCCGCGCGACATATTGCTCGAGCTGCTGCTTGGTGCCGGGCCGCGGCAGGATCACATGGCGCACGTGGTAGTCGAGGTCGACGTCTTCGTCGTCGACCCACACCGGATTGGCCAGGTCGAACGGCATCAGCGCGAGCTTGCGCTGGAACACCGAGGCGAGGTGCATGCGGCTGGCCATCCAGCGCTTCACGTCCTCGTAGTAGTCGCCGGCATAGCCATCGGGCAGGTCGGCGATCTGCAGGCTGCCGACGTGCATCGGCATCTCGGGCGTCTCGAGATGCAGGAACGAAGCATCCATGCCGCTCAGGTGAATCATCGCGGTTCCTTCCAGGGCCGACCAATGTTGCGCTGCAGTGTCGCGCCATCCGGCGCGCCACCGCTGCGGGGTTTCACTACGCCGCCGAGCCCGGTGCGCTGGCGCGCCGTCGCTCTTCCGCGTCGATCAGCTCGCGTTTGGAGAGCTTGCCGACCGGCGTCTTGGGCAGCTCGGCACGGACCTCGAGCTCGGCGATCATCTCGTGCTTGCCGATGCGATCCTTCAGGAACGCCTTCAGCTCGTCGAGGGTCGGCGCGGCCGCGCCCTTCTTCAGGGTCACGAAGGCCTTCGGCGACTGGCCGCGGTAGTCGTCCGGAATGCCGATCACGCACACCTCGGCGACCGACGGATGCTCGTAGATCGCCTCCTCGATGACGCGCGGATAGACGTTGTAGCCGCCGCACAGCAGCATGTCCTTGGTGCGGTCGACGATGAAGACGAAGCCGTCGTCGTCCATGCGCGCGACGTCGCCGCTGCGGAAGTAGCCGTCCGGCGTGATCGACTTGGCGGTCGCGGCCTCGTTGTGCCAGTAGCCCTTCATGACGTTCGGGCCGCGGATGCAGAGCTCGCCCGGTTCGCCACGCGGCGCCTCGTTCGGCGCATCGGTGAGGCTCTCGAACTTCAGCTCGATGCCGGGCAGCGGTATGCCGCAGGAGCCGGCCTTGCGCATGCCGACGACCGGCGTGTAGGTGCCGGTCGGCGAGGTCTCGGTCATGCCCCAGCCTTCGTTGAGCTTGCAGCCGGTCAGCTCGACGAAGCGCGTCTGCACCTCGAGCGGCAGCGGCGCACCGCCCGAACCGCAGAACTTCAGCGACGTGAGGTCGAGCTCGCCTGCCTGCGGGTGATCGAGGATCGCGGTGTACATCGTCGGCACGCCGGCGAACACGCTGATCTTCTTCGCCGCGAGATCCTTGACCAGCGCGTCGAGGTCGAAGCGCGCGTGCAGCACGAGGTGTGCGCCCAGGCGCATGCCGAACAGCAGGTTGACCGTGAGCGAATAGATGTGGAAAAGCGGCAGCACGACGAGCAGGCGCTCGGCGCCTTCCTCGAGCACCGGCGGGTTGCCTCGGCAGCTCTCGAAATACTGCGCGCAGGCGGCGCTGAGGTTGCCGTGCGTCAGCATCGCGCCCTTCGGCAGCCCGGTCGTGCCGCCGGTGTACTGCAAGACCGCGATCGCCCGGGTGACATCGCCGATGGGATGTGCGCGATGCACGCCGTCGCCGCCGAGCAGCGCGTCGAAGCGCAGGTGCGACGCATCGTCCGGCACGGCCGCCAGCTGACCGGCGCGCTCGAGCTGCGCACGCACCGTGTCGGGCTGGGCCGAGAAGTCGCCGAGGCTGCCGATGACGAGCTTCTTCAGCCTCGACGCGCCGAGCAGGCGCGCCATCTGCGGATACAAGGTCGCGAGATCGAGCGTGACGAGCAGATCGGTCCGGCTGTCCTCGACCTTGTGCGCGAGCACGCGTTCGGCATCCAGCGGCGAGTAGTTGACGACCGTCCCGCCGGCCTTCAGCACCGCGAAGAACGCGATCGCATAGTGCGGCGTGTTCGGCAGATAGAGCCCGACGTGCACGCCCGGCCCGACGCCTTCGTGCTGGAGGTTCGCCGCGGCGCGGTCGACGAGCGCACCGAGCTCGCGATAGGAAATGACCCGGCCCATGAACTCGATCGCCGGACGCTCGCCCCAGCGCGCGACGGCGTCGTCGAGGAGCTGCTGGACCGGCACCTGCCGCAGCGGGGCATCCCAGCGGACGCCCGCGGGATAGGACTTGAGCCACGGGTGGTCGGTCATGGTGTCTCCGCAGATGGGGCCGTTCGATTCTGCGGGCTTTCAAGCCCCGCCTCTGCTGGCACTAGCCCGTAAGACTTGTCGCGCAGGCGACGCCGTCAATGCGGACGGGCGCCGGCGCGGGCCGAGAAGGCGCGGCGGTCGCGCAGCCGGGCCCGCACCGACTGGCGGCCGCCCTCGGCGCCGACGCCCATCGTGTCGGTGATGTCGTTCAGCGTGACCAGTACCCAGCCGTCGCTGAAGGTGGTCTCGATGGCCCAGAACCAGCGGCCGTCGAGCATGTCGACGGCAAAGCTGCGGCGCGGCCGCGTGCGGCGCTTGCCGAGCGCCATGCGCAGCCAGGCTTCGATGTCGTCGGTCTCGATGCGCGGCCCGGATTCGCGCTGCCAGCAGCCGCGCATGATCTCGGCGAAGGTGTGATCGCCCGGTCCGACGCCGTACAGCGTCAGGAACGCGAGGTTGGCGAGCACCAGGCGGTCGTTCGCGTCGAACAGTGCGAGCGGCGACTCGCTCATGTCGAGGCCCGACAGCAGGTGCGGCAACACCGCCGGATCGCGCAGGGTCGCGAGCACCGCGGCGGATGCCTGCATGTGGTGCGGATCGGGTGCAGGCGCGTGCGCCGCCGGGCCGCCGTCGCCGAGCATCGCGACGCGATCGCGTCCGAGGTGCTTGGCGCGGTACAGCATCTGATCGGCCAGGCGCAACCAGGCCGCATGCGTTTCGACCTCCGGCGTCAGCACCGCGATGCCGAAGCTCGCCGTCACGACTGCGCCGTCGAGCAGCGGATGCTCGTGCAGGTCGCGGCGCAACCGCTCGACCACGTCGCGCGCCGCCTCCGGGGTCGTGTGCGGCAGCAGGATGCCGAACTCCTCGCCGCCGTAGCGGCCCGGCAGGTCGGTCGCGCGCAGCAGGCGCTGCAGGCAGGCCGCGAACCGGCGGATCGCCTCGTCGCCGGCGGCGTGCCCGTGGTCGTCGTTCACGCGCTTGAAGTGGTCGAGGTCGGCCAGCACCAGCGCCGCGGGCTCGTTGGTGCGCCGGAAGTGCGAGAACTCGTTGCGCAGCACACTCTCCCAATGGGCCCGGTTGTAGAGGCCGGACAGGCCGTCCTGACGGCTCTGCCGCTCGAGGTCGTCGCGCCGGCGACGCAGGTGCTGGATCGCGACGCGTGACGAACTGCTGACGAGGAACGGCTGCGCGAGCAGCGCCGGCAGGCAGGCGAGCAGCACCACGAGATCGGGCTCGGGCTGCCAGTGCAAACCATACAGCGCCACGCCGGCCGCCATGCCGCAAGCGTAGGCGACCATGCCGACGCGATCCAGGCGCGCGACGCCGTTCGACAACGTCAAGATGCCGAACAGCAGCACGCTCGGCAGCAGGCTGAACGCCATCAGCGCGGTCCAGGCGCCGCCGCAAAAGTGGTCGAACGTGCGCAAGCGGCGGCGCAGGCGCTGCTCGACTGCGCCGCCGGCGAGCCGCCATGCCACGATGGATCCGACGGCCAGATGCAGCATCGGCCCGATCCAGTGCCAGGCCGGCGCGTGCCGCTCGACCAGCACCGCGCCGACCATGAGCAGCGCGAACAGCATTGCGCCGATGCGCAATTGCGCGCCGGTGCGATCGCCGCCCGGCGGCGAGCCGAGCAACGCGGAGGTAGCGGCCGCGTCGGGCATCCGGTCAGCGCTCCGAACGCTTACCGCGAGTTGGCCTGGGTTCGCATGAAGTCGGCGAATCTATCACCACAAGGGTCTGCAATACCAAAAATGGGAGACGAATCTGCGGATTGTCGAGCACTCTCGCCGAAATTCGAGAGAACCGGACGACGCAACCACGCGCGACGCGAAACGTTTCACATTGTTGATTGCGCGATCGATCGCGGCTGTTCGGTCGATCGGTCGAAGGGCGCCGCCTGTCGGTAGGGCGGCGCGTCATCTTGTCGTCGGTGCCGGTGCAGCACCGATCGCGGCGCGTGCGCAGATCTGCGGTCCAGACTCCGGACGGATCTTCGCGCCGGTTGCGGCGGGAAAACGTCTACCTGGATTCGAGGCGCTGCCGCCGTGATCGACGGCAGCGCCGGGCGCTCAGTCGCGCCGCGAAATGAGCATGCCGACGAGAACGCCCAGCGCGGCGGCCACGCCCATCGCCGCGTACGGATGCTCGTGCACCGCGTGGTCGGTTGCCTTGGCGGCGTCCTTGGCCCGGTCGACCGCCAGTTCTTCGAGCCGCAGGAACTCCGTCTGCGCGCGCCGCAGTTGCTCGGCAGCGCGCTTCAGGGCGGAGTTCACCTCGCGGCTCGTCGCCTCGCTGGCCCGCTTCAGCAGCGACTCGGCTTCACCGGCCGTTTGCGCCAGGCTTTCGCCGATCTTTTCGGAAGAAGACGTCGTTTCCATCGCTGTGGCTCCCGCGGTTGATTGGCGGACAACGTTAACACACGTGCTCGACGGGTCTCGTAGGCGCAGATGCCGCTACGCGCGTACGGCAAGGCAACGATAGCGCGCCGGGCGCCGTCGGTCCATCTCCGGCGGCGCAACACACCCGGTCTTGAATCTCCGGCGATGGTCCATATAATTCGACTTGCTAGCACTCGCGAAGGTCGAGTGCTAACAGCGATCGGCCGGCAGGCTTTTCGCTGGCTGGATTCGAGCACCGGACCGGTGCCATCGAGGTCAGCTCCGCACCATCGTACCGACCCCCATAGGAGATGCTATGAAACTTCGTCCGTTGCACGATCGCGTGATCGTCAAGCGCCTGGAACAAGAAACCAAGACCGCTTCGGGCATCGTGATCCCCGACAACGCCGCCGAGAAGCCCGATCAGGGCGAAGTCTTGGCCGTCGGCCCGGGCAAGCGCAACGACAAGGGCGACTTCGTGACGCTCAACATCAAGGTCGGCGACCGCGTGCTGT
>JAFEEF010000081.1 GCA_018241265.1 Pseudomonadota bacterium | reverse complement strand
GAAGGACGCCGCGCTCGAGCGCCGCTTCCAGAAGATCCTCGTCGGCGAGCCCAGCGTCGAGGCGACGATCGCGATCCTGCGCGGCCTGCAGGAAAAGTACGAGGTCCACCACGGCGTCGAGATCACCGACCCGGCGATCGTCGCCGCGGCCGAACTCAGCCATCGCTACATCACCGACCGCTTCCTGCCCGACAAGGCGATCGACCTGATCGACGAGGCGGCGTCCAAGATCAAGATCGAGATCGACTCCAAGCCGGAGGCGATGGACAAGCTCGACCGGCGCCTCATCCAGCTCAAGATCGAGCGCGAGGCGGTGAAGAAGGAGAAGGACGAAGCGTCGAAGAAGCGCCTCGGCCTGCTCGAGGAGGAGATCGGCAAGCTCGAGCGCGAGTACGCCGACCTCGAGGAAATCTGGAAGGCCGAAAAGGCGACCGCGCAGGGCTCGGCGCATCTGAAGGAAGAGATCGACAAGATGCGCTTCCAGATCGAGGAGTGGAAGCGCAAGGGCGACTTCAACAAGGTGGCCGAGCTGCAGTACGGCAAGCTGCCGGAGCTGGAGCGCAAGCTGAAGGAAGCGCAGAGCAAGGAAGCCAAGGGTGCGGCGACCGGCAAGCCGCAACTGCTGCGCACCATGGTCGGCGCCGAAGAGATCGCCGAGGTGGTCGCGCGTGCGACGGGCATTCCGGTCTCGAAACTGATGCAGGGCGAGCGCGACAAGCTGCTGCAGATGGAAGCCAAGCTGCACGAGCGGGTGGTCGGGCAAGACGAGGCGATCAGCGCGGTGTCGGATGCGATCCGGCGCTCACGCTCGGGGCTGTCGGACCCGAACCGGCCGACCGGCTCGTTCCTGTTCCTCGGGCCCACCGGCGTCGGCAAGACCGAGCTGTGCAAGGCGCTCGCCGGCTTCCTGTTCGACAGCGAAGATCACATGATCCGCCTCGACATGAGCGAGTTCATGGAGAAGCATTCGGTCGCGCGGTTGATCGGCGCGCCGCCCGGCTACGTCGGCTACGACGAAGGCGGCTACCTGACCGAAGCCGTGCGTCGCAAGCCCTACAGCGTGCTGTTGCTCGACGAGGTCGAGAAGGCCCATCCGGACGTCTTCAACGTGCTGTTGCAGGTGCTCGACGACGGCCGCCTGACCGACGGCCAGGGCCGCACGGTCGACTTCAAGAACACCGTCATCGTGATGACCAGCAACCTCGGCTCGCACCAGATCATGCAGATGGTCGGCAGGCCGAGCGAGGAGGTCCGCGAGGCGGTCTGGGTCGAGGTGAAGCAGCACTTCCGGCCGGAGTTCCTGAACCGCATCGACGAGGCGGTGGTGTTCCATGCGCTCGACCAGAAGAACATCGAGGCGATCGCGAAGATCCAGCTCAAGGTGCTCGAGTCGCGTCTCGAGAAGATGGAGATGAAGCTCGACGTGTCGCCGCGCGCGCTGGCCGAGATCGCCAAGGCCGGCTTCGATCCGGTGTTCGGTGCGCGGCCGCTGAAGCGCGAGATCCAGCGGCGCATCGAGAACCCGGTGGCCAAGCTGATCCTCGAAGGCCGCTTCGGGCCGAAGGACGTGATCCCGGTCGACTTCGAGGGCGGACAGTTCGTCTTCGAGCGCGTGGTGCACTGAGCGGCGGCGCGGTCGCCGTGCGCTTCAGCGCGCGGCGACGGGCTCGCCGAACAGCGCGTCCAGCCGTTGCACCTGCAGGCGCGCCAGCGTCAGGTTGGCGTGCGTCTTGTCGAGCACGGCGTGCAGCGCGAGGCCCGGATGGCGCGGCACCGGGCGCAGCAGCAGGTGATGCGAACCGAGGGTGATCGCCGCTTCGGGCAGCGCGTGGCCGAGACCGAGGGTGCGGCTCGTCAGCGCCATGGCGGCGAGCAGTTCGCCGCCGTGAGACGCCAGATCGGCGGCGTCCGGCCGGGCGCCGGCGTGCGCCACGGCGCGCCGCGTCGACACCTCGAACACGCAGCAGCTCACGACGCCGGCGAGTTCGCTCAGGCGATGGACGTAGGTGCCGAGCAGATCTTGCGCCGGATCGGGCCGCTCGGCCGCGGCGCGCGGCAGCGCCGGCATCGGGCGCATGGACAGCGGCGGCGTGCCGCGCGCCGCGCCGGCGGCTGCGGCCGGCCGGGTCGGCATGTCGGCAAAGTTGGCGAGCGCGGGCGCATAGGCATCGTCGGTTCCGGCCTGCTCGCGCATCCGGCTCCAGGTGCCATGGATGAAGCCCCAGGCATCCGCCGGGCGCGTGACTTGCGGCGTCGTGCGCACCATCACGCCGGTGCCGCGCGTCAGCTCGACGCCTTCGTTGACGACCTGGCTCGCCGACGCCAGCGGCAGCAGCAGGAGCTGGCGGTTCGGCCAGGGACCGGCGAGGATGTCGTCGCGCAGCGGCTGCAGTGCCGGAGCGATGCCGTGCGGCGGCAAGTCGCCGACCATCACGACGGCGAGCCGCGCCTGGGCGAGCAACAGGCGCGCGATCGCGCGGCGCGACGCCGCATCGGTGTCGGCGTCGGTCGAATACATGCGCAAGGTGCCGCCGGCCGCGGTCGCGAGCTCGATGAACTCGATCGTCGCGAGCGCGGTGCCGTAACCCTGGCGACGGATCGTCAGCTTCTGCACCGCACGGCCGAATGCGGCGGCGACGCCGGCGAGCAGCTTGCGCGATGCCGTCGTCGCGATGTCGTGCACGACGATGTAGGCGGGATGCAGATGATCGATCTGCTGCTGCAGCGCCTCGGCCGGGGCGCACGAGACGAACAGCTCGTATTCGTTCGCGTTGGTCTGGCGGCCGATGTCGCGCTTGGCGTCGTCGGCGAGGTAGGCGTCCTGGTCCCGGACGAACTGGGTCGCGACGGCGGTCTGCGCCCGCGTGGCCTGCCAGGCGAGGTCGGTCTGATCGCCTGCCGAGGCGCCGCCGCGCACGCCCGAGTAAGTCGCCGATCCGCGCTGCGCGCTGCTCGTCATGGAATCGAGTCCCGTGCGGCCGCGGGCCGCTCTGCTGATCGTTGTTGGGGTTTGCTTTCGGAAGGCGCCGGGTCTGCTGCCCGGCGGCCGGTGCGGGAGGGGATCTCCGGCCAGTGTATACGCCGCTCGCGTCCATTTGGCGACGGGAACCGGGCGATCGGCCGCCGAGATGATGAACCCGTCACGCTCGCCTTGTTGGTCGACCCGGTCGAGCGATTCCTGGAACACCTCGGCCCCGAGCCTACGCCCGCGCTGCCCGCCGCGGCTATAATGTTCGGCTTTCCTTGCCACACCCGAGTCCGACGCTTCGGGGTGGCTTCCACCCCCGCTCCGCACTGGGCGTGACCAACCGCCCGAATTCGATCGACTACGGTCGATGGATGACGGGCAGTCGCGAACTCAGCGCGGGGCGGAATCCACAAGGAGTGTCAATGCGTCATTATGAAATCGTCCTGCTGATCCACCCGGATCAAAGCGAGCAGGTTCCGGCGATGCTCGAGCGCTACAAGAGCGCCGTGACGGCCGGCGGCGGCAAGGTGCATCGGGTCGAGGACTGGGGGCGGCGTCAGCTCGCCTACATGATCCAGAAGCTCGCGAAGGCGCACTACCTGTGCATCAACATCGAGTGCGACCTGAAGGTCCTGAACGAGCTCGAGACCGGCTTCCGCTTCAACGACGCCGTGCTGCGCCACCTGACGGTGGTGAAGAGCCAGGCCGAGACGTCGCCGTCGGTGATGATGAAGGCGGTCGAGCGCGAGGACTCGCGCAAGGCCGCGCAGCAGCAGGCCAATGCGCCCGCGCCGCGCGCCCAGCAACAGGAGGCTTCGGCCTAGGACGTGGAACGACGCCGCGACATGACGACGCGATAGCGCCGGCGCGCCGCGATGAACCGCATGGTTCTGACCGCGCAACTGGTGCAGCGCGACGCGATGCGCTATACGCCGGCCGGCCTGCCCGCCATCGACTTGAGCCTGAAGCACGAGTCGGAAGTGGTACAGGACAGCCAGCCCCGCAAGGTCTCGTTCGAGATCAAGGCGCGGGCGATCGGCGCGATCACGCAGCGTGTCGCCGCGCTCGCGATCGGAAGCAGCTACGGCTTCGCCGGCTTCCTCGGATCGCAGCGCAACGGCCGCGGCATCGTCTTCCACATCACCGAACTCGACTGACGGGTTCTCGATACGCATCAAGACCAGCGTCCCGTGCACGGACGCACAGACACGAAAGAGGTACACCATGCCCCCGCCCCGTGGTAAAGGCCGGTTCTCCAAGGACCGCAAGCCCAAGCGCAACACCCAATCGCTGCTGTTCCGCCGCAAGCGCTTCTGCCGCTTCACCGTCGCAGGCGTCAAGGAGATCGACTACAAGGACGTCGATACCCTGCGCGACTTCGTCGGCGAGAACGGCAAGATCACGCCCGCCCGGTTGACCGGCACGCGCGCGTTCTTCCAGCGCCAGCTCACGACGTGCATCAAGCGCGCGCGTTTCCTGGCGCTGTTGCCGTACAGCGACCAGCACAAGGTCTGACGAGGAGCACCTACACCATGCAAGTCATCCTGCTGGAAAAGGTCGCCAACCTCGGCAACCTCGGCGACGTCGTCAAGGTCAAGGACGGCTACGCCCGCAACTTCCTGATCCCGACCCGTGCCGCGCGCCGCGCGACCGAGGCCGCGATCAAGGAATTCGAAACGCGCCGCGCCGATCTCGAGAAGGCCGCCGCCGACAAGCTCTCCGCAGCGCAGGCGCTCGGCGAGAAGATGAGCGGCCGCACCGTGCACATCACGCAGAAGGCCGGCGTCGACGGCCGCCTGTTCGGCTCGGTCACCAATGCCGACATCGCGGATGCGTTGAACCGCATCGACTTCAAGGTCGTGAAGTCGCAGGTGCGCCTGCCGAGCGGTCCGCTGAAGACGGTCGGCGAGCACACCGTGACGGTGGCGCCGCACCACGACGTGGTCGTGGAAGTCAAGGTTGTGGTTCTCGGCGAAACCGACTGACGAGGCGTCGCTTCGATGCACGAAGGGCCGGCCATCGCCGGCCCTTTTTCTTGATGGCGTGACCGCCGCTGTCCACTCGTTGGCCTCAGGATTTCCACAAGCTTGCCCACAGCCGCCTGCGTCGACCGGCCCTATGATCCTTCGATGTCTGCCGTCTTCAATCCCGGTCCTCCACCTGCCGCGCAGGCCGACGACGAAGTCGCCCGCCTGCGCATCCCGCCGCACTCGATCGAGGCCGAGCAGAGCGTGCTCGGCGGCCTCCTGCTCGACAACAGCGCCTGGGACCGCGCCGGCGACCTGCTGACCGACAGCGACTTCTACCGCTACGAGCACCGCATGATCTATGCCGCGATCGGCGGCTTGGTCAATGCCACCAAGCCGGCCGACGTGATCACGGTGTTCGAGCAACTCCAAAGCCTGGGCAAGGCCGAGGAATGCGGCGGACTCGCCTACCTCAACGCGCTCGCGCAGAGCGTGCCGAGCGCGGCCAACATGCGGCGCTATGCGGAGATCGTGCGCGAGCGCGCGATCCTGCGCAAGCTGGTCGCGGTGAGCGACGAGATCGCGACCACCGCGTTCAATCCGCAAGGCCGCCAAGTCTCCGAGATCCTCGACGACGCCGAGGGCAAGATCTTCCGCATCGGCGAAGAGGGCTCGCGCTCGCGGCAGGGCTTCATGAGCATGGACCAGCTCGTCGTCCAGCTCATCGATCGGGTCAACGAACTGCACGAGAACGGCGCCGAGGAGGTCACCGGCGTGCGCACCGGCTTCTTCGACATGGACCGCATGACGGCGGGCCTGCAGCCGGGCGACCTGATCGTGCTGGCGGCGCGGCCGTCGATGGGGAAGGCGCAGCCGCTCGATGCGCGCGTACGCACGCGCACTGGTTGGAAGCGCATGGGCGAGCTGGAGGTCGGCGATGCGGTGGCCTCCGTGGATGGCCGGCCGTCGATCGTTACCGGCGTGTATCCGCAAGGGATCAAGCCGGTCTGGCGGGTTCGCTTCTCCGATGGCCGGTCGGCCGAGTGCTGCGATGAGCATCTGTGGCGCGTGCACTTTCGCCATTGGGCGGTACCGCGCGTCTTGAGCACTGCGGCCGTACGCGAGCTGCTCGCCAGGAAGCGGTACCAAGGGCGCCTTTGGATCGATCGCGCCAGCGGCGCCTTTGGCCACGACGATCCCTTGCCGGTGGATCCCTGGCTGCTCGGTTGCCTGCTCGGCGACGGCAATCTGACCGGTACGGGCTCGGTGCGATTCAGCACTGCATCGACCGAGATCCTCGATGCCGTCGGCGCGCGCATCGGCTCCGGCATGATGGTGACGCGCGCTGGGCGCTACGACTACCGCATCGTGCGACATGACCGTGGTCATGAGCCGGGCTTGGCCGGTGCGCAGCCCAACCCGCTGCGCGTGGCGCTGCAGGCCTTGGGGCTGTCGGGCTCGAGCAGCGACCAGAAGTTCGTGCCGGCGCTCTACCTGGAAGCAAGCCGTGAGCATCGCTTGGACCTGTTGCGCGGCCTGCTCGATACCGATGGCTGGGTCGAGCGCTGGGGCAGCGTGCGCTTCTCGACCTGCAGCCCGCGCCTTGCCGAAGACGTGGCCGGACTCGTGCGCTCCCTCGGCGGCTGGTGCTCGATCAGCCGCAAGCAACCGCACTACCGCAACGTGGCCGGCGTCCGGATCGCCGGATTGCCGGCCTACGTCTGTCACATCTCGCATCCGCAGCCGCGCTCGCTGTTCCTGCTCTCCGAGAAGCAGGCCCGCGCGCCGCAGGCCTGGCTGCGCGAGAAGCGGCTGACGATACAGAGCATCGAACCGAGCCGCGAAGCGGCCTGCCGGTGCATCGCGGTGAGTCACCCCGACCGGCTCTACATCACGGACGACGATGTCGTCACGCACAACACCGCCTTCGCGCTGAACATCGCCGAGCACGTCGCGGTGCAGGAAGGCCTGCCCGTCGTCGTGTTCTCGATGGAAATGGGCGCGTCGCAGCTCGCGCTGCGCATGGTCGGCTCGCTCGGCCGGATCGACCAGAGCCATCTGCGCACCGGCAAGCTGCAGGACGACGAATGGGGCCGGTTGTCGGAGGCGGTCGAGCGGCTCGGCAAGGTCAGCCTCTACATCGACGAAAGCGCCGCGCTGACGCCGAGCGAATTGCGCGCCCGCGCGCGCCGCCAGGCGCGGCAGTGCGGCCAGCTCGGGCTGATCGTCGTCGACTACCTGCAGCTCATGAGCGGCAGCGGCGGCGGCAGCGAAGAGAACCGCGCCACCGTGATCGGCGAGATCTCGCGCGGCCTCAAGTCGCTCGCCAAGGAGCTGAAGTGCCCCGTGATCGCGCTGTCGCAGCTCAACCGCAGCGTCGAGACCCGGACCGACAAGCGGCCGATGATGAGCGACCTGCGCGAATCCGGCGCGATCGAGCAGGACGCCGACGTCATCATGTTCATCTACCGCGACGAGTACTACAACAAGGACAGCAAGGAGCCCGGGGTCGCCGAGATCATCATCGGCAAGCAGCGTAACGGCCCCACGGGCACGCTGAAGCTGACGTTCCTGAAGCCGCTCACCCGCTTCGACAACCTGGCCCCGGGCAGCGCCGGTGGCGACTACTGAACCGTTGGTCCGGGCTGTCGCGTCGCCGTCGCTACCGACCGCGCCGCGCGTGATGTCGCACCGTCGTGCGGTCGTCACGATGGTCGCGGTGACCGCCATGTGGAGCATCGCCGGCGTGGTGACGCGCCAGCTCGAAGCGGCGCGCAGCTTCGAGATCACGTTCTGGCGCAGCTTCTTCACGGTGATCGCGCTGGTCATCCTGCTCGGCCGGCTGCGCGGCGCCGCGCCGCTGTGGCGTTCGATCGTCGGCGGCGGTCGGCCGCTCTGGATCTCGGGCGCGTGCTGGGCGGTGATGTTCACGGCATTCATGGTTGCGCTGACGATGACGACGGTCGCCAACGTGCTCGTCACGATGGCGAGCGCGCCGCTGATGACCGCGCTGATCGCCCGCTTCGCGCTCGGCCACCGGCTCGCGGCGCGCACCTGGACGGCGATCGTCGTCGCCGGCGCCGGCATCGTCTGGATGTATGCGCTCGAGGTACGCGCCGCCGATGCGCGCCACGTGCTCGGCATGGCGGTGGCGGTCTGCGTGCCGATCGCCGCCGCGGTCAACTGGACCGTGCTGCAGCGCAGCCGCGGCGCGCCCATCCAGCGCGACCTGCTGCCCGCGGTGCTGATCGGCGCGGTGCTGTCGGCGCTCGTGACCTTGCCGCTCGCGCTGCCGTTGGCGGCGTCGCCGCACGACCTCGGCTGGCTCGCGCTGCTGGGCGTGGTGCAGCTCGCGATCCCGTGCCTGATGTCGGTGGCAGCCGGCCGCGCGCTGAATGCGCCGGAGGCGGCTTTGCTGGCGCTGCTCGAAGTGCTGATGGGCGTGGCCTGGGCCTGGCTCGGCGGCTACGAGACGCCGGCCGTGCACGTGCTCGGCGGTGGGCTGCTCGTGCTGGGCGCGCTCGCCGGCAACGAGGCGCTGGCGCTGCGACGCGTGGCGCGCTGAACGCCGAGGCGGGCAGCGGCATCGGCGTGCGATGTCACGCCGGCGACACCCGTTCATAGGGCAAGCGCGCCGTCCCAAGCGACGCGCAAGCGGCTAGGATGCGCCGACCGCAACGACCGAAGCACGCATGCCGACGTCCCGCCGCAAGCCCGCGCCACTGCCCGCCACCGACCTGGAGGCGGCGCCGAGCTTGCCCGAGCCGTCCGCCCTGCGGCCGCCGAACCTGTTCCTGCTGATGCTCGAGGGCCGGGCGCCGTGGGAGTTCGCGGCCATGCTCGCGACGCTGCCGTGGCTGCGCAGCCTGCCGCCTGGCGACGGCCATCCGGTGCTGGTCTTCCCCGGCATGGCGGCGAATGACATGACGACCTTGCCGCTGCGCCGCTTCCTCGATGCGCTCGGCTACCGCCCCCGGGCCTGGGGGCAGGGCTTCAACGTCGGGCCGCGCGGCGGCGTACTCGAGCGCTGCGCCGACGACGTGCGCGCGCTGGCCGACAAGCACGGCGAGCCGGTCAGCCTGATCGGCTGGAGCCTCGGCGGCATCTATGCGCGCGAAACCGCCAAGCAACTCGCTGCCGAGACGCGCTGCGTGATCACGCTCGGCACGCCGTTCACCGGCCATCCGCGCGCGACCAACGCCTGGCGCGTCTTCGAGCTGCTGAGCGGGCAGGTCGCGCACGATCCGGCGCGCCTGGCGCAGATCCGCCGCCCGCCGCCGGTGCCGACGACGTCGATCTATTCGCGCACCGACGGCGTCGTCGCCTGGCAGTGCAGCCTGAACCCGCCGGGCCCGCGCGCCGAGAACATCGAGGTCCAGGCGAGCCACGTCGGCATGGGGATGAACCCGCTGGTGCTGTATGCGATCGCCGACCGCCTGGCGCAGCCGGCCGCGGCCTGGAAGCCGTTCGATGCGAGCGGCTTGCGGCAGTTCTTCTTCGGCACGGCGTCGCCCTCGGCCGCCGCAGCCGCCTGATGCAGCTTTCCTGCAACGGCATCGCGCTCGAAGTCGAAGACCACGGTCCGCCGTCCGGCGAGCCGCTGGTGCTCGTCATGGGCCTGGGCATGCAGCTCGTCGCCTGGCCGCTGCCCTTCGTCGAGGGACTGGTGGCGCGCGGGTTCCGCGTGATCCGCTTCGACAACCGCGACATCGGCCTCAGCCAGTCGTTCGATCAATACGGCATGCCCAACCTCGTGCTCGCCGCGATGAAGGCGACGCTCGGCCTCAAGGTGACGAGCCCGTACACGCTCGCCGACATGGCGGCCGACACCGTCGGCGTGCTGGATGCCCTCGGCATCGCCGGCGCGCACATCTGCGGCGCCTCGATGGGCGGCATGATCGCCCAGCACCTGGCGGTACGGGCGCCCGAGCGCGTGCGCAGCCTGACCTTGATGATGACGACCAGCGGTTCGCGCCGCCTGCCCGGGCCGAGCTTCGCGCTGCAGCGCGCAATGCTGGCGCGGCCGGACGCCGCCGGCGGCGTTCCCGGCATCGTCGCCCATTACGTGGCACTGTTCGGGATGATCGGCAGCCCGGGCTATCCGCCGCCTGCGGCCGAGTTGCGCGAGCGCCTGGAAGGATCGATCCGCCGGTCGTTCCGGCCGCAGGGCAGCGCGCGCCAGCTCCTCGCGATCGCCGCCGACGGCAGCCGGTCGCGGATGCTCGGGGAGATCCGCCAGCCGACCTGCGTCATCCACGGACGGGCCGACCCGCTCGTGCCGGTCGCCGCCGGCGAGGACCTGGCCGCACGCATCGCCGGCGCCGACATCGACCTGATCGACGGCATGGGCCACGACCTGCCGCGCGAGCTCTGGCCGCGCTTCGTCAGCGACATCGCCGCGGTCGCGGCGCGTGCCTGACCGACGGCGCCTGTCCCCCCTCGGGGCAGGCGCACGGGCGCGCGTTCCGCGCTACAGTGCGCTATCGGAGGCGCGCGTCATGGGCACGAAGTTCGCTCGGTATGCGGTGACGTTGGTGGTACTCGCAGCCATCACCGGTGCAGTCGTCAAGATCACCACCGCCCCCGACCGCATCCGAGATCGACGCCAGACCGCGCAGTCGGTGTGCCTCTCGACCGGCGGCACGTGGACCAAGATCGGTCGCGACGAGATTTGCGTCACGCCGGACAGCGCGAAACACTGATTCCGCTGCGTTGCCGGCCGTCAAGCTCGGCGCAGGTCCATCCAGATCCACACGCAGAGCGCGACCCCGACGCCGTAGAGCAGCCAGGTCTGCCACACCACGTACGGATAGAACATCAGCGCCAGGCCCAGCCAGCGGGTGCTTTGCCGCTTGATCCGCCGTCCATAGACCCAGGCGACGATGCCGACGATGCCGAACAGGATCACGCCGGCGATGTAGGCCGGGCTCGGCAGTTCGAGGCCGAGCGATTTCAGTGCATCGAGGGTGTCCATCGTCCTTTCGGCGCAGTCCGTTCAGGGCATGCCGTCCACAGCACGACGTCGCCGTCCCGGGTCCACAGAACTTTACGGACATTGATCGAGGTGGGGCGGCCGAGGATCCGGAGCATGGCGGGGAGGATAGCTCGATCGCAACTTGCTGCCGAACCGGCCGGCTGGCTGTGAACGCCTAGCTCGTATGGTCGTGCACGACCTTCCATCCGGCGCTGGTGCGGATCCACACCAGCGAGAACCAGCCCGACTGCTCCGGAAGATTCCCGCCCGACAAGATGAATCGGCCGGTCATCAGCGCCGAGTCTCGCGACAGCATGCGAATCTCGGTTTGTTCCGTCCTCAACGCCTGCTTCGGGGCGCCGTTGGTGAAGTACGTCTCGCCGAACGAGCGCTCTATGGGTTCGATGCCGGGTCTCGGACCGTTCTTGGTCATGACCGTGACCGAGGGATCGTAGATCGCGAGATGGCCCTTGAGGCTGCCCTTGTTCCAGGACTCGGCGGAGGCGGCGAGGGCAGCCAGCATCTCGCTGCGGTCCTGGGCTTCGAGCGTCGCGTCTGCGGAAGTCGTGACGCAGGCAGCGACGCCAATTGCCAGGCACAGGGCGAGAGCAGACAGGATTCTGGACATACCGTGCGTACTGTGCTTGGGTGGACCTCAAGTTCAAGCCGGGCGGTCAGGCCTTTGAATCGCGATCCCGCGGGTGCTCGATGACGCGAAGGCAAGATCGCCGATTTCGAGTCGGTAAACCCGGGCGCGGTCGATCGAATTTCAGAGAATACTTCCAAATTACAAGGATCCAGGCTTTACGCACAAGCATCGCCGACGTGACTAGCCAGAAACTGAGCGAGCTCGCGCTGGTTTGACGCAACGCACAGATCCTTGTACTCAGAACGCAGTCTCGAGGAATCCTTCCCACCGACTGTCTTCTCACCGATGTAGAGGACGGTGGGTGTACCGTACTCCAAAGCAAGCTCGAGCTCAGATAAGGTTCCATTGCCTCCCGGCAGGATAACAACGGCAGTCGGAGTCAGGGCGTTGATGTGATTCCGACTGTCTTTTGACTTGTCGCTCTGGGTGAGATGAGTGTTTATGGCGATCTCGACAAACCTGTTGCGCTTGCGAGCTTGCCACTGGCGCTTCGCGGCAGGTCGCATTGGCGACGGCTCGCCGTTCTCAATCTTCGCCGCGCGAACCACTCCGATCGACAGGCCTTGTCTCTCACCATACCCTGCAAAAGCCTCGGCGACTGCCGCCATTACCCCATCCCCCGCTCCGGTCAACAAGTGATAGCCGAGTCTCGCAACTTCTGCGGCGACTTCGTTGGACAGGGCGTCATGCCTGTCCTCGGCGGATCCCATCACACCAACGATTTTTCGACGGACTATCATCGAGCTACTCCAATGTCGCTCGGGTTGAGGACTGCAAGTACTCTTGTGCCTAAACGTGAATTGGACAGCATACATTCTACGTCGCGTTACCGCCTGAATCGGGCGGGCATACCATCGCCGAGCAGGCTTCCACGCTTCTTCCGAATCATCACTTCCCATCTCGTGCACTCCGCTCCCAGCCCCTGGCGCCTCTCCATCGCCCCCATGATGGATTGGACCGACCGCCACTGCCGCTACTTCCACCGCCTGCTGACCCGCCGCACGCTGCTTTACACCGAAATGGTGACGACCGGCGCGCTGCTGCACGGTGACGTGCCGCGCCACCTCGACTTCAACGCCGAGGAGCATCCGGTCGCGCTGCAACTCGGCGGCAGCGAACCCGCAGACCTCGCGGCCTGCGCGAAGCTCGCCGAGCGCTGGGGTTACGACGAGGTCAATCTCAACTGCGGCTGCCCGAGCGAGCGCGTGCAGCGCGGCGCGTTCGGCGCCTGCCTGATGGCCGAGCCGGCGCTGGTGGCGGATTGCGTGAAGGCGATGCGCGATGCGGTCGCGCTGCCGGTGACGGTCAAGCACCGCATCGGCCTGGATCGCGACGAGGATTACGGCTTCGTGCGCGACTTCGTCGGGCAGGTCGCGGCCGCGGGTTGCGAGGTCTTCATCGTGCATGCGCGAAATGCCTGGCTCAAGGGCCTGAGCCCGAAGGAGAACCGCGAGATTCCGCCGCTGCGCCACGAGGTCGCGCATCGGCTGAAACGCGACTTCCCGTCGCTCACGATCGTGCTGAACGGTGGCCTCGCGAGCGACGAGCAGATCGCCGAGCACCTCGGCCACGTCGACGGCGTGATGATCGGGCGCGAGGCCTATCACCACCCATGGCGGCTCGCGGCATGGGACCGGCGCTTCTTCGGCGCGCCTGAAGGGCCGGACGATCCCGATGCGATCGAGGCGGCGATGGTCGGCTACATGCAGCGCCTGGTTGCCGCGGGCGAGCCGTGGACGCGCGCGTCTCGCCACATGATGGGCTTGCGTAACGGCCAGAGCGGCGCACGGCGCTGGCGCCAGGCGTGGTCGGATCCGGCGTGGCGCACCCTGTCGCCGGTCGAGGTCAGCGTGCGCGCCAGGCTGGCCTTGCAGCCGGCGGTCGCCGAGGCCTGATGGATGCGTCGGTGTATCGTCATCCGCCGACGCGACGGCTCGTCGGCCTCGAACCCGGCCAGGTTGCCAACGCCACGCCGAGCAGTGCCAGCGCGAACGCGGCAGCCTGCAGGCCGCTGACGGTCTCGCCGAGGACCAGTACGCCGACCAGCGCCGCGCTCACCGGCAGCAGCACGCTGAAGACGCCGGCCGACGACGCCGGCACCCGCTTCAGGCCGGTCATCCAGAGCCAGACCGTGACGACGCTGGCGGCGATCGAATAGAACACCAGCAGCCACCACGGCCCTTGCGGCACGGCCGCGAAGTCGAACTGCCGTGCCTGCCACAGCCCGAACGGCGTGACGAGCACGAAGCCCCACAGGTTGATCAATGCGCTGATGCGCTTCGGGCCGACGTTGCCGGTGAGCCGCTTGCCGACGACGACATAGATCGCTTCGCAGGTCACTGCGCCGAGCAGCAGCAGGTTGCCGAGCAGCGACCCGCCGGCCTCGGCCGATCCGTTCTTGCTGAACGACACCAGCGCGATGCCGCCGACGGCACAGACGATGCCGGCGATGACGCGTCGCGCGATGCGCTCGCGCAGGAACACGCGCGACATGATCGCAACCACACCCGGGATCGCCGCCATGATGATCCCGGCCGCCAGCGCCGACGTGAGCGCCACGCCGAACAGCATGCAGACCGAGAACAGGAAGTTGCCGAAGAACGACTCGGCGAACAGCAGCAGGCGATCGTGCGTCGACAGCGGCGCTTCGTTCGGCGCGCGCCTGAGCCATCCCGGCATCGCGATCAACGCGATGCCGAAGCGCAGCCACGCGAGCAGGAAGACCGGAAACACCAGCACCAGCGTCTTCGACAGGCCGACATAGCAGCCGACGAGCGACATGCTCGCCGCGAGGCACAGGTACGAAGGCCAGAGCGGACGGCCTTGCATCAGAAGAACGCCGCGTAGCGCTCCAGCTCCCACGTGCTGACGTGGCGCGCATGGTCGGCCACTTCGCGGCGCTTCAGGTCGACGAACTGCGCGGCGAGCGTGGCGCCTAGCGCCTCGAGCACGACGTCGTCGCGTTCGAGCGCATCGATGGCGGCATCGAGGGTGCGCGGCAATCGCTCGATGCCGCGTTCGGCGAGCGCCGCCGGGGCGGCTTCGTAGAGGTCGTCGGTGCAGGCGGCCGGCGGCTCCAAGGCACGTTCGATGCCGTCGAGCCCGGCCGCGATGACGCCGGCGAGCGCGAGGTAGGGGTTGGCGCTCGCGTCCGGCAGCCGCCATTCGAAGCGGCCGGACAGGGTGCGAACCATCGCGGTCCGGTTGTTCGGTCCGTGCGCGATCGTTGCCGGCGCCCAGGTCGTGCCGGTGATGGACGCGCTGCCGCTCAGCCGCTTGTACGAATTGACGGTCGGCGCGGCGATCGCGCAGAGCGCGGGTGCATGCTCCAGCACGCCGGCGACGAAATGCCGGCCGAGGTCGGAAAGCTCGCGCGGCGCACCGTCGAACATGCAGCATTCGCCGTCCGTACCCCACAGCGACAAGTGAAAGTGCATGCCGCTGCCCGGCTGGTCGGCGAACGGCTTGGGCATCATCGAGAAGACGAGGCCGAGCTCGTCGGCGATCGCATGGCCGGCCATCTTGAAGAGCATCAGCCGGTCGGCGCTCGTCAGCGCGTCGGCATGCGCGTAGTTGATCTCGTACTGCCCGTGCGCATCCTCATGATCGATCTGCTCGATCGCAAAGCCGCAGGCGGTCAAGCCGTCGGCCAGGCGCGCGAGGAACTCGCGCTGCCGCGGCAGGCTCTTCAGGTCGTACGACGGCTTGGCGAGACGATCGTGGTCGTCGGCCGGCACGTAGCCTTGCTCACGCCGCTCGAGCAGGAAGAACTCCGGCTCGATGCCGGCCTGCAGCAGCCAGCCGCGCTCGGCCAGACGCGCCGTCTGGCGCTTCAGCACCTGGCGCGGGCAGGCATCGAACGGCGCGCCGTCGACGAAGCCGTCGCAGGCGATGCGCGCATAGCCGGGCATCCAGGGCAGGGCGGCGGCGGTCGCAAGGTCGCCGCGGCCGTAATACTCCGAGCGCGGCCCGGTGCGCGGCAGGCCGGTGCCCCAGATCGACGGGCCGGAGAAGCCGGCGCCGCGTTCGATCAACGCATCGAGCTGCGCCAGCGGCACGAACTTGCCCTTCGCGACGCCGTGGATGTCGGTGAACTGCGCGACCAGCGTATGCACGCCGGCCTCGGCCCAGCGGGCCTTCAGTTCCGCAAGCGTCGTCATCGAGTCAGAACCTGTGAGCAGATTGCTCGGCTTGGCAGGCTAAGCAGGTTCTGAACGAGTCGCCTGCGCGGCGCAATTTCATAGGCGACTTCGCTCCGGCGACTCACGACGGGTCGGTGGCGATGCGCAGCCAGGTCGTCTTCAGCTCGGTGTACTTGTCGAACGCATGCAGCGACTTGTCGCGGCCGTTGCCGCTCTGCTTGTAGCCGCCGAACGGCACCGTGATGTCGTCGTCGTCGTACTGGTTCACGTGCACCGTGCCGGCACGCAGTGCGCGGGCGACCCGGTGCGCGCGGTTGACGTTGTCGCTCCACACGCTCGCCTGCAGGCCGTACGGACTGTCGTTGGCAAGGCGCACCGCTTCTTCCTCGGTCTTGAAGCGGATCACGCTCATCACCGGGCCGAAGATCTCCTCGCGCGCGATCTTCATGCCGTTGGCGACGCCGTCGAACACCGTGGGCTCGACGTAGTAGCCGCCGGTCTCGCCGCGCACCTGCTTGCCGCCGGCTGCGAGCCGCGCGCCTTCGCGGTGGCCGGCATCGATGTAGCCGAGCACGGTGCGCAGCTGGCCGTCGTCGACGAGCGCGCCCATCACCGTCGACTCGGCGAGCGGATCGGCCGGCGCATACGACGGCGCGACCGCCGCGACGCGTGCGACGAAGTCGTCGGCGATGCTGTCGTGCACCAGCACCCGCGACGGCGCATTGCAGCTCTCGCCCTGGTTGAAGAACATCGATCCCGCGGCGGTCTGCGCGGCGCGGTCGAGGTCGCCGAAGTCGGGGAAGACGACGAACGCGCTCTTGCCGCCGAGCTCGTTGTAGACGCGCTTCAGGTTGCTGCGCCCTGCGTATTCGAGCATGCGCCGGCCGACGCGGGTCGAGCCGGTGAAGCCGATCGCATCGACGTCGTCGTGCAGCGCGAGCGCCTCGCCCGCCTCGCCGCCGTAGCCGGGGACGACGTTGAAGACGCCCGGCGGCAGGCCGGCCTCGACCGCGAGCTCGGCGAGACGCATCGCCGTCAGCGGGCTCTTCTCGCTCGGCTTCAGCACCACGCTGTTGCCGGCCGCGAGCGCCGGCCCGAGCTTCCAGGCCGACATGATCATCGGGTAGTTCCACGGCACGACGGCGCCGACGACGCCCATCGCCTCGCGCGTGATCAGCGCGAGCGCGCCCGGCCCGGTCGGCGCGATCTCGTCGTAGATCTTGTCGACCGCTTCGCCGTACCAGGCGATGCAGCGCGCCGCGGCCGGCACGTCGACCGCGAGCGCATAGCGGATCGGCTTGCCCATGTCGAGCGTCTCGAGCAGCGCCAGTTCGTCCTTGGCAGCGAGGATCTTGTCGGCCCAGCGCTGCAGCACCTTCTTGCGCGCGGCCGGCGGCTGAGCGGCCCAGCGCGCGTCGTCGAAGGCGCGCCGCGCCGCAGCCACCGCGCGATCGACGTCTTCGGCGGCGCCGCGCGCGACTGCGCCCAGCGTACGACCGTCGATCGGCGAGCGCTTGTCGTAGGTCTCGCCCGACGCCGAAGCCTTGCGCTCGCCGTCGATGTAGGCGCGCCCGTCGGGCTGCAGCGCGCCGGCGCGTGCCGCCCAGTCGATCGCCGTCGTCATCGCTGCCTCGACGTGCTCAGAACGACACCACCACCGTCGTGCCGAGCAGGTGGTTGTTGCGCCGATAAGTGTTGTCGCGCAGGTCGATGAAGACCGGCTTGCTGGCGCCGTCGTAGCGGTACTCGGCCTTGATCGTCGTGTTGGCGTTGAGCAGGTAGTTGAAGCCGACCGCGATGGCATAGCGGTTCGCGCCGTTGCTGCAGTCCGGCGCGGTGGCCGCGGTCACGCAGCCGAGGTTGGCGTTCGGGCCGATGCCGTTGCGGTCGTCGGCGACCGAATACTGCAGGAGGCCGCCGCCGTTGGCGTGGTCGTCGATGTAGTCGACGCGCACGGTGCCCTCCCAGCGCGGGATGAACTTGTAGGCCGCGAGGCCCGAGATGCCCCACCAGCGCGCATCGCGCAGCGACCCGTCGGCCGCCGGCACGATGGAGGCATTCTTCTGGTGCCCGAAGCCGATCTGGCCCTGCAGGGTCAGGTCGCCGCGGATGAAGTAGCCGTCGACCTCGAACAGGTCCAGCCACGAGTCCTTCTGCGTCACGACGTTGCCGTCGGCATCGACGACGCCCTCGCTGAAGTTCGCCGCACGGCCGTGCACGCCGGCGAAGCCGAAGCCGTCGAACTCGCCCTTCGAATAGTCGGCGCGGTAGGCCAGCACCGGGCTCCTGCGGTTGGCCGGGTTCTTCGTCGTGTTGTAGTTCGCGAGCACGCCCTTGACGTCCCACTTGCCGCTGATGATCTCCATGCCGGCGCCGGTGTACGCCGTCGGCTCGGTGAAGTCGAGCAGCAGGCCGCGCGTCACGAGCTTGGTCTGCGTCGCCTGGATGTATTCGTAGCCCGACCAGTCGGGGATCTGGCCGGCGATGAAGCGCGTCTGCAGGTCGCCGAGCGGCACCGAGACCGAGGCCTCGTGCACGATCGAGTTGCCGCCCGAGTCGGCGATCGAGCCGGCGCCGCGGTTCGGCATCAGGGTCAGCCGCCACTTGGTGCCGCCTTCCATCTCCTTCTGGAAGTCGAGGCTCACGGTGCCGAAGTAGCCGTTGTCGTAGTTGTAGCCGTCGTCCGAGACGCGGTTCAGGAACTGGAAGCCGGCGCGGTTCTGGTCGCGGTTCCAGATGTAGGCCGGGTCGAAGTAGCCGCTGATCTTCAGGCCCTTGAAGCCCATCGCCTCCTGGTTGTCTTCGAGCGCCTCGGTCTTCACCGCGATGCGGTTGAAGTCCTGTTGCTGCTGTGGCGTCATGCCCCATTGCTTGTCGCCCGCGGCGGGTGCCGCGGCCGCGGGCTTCTCGGCGAGCTTCTTCTCGAGATCGCTGACGCGATCCTTCAGCGCCTTGAGCTCCTTCAGCAGTTCCTCGTTCGACTGCGCGAGGGCGAGGCCCGGAAAGGCGGCAGCCAGCGCGAGCACGAGCGCGGCGGGTTTCCTAACGATCGTCATGCAGTTCTCCTCGGGCTTGAAATTCTTGTGTCTCGGTCAGCCGTCGGCCCGCTGGGCGGCGGCGATGGCACGGGCACGCTCGCGCTCCACGCGCGCGATCCAGATGCTCGCCGCGACGGTGCCGATCGCGACGAGCGTGATGATGACGGTGGCGATCGCGTTGACGCTCGGGTTGAGGCCCAGGCGCGCGCGCGAGAAGATCACGAGCGGCAAGGTCGTCGAGCCCGGGCCGGACAGGAACGCGGCGAGCACCACGTCGTCGAGCGAGATCGTGAAGGTGAGCAGCCAGGCCGACGCGAGCGCCTGCGCGATCATCGGCAAGGTGACGAGCCGGAACACCTGCGCCGGCCGCGCGCCGAGGTCCATCGCGGCTTCCTCGAGCTGCGGGTTCAGGTCCTGCAGGCGCGCCTGCACGACGACGGTGGCGTAGGCCATGCCGGTCAGCACGTGGCCGAGCCAGATCGTCAGCATGCCGCGCTCGGGATGGCCGAAGGCGCGCTGGATCGACACGAGCATCAAGAGCAGCGAGATGCCGATCACGACGTCGGGCATCACGAGCGGCGCGTTCACCATGCCGGAGAACAGCGTGCGACCCTTGAAGCGCCGGTACTTGACGAGCGCGATCGCGGCCAAGGTGCCCAGCACCACCGCGCCGGTCGCGCTGCAGAACGCGATCTTCAGGCTGAGCCACAGGCCCGAGAGCATCTCGTTGTCGCTCGCGAGCTTGGCATACCACGAGAGCGTGAAGCCGTTCCAGACGTTCGGTATCGGCGAGTTGTTGAACGAATAGACGATCAGCGACAGGATCGGCACGTAGAGGAACACGTAGCCGGCGGTCAGCCAGCCCTTGCCGAAGAGGCCCGTCCTCATCGCGCCGCCTCCTGCGCCTCGGCCTGGTAGCGGTTGAAGATCGCCAGCGGCACGACGATCAGCAGCACCATCACGACCGCGACGGTCGCGGCCATCGGCCAGTCGTTGTTGCTGAAGAACTCGTCCGACAGCACGCGGCCGATCATCAGGGTCTCGGGTCCGCCGAGCACCTCCGGGATGACGTACTCGCCGGTGCAGGGGATGAAGACCAGCATCGAGCCGGCGATGATCCCGGCCTTGGACATCGGCACGGTGATCTTCCAGAACCCGACGAGCGGCGTCGCGCCGAGGTCGGCCGCGGCCTCGAGCAGCCGCAGGTCCATCTTCGACAGGTTGGAATAGAGCGGCAGGATCATGAACGGCAGGTAGGTGTAGACCATGCCGACCATCAGCGACAGCGGCGTGTTCATGAACTTGCCGGGCGACGGGATCAGGCCGAGTGCCGCCAGCGGTAGGTCGATGTGCGAGGCGATCAGCATGTCGGCGATCAGGCCCTGCTCGCCGAGCAGTCCTTTCCAGGCATAGACGCGCAGCAGGAACGAGGTCCAGAACGGCAGCATCACGAGCATCAGCAGCGTCGGCTGCACGGTCGCCTTGGCGCGCGCCATGAAGTAGGCGAACGGATAGCCGATGAGCAGGCACCAGAAGGTCGTGACCGCCGCGTACCACAGGCTCGAACGGTAGGTCTTGTAGTAGAGGTCGTCCTGCGTGATGAAGGCGTAGCTCGTGCCGCGCAGGGTGATCTGCAGCACGCCGTCCTTGACCGTGACGATGTCGTTCACGCTCACCGGCCCCATCTCGGAGAAGCTGATCTTCAGCACGACGAGGAAGGGCACCAGGAAGAACACGATCAGCCAGAGGTACGGCACGCCGATCACGGCGGTGCGGCCGCGGGCGATCCAGGCGACGAGCGACTTCATTGCGTCAGCACCACCTGGGACCACGCGTCCCAGTGCGCCCAGGCCTCGTCGCCCCAGGTGAGCCGGCTTTCCGGGTTGCGCTCGGTATTGGCCTGGCTGACCTTGAGCGTCGCGCCGCTCGGCAGGGTCAGGTGGAACACCGTGAAGCTGCCGAAGTAGGACAGCTCGTGGATGCGCCCCCGTACCGCGTTGAACGCGGTATCGGGCGGCGCCTCGCGCGTCAGCCGGATCTTCTCCGGCCGCAGCGCGACCGTCGCCGCCATGCCTTGCGTGCCGGTGATGCCGTGACCGATGTAGTGGCGCACGTCGCGGCAGCCGATCTCGCAGTGCCCCTCGGCGTCGACGTCGAGCGTGCCGTCCATCAGGTTCACGTTGCCGATGAAGTCGGCGACGAAGCGGGTCGACGGCGTCTCGTAGATCTCGCTCGGCGCGCCGACCTGCAGGATCCGGCCTTCGCTCATCACCGCGATGCGCGAAGCCATCGTCATCGCCTCTTCCTGGTCGTGCGTCACCATCACGCAGGTCACGCCGACCTCCTCGATGATGTTGACGAGCTCGATCTGGGTCTCCTCGCGCAGCTTCTTGTCGAGCGCGCCCAGCGGCTCGTCGAGCAGCATCAGCTGCGGGCGCTTGGCGAGGCTGCGCGCCAGCGCGACGCGCTGCTGCTGACCGCCCGAGAGCTGATGGGGCTTGCGCTTGGCGAACTTGCCGAGCTGCACGAGCTTCAGCATCGCCTCGACGCGCTCGGCGATCTTGTCCGCCGGCATGCCGTCGCGCTTCAGGCCGAACGCGATGTTGTCCCACACCGTCAGGTGCGGGAAGAGGGCGTACGACTGGAACATCATGTTGATCGGCCGCTCGTACGGCGGCAGGCCGGCGAGGTCCTTGCCGTCCAGCACGATGCGGCCGGCGGTCGGCGTCTCGAAGCCGGCGAGCATGCGCAGCAAGGTCGTCTTGCCGCAGCCCGACGAGCCGAGCAGCGCGAAGATCTCGCCCTTCGCGATGTCCAGCGTGACGTGATTGACGGCCTTGTAGCCGCTGAAGTCCTTGACGACGTCCTCGATCTGCAAGAACGCGGACGCGTCTCCTCCTGCGCTCGTCATCGAGCTCCCCCGTGGTTCAGGTCAGGTTGCTGCTGCAGTGCGGGCTGCGTCACAGCCCGGTCTTGAACGTCGTGTACAGCCGTGTCATCGTGCGCCGGATGTCGTTCGACAGGGCATCCGGGTTGGCCATCTTCTGCATGTCCGCGGCGCTCAGGAACACCGTGGCGTTGTTCGCCACCTCCGGCTTCACGAACTTCTTCGATTCCTTGTTCGGGTTGGCGTAGAAGACCTTGTTGGTCAGGCTGGCGTCGACCTCGGGCTTCAGGATGTAGTTGATCCACTTCAGCGCGTTGTTCGGATGCGGCGCGTCGGCGGGTATCGCCATCGTGTCGAAGAACAGGATGCCGCCGGTCGACGGGATCAGCGCTTCGATGTTCTGCCCGGTCTTGCCGTCGATCGCGCGCTGCTTGGCGATGTTGATGTCGCCCGACCAGCCGAGCGCCAGGCAGATCGAGCCGCTCGCCATGTCGTTGATGTAGCCCGACGAGCTGAAGAGGGTCACGTAGGGCCGCACCGACTTGAGCAGCGGGCCGACGCCCGAATAGTCCGCCTGGTTGCGGCTGAACGCGGGCTTGCCGAGGTAGTGCAGCGCGGCCGGGACGATGTCGGTCGGCGAGTCGAGGAACGACACGCCGCACGACTTCATCTTCGAGATGTACTCGGGCTTGAAGACGAGATCCCAGGCGTTCGCGGGCATCGGCATGCCGCCGAGCGCGGCCTTCACCTTGTCGACGTTGATCCCGACGGTGGTGTAGCCCCACAGCCAGTTGACGAGGTACTGGTTGCCGGGATCGAGCACCGCGAGCTGCTCGGCGACCGCCGGATCGACGTTCTTCAGGTTCGGGATCTTCGACTTGTCGAGCTTCATCAGGAGCCCGCCGTCCGCCTGGATCTTCGCCCAATACGACGACGGCACGACGATGTCGTAGCCGGTCTTGCCCGCCACCAGCTTGGCGTGCAGGATCTCGTTGCTGTCGAAGACGTCGTAGCGGACCTTGATGCCGGTTTCTTTCTCGAAATTGGCGACTGTGTCGTCGGCGATGTAGTCGGACCAGTTGTAGATGTTGAGGACCTTCTCCTCCTCCTGCGCCGTGGCGGTGCCGTGCATCAGCAAGGCGGCGAGCGCGGGCGCGATGGCGGACAGCAGGCGTCGGGCACGAGGCATTTTCATGAGGTGCTTCTCCAGGCAGCAGTGGCGTGCGGGGATGGGGAGGGCGCGGAACCGGGGCAGTCTAACCAGCCGGGCATGGGGTCCGATATAGGCAAACCCCGTGCCAATGTCATCAGCGCCAGCCGCGCGCCGTCAGCTCGGCGGCGGTCAGGTCCAGGCACTTCGCGATCAGCTCGACCATTTCGTCGATCTGCGCGCGCGTCATCACGAGCGGCGGCGCGACGATCATGCGGTCGCCGACGGCGCGCATGATCAGGCCGCTGGCGAAGCAGTGGGCACGGCACACCATGCCGACTTCGAGCGCCGGGTCGAAGGTCGTGCCCGCGGCCTTGTCCTTGACGAGCTGCAGCGCGCCCATCAGGCCGCAGGTCTGCGCTTCGCCGACGAGCGGATGGCGTGCCAGCTCGGCGTAGCGTTCGGCGAGGTAGGGGCCGATGTCGTCGCGCACCCGCTCGACGAGGCCTTCGCGCCGGATCAGCTTGAGGTTGGCGAGCGCCACGGCGCAGGCGACCGGATGGCCCGAGTAGGTGTAGCCGTGGTTGAACTCGCCGCCCTGTCCGATCAGCACGTCGGCGATGCGCTGGCCGACCATCACGCCGCCGAGCGGCACGTAGCCCGAGGTGACGCCCTTGGCGAAGGTCATCAGGTCGGGCCGCACGCCGAAGCGTTCGCAGCCGAACCATCGCCCGGTCCGGCCGAAGCCGCAGATCACCTCGTCCGAGACGAGCAGGATGCCGTGCCGGTCGCAGATGCGCTGGATCTCGGGCCAGTAGGTGTCGGGCGGCACGATCACGCCGCCGGCACCCTGCACCGGCTCGCCGATGAAGGCCGCGACCTTGTCGGCGCCGATCTCCTGGATCTTTGCCTCCAACCAGCGCGCCGCGGTCAGGCCGAACTCGTCGCGCGACTCGCCGCGGCCGAGCTCGAACCAGAACGGCTGCTCGATGTGCGCGATGCCGGGGATCGGCAGGCCGCCTTGCGCATGCATGCCGCTCATGCCGCCGAGCGACGCGCCCGCCATCGTCGAGCCGTGGTAGGCGTTGTTGCGGCTGATGATGACCTGGCGCTCCGGCCGACCCAGCAGGTCCCAGTAGCGGCGCACCATGCGCACCACGGTGTCGTTGCCCTCGGAGCCGGAGCCGCTGAAGAAGACATGCTGGAACTGCGGCGGCGTCAGCTCGGCGAGCAGCTCGGCGAGCTCGATCGCAGGCGGCGTCGCGGTCTGGAAGAAGCTGTTGTAGAACGGCAGCGTCTCGAGCTGGCGGGTCGCCGCGTCGATCAGCTCGCGCTGGCCGTAGCCGACGTTGACGCACCAGAGTCCCGACATCGCGTCGAGGATCTTCTTGCCGTCGCTGTCCCACAGGTAGATGTTGTCGGCCTTCACGATCACCCGCGAGCCTTTGGCGGCGAGCGACTTGAAGTCGGTGAAGGGATGCAGGTAGTGCGCCGCGTCGGCGGCCTGCCAGGCTTGAGTGGTGCGGGTCGTGGTCATGATCGTTGGCGTATCGAAGGGTTCTCAGACGTGCAGCAGCAGGTGCTCGCGCTCCCATGGCGAGATCACCTTCATGAACTCGTCGTACTCGATTTCCTTGACTTCGGAGTAGACGGTGATGAACTCCTTGCCGAGCACCTCGTGCAGGTCCTTTTCGTCGGCCATCCACGACAGCGCCTCGCTCAGCGAGCGCGGGAGCTGGTATTCGGACAGGTAGGCGTCGCCCTTGCATTCGGGCGACGGATCGATGCGGTTCTTGATGCCGAGGTAGCCGCACGCGAGGGTCGCGGCCAGCGCCACGTAGGGGTTGGCGTCGGCGCCGATCACGCGGTTCTCGATGCGCCGCGATGCGGCGGTCGCGACCGGCGAGCGGATGCCGACGGTGCGGTTGTCGGTGCCCCACTGGATGTTGATCGGCGCCGCGGTCGAGCGCGCCAGCCGCCGGTACGAATTGACGTAGGGCGCGAACAGCGCCATCGCGGCCGGCGTGTACTTCTGCAGGCCGCCGACGTACCAGAAGAATTCCTTCGACGGCGAGCCGTCCTCGTTGCTGAAGATATTGCGACCCGACAACTGGTCGACGATGCTCTGGTGCACGTGCATCGCGCTGCCCGGCTCGCCCGCCATCGGCTTGGCCATGAAGGTCGCGTACATCTCGTGGCGCAGCGCCGCTTCGCGGATCGTGCGCTTGAAGAAGAACACCTCGTCCGCCAGGCCGAGCGGATGATCATGGAAGAAGTTGATCTCCATCTGCCCGGCGCCGACCTCGTGGATCAGGGTGTCGACGTTGAGCTCCATCTTCTCGCAGTAGTCGTAGATCTCCTCGAACAGCGGGTCGAACTCGTTGACCGCGTCGATCGAATAGGCCTGTCGCGAGGTCTCGGCCCGGCCGCTGCGGCCGCGGGGAGGGCGCAGCGGCGTGTTCGGGTCGGCGTTGCGCTCGATCAGGTAGAACTCGAGCTCCGGCGCGACCACCGGATTCCAGCCTTCGGCGGCATACAGGTCGCAGATGCGGCGCAGCACCGAGCGCGGCGCATACGGCACCATGTTGCCGTCGCGATCGAAGCAGTCGTGGATGACTTGCGCGGTCGGATCGGCGGCCCACGGCACGATGCGCACCGTGCTCGGGTCGGGGCGCAAGTGCATGTCGCGATCGGTCGCGTGGATCACGTCGTAGTACGGTCCCTCTTCGGGGAACTCGCCGGTGACGCCGATCGCGACGATCGCTTCGGGCAACCGCATGCCGCGGTCTTCGGTGAACTTCTCGCGCGGCAGGATCTTGCCGCGCGCCACGCCGGTGAGGTCGGGGACGAGGCATTCGATCTCCGTCACGCGGCGTTCGTTGAACCAGTTTTCGAGGTCGCTGAACGTGAAGTCGGACTTGTTCACGATGGATCACCTGGGAATTTGAGGATCGGTCCCGCGCAAGGCGCAGGCAGGCAGGCGACGGCCGGCGGCCGTGCCCGGGCGGCAGCGGCCGCGGCGCTACCGGTCCGGATCGCGCGGAGGGGCGCTGCGCTCAGGCAGACGCTGCGGCGCGCGCTGGCGCGCACGGTAGCTGCGGCAGGCCGCACCGAAGGCTTGCAGCAGACGCACCGAAACCGGGTTCTCCGCGGCCATCCACTCGGGATGCCACTGCACGCAGAGGTTGAAGCCGGGCGCCGAAGGCAGCGAGAACGCCTCGACCAGGCCGTCCGGTGCGCGTGCCTCGACGCGCAGGCCGGCGGCCAGGCGGTTCGCACCTTGGCCGTGCACCGAATTGACCTGCACGCGCGGCGCATCGAGGATCCCGGCCAGGAGGCCGCCGGGCTCGACGATGACTTCATGCGCCAGGCCGTACTGCACGTCCACCGGCGCATCCGCCATGGCACGGTGATCGCGCCGGCCCTCGATCTCCTGCACCGCCTGGTAGAGCGACCCGCCGAGCGCGACGTTCGTCTCCTGGAAGCCGCGGCAGATGCCGAAGAGAGGAATGCCGCGTCCGATCGCCTTGGGGATCAGCGCCAGCGTCCAGGCATCCCGGTCGATGTCGAGCGGCAGCGACGGGTCGTGCACCGCCTCGTCGAAATGGCTGGGGTGGACGTTGGAGGCCGAGCCGGTGAGCAGCACGCCGTCGGCCAGGTCGAGCAACGCATCGATGTCGCCGGGCTCGGCATTCGGCACGACCAGCGGCAGCGCACCGGCCAGACGCACCGCGTCGACATACTTCTTGCCGGCGACGTGGAAGGGATGTTGGGCCAGCATGCGGTTGCAGGCCGGAACCAGGACGACGGGCTTGTCGCGGGCGTCGGGGCGGGCAACGGGGTTCATGCGATCAGGGGCGTGCGGCAGCACGCACGAGTCCGAGCGACGAGTGTGCCTGCGCGCTTCACATTGTCAATCCGGGCCGGACGCAGGCGGTCGAGGCTCACAGCAGATCCCTCAACCGGTAATACGCCATCCCGGCGACGAGCGCCGGCATGCGCAAGAGGCGGCCGCCCGGGAACGGCCGGTGGCGGATGCGGGCGAAGGTGTCGAAGCGCTCGGCATCGCCGGCGATCGCCTCCGCGACCAGCCGGCCGGCCAGGCCGGTCAGCGCGAGGCCGTGGCCGGAGAAGCCCTGGAGGTAGTACACGTTCTCGCAGGCCTGCCCGGGCTTGCCGAGACGGCCGAAGTCGGGTGCGCGGTTCATCGAGATGTCGACGAAGCCGCCCCAGGCATATTCGACCTTGGCATCGCGCAGCTGCGGGAAGGTGCCCGCCATGCGCCGCTGCATGCCGGCCGCGAGGTTGAGCGGCGTCGCGGTGCTGTAGCTGACGCGGCCGCCGTAGAGCATGCGGTGGTCGAGCGTCGGGCGGAAATAGTCGAGCACGAAGTTGGTGTCGCACACCGCGGACATCGACGGCACCAGCGAGCCGGCGAGGCCGGGCGCGAGCGGCTCGGAGGCGACGATGTAGGTGCCGACCGGCATGATCCGGCCAACGAGCGCCGGCGCCAGCCCGTCGAGATAGACGTTGCCTGCGAGCAGCACGTGTGACGCGCGCACCGAGCCGCGTGCGGTCGCGAGGCGCACGCTGCGGCCGGGCGGCAGCGGCTGCAACGCCGTCACCGCCGTACCCTCGTGGATGCGCACGCCGAGCTGCGCCGCGGCGCGCGCGAGTCCCAGGCTGTACTTCAGCGGATGCAGATGACCGCCGAGCGGATCGTGGTAGCCGCCGTGGTAGCGCGGGCTCGCGATCCAGTCGCCCACGTCGGCGGCGCCGATCGCCCGCGTTTCGTAGCCGTAGGCCTCCTGCATGTGCGCCTGCCACTGCGCCAGGTCGCGTGCCTTGCGCGGGCTGGTGGCGAGGCCAAGGAAGCCGGCTTGCCAGTCGCAATCGATCGCGAAGCGCTCGCGGCGCTCGCCGATCAGGCGCAGCGCTTCGAGCGTCATGTCCCAGATGCGGCGCGCCTCGGCCGTGCCGAGCTGGGCTTCGATCGTCGCCTGGTCGCACGCCAGCCCCGCGATCACCTGCCCGCCGTTGCGGCCGGAAGCCCCCCAGCCGACCTGTTGCGCTTCGAGCAGCACGACGCTGTAGCCGCGATCGGCCAGCTCGATCGCCGCCGAGAGGCCGGCCAGACCGCCGCCGACCACCGCGACATCGCAGTCCAGGTTCGCGTCGAGTGCCGGATAGCCCGCTGCCCGCGCGGCTGTCGCGGCGTAGTAGGAGTTCCTCGTCAATTCGCGGTCGACGTCGAGCAGCGACATACGGTGTGCGCTAGGCAGGCCTTTTCGTGAGGGCTGGGTACGGCGGTGTCCGAACAGCGCCGGTCAGGCCTTGGCCTTGATCACGTCGGCCAGCGTGCTGACCATCTGGTCGATGTGCGCGGCCTCGACGATCAGCGGCGGCGACATCGCGATGATGTCGCCGGTCACGCGCACCAGCACGCCGCGCTGGAAGCACTCGACGAAGACGTCGAAGCCGCGCTTGCCCGGCTGGCCGGCGATGGGGGTCAGCTCGACCGCGGCGACGAGACCGGTGTTGCGCACGTCGATCACGTTCGGCAGGCCTTGCAGCGAGTGCACCGCGTTCTCGAACGTAGGCGCCATCGTCGCGGCACGCGTCAGGAGGCCCTCGTCGGCATAGGTCTCGAGCGTCGCGAGCGACGCCGCGCAGGCCAGCGGGTGCGCCGAGTAGGTATAGCCGTGCGGGAACTCGACGACGTGCTCCGGACCGCTCATGAACGCATCGTGGATCGCCTGCTTCGCGAACACCGCGCCCATCGGCACGCAGCCGTTGGTGATGCCCTTGGCGACCGTCATCAGGTCGGGCGTGACGCCGTAGTGCGTCGCCGCGAACGGCGAGCCGAGGCGCCCGAAGCCGGTGATGACCTCGTCGAAGATCAGGAGGATGCCGTGCTTGTCGCAGATCGCGCGCAGCCGGTCGAGGTAGCCCTTGGGCGGCAGCAGTACGCCGGTCGAGCCGGCCATCGGCTCGACGATCACCGCGGCGATCGTCGACGCATCGTGCAGCGCGACCAGGCGCTCGAGGTCGTCGGCCAATTCGGCGCCATGCTGCGGCTGGCCGCGCGTGAACGCGTTCTTGGTCAGGTCGTGGGTATGGCGCAGGTGGTCGACGCCGGGCAGCATCGGCCCGTAGATCTTGCGGTTGCCGACCATGCCGCCGACCGAGATGCCGCCGAAGTTGACGCCGTGATAGCCGCGCTCGCGGCCGATCACGCGGGTGCGCGCGCCGTCGCCGCGCATGCGGTGGTAGCCGATCGCCATCTTCAACGCGGTATCGACCGCCTCGGAGCCGGAGTTCGTATAGAAGACGCGGTTCAGGTCCGGCGGCGTCAGCTTGACCAGCTTCTCGGCCAGCTCGAACGCCTTCGGATGGCCCATGTTGAACGGCGGCGCGAAGTCCAGCTCGGCCGCCTGCTCGGCGATCGCCTGCACGATCTTGGTCCGCGCATGGCCGGCGTTGACGCACCAGAGGCCGGCACAGCCGTCGAGGACCTGGCGGCCTTCGGGCGTCCAGTAGTGCATGCCGGAGGCCTTGGACAAGAGGCGCGGCTCCTGGCGGAACTGGCGCGCCGCGGTGAACGGCAACCAGAAGGCCTCCATGCCCGACTGCGGGGCCGACGGCGCGCCGGCTTGCGCGGCCAGGGTGGCGGGGTCCAGATCCTTGTGCATGGGGGTTCCTTCGGTTGGGCTGGGGAAGTCACGCACGCGGGCGTGATTTCAGAGCCATCGAGTCTAGGCCGGGTAAGGCGCAATGTGCTTGCGCTTGCGCCCAGGGTTGGCCCGCAGTGCTGCAATATGATGCCGCAATCGACATGACAAAGAGAATCCAATGCCAAGTCAACGGGTCGACGTGAAACTTGATGCGATCGACAAGGGCATCCTGCGCGAACTGCAGCAGTCCGGGAGGTTGTCCAACCAGGACCTCGCGCAGCGCGTGCACCTGTCGCCCTCGGCCTGCCTCCGGCGCGTCAAGGCGCTCGAGGATGCAGGTGTGCTGGCCGGCTATGTCGCGATCGTCGATCCGAAGGCGGTCGGCCGCTACGGCATCAGCTACACCATCATCAATCTCGCCAGCACGACGCCGTCGCAGCTCGAAGCCTTCGAACGCGCAGTGCGCGACGAGCCCGAAGTGCTCGACTGCTTCTATCTGGCCGGCTCGAACGACTACCTGATCCGCTTCGTCTACCAGGACGCGGAGGACCTGGAGCGCTTCCATTCCGAGGTTCTGACCCGGTTGCCGGGTGTCGTGCGGTCGAACTCGTTGCTGGTGCTGAGGACGGTCAAGCGAACGACAGCGCTGCCGGTATAGGCAAGGTCGGCTTCGCGCATCTTCAAATGAATTGACGGATCTTCATGCAATCCAATCATGTAACAAGTTATGATCACTGGTTCATGTGATGCACAGTGCGCGATGACGCTCTCCGCAGTATCTGCGAGGGGTGTTCGTCGATTCGGTCAACTTGAGTCAAGATTCGCAAAGAATCTAGTCTGTCCGATGTGTGGATTGGTGGGATTCCTCCAGGCGGGTTCGAGCGCGATGGGCCTGGCCGATGTGGCTGTGACCATGGCCTCGCAGGTGCGGCACCGCGGCCCCGACGACGCCGACGTCTGGGTCGACAGCTCCGTGGGTGTTGCCCTCGGCCATCGGCGGCTGGCGATCATCGACACATCGGCCGCAGGGCATCAGCCGATGCACTCTGCGTCCGGACGGTACGTGATCGTCTTCAACGGCGAGATCTACAACCACCTCGAATTGCGGCGCACGTTGACCGTATCGGGCATGGCGCCTGCATGGCGCGGCCATTCCGACACCGAGACGCTGCTCGCGTGCGTCGACGCGTGGGGTCTCGAGCGTGCGCTGCAGGCGTGCCTCGGCATGTTCGCGCTGGCGCTGTGGGATCGGCGCGACCGTGAGATCGCGCTGGCGCGCGATCGCTTCGGTGAGAAGCCGCTCTATTACGGCTGGCACGGCAATGCCTTCATCTTCGGCTCGGAGCTGAAGGCATTGACGGTGCATCCGAAGTTCCAGCGCGAGATCGACAGGGACGCGGTGGCACTGTTCATGCGCTACGGCTACATCCCGACGCCGAGGTCGATCTGGAAAGGCATACGCAAGCTGTCGCCTTCGACGATCCTGCGGACCGGCATCGGTGGTCGCGGCGCCGAGCCGGCGGAATATTGGTCGCTCGAGCAGGCGATCGAGTCCGGCCGGCGCGATCCATTCGACGGGTCCGCTGAGGATGCGGCGACCGAGTTCGAACACCGGCTGCGGACATCCGTACGCGGCCAGATGCTGTCGGACGTGCCACTGGGGGCGCTGCTGTCCGGCGGCATCGACTCGTCGACGATCGTCGCGCTGATGCAGGCGCAGTCGGACGTACCCATCCACACCTACAGCATCGGCTTCCTCGATGCGGCGTACGACGAGTCCGCGTTCGCGGCCGAAATCGCGCGCCACCTCGGAACCCGGCACACCGAATTGCTGATGACCTCGGAAGACGTCATCGCGTCGATACCGCGGATGCCGCAGATCTATGACGAGCCGTTCGCGGACAGCTCCCAGCTACCGACGTCGCTGGTCATGTCGCTGGCCCGGCAGCATGTCACGGTCGCTCTGACGGGCGACGGCGGCGACGAGTTGTTCGGCGGCTACAGCCGCTATGCCATGCTGCCGCTGGTCTGGGGCGGGCTGCGTCGGACGCCGTATGCGCTGCGAAACCTGGCGGCGCGGCTGTTGCGCGGCGTGTCCATCGACGGCTGGAATCGAATCCTGCAGCCGGTCACGCGCCACCTCGGGTCGCGCCTGCTGGTGGGCGACAAGCTGCACAAGCTGGCCGAGCATCTGTGCGACGTCCGGTCGATGGACCAACTCCACCTGGCCTTGTCGGCGGCGTGGACAGACACGCAGATCCTGGTTCCCGGTTCGCAAGCCGCGACGGTTTTGCTCAATACGCCGTCCGATTGGCCGGAGGCGGCCGATCCGGTGTCGCGGATCATGGCACTGGACGCCCTCACGTACATGACCGACGACATCCTCGTCAAGGTCGATCGCGCCGCCATGGCCGCCTCGCTGGAGACCCGCGCGCCATTCCTGGACCATCGGGTGGCGGAGTTCGCCTGGCGACTGCCGCTGCGCTACAAGATCGCCGGAAACCTAGGCAAGAAGGTCGTGCGCGACGTGCTGCAGCGCTTCGTTCCGATGGCCCTGTTCGATCGCCCGAAGCAAGGGTTCGCGATCCCTGTCGACCGCTGGTTGAGGAATGAGCTGCGCGACTGGGCCGAAGCGCTGCTGGCGCCCGAAGCCATCCGCGCGGCGGGCTTCCTGGACGAGCGGATGGTCAGCCTGACCTGGCAGCAGCACCTCGCAGGCAGCAGGGATTTCGGCGTGCGGCTGTGGGCCGTGCTGATGCTCCAGACCTGGCTGCAGCATCAAAACTTGTCGGACTCGGTGGAGTCCCGCGATTTGCGCATCCGCGTCGCGAGCCAGGGAGGGCTCGCGGCATAGCCGCGGCGCGCGCATGCCGCTCGAGGCGGCTCACCGCTTGTGGGCGTCTCCCGAGACCCGCGCGCACAGATAGGTCCACACGAAGTGCGCCGCCGCCTGGCTGCTCAGTTCGGCATGGTCGTAGGGCGGGGCGACCTCGACGCAGTCCATGCCGACGAACGGCAGGTCGGCGAGCTCTTCGATCAGCGTGAGGACCTGGCTGGTCGTCAGGCCGCCCGGCTCGGGCGTACCGGTGCCCGGCGCGTACGCCGGGTCGAGGCAGTCGATGTCGAGGCTCAGGTAGACCGGCGGGTTGCCGTGCGCGGCCAGGCGCTGGCGGATCGCGTCGATCACCGGCGCAAGCTGCGTCGGGCTCTCCAGGCCGCGCAAGGCACGTGCCGTGTAGATCTGGCCGCCTTGCGTCTGCACGTAGTCGCGTGCCTCCCTGACGCCCGCCGAGCGGATGCCGATCTGCGTGAAGCAGGACGGAACCGCCAGTCCTTCGGTGATCGCTTCGTAGACCCAGGTGCCGTGGCCGCTCGGCTCACCGAAGTGGTCGGTCCAGGTGTCGCAGTGGGCATCGAAGTGGATGACCGCGAGCGGCCTGCCCAGCTCCTCACGATATGCGCGCAGCAGCGGCAAGGTGATCGAGTGATCGCCGCCGAGCCAGGCCATGTGATGACGCCGGATCAGCGGCGCCACGAGCGGCATCATCGCGCTGCGCATCGCGGTCAGGCTGGTGTTGGGCAGCGCGAGGTCGCCCGCATCGCCCAGCCGGCCGTCGAGGCCGATGTCGAAATGCGGATGGATGCCGTCGCACAGCATGTGGCTGGCCTCGCGGATCGCCCGTGGGCCGAAGCGTGCACCCGGCCGGTTCGTCACGGCGCCGTCCCAGGCGATGCCCGCGATCGCATAGGGCGTGTCGTCGCCGGCGGGCGGCGCCTTCAGGAAGGCGTTGTTCGACAGGAAGGCAAAGCTCGTCATCGGGTGCGCTCGGGCAGCGTGCCCGATGATAGAGGCCGCGCCTCGATCGCCTGGCCTGCTGCCGCATCCACCCGATGAAGACCGTCCTCGTCCTGCAGAACCTCACGCTCGACCATCCGGCCTACCTGCGCACCTGGCTCGAGCAGCAGGGCGTGCCGTTCGAGGTGCGCGACAGCGAGGCCGGTCAGGTTTATCCGGAACGCATTTCCGGCTACGGAGCGCTGGCGGTGCTCGGCGGCGAGATGAGCGCGAACGACGATCTGCCGTCATTGCGGCGTTCGGAAGACCTGATCCGCCAGGCGGTGGCCGCCGGCGTGCCGGTGATCGGACATTGCCTCGGCGGCCAGCTCATGGCGCGGGCGCTCGGTGCGCGGGTGCAGGCGTCACCGCGGCCCGAGATCGGCTGGCGTCCGATGCAACTGCTCGACAACGACGAGGCGCGTGCCTGGTTCGGCGAGGCGCGCGAGCGCACCGTCTACCACTGGCACTCGGAAGCCTTCGAGTTGCCGCCGGGTTCGGTCCCGCTCGCCACCAGTCCCGACTGCCCGCACCAGGCCTTCGCGATCGGCCCGCATCTGGCGATGCAGTTCCACGTCGAACTCGATGCGGCCAAGCTGGCGGCATGGGCCGCGTCGGTCGATCCGACCTTCCTGCGCTGGCAGCGCGAGGTCGCCTCCGTGCAGTCGGGGCCGGCGATGCTGGCGGAAGCCGCGACGGCGCTGCCGGCGCAGCAGCGGCTCGCCGCGGCGCTCTATGGGCGCTGGCTCGGCAGCGCTGCCTGAGCGTTGCCCAGCGTCGCTAAGCGTTGCGACGTTTCCGCGCGGTCGTCCGGACCGCTTCGATTTCACGATCGCACGCTGCCTTTTCACATGCTGAACTGGAGCCTTGCTGCGCTGCCGCATGAACTTTCACGTTGGCAATGTCAGTTTCGTATCACGAAATCTATCTCATAAGTCGTTGTTTCGATTGAATCAAAATTTCAGTCATCTATAAGACACAAGTCCGGCGCAGCGGCTAAGCTGAGGGCGTCGATGTCTTCTTTTCCCGCTACGTCCAACCCCCTCCAAGGAGTACCCGCATGAGCAAGCAGACCCGCGAACAGCAAACCGCCGCCCTCGAGAAGGACTGGGCGACCAACCCGCGCTGGCAAGGCATCAAGCGCACCTACTCGGCCGCCGACGTCGTGCGCCTGCGCGGCTCGATCCAGCCCGAGCACACGCTGGCGCAGCGCGGCGCCGAGAAGCTCTGGCACCTGCTCGCCACCGAGCCGTTCGTCAACACGCTGGGCGCGCTGACCGGCAACCAGGCGATGCAGCAGGTCAAGGCCGGCCTGAAGGCGATCTATCTGTCGGGCTGGCAGGTCGCGGGCGATGCCAACGTCGCCGGCGAGATGTATCCCGACCAGTCGCTCTATCCGGTCAACTCGGTGCCGATGGTCGTCAAGCGCATCAACAACACGTTCCAGCGCGCCGACCAGATCCAGTGGTCGGAAGGCAAGGACGAGGTCGACTACTTCGCGCCCATCGTGGCCGATGCCGAAGCCGGCTTCGGCGGCGTGCTGAACGCCTTCGAGCTGATGAAGGCGATGATCGAGGCGGGCGCCGCCGGCGTGCACTTCGAAGACCAGCTCGCCGCGGTCAAGAAGTGCGGCCACATGGGCGGCAAGGTGCTCGTACCGACGCGTGAGGCGGTGAGCAAGCTGGTCGCCGCGCGTCTCGCGGCCGACGTGATGGGCGTGCCGACGCTGGTCGTCGCGCGCACCGATGCCGAGGCAGCGGACTTGGTGACCAGCGATGTCGACGAGCGCGACCAGCCGTTCCTCACCGGCCAGCGTACCGTCGAAGGCTTCTACCGCACCAAGCCCGGCCTCGAACAGGCCGTGGCGCGCGGCGTGGCCTATGCCGAAGTCGCCGACATGGTCTGGTGCGAGACCGGCAAGCCCGACCTCGTCTACGCGAAGCGTTTCGCCGAGGCGATCCACGCCAAGTTCCCGGGCAAGCTGCTCGCCTACAACTGCTCGCCGAGCTTCAACTGGAAGAAGAACCTCGACGACGCGACGATCGCGAAGTTCCAGCGCGAGCTGGGTGCGATGGGCTACAAGTTCCAGTTCATCACGCTCGCCGGCTTCCACAGCCTGAACTACTCCATGTTCAACCTGGCGCACGGCTATGCACGCCAGAACATGACGGCCTTCGTCGAGTTGCAGGAAGCCGAGTTCGCGGCCGCCGAGAAGGGCTTCACCGCGGTGAAGCACCAGCGCGAGGTTGGCACCGGCTACTTCGACGCGGTGACGACGACGATCGAGCGCGACGCATCGACCGCGGCGCTGAAGGGCTCGACCGAGGACGAGCAGTTCTTCGAGGCCAGCCACTAGGCAAGGGGCCTCTTCCGCCGGCGCTCGGCGCCGATTCCAGGGTGGCGCATGCGGTCAGAAGCCGCGTGCGCCTGCTTTCAGCATCCGGGCCGCCACCCGGCCCGGGTGCACGTCTCGGCGCCGCCCGCGCATCCGACGTGCGGCGCCTGAAAGGCCCGCCATGCATGTCCTGGATCTGCCGCGCCGCTTCGACGGTGCGTTCATCGAGATACCGTCGTTCCATCGCACCCACGCCGGACTGTTTCCGGAAGCGAAGGTGCACCTGTGCTGCTTCTTCGAGCATGGCGTCGGCGAGCGTGCGCCGGGGCAGCCGACCGATGCGCTCTCCGAGCTGATCGTCTCGCCGATCGACTTCCAGCATTGGTCGCGCGTCTGGCGTTTCGCCGGCAAGTTCCGCGAGCGGCCCGGGCTGGTCAACGACATCTTCGCGATCCTCAAGGAGCACAACGTGGCCGTCATTTCGGCCGAGTCGTGCAACGTGAAGGAGCATCCGCGCCGGGAGGGCGTGCACTACGTCGAGGCGCTCGTGATCCTCGATCCGACGATCTCGCCGGCGGTATCCAGCGACGAAACGACCGAGGGCCTGCGCGCGCGCCTCGACTGGGCGCTCAAGGCCGTGCTGTTCGACGATCTGATCATGCGTGCCGACGGCAGGCCCCAGCTTTCGCTGAAGCCGGTGTCGGCGCTGCAGGATGCGGCGCGGGCCTTCAGCCGCCTGTCGGCGCAGGCGCGCGGCAGCACCGTGGACGCGATACGCTCGGTCGCGCGCATCGAGGGCTTCTCGGATCGCGACGTCGGGCGCGATCGCGGCCCGCAGCCGGCCGGCGCGTCGAGCAAGGTCACGCACTTCCTGTCGCGCCGCGCCAAGCTCGTGCTCCCGCAGGACATCAAGACACGCCTGCTGCTCGAACTCCATGCGCGCCGCGAACACAACGCCGGGTACGCGATCCGGATCTCCGACACGAAGGATCGCGTGCTGCGCGTGCTGTTCTCGCGGCACGACCAACCCATCGTCAGCGCGCGCATCATGTTCGACTCGACGCCGCGCTCGCCCGACGCGATCACGCGAGCGCTGCGCGATGCGGGCTTCGACATCGTCTCGAGCTTCATCAGCCGCTCCACCGTGGCGCCGCGCGGCGACGGCACGCCGGCCGCGGGCAGGTCGCCGCTCGGCGACGACGGCCTGTCGGTGTTCGAGGTCATCTTGCGCTACCACGGTGAAGCCCATGCCAAGGGCGGCTCGAAGCGGGACGCCGAGTCGATCAAGAGCCGCGTCCGCAGCGCGCTCGAAACCGAGACCTGCGCCGGCCTGTCGATCGGCCTGTCGTTCCCGAAGAACTACTCGAAGGACTGGGAGCCGGAGTGGATCACGACGTCGCGCCCCGCCAAGCGGCGCACCGGTTCGGTCCGAGCGGAGGCTGCGGCGACGTCGCTCGAGACCTCGCGCGCGCTGCCGCGCAACGACCGGTACATGCAGGCGCCGTGGAAGTACCGCTCCGTCGCGGTCGGCGACGCGAAGGAGGGATTGCCGCCGTCGGATCCGCAAAGAGTCGTGCTGGCGAATGCGCTGAACGACTACTACCTGCGCAATCAGCTCGGCGATTCGTCGAACGGCCGGCACACGGTGTTCATCTCCAGCCACTTCTCCAATCCCGGGCTGCTCGCGACCGTGGAAATGGAGGCCAAGCGGCGCCTGCTGCGCACCATCGTCGCGCGCGACACGCAGGCCTACGAGTGCAAGCGCG
>JAFEEF010000080.1 GCA_018241265.1 Pseudomonadota bacterium | reverse complement strand
GCATAGGCGAACAGCAGCTTGGCGCCGTGCTTGATGATGCCGCCGTACTCCTGCGACGTGCCGGGCATGAAGCCGGGCACGTCGACGAAGGTGACCACCGGAATGTTGAAGCAGTCGCAGAAGCGCACGAAGCGCGCCGCCTTGATGCTCGACTTGATGTCCAGGCAGCCCGCCAGCACCAGCGGCTGATTGGCGACGATGCCGACGACCTGCCCGTCCATGCGCGCGAAGCCGATCACGATGTTCCTGGCGTAGTCGGGCTGCAGCTCGAAGAAGTCGCCGTCGTCGACCGTCTTGACGATCAGCTCCTTCATGTCGTAGGGCTTGTTCGGGTTGTCCGGCACCAGCGTGTCGAGCGACAGGTCGATGCGATCGGCCGGATCGGTCGACGGCCGGCGCGGCGCCCGCTCGCGGTTGTTGAGCGGCAGGTAGTTGAAGAAGCGGCGCAGCATCGCGAGCGCGTCGACGTCGTTCTCGAACGCGAGGTCGGCGACGCCGCTCTTGGCGGTGTGCGTCTGCGCGCCGCCGAGGTCTTCGGCCGTGACTTCCTCGTGCGTCACCGTCTTCACGACCTCGGGACCGGTGACGAACATGTACGAGCTGTCCTTCACCATGAAGATGAAGTCCGTCATCGCGGGCGAATAGACCGCGCCGCCGGCGCACGGTCCCATGATCATGCTGATCTGCGGCACCACGCCCGACGCGATCACGTTGCGCTGGAACACCTCGGCATAGCCGCCGAGCGACGCGACGCCTTCCTGGATGCGCGCGCCGCCCGAGTCGTTCAGGCCGATCACCGGCGCGCCGACCTTCATCGCCTGGTCCATCACCTTGCAGATCTTCTCGGCATGCGCTTCGGAGAGCGCACCGCCGAAGACGGTGAAGTCCTGGCTGAACACGAAGACGAGCCGGCCGTTGATCATCCCGTAGCCGGTGACGACGCCGTCGCCCGGGGGCCGGTTGTCGGCCATGCCGAAGTCGTGGCTGCGGTGCTCGACGAACATGTCCCATTCTTCGAACGTGTCGGCGTCGAGCAGCAGCTCGATGCGCTCGCGCGCGGTCAGCTTGCCTTTCTTGTGCTGCGCTTCGATGCGCTTGCGGCCGCCGCCGAGACGCGCTCGATCGCGCTTGGCTTCGAGCTGCTGGATGATGTCGTGCATGAGGCTCCTCGGAGTGTCTGGGGTTCGTCGTTCTTCAGTGGCGCTCGAACAGGTCGAGCAGTGCGCGAGCGGCGGCCGACGGCGCGAGCTTGGCGTCGGCCACGTCGCGCAAGGTGTCGGGCAGTGTTGCGCGTACCGCGGGATGATGGCGGAAGTCGGCCTGCAGGCGGGCGTGGATCTGGTCCCACATCCAGGCGAGCGATTGCTTGCGGCGGCGGCTATCGAAGGCGCCGCTCAGGCGGTGCGCATCGACCCGCGATTCGACGCGCTCCCAGAACGCGGCGAGCCCGTCGGCCTTCAGCGCGCTGAGCTGCATGACCATGTTGCGGCGCTCGGCGGTCTGCGCGCCGAAGAGGCGCATTGCGCTCGCGATCTGCGCCTGTGCGCGCGTCGCCGCGGCGGGATCGAGATCGGCCTTGTTGATGACGACGAGATCGGCGATCTCCATCACGCCCTTCTTGATCGCCTGCAGGTCGTCGCCGGCATTCGGAAGTTGCAGCAGCACGAAGAGGTCGGTCATGCCGGCCACCGCGGTCTCGCTCTGGCCGACGCCGACGGTCTCGACGATCACGATGTCGTAGCCCGCGGCTTCGCACACCAGCATCGCTTCGCGGGTCTTCTCCGCGACGCCGCCCAGCGTGCCGGCTGACGGGCTGGGCCTGATGTAGGCCGCTTCGCTGGCGGAGAGGCGCTCCATGCGCGTCTTGTCGCCGAGGATGGAGCCGCCCGAGAGGCTGGACGACGGGTCGACGGCCAGAACCGCGATGCGGTGGCCGCGTTCGATCAGGTGCAGGCCGAGCGCCTCGATGAACGTCGACTTGCCGACGCCGGGGACGCCGGAGATGCCGAGGCGCAACGATCGGCCGGTATAGGGGAGCAAGGCGTTGAGCAACTCATCGGCACGGGCTCGGTGATCGGGGCGGGTGGATTCGAGCAGGGTGATCGACTTGGCGATGGCGCGGCGTCGCACGCCCGGCGAACCATCGCGCAGTTGCTCGACCGTCGGCAAGGCGGGCGTCATCAGAGGACGTCGAAGGCGCGCCCGTCGGGCAGCCGATAGCGCGAGAAGTCGCGACGGTCCAGGGTCATCACCTGCGTCACACCGGTCTCGCCGGCGAGCCAGACCAGCGAGGCGTCTGCGAGATCCATCTCGCTGCGCGGCGCTTCGGTGTAGCGCTCCATCAGCGGCACCAGGTCGAGCAAGGCTTCCTGCGCGAACGGGAACACGGCGATCGCGCCGGCGCCGAGCCAGGACAAGAGCGTGCAGCGCTGCGGCGGAGCCACCAGGTAGGCGGCCTCGACCACGCAGGGCCACGTCGTCGACAGCGACCAGCGCTCGAGCGATGCGAGCTGCAGCAGATCATGGTAGCGCTGCGCGTGACGCTGTCCGAGACCGAACGCTGCGACCATCGCGCTCGCATCAACCAGGGCCGAGGCCATGCTTGGCTCTGAGCTTCGCGATCAGCGCGGCGCGTGCGCTGTCGGTTTCGTAGTCCTGCTGCTGACCTTCGAAGGCCCGCTTGACGGCTCGGTATTTGGGCTGGCGCTCCTCAGCTTTCAGCTGCACCATCAGTGCATGCGCGTCCTTGCGGCCGAGCGCACGCTCGACGGCCTCGATGATGAATTGCGACTTGGTCACGCCTTTCCGCTTGGCGGCAAGCTCCAGCTCCCGCTCCATCAATGGATCCATGCGAACCGACAAAGCCATGGCAGCCTCCCTCTTCGAAATACCGTATTACTGTATCACCGCCTGCCGAATCTGCTCGAGCACGTCCTTCGCGCTCGCCGGTATCGGCGTGCCCGGACCATAGATGCCCTTCACGCCGGCGTCGTAGAGGAAGTCGTAGTCCTGCCGCGGGATCACCCCGCCGACGAACACGATGATGTCGTCGGCGCCCTGCGCCTTCAGGCTCTGGATGATCGCCGGCACCAAGGTCTTGTGGCCGGCCGCGAGCGTCGAGATGCCCACCGCATGCACGTCGTTCTCGATCGCCTGCCGCGCGCATTCCTCGGCGGTCTGGAACAGCGGCCCCATGTCGACGTCGAAGCCGAGGTCGGCGAACGCGGTGGCCACGACCTTGGCGCCGCGGTCGTGGCCGTCCTGGCCGAGCTTGGCGATCATCACGCGCGGCCGCCGGCCCTGCTCTTCGGCGAACGCGGCGATTTCCTCCTGCAGCTTGATCCAGCCTTCCGCGCCGTCGTAGGCAGCGGCATAGACCCCGGTCACCTTCTGCGTATCGGCGCGATGCCGACCCCACGCCTTCTCGAGCGCATCGCTGATCTCGCCGACCGTCGCGCGCACGCGCACCGCCTTGATCGCGAGGTCGAGCAGGTTGCCGTCCTTGGTCTCGGCGCAGCGCGTCAAGGCATCGAGCGCCGCCTGCACCGCGCCGCCGTCGCGCGTCTCGCGCAGCTTCTTCAGTCGCGCGATCTGGTTGTCGCGCACCGCATGGTTGTCGATGTCGAGGATCTCGATCGCGTCTTCCTTCGCGAGCCGGTACTTGTTGACGCCGACGATGACGTCCTGGTTCGAGTCGATGCGCGCCTGCTTCTCGGCGGCGCTCGCCTCGATCTTCAGCTTGGCCCAGCCGCTCTCGACGGCATGCGTCATGCCGCCCATCGCCTCGACCTCGTCGAGGATCGCCCACGCCTTGTCGGCCATCTCCTGCGTGAGCTTCTCCATCATGTAGCTGCCCGCCCAGGGATCGACGACGTTCGTGATGTGCGTCTCTTCCTGGATGATGAGCTGCGTGTTGCGCGCGATGCGGGCCGAGAACTCGGTCGGCAGCGCGATCGCCTCGTCGAGCGCGTTCGTGTGCAGCGACTGCGTGCCGCCGAACACCGCCGCCATCGCCTCGATGGTCGTCCGCACGACGTTGTTGTACGGGTCCTGCTCGGTGAGGCTCCAGCCCGAGGTCTGGCAGTGGGTGCGCAGCATCAGGCTCTTCGGGTTCTTCGGCGCGAACTCGTTCATGATCTTCCACCAGAGCAGCCGCGCGGCGCGCATCTTCGCGACCTCGAGGTAGAAGTTCATGCCGATCGCCCAGAAGAACGACAGCCGGCCGGCGAACTCGTCGACGTCGAGACCCTTGGCGAGCGCGGTGCGCACGTACTCGCGCCCGTCGGCGAGCGTGAACGCCAGCTCGAGCGCCTGCGTCGCGCCCGCTTCCTGCATGTGGTAGCCGGAGATCGAGATCGAGTTGAACTTCGGCATGTTGCGCGCCGTGTACTCGATGATGTCGCCGACGATCCGCATGCTAGGCTCGGGCGGATAGATGTACGTGTTGCGGACCATGAACTCCTTGAGGATGTCGTTCTGGATGGTCCCCGACAGCTGGTCCTGGGCAACGCCCTGCTCCTCGGCCGCGATCACGTAGCCCGCCAGCACCGGCAGCACCGCACCGTTCATCGTCATCGAGACCGAGACCTTGTCGAGCGGTATGCCGTCGAACAGGATCTTCATGTCCTCGACCGAATCGATCGCCACGCCCGCCTTGCCGACGTCGCCGGTGACGCGCGGATGGTCGCTGTCGTAGCCGCGGTGGGTCGCGAGGTCGAACGCCACGCTGACGCCCTGCGCGCCGCCGGCGAGCGCCTTGCGGTAGAAGTCGTTCGACGCCTCGGCGGTCGAGAAGCCGGCGTACTGGCGGATCGTCCACGGCCGCACCGCATACATCGTCGCCTGCGGCCCGCGAACGAACGGCGCGTAGCCCGGCAAGGTGTCGGCATACGGCAGGTCGCGCACGTCGGCGGCCGTGTAGAGCGGCTGCACGACGATGCCTTCGGGCGTCGTCCACTTCAGTGCGTCGAGGTCGCCGCCGGGAGCGGATTTGGCGGCCGCGCGCTGCCACTGGTCGAGCGCGGCGGAGTTCAGGAGTTTGGGTTCGGACATCGTGGCTTCCTCGTGGGGCGCTGTGCCGGAGATGCGCGGGCCGCACCGGCCGCACCGGCGCCTCCCGGATCTATAATTCAAAATTGAATTCTAGCGGCAACTCATCCTCCGCGCATCCATCGTCCGCCATGCCCGCATCCAGAGCCCTTGCCGCCAAGGCTGCGCAACCCTCTGCGGCTGCGCCCGCCGAGCTGCCGACCGTGCGGCCCAAGCTCGCCGAGTCGGCGCTCTACGAGCGCGTCGCCGAGCAGTTGCGCAACCGCATCCTGGCGCATCGGCTCGCGCCCGGGAGCTGGATCGACGAGCAGGCGCTCGCCGCGGAGTACGGCATCAGCCGCACGCCGCTGCGCGAAGCGCTCAAGGTGCTCGCGGCCGAGGGCCTGGTGACGATGAAGCTGCGGCGCGGCGCCTACGTCACCGAAGTCTCCGAGCGCGACCTCGCCGAGGTCTATCACCTGCTCGCGCTGCTCGAGAGCGACGCCGCCGCCATCGTCGCGACGACGGCCACGCCCGCGCAGATCGCCGAACTCGCCGCGCTGCACCAGCAGCTCGAAGAGCGCATCGCGGACCGCGACGCCTTCTTCGCCGCCAACGAACGCTTCCACATGCGCGTCCTGGAGATCGCCGACAACCGCTGGCGGCGCCAGCTCGTCACCGACCTGCGCAAGGTGATGAAGCTCAATCGCCACAACTCGCTGTTCAAGCAGGGGCGGCTCGAAGCTTCGCTGAAGGAACACCGTCAGATCATGGCGGCATTGAAGGCACGCAACGGCGAGCGCACGCGGCTGCTGATGCAGCAGCACTTTGCCAAGGGCAAGGAAGCGGCATCGCTCGCCTGAACGCCGCCTTTCGCCGGCAGCGGCCTTGCACGGCCGATGTCGGCCTCGACGGCCGTTTCGTCAGATTTCGTCAGAAGCTGTAGTTGCCCCGCGCGTACCACGTCCGCCCGGTCGGATCCGCGAAGCGCGGGTCGTAGCCCTGCTGGAACGTGAACGCCTGGTTCGAGAACGGCGGGTCGCGATCGAACACGTTGCGCACGCCGAGCGTCAAGGTGATCTGCTTGGTCGGCTGCCACGCACCGTAGAGATCCCAGGTGGTGTACGACGGCACCTGGTTGGGCGCGAACTCGTCGGCATAGCCCGACTTGTAGTGGCCGGTCAGGCCCGCGCTGTACGGCCCTTGCGTCCAGGTCGTGTTGAAGGTGTGCTGCCAGCGGAAGATCGGCCCGGTGCCGGAGTAGACGCCGACGTTCTGGATCCACGGCCCGCCGGCTTCGGTCTGGTACTCGAACTTCGTCACATAGGTGCTGTTCAGCGCGAAGTTGAACGTGCCGATGTCGCCCGCGCGCAGCCGGTAGCTCGCGCTCAGGTCGACGCCGTTGGTGTTGATGCCGCCGAGGTTCTGCGTGATCAGCTCGACGTAGCCGCAGTCGGCCCCCGGGCATTGCGAGCCGTCGGTCGACAGCGATCCGTCGGGCGCGCGATGGAACAGGCTCGCGAACTTGGTCGGATCGCCGAACACCGTGTTGTCGTCGAGCGGATTGATCTGCTGCTTCAGCCGGATCCACCAGAAGTCGAGGCCGACGCTCGCATCGGCGATCGGTTCGAAGACGAGGCCGAAGGTCCAGTCCTTCGCCTTCTCGGGCTTCAGCGTCGTGTTGCCGCCGGTCAGCGACATGAACTGAACGCCGCAGTTCGCCGCGCGCGGCAGGCCGGGCAGCGGGTTGCCGTTCGGGCACCGCACCGGATCGTCCCAGGTGTTGGGCGTGTTGGTGTAGGTCTGCGCCGCGAACAGGTCGAACAGCGACGGCGCGCGGAAGCCGGTCGAATAGGCGCCGCGGAACAGCAGGCGCTCCATCGGCTGGAACCGGAAGCTGACCTTCGGATTCGTGGTGTTGCCGAAGTCGCTGTAGCGGTCGTAGCGCACCGCGCCCGTCACCTCCAGCGTGCTGAGCAGCGGCACGTTGAGTTCGGCATAGACCGCCGTGACGTTGCGCGAGCCGACGTTGTTGGTGGCCGGATCGAAGCCGGTGCTGGCGATCACGATCTGGTCGTACGGCGCGTTGCCGACGTCCGAGAACTTCTCGCGCCGGTACTCGGCGCCGAGCGCGAGCGCCGACGGCCGGCCGGCACCGAACCAGTCGCCGACCTCGCGGCTGGCCCGCGCGTCGACGCCGTAGACCGTGCCCTTGGCGTTCTGCAGCGTGCCGTTGACCTCGGCGCTCGCCAGCAGCGCGGCGCCGGCCGCGGTCTGGTCGCCGAACGGATTGATGATGCCGTCGGCCACGCCCTGCGTGATGACGTCGCCGTTGGTGTAGCCGCCGACGAGCTTGTCGGTGATCTTGTTCTCGTTGTAGGTGAGGCCGGCCTGGTAGTCCCAGCCGGCGATGTTGCCTTCGAGGGAAGCGACGAAGCGCTGCTGCAGGTTGATCGTCTGGCCCTTCCGGCCGCCGTTGGGCTCGTCGCGGAAGCGCACGTCGACCGGCTGGGTCGGATCGATGCCGACGCTCGCGGGCGGCGCCGGCGTGATGCCGTTGCCGGGGTAGAACGGCGTGCCCGGGCTCACCGTCAAGCCGCCGAACGGCACCGGCGCGATCGTCGACCAGACCGTGCTCTGCGTGACGAAGTACTCCAGGTTGGCGCGATGGTCGTCGGCCAGCTGCCAGGCGCCCTTCAGCATGCCGGAGATGCGCTCGCTCTTCGGGATGTAGTCGATCCAGAGGTTCGGGTTGTAGACGCAGTTGGTGGCGTCGCTGGGCTTCAGGTAGGTGCCGACGCATGCAGGCGCCGCCGGGTTCACGCTGTCGCCGTTCTGGAAGTAGACGCCCGGGAAGGTCGTCGGCGAGGTCTTGCCGTTCGCGCCGAAGGTACGCTGCGAGCCGGTGATCGGATCCTGCTTCTGGTAGTCGACGAAGCCGTAGATGTTGTAGCGGTCCTTGTCGAGATCGCCGAAGCCGTAGCCGAGGTTGACGTTGTAGTTCTTGCCGCCGGAGTGCTCGGGCATGTCGAAGCCCAGGGTCGCGGTACCGCCGACATAGCTGCGGCGCGTGATGAAGTTGATCACGCCGCCGATCGCATCGGTGCCGTACAGGGCCGAGGCGCCGTCGCGCAGGACTTCGACGCGCTCGAGCGCGGCGAACGGGATGGTGTTGAGGTCGGGCGCCGAGCTGTCGATCGCGTTGTTCGCGATGCGCCGGCCGTTCAGCAGCACCAGGGTCTTGTTCTGGCCGATGCCGCGCAGGTCGGCGAACGACGCGCCGCCGGTGCCGGCGCCGATGACCTGGCTCGTGCCCTGCTGGACCTGCACCGCGGTGATGTTCGCGAGCACCTGCTCGACGGTCGTGATGCCCTGCTTCTTCAGCTCGTCGACCTTCAGCACCGTGACCGGCACCGCGGTCTCCGCATCGATGCGGCGGATCGCCGAACCGGTGATCTCGACGCGCTCCAGCTGCTGGGTCTGCGGCACATCCTGCGCGGCCGCCGTGGCGCACATCGCGGTACCGCCGAACGCCATCCACAGGCTCTTGCCGAGCCGGGTCCTCTTCAACTTCATGACGACTCCCGTAGAGCACCGCCCGCACCTGGGCGGCGGGTCGCGACGCTCTGAACGCGGCGTCGCTGACGGTCAGGCTACGGGCGATGCCGACGCGTCATGTCGCAGTTCTTGCCAATTTGGCGGTGTGGAGCGCGGCCGCCACAGGGCTCGATGCGGCGGCAACACGACTGCAACAAAGATGAACGGAGCCTGGTTCAGGCGACCGGTTGCAGCGTGCCGCCGCGGGCGTACGGATCGAGAGGGTCGTCGTCCTCTTCGTCGGCATCGATGGCCGACGCCGGCACGTCGATCGACAGGCAATAGCCGCGGCCGTGCACGGTGTCGAGGTGCAGATGGCCGACGCCCATGGCGCGCAGCTTCTTGCGGATGCGGTAGACGTGCACGTCGGCGCTGCGTCCGGATTCGGCGCACGGGCTGCGCAGCGCACGCGCGATCGCCTCGCGGTGCACGAACTGGCCGAGGCGCGTCGCCAGCACGTAGAGCAGCTCGAACTGATGCGCCGTCAGCACCAGCGGCTTGCCGTCGACGCTCGCGGTGTGGCGGCGCGCGTCCATCGTCAACGGACCGACCGTGAGCTCGGCCGGATCGTCGTCCGGCTCGACCCCGGCTTCGATCAGGCGCCGCAGCTTCGCGGCCAGGAGCTTGGACGACACCGGCAGCGCCACGACGTCGCTGGCGCCCGCTTCCAGCCAGCCGATCTGCGTCGCTTCGTCCCGCGCATGCGTCAACACCGCCACCGGCGCGCGCACATGCCGGCGCACCTTGTGCAGCGCGGTCGTCGCATGGTCGCCGACGCTGTCGGCATCGAGCAGGACCGCATCGAAGCGCCACTGGCGCAGCAACGCCATCGCAGCCGGGCACGAGTCGACCGCATACGGCCGGAAGCCATAGGTCGGCAGCTCGCGCTGCAGCCGGCGCGCCGCCTCGGCCACCGGCTCGATGATCAGGCAGAGGAAGTGCACGGTTCACGCTCCAGCCATTGCGCGCGCAACGCCGAGGCACCGCTGCCCTCGACGCGACGCAGATGCCGAAACAGCGACGAGCGGCTGCCGAGCCCCGAGCGGGCGGCGATCTCGTCGAGCCCGAGGCCGGTCTGCGCGAGCAGCCGGCGTGCCGCGTCGACGCGCTTGCGCGTCAGGTAGGCGTGCGGCGCGAGGCCGTGCACGCACTGGAACAGCCGCACGAGATGGAAGCGCGACAGCCGCGCCGAAGCCGCGATGTCCTGCAGCGTGATCGGCTGCTCGTAGGTGCTCTGGATGTAGTCCGATGCCATCAGCACGCGCCTCAGCAGCTCGCACCGGGTCGCCGCCTTGCGGGCCGGCAGCATGGCGGCGCGGCGCTGCAGCATGCGGTCGGCCGCGATGCTCGCGGCCAGCAGCAGCGCGACGCGTTCGTCCCACCAGAGGTCGTCGCCATGCGGTTGGCGCAGGCGCCGCTCGATGCAGTCGAGGTGCGCAGCGACCGCGCCGCTGCGGACCTGCAACGCCTCGAGAAAGACGCAGGTCGTGCGCAGCGTGGCGTCGTCGTCATCGTCATCGGCCGCGCGCAAGGCCTGTGCGAGCAGGGCCGGCGCGAAGCTCACGCTGATCGGCGCGACGCTGCCTGCGCCGCCGTAGCGGCTGCTGCGGTTCGATCCGGGATTGACGACGATGCAGGTGTCGGCATCGACGCGCACGCGGCGTGCGCCGATCAGGATCGTCTCCGTGCCCTTGCGCATCGCGCGCAGGCTGGCGCGCTCGAAGCCCGGCGGCGGCGTGGATGGCGAGCACTCGCCGCCGGCCACGCCATGGCCCGAGCCGTCGTACCGCGCCGTGCGCACCGCCGCCCTCTGCGCATCCGCGGAGGCATCGCCGTCGGTCGAGTGCGTCAATAGCTGCATATGCAGGTAGATGACCGAGCGGCGGGCATCGGTTCATTCGGCGTGACTCAGGAAACCTGGCGCGCCAGGCTCAGCAGCCTGGCGTTCATCTGCTCGACGCCGTCGTCGAGCACGCGGGCGACCTCGCGCTGCGCCTTGGTCCACCGCGGGATCGCAGCGGCGAATGCCTCGTGGCCGGCATCGGTCAGCGTCACGATGCGCTGGCGCCGGTCGCGGCCGACGTCGATCGCCACCCAGCCGCGCGTCTCCAGCACGCGCAGGTTGCGCATCAGCGCGGTGTCATGCATGGCCAGCGCCGCGGCGAGGTCCTTCACCGGTGCGCTGCGCAGGCCCGCCACGGCCCACAGCACGGCGAGCTGGCTCGCCTGCAGACCCACGTCGCGCAGGTGCCGGTCGTAGACGGCCGTGACGGCACGCGCGGCCATGCGCAGGTTGCCGCAAACGCAGTCGTAACCGCGCGGTCCCATCTTGGCCATCAGGCGCTTGACGTTCGCATCCATGAACCGACTTTAGCTGCGTATGCAGCAATTGACAACCACGAATGGCCGCAACTGCCTCGATCAGCCCCCGCTTGCGAGTGCCGGACGACGCGGCGCCAGCGCCTCGACCGTCACGCCCAGCGCGGCGACATCCGCCGGCAGCGGCCGCCCGGCGATCAGCGCGGCGGCACTGCGCGCCAGCGCAGGCGCGGTCTGGATGCCGTAGCCGCCCTGCCCGGCGAGCCAGCAGAAGCCGGGCGCCTCCGCATCGAATCCGACGACCGGCGTGCGGTCGGCGACGAAGCTGCGCAGCCCGGCGCGCCGATGCACGATGCGCGTGACCGGCATCGTCGTGGCGCGTTCGAAGCGATCGACGGCGAGCGCGATGTCGAGTTCGTCAGGCACGGCATCGCACGGCGGCGAGGGATCCTCGTTGGCCGGCGACAGCAGCAGCTGCGCACCCTCGGGCTTGAAGTAGAACTGCTCGTCGATGTCGATCACGAGCGGCCAGGCGCGCATGTCGTGGCCCGCCGGCGCCGGCAGGCCGATCGCGGTGCGCCGCAGCGGCTCGAGGCCGACCGGCGGGACGCCGGCGCCCCGCGCGACCACGTCGGCCCACGCGCCCGCGGCGTTCACGACGACGCCGGCTTCGAAGTCGCCGGCACGCGAGCGCACCCGCCAGACCGCGCCGGCACGCTCGACGCGGACGTCGCGCGCACCGACCGCGAACGTGGCGCCGGCACGCCGCGATGCGCGCAGGTAGCCCTGGTGCAATGCGGCGACATCGATGTCGTGGCCGCTGTCGTCGAGCGCTGCGGCGGCGACCCAATCGGGGCGCAGGATGGGCACGAGCGCGCAGGCATCGCTCGCGGTCCAGCGGCGCAGCGCGGGGCCGGCAGCCGCATCGGCCAGCAATGCGTCGACGGCGCCCGCGCGCGGCGCATCGGCGACGAACAGGCAGGCGCGCGGCGTCAGCAGCGGCACGTCGGCAAAGTCTTCCGGCGGACGCTCGAGGAACGCGCGGCTGGCACGCGTCAGCGCGCGGATCACGGCGTTGCCGTAGCTCTCGAAGAACATCGCGGCGGAGCGGCCGGTCGCATGCATGCCGGGCTGGTCCTCGACTTCGAGCAGCACGACGCGGCACTCCGGCGCGAGTTCGGCGGCGAGCGATGCGCCGGCCATGCCGGCACCGAGCACGATCACATCGGCAGTGTTCATGGCGCGCATTTCACCATCGCGCCGGATGCCGGCGCTTCAGGCGTCGCCGAGCCGCCTGAGTTCGTCCAGCGTGTTGGCGTTGACGAAGGCGTCCGCATCGTCGAAGCGCACATCGACACAGCCGACGCGATCGAGCCAGCGGTCGATCTTGCGGCCGCCTTCGGCGAGGTAGGCGGCGAGATCGGCGTGCAACGTTCGCTGCAGCAGGCAGAACACCGGCTGGCGCTGCAGCCGGCCTTCTTCCTCCGTCACGACGACCGCCGCGCGCGCGGTACCGACCGCCGCTTGCAGCCGCGCCACGAAATCGAGCGGAAAGCGCGGCGTATCGCAGGGCACGGTCACCAGCCAGTCGGTCTCGGCATGCGCGAGGCCGGCCAGGAAGCCGGCGAGCGGTCCGGCGAATTCGGTGTCGGCATCGGGCCAGACCGGCACGCGGTAGCCGGCATAGAGGTCGAGGTGGCGGTTCGCGTTGATCATCATCCGATCGACCTGCGGCGCGAGGCGGCGCAGCGCATGCGCGACGAGCGGCTCGCCATCGAGCGATTGCAGCCCCTTGTCGACGCCGCCCATGCGGCTGCCGCGACCGCCGGCAAGGACGAGGCCGGTGACGTCGATCGCGGGCGCGCTCATGAAGCGATCAGCCCTCCGCTTCCAGCCCGAGCGCACGGCACACGCCGAGCGCCGCGGCCCGCGGCCGCGCACCCAGGCCGAACACGCGCGGCGCCGCGCGCGGGTCGACCTCGACCAGCTTCTGCCCGGCGATCACCATGACGCCGTCGCGCGGCAAGCCGCGCAGCCGGCCACCGAGCGGCGCGCGCACCGGCGTGCCGGCGATCGTGCCGACGATCTCGTCGGCGGCGACATCCTGGCCGATCGCCGCCGACGTGCACCAGCGGCCGGACACCCCGGCCGACACGAAGCGCTCATGGCCGATGCCGGCAAGCGGCTTCGGTCCGCCGCTCAGCGCCGCGGTGGCGCGGTCGCGCAGCACGCTGCCCATCGCGTCGCCCCACTGGGTCTCGACCGCGACGTGGCAATTGATGCCCGGCGTGAAGCCGGGACCGAGCCCGACGACGGTGGCCGCCAGCGCACGCCGGTCGGGCGGCATGGCGTGCCGGCGCATGATCGCGTCGACCACGGCGTCGACGCGCAACGCGACCGCGAGGTCGTCCTCGGGCAACGTGACGACCGGGATCGCACCGCCTGCCGACCAGAGCGCGCGGATCGCATCCAGGTCGGCCACATGGCGCGCCGCGACGTCTTCGAGCACCGCCGTGCCGTTGAACAGCGCATCGGTGTAGGCCATGCCGCGCCGCGAGTGCGACGGCTCGGGCAGGTCGCACAGCACGACGCGCGCGCCTGCGCGGAACAGCCGGTGCGCGACCGCCGAGCCGACGTCGCCGCAACCGAGCACGAGCACGCTGGTCGCGGGCATCGGGGCGTCGTCGTTGCGCATCGCAAGCATGGTGGAGCGGAGTATCGGGTCATCGGCGCCATCGGGTTCGGCCGATGGTCGCAGCGGCGTATTCTGACCACAATCGAAGTGTCACCCGGGGGCGTGCCCGATCAGTCGCAGGGCGATCGACACGCCGAGTCGCAACCCATCGCGCGGAACGCCCGCCGTTCCGCCGCACCGCCATGACGACAGCCACGCGCGGGCCCGAGCCCGGCTACACCCCTCTCGGATCGGCCGACGAACTGCGCGGCCGCTTGCGCGGCAAGAGCAAGCTGAAGGGCCGGCAGCCCGACCACGATGCGCTCGCCGACGTGCAGGCGCTGATCGGCTTCGGACCGCACCGGCGCGACCTGCTGATCGAGCACCTGCATCGCCTGAACGACCGCTGGCATGGCCTGCACGATCGTCATCTCGTCGCGCTGGCGCGCGAGATGAAGCTGCCGATGGCCGAGGTCTACGAGGTCGCGACCTTCTATCACCACTTCGACATCCTGCGCGGCGATGCCGCGCCGGCCGCGATCACGGTGCGCGTCTGCGACGGCCTGTCGTGCGAGCTGGCCGGTGCGCGCGATCTGCTCGATCGGCTGCCGGCCCTGCTCGGCAGCGACGTGCGCGTGATCCCGGCGCCGTGCGTCGGGCGCTGCGAGCAGGCGCCGGTCGCGGTGGTCGGGCAGGCGCCGGTCATCCAGGCGAAGACCGCCGACGTGCAGGCCGCAGTCCACCAGCGGAAAGTGCGGCATGCGATGCCGGACGACGACGGCGTCTTCGATGCCGCGGCCGCCGGCCCGGCACCCGTCACCGCATCGCCCGATGCGGTGGCGCCGGCCTACGTCGGCTACGACGCCTACCGCGCGCGCGGCGGCTATGCGCTCGCCGCCGCCGTCGCGGCCGGCACCCGGCCGGTCGACGACGTGCTGAAGGCCATGACCGATTCCGGCCTGCGCGGCCTCGGCGGCGCCGGCTTTCCGGCCGGCCGCAAGTGGTCCATCGTGCGCGAGCAGCCGGCGCCCCGCCTGATGGCCGTCAACATCGACGAAGGCGAGCCCGGCACCTTCAAGGACCGCACCTACCTCGAACGCGATCCGCACCGGTTCCTCGAAGGCCTGCTGATCGCCGCGCGCGTCGTCGGCACCGAAGCCTGCTACGTCTATCTGCGCGACGAATACCACGGTTGCCGCGCGATCCTCGAACGCGAGCTCGAGCGCCTGCAGGCCGACCCGCCCTGCCCGCTGCCGACGATCGAGCTGCGACGCGGCGCCGGCGCCTACATCTGCGGCGAAGAGTCGGCGATGATCGAAAGCATCGAAGGCAAGCGCGGCGAACCGCGCATGCGGCCGCCGTACATCGCACAGATCGGCCTGTTCGGCCGGCCGACCCTGGAGCACAACTTCGAGACGCTCTACTGGGTGCGCGACATCGTCGAGCGCGGCCCGGGCTGGTTCAGCGGCCACGGCCGGAACAGCCGCAAGGGCCTGCGCTCGTTCAGCGTCAGCGGCCGGGTGCGCGAGCCCGGCGTCAAGCTCGCGCCGGCCGGCATCACGCTGCGCGAGCTGGTCGACGAGTACTGCGGGGGCATGCTGCCGGGCCACGAGCTCTACGGCTACCTGCCGGGCGGCGCATCGGGCGGGATCCTGCCGGCCAGCATGAGCGACCTGCCGCTCGACTTCGACACCCTGCAGCCGCACGGCTGCTTCATCGGCTCGGCCGCGGTGATGGTGCTGAGCCGTCACGACCGCGCGCGCGACGCGGCCCGCAACATGATGCGCTTCTTCGAGCACGAGAGCTGCGGCCAGTGCACGCCGTGCCGCGTCGGCACCGGCAAGGCCGCGACCCTGATGGCCGCCGAGCATTGGGACCATGCGACGCTCGAGGACCTGGGCCGCGTGATGATCGATGCATCGATCTGCGGCCTCGGCCAGGCGGCGCCGAACCCGGTGCGCTGCGTGCAGAAGTACTTTCCCGACGAGGTGGCCTGATGAACGCGCCCGACACGACGAAGATCCTGCAGCCGACGACGATCGCGTTCGAGCTCGACGGCCGGCCGGTCGCAGCCTACGACGGCGAGACCATCCTGCAGGTGGCCGACCGCGAAGGCGTGACGATCCCGCGCCTTTGCTACACGCCGGGCTACCGGCCCGACGGCAACTGCCGCTCGTGCATGGTCGAGATCGAAGGCGAACGCGTACTCGCGCCGAGCTGCTGCCGCGCGCCGACCGCCGGCATGAAAGTGCATGCGACCAGCGAGCGTGCCGTGCAGAGCCAGAAGATGGTGCTCGAGATGCTGCTGTCGGACATGCCGGCCGACGGCCACAAGTGGATAGGCGACGATGCGACGCGCCAGCACGGCGAGCTGAGCGACTGGTCGGCGCGCATGGGCGTCGCGGTGCGCCCTGCGCTGCAGGCGATCGGTCGTGCGCAGCCCGCCGCCGACCTGTCGCATCCGGCGATGGCGGTCAACCTCGACGCCTGCATCCAGTGCAACCGCTGCGTGCGGGCCTGCCGCGAGGAGCAGGTCAACGACGTGATCGGCTATGCCTATCGCGGCCACGACAGCGCGATCGTGTTCGACCTCGACGACGCCATGGGCGCGAGCACCTGCGTCGCCTGCGGCGAATGCGTGCAGGCCTGCCCGACCGGCGCCTTGATGCCGAAGAGCCACATCGGCCCGCAGGCGGTCGACCGCAAAGTCGATTCGGTCTGCCCGTTCTGCGGCGTCGGCTGCCTCGTCACCTACAACGTGAAGGACGAGGTCATCGTCAGCGTCGACGGGCGCGACGGCCCGGCCAACCACAAACGGCTGTGCGTGAAGGGCCGCTTCGGCTTCGACTATGCGCACCATCCGCAGCGCCTGACCAGGCCGCTGATCCGCAAGCCCGGCGTGCCCAAGCATGCCGATGCGATCGGCGATCCGGCCGATTGGGCGACCGCGTTCCGCGAGGCGACCTGGGACGAGGCGCTGGCCGCCGCGGCGGGCGGCCTGAAGACGCTGCGCGACACCCATGGCCTCAAGGCGCTGGCCGGCTTCGGCTCGGCCAAGGGCAGCAACGAGGAGGCCTACCTGTTCCAGAAGCTGGTGCGCATCGGCTTCGGCAGCAACAACGTCGATCACTGCACGCGCCTCTGCCATGCGTCCAGCGTCGCGGCGCTGCTGGAAGGCGTCGGCTCGGGTGCGGTCAGCAATCCGGTGAACGACGTCGAGCATGCCGACCTGATCCTCGTGATCGGCTCGAACCCGACCGCCAACCATCCGGTCGCAGCGACCTGGATGAAGAACGCCGCCAAGCGCGGCACGAAGATCGTGCTGGCCGACCCGCGCATCACCGACATCGGCCGGCATGCCTGGCGCACGCTGCAGTTCCGCGCCGACACCGACGTCGCGCTGCTCAATGCGCTGGTCCACACGGTGATCGACGAAGGCCTGGTCGACGCCGACTTCATCGCGCGCCGTACCGACAACTACGAGGCGCTGAAGGCCAACGTGCAGGGCTACAGCGCCGAGGCGATGGCACCGATCTGCGGCATCCCGGCCGAGACCATCCGCGAGGTGGCGCGCGCCTTCGCCACCGCCAAGGCGGCGATGATCCTGTGGGGCATGGGCATCAGCCAGCATGTGCACGGCACCGACAACGCGCGCTGCCTGATCGCGCTGGTCAGCGTCACCGGCCAGATCGGCAAGCCGGGCAGCGGCCTGCATCCGCTGCGCGGCCAGAACAACGTGCAGGGCGCGAGCGATGCCGGGCTGATCCCGATGATGCTGCCCAACTACCAGCGCGTCGACGACGCCGACGCGCACGCCTGGTTCGAACGCTTCTGGAACACCAAGCTCGACGACCGGCCCGGCTACACCGTCGTCGAGATCATGCACAAGGCGCTCGCCGACGGCAGCGATCCGCACAAGGTGCGCGGCATGTACATCATGGGCGAGAACCCCGCGATGAGCGACCCGGACCTCAACCATGCGCGGCATGCGCTGGCATCGCTCGAGCACCTCGTCGTGCAGGACATCTTCATGACCGAGACGGCATGGTTCGCCGACGTCATCCTGCCGGCGAGCGCCTGGCCCGAGAAGACCGGCACGGTGACGAACACCGACCGCATGGTGCAGCTCGGCCGGCGCGCGTTGACGCCGCCGGGCGATGCGCGGCCCGACCTGTGGATCATCCAGCAGATCGCGAAGCGCATGGGGCTGGACTGGAACTACGAAGGGCCGGAGTGCGGCGTCGCCGCGGTCTACGAGGAGATGCGCCAGGCGATGCATGCGGTGATCGAAGGCATCACCTGGGAGCGGCTGGAGCGCGAGCAGAGCGTGACCTATCCGTGCATCTCTTCCGACGATCCGGGCCAGCCCATCGTCTTCGTCGACGACTTCCCGACGCCGGACGGCCGCGTCCGCCTGGTGCCGGCCGACATCATCCCGGCCGACGAGCGGCCCGACGCGACGTATCCGTACGTGCTGATCACCGGCCGCCAGCTCGAGCACTGGCACACCGGCAGCATGACGCGGCGCGCCAGCGTGCTCGATGCGATCGAGCCGATCGCCACCGCATCGATGAACGGCGGCGACCTGCGCAAGCTCGGCGTGCGCGAGGGCGATGTCGTCACGGTCGCGTCGCGGCGCGGTCGCGTCGCGCTGACGGTGCGGCGCGACGACGGCACGCCGGCCGGCGCGGTCTTCATCCCCTTCGCCTACTACGAGGCGGCCGCCAACCTGCTGACGAACGCGGCGCTCGATCCGTTCGGCAAGATTCCCGAGTTCAAGTACTGCGCGGTCGCGATCACGCCGGGCGGCACGCCCGCGCCGACCGTGGGCTACGGCCGCGCGAGCGCGGTGCTGGAGCCGGTGGCCTGGTGACGGACGACGACGCGCCGCTCGCCTACGACGCCCGGCCGATGCCGCGGCGCCCCGACGCCCCGCGCCTGAGCCGGGCCGCGAGTCCGCTGCTGCGTCGCATCGAGATCGTCGACCAGCACGGCGAGCGGCGCCCCATCGACATCCCCGCCGAGCGACCAATGACGGTGTTCGTCGACCGCCGCGAGCTCGTCACCTTGATGACCCTGGGCGCGTCCCCGGAGTTGCTCGTGCTCGGCTACCTGCTGAACCAGGGACTGGTCGACGACGCGGCCGAGATCGACGGCATCGACGTCGACTGGGACGTCGACGCGGCCGCGGTGAAGACGCGCGGCGGCATCGCGAAGCTGGCCGAGAAGACCGCGCGCCGCGTCGTGACGACCGGCTGCGGCCAGGGCACGGTGTACGGCGACACGATGGCGCAGGTCGGCGCGCTGCGCCTGCCCGGCGTGGCCGCGGCGCGCATCGACCAGGCGACGCTGACGTCCATCCTCGAGCAGATGAGACAGCGCCACAGCGTGCACAAGCAGGCCGGCTCGGTGCACGGCTGCGCGCTGTACCGCGGCGCCGAGCTGCTGGTGTTCGTCGAGGACGTCGGCCGCCACAACGCGATCGACACGATCGCCGGCTGGATGGCGGTGCACGCCGTCGACGGCGGCGACAAGATCTTCTACACCACCGGCCGGCTCACCAGCGAGATGGTGATGAAGGCCGCCAAGATGGGCGTGCCGATCATCGCGTCGCGCAACGGCGTCACGGCGATGGGACATGAGCTGGCCGAGCGGCTCGGAATGACCTTGTTCGGGCGGGCGGCGAACAAGCACTTTCTTTGCTACACGGGGTTCGAGCGGTTCGATGCGGTGGCCGCGGTGCTCTGATCTTCTGGCCGAGTCCGAGTCAGTCGGGGTTGGGCGCGGTTATCGCCGTATCCAGTCCTCACGAACAGAACTGCAGAACCGGGCATGCAGCGATCATTGCTGAAGCATGACGTACACGGGCGCAGGCGAACTCGCGTAGCCGGGTATCGTCGAGCACGACGTCACGGCGTCGCTCATGTCCAAGATCGCGGTCTTGCCGGTCGCCGTCACGAGTTCGACAACGGAAAGCCACCCCTTGCACGTGGTCGGAGAAACGTTGTTCCAAGTCGCGTTGACGTTGCAAATCTGCTGGTAGCCGCTGCCCCAAGTGCCCAAGATGACGACGCTGCCGCCCGCATCGACGTAGCTGTTGGTGATCTGCCGGCCGCAATGCATAGCGAAGGCGGATGGCACCTGCGAGGCCAGCGCCAATGCGAGAAATCTTGCGAAAAGTTGTCGCGCTTCCTTGGAGCGCCACAGAGCGCTGGGTTTCAAAGCCTTGGGGCAAGCAGTGCAGTTCATTCATCCACCTCGGGGTAGTCCATGCATTCGCCGACGACGAGACCACGCAGGCGGAAAGAGTTCTGTCCACGCATCAAAAGTTCATCGTGACGTTCGTAGCCTAGCAAAGGCTCGTGGCCGTGTCGGCCGCGAACGTGACGCGGCGTGCCATGCGCCTTGGCGAGCAGCGCCAATGCCAGGATGGACTCGCCGCCTGCAGTATTCGTGTTGAGCGCGAGGGAGTTGCTGTAGGCCCGCAGTCGCACAACTCGCTGGCGTCCCGCCGAGCGGCTTGTCGAAGGTCACCATACCGTAGCCATTGTTGTCGACACGGACCGCGCCAACCATCGCTTGACCGATCGCCGCCGCTCCATGACTGGCACCGGCGAAGGAAGCCAACAACGCAAAGACCTGAACCTTCTGGGATGAGTCAAGGTTGTGCAGGCACAATCCCGGACATCGCTGAACAACTCAGGGAAGGAGTGGCGATGACAGGGGTTCGCTTGCGCAAGTGGCTGCGGCTTGGCATATCGCTTTGCGTCCTCGGCCTCAGTGTCGGAGTGAGCCATGCGGATGAGCTTACGGAGAGGGTCCTGCAGACGTTCCGCGGCCAGGCGTCGGAGCTGCGCGCGACTGCCAAATCGGACGACGAGCTGCAAGTCACCGGTCGGAGAGGTCCGCTTACGGTGTATCTCTTCAACGTTCGAACGGCCTGCGCGTCGAACAAGGACCGATGCGACGATGAAGTGTCGTCCTTTGTTCAACGTGTAGTGTCCGTTGCTTCGGCAGACCAGTCCGCGGGCGCGTTTGTCGTGGAGAAGGTCTATGCGGTACTTCGAAACGCTGGCTTTGCAAAGCGGGCCGCTGACACCTTCAAGGAACCGAACAAGCAGCTGGTTGTTCTTCCCTTCGTCGAGAGCATTGAGCTGCTCTTCGTCGTTGACGGCGACAAGGCTGTGCGATACGTCAATCGCGACGACATTGCCAGTGCAGGTCTGACAGAGAAGGCACTACTTGACCTGGCTTCGCGCAACGCGGCTCGCCTTCCGCAAGTGAAGTACGAACCCATCAAAGGCATGCCTGGTCTCTACTTCATGCCGGCAAACGATGGGCTTGGAACCTCACGCGCCTTCGACTTCGCTCTGTGGGAGAAGCTGGAGGCAGTAGCAGGTGGTCCGGTGGCGATGGCGGGTTGATGTCCCAGGAAGTGGTGTAAGACCATCGCCGAGCGGCAAGGCGCGGAGGGCGTAGCCCGAAGCGGCTTGCCGCTCGGCGGCGCCGCCCGCGAGGGTGGCCATCGTGAAGTCCGGATAAGGTTGAGGTGCGACCC
>JAFEEF010000007.1 GCA_018241265.1 Pseudomonadota bacterium | reverse complement strand
ACACCACTTCCTGGGACATCAACTGTATGGATGTCATCAACGCTTGCCTCACGTACTTGGCAAGAGACTCCACCGAGCAGGGCTTCGGTAGCAGCAATACGTCGGCATCGACGACTCCACCGCCCTTGGACAGTTCTCCTTCGACGTAACCCGAGGTGAAGAGCACGGCCATGTGCGGCAGCAGGAACCGTGCCTCCCGGATCACCTCCGTAGTGCGCTTGCCGCCCGGCATGACGACGTCGGTGAACAGGAGGTCGATCGGCGCGCCCGATTGGATCATCGAGAGCGCCTCGTCGCCATTCGCTGCCTGCATCACACGGTAGCCGAGTCCTGGCCGCGCGCCTGCGCCCGCTGCTACATTCGCCCGCATGCTCTCGCCCCTGCCCGACGCGCCGGCCACCTTGCTGCGCCATGCCGACCTCCATGCCCCGGCCGCACTCGGCATGCACGACATGCTGTGCGTCGGCGGCCGTATCGCCTGGATGGGCTGTCGGCTCGATGATCTGCCGGCCGCGCTCGACGTCGACGTGGTCGACCTCGAAGGCGCGCGTGTCGTGCCCGGATTCATCGACCTGCATGCGCACCTGACCGGCGGCGGCGGCGAGGCGGGCTTCCGCACGCGCGTGCCGCCGCTCGCGCCGAGCGCGCTGACCCGTGCCGGGGTCACGTCGGTGGTCGGCCTGCTCGGCACCGACGACACCGCGCGTTCGACGCGCGAGCTCGTCGCGACCGCATTGGCGCTGCGCGAGGAGGGCATCGGCGCCTGGGCCTGGACCGGCGGCTACCACCTGCCGCCGACGACCTTGACCGGCAGCGTGCGCGCCGACATCGCCTTCGTCGATCCGATCATCGGCGTCGGCGAGCTCGCGATCAGCGACCATCGCTCGAGCCAGCCGACGCTCGACGAGCTGCTGCGCGTGGCGGCCGATGCGCACGTCGCCGGCATGATGACCGGCAAGGCCGGCATCCTGCACCTGCACCTCGGCGACGGCGCGCGCGGCTTGGCGATGGTGCGCGACGCCCTGGCCACGAGCGAGCTGCCGCCGCGCGTCTTTCACCCGACCCACGTCAACCGGCGCCGCGCGCTGTTCGACGAGGCCGTGGCGCTGGCCCGCCAGGGCTGCCACGTCGACATCACGGCGTTTCCGGTCGACACGAAGGAGGACGCCTGGCCGGCGGCCGAGGCGCTGCGCCGCTATCTCGCCTCCGGCGCGTCGCCCGACCGCGTGACGATCAGTTCCGACGGCGGCGGTTGCCTGCCGCAGTTCGATGCGCAGGGCCATGTCTGCGCGATGGGCGTCGGCCAGCCCGGCGCCTTGGCCGAGACCTTGCGCGAGCTGCTCGACGGCGGCCTGGCGCTCGCCGACGCCCTGCCCGCGTTCACGTCGAATGCCGCCGCGCTGCTGCGCCTGCCGCGCAAGGGCCGGATCGCCGCCGGCGCGGACGCCGACCTCGTCGTGCTCGATGCCGACCATCGCGTGCGCGACGTCATGGCGCAGGGCCGCTGGATGGTGCGCGGCGGCTACCTGCTGCGGCGCGGGCTGTTCGAGTCCGTATCATGACGGCCGTCATTCATCCCGGTGCCTGTTTGCATGTGTCCTGCGAGAGTTCCTGAAGGCGCCGAGCGCGGCTGGATCATTCCGATCGGCGGCGCCGAAGAGAAGCGCCACGACGCCGACATCCTCGGCCGCTTCGTGCGGCTGTGCGGCGGCGCCGACGCGCGCATCGTCGTGATCCCGACCGCGAGCCGGCTGCGCGATACCGGCACGCGCTACGAACAGATCTTTGCCGACCTCGGCGCCGCCGCGGCGGTATCGCTCGACTTCGACACGCGGCGCGACTGCAGCGAGCCCGGCCGGCTCGAGCAGATCGAGGCGGCGAGCGGCGTGTTCTTCACCGGCGGCAACCAGCTCCGCCTGACGACCATCCTCGGCGGCACGCCGGTCGCCAAGGCGATCCGCGCGCGCAACGCGGCCGGCATGCATGTCGCCGGCACGAGCGCGGGCGCGAGCTTCCTGTCCGAGCACATGATCGCGTTCGGCGACGAAGGCGGCGCAGCGATCGCCGGCAGCGTGCGCCTCGCGCCGGGCCTCGGCCTGACGAACCGCTTCGTGATCGACCAGCACTTCCGCCAGCGCGATCGGCTCGGCCGGCTGGTCACGTCGCTGGCCTACAACCCGTTCGCGGTCGGCATCGGCCTCGACGAGGACACCGCGGCCTTCATCGGGCCGGACAACACGCTCGAAGTCGCCGGCTCGGGCGGCGTGACCATCGTCGATGCGAACGAGCTCGAGTTCTCGTCGATGGATCAGGTGGACGAGGGTCAGCCGGTGTGCCTGCTCGGGCTCAGGCTGCACATGCTCGCGGCGGGGGCGAGGTTCAATCTGCAGACGCGCAAGGCGTCGCCGGGCACGCTGCTGACCGCCAAGGAATAGCGTCGTTCGCCTTGCGAGCCGGGCAGCTTCGGCCCGGACGGCCGATCGGTTAGAGTGCGGCGCACGGCTGCGTGGGCCCGCCACGCGTTGACGACGACGATCACGGCGATGGGCGACCAGCACGCGCTCCTGATGTTGGATCTGGTCGACAGCACGCGGCTGTCGGAGCAGCTTGGCGACCGCGACGCGTCGGTGCTGTGGGCGTCGCACGACCAGATGGCGCGCAACCTGCTGGTCGAGTGGCGCGGTCGTGAGATCGACAAGAGCGACGGCTTCCTGCTCGTCTTCGCCGCGGCGGCCGATGCGGTCGGGTATGCGCTTGCCTATCACGCCGCGTTGCCGGCGCTGCATGGGGAGCTGGCGGCGCGCGTCGGCATCCACGTTGGCGAATTGATCGCGCGCGACAACGCGCCGGAGCACATCGCGCGCGGCGCCAAGCCGGTCGAGATGGAGGGGATCGCCAAGGCGGCTACCGCGCGTGTGATGGCGATCGCGCAGGGCGGGCAGACGCTGCTGACTGCAGCGGCGCGGGCGGCGCTGGGTGCTGCGGCGAGCAGGCAGGCGCACAGCCACGGCCATTGGCGCATGAAGGGGCTGGCGGAGCCGGTGGAGATTTTCGAGGTCGGTGGCATCGGCGCGGCCTTCACGCCGCCGCCGGATTCGACCAAGAGCTATCGTGTCGTGCAACGCGGCGACTTCTGGCTGCCGCTGCGCGAGGTGCGGCACAGCCTGCCGGCCGAACGCGACTCGTTCGTCGGCCGGAAAGACTCGCTGCAGGAACTGACCCGCCGCTTCGAGGCCGGCGCCCGGCTGGTTTCCATTCTCGGCGCCGGGGGTTCCGGCAAGACCCGTCTCGCCAAGCGCTATGGCTGGACATGGCTCGGCGACTTCCCGGGCGGCGTGTGGTTCTGCGACCTGGCGCCGGCGACGACCGTCGACGGCATCGCGTATGCGGTCGGGCAGGGGCTGGATGTGCCGTTGTCCGGAGCCGACCCGCTCGGCCAACTCGCCCACGCGATCGCGGGGCGCGGGGCGTGCCTCGTGATCCTGGACAACTACGAGCAGGTGGCGCGGCATGCCGAGGCCACGCTCGGCCGCTGGCTTGATCGCGCGGCCGATGCGCGCTTTATCGTGACGTCGCGTGAGGCGCTGGGAATCGTCGGCGAGGAGGCAATGGTGCTCGATCCGCTGCCTTGGGGTGAGGGGGCGTCGCTATTCCTGCAGCGCGCCACGGCGGCTAGATCGAGCTACGAGCCAACGGCCGACGACCGTGCCGTCATCGAGCCGTTGGTGAAGCTGCTCGACGGCCTACCGCTCGCAATCGAGTTGGCGGCCGCGCGCGTGCGCGTGATGTCGCCGCGCATGCTTCTCGAGCGGATGAGAGAGCGGTTCAAGTTGCTCGTGTCCAGCGGCGGGCGGCCAGACAGGCAGGCGACGCTACGTGCGACGCTCGACTGGTCGTGGGGGCTGCTACCAGGACCGGAAAAGCTCGCGCTCGCACAACTCTCGGTGTTCGAAGGGGGATTTGCACTCGAGTCCGCGGAGGCTGTTGTCGATCTTCACCCGTGCGGCGCACAGGAAGAATGGGTGGCAAATGTCATTCAATCGCTCGTGGGCAAGTCACTAATACGGAATACCCGTGAGCGCCGATTCGACATGTTGTCCACGGTGCAAGCATACGCGGCTGGGCGCCTAGTTGAACTAGAAGAACGCGCCAATCGAACCGGCGAGACGGCTCGGCGCCATTGGGGTTGGTTCGCAGCCCTCAATGAGCGCCAAGCATCTGCCGACCGCTGTGCTGAGAGTGAGAACTTGGTAGCTGCTTGTCGACGCGCAACAACCGCCGGGGATGGTCACGCGGCGACATCGGCCCTACTGGGCGCATGGGCGGTGTTGAGATTGAGGGGTCCCATTCCGCTCGCGGCTGAACTCGCCTCTGGTGTACAGGCAATCCATGCTGGATTGCATCCACAGGACTCCGCGGCAGTCATGTGGATTGCGGGACTGGCATTGCACGCGATCGGGCAAAGCGCATCGGCCCGGGTGAAATTTGAGGCGGGGCTGGAGATAGCGGCCCAACACGACGATAAACTGCTCCAGGCTCGGCTGCTCGGTGGCCTGGCGCAGCACCATTTCACGGTTGGCCGGCTGAATCTTGCGAACGAACTCTTGCATCAAGCCCAACCCCTGGCTGATTCTCTGGGCGAGGCGACTCTGCGCTGTCAGATTCTCAATGACCTCGGAACCTGTGCGTCAGTCGCTGGTGATCGAGACAAGGCTGCGGTCCTGTACGAAAAGGCTCTAAAGATTGCCGTGACGAATGGAGACAAGCAATGGGAAGGAGGACTGCTAGGAAATCTCGGAAATATTCATTTTGAACAAGGATCGTTGGCTGAAGCAGAGAATCATCATGCCGCGGCGCTCGAATTGTCAAAGGATGTAGGAGATCGGCGATGGGAAGGAAACGCGCACTGCAATCTGGGAATGGCATACTATGCACAGAAACGCCTTGTCGAAGCGCGTCATCAGTTCGACGCAGCTCAATTAATTGCTAGGGAAATTGGACATGTAAGGCTGGAAGCCATTGCTACCTGCAACTTGGGCATGGTGGACGAATTGAGCGGAGAACTAGATTCTGCAAAGGAAAACTACGAGCGTTCCATAAAAATTTCCAATAGAATGGGTGACGCTCGCTCTGAGGCGCAAACAAATATCTATCTGGGAAGTCTGCACGCCTCGCGCTCGGACTACGAATTGGCCGCGGCCTGTTTTTCTCGAGCCGAAGCGATTCTCGATGAATTGTTGGATGAAGAGATGCTTGTTTTTGCTCTTTCGCGCCGATTTCTAATGGAACTAAGACTCGGAGTGCCTGACGCGGCCGAGCGCGCATTCGCCTCCATTGACAAGCATCTTCGCAACATTAGGGTGCTGCCCGGGTCTGAGCTACATGCATCGCTAGTGGAGCTTGTCGGCCTCGTACCGACATTGCGTCACATGTTGTAAATTACCGGATCGACGAGTAGGCAGCCTTGATAGTCTCCAGTCGAGGTCTGATAGTCGATTTGAAAGTCGTATCTTATGCGACGTTTCCGGCCATGAAGATCGAGTGTAATCAGGTGGGCGTCGTCGAGTTGAAGCGGAGGGTCAAAGATATCGTATGCAGGATCGTTGGAGTTCGGATCTGGATAGCTATAGAGGAGGGGCTGGTTGTCATGGAATTTGAATCCAGGGCTTTGGATTGTCCAAGAAATAAACGCTGGCTTGGATATGTCGTATTCATAGGGAGAGGGCGTGATCAGGCAAAGATCCGATTCGGGATCAGGCCGCACGACGGTGAGCGTTATAGGGCATCGTAGTGTGGTGCACGATTGGGGCGTCGTGTTTATGTTAGTCCACGACTTCCATGCTGGAGAAAGATTGAGCTTCTGGATGTACGCTCTAAGCTCGTCAACGTTGCTAAAGCTTATTATGGGGAGCTTCTTCCATGGTGGCCCCTGTTGTGCGAACGAAGGGAGGCTGGCAGCCAGAACGGCGAGCAATATGAATCGCCTGATGGCAATGCTTGTCTTCATTCCATTAGTCCTCTTGTGATGGTCCTGTAGATCCAAAGATCTGCAAGCTGGAAGTCAACCGTTGGCCTTGCGGCCCATCGCGTTCGTTCCATCGAAGAGATCTTTGATTACTAACACTACTCATGTATATTGGTCTATGCACATTGCTGATCGCTCCATCTACGTGGGCCCCTCCCTCTACGCTCACTTTCCCGTCATCCGCCTGGTCCTTAGCCTGGGCGAACTCGAACAATGGCCCACCGGCCGCCTCGGCAAGACCTACGTCGACGCCCTCGTCGCCGCCTTGCCCGGCCTCGCCGAGCACGGATGTTCCTACAGAACCCCCGGCGGTTTCATCCGCAGAATGAATGAAGAAGACGGCACCTGGCTAGGCCACGTGCTGGAGCATGTTGCTATCGAGCTACAAAACATCGCCGGCGAGGACGTCACGTTCGGCAAGACGCGCAGCATCGACGGCCAGCCGGGCCACTACACCGTGGTCTACGAGTACGCGCAGCGCGAGGAGGGCGTGGCGGCCGGCGAGCTGGCGATCAAGCTGCTCTGCTCGCTGCTGCCCGAAGCGATCCGACCCAAGGACGCGGTGCCCGACGACTGGGACTGGCCGACCGCGCGCGATGCCTTCATCCAGTACGCGCAGCGCCGCGCGCTCGGGCCGTCGACGGCGTCGCTCGTGAAGGCGGCCGAAGAGCGCGACATCCCGTGGATGCGCCTCAACGACCAGTCGCTCGTGCAGCTCGGCCACGGCAAGTACCAGCAGCGCATCCAGGCGACGATCACGGCGCGCACGCCGCACATCGCGGTCGAGCTCGCGAGCGACAAGGAAGAGACCAACAAGATCCTCGCCGGCCTCGGCCTGCCGGTGCCGCGCCAGGAGCTGGTGCAGAGCGAAGGGCAGGCGGTGCGCGCCGCCAACCGGCTCGGCCTGCCGGTCGTGACCAAGCCGTACAACGGCAACCACGGCCGCGGCATCTCGATCCGGCTGATGAGCGACGACGAGGTCAAGGCGGGCTTCGCCGCGGCGCGCGAGCACTCGCGCTCGGTCATCGTCGAGACCTTCCTCGAAGGCGACGACCACCGGCTGCTCGTGGTCAACGGCGAGCTCGTCGCGGCGACCAAGCGCACGCCCGGCCATGTGGTCGGCGACGGCGAGCACACGATCCGGCAGCTCGTCGACATCGTCAACCAGGATCCGCGCCGCGGCATCGGCCACGAGAAGGTGCTGACGCGCCTCGTGCTCGATGCGCAGGCCGAGATGATGATGGAGCGCGCCGGCGTCACCGCCGACACCGTGCCCGAGGCGGGCCGCGCGATCTACCTGCGCTCGACCGCGAACCTGTCGACCGGCGGCACCGCGACCGACGTCACCGACATCATCCATCCCGACAACCGCGAGATGGCGGTGCGGGCGATCCGCGCGATCGGCCTCGACGTGGGCGGCGTCGACTTCCTGTCGAGCAACATCGCCGAGAGCTACCGGACGATAGGCGGCGGCATCTGCGAGGTCAACGCCGCGCCGGGCTTCCGCATGCACGTGGCGCCCAGCGAAGGCACGCCGCGCGACGTCGCCGGCCCGGTGATCGAGATGCTGTTCCCGGCGCATGCGCCGTCGCGCGTGCCGATCTGCGCGATCACCGGCACCAACGGCAAGACGACGACCACGCGCATGCTCGCGCACATCGCGAAGATGGCCGGCTACGTGCCGGGCTTCACCAGCACCGACGGCGTCTACATCGACGGCCAGCGCACCGTCGAGGGCGACATGACGGGGCCGGTGTCGGCACGCATGGTGCTGGCCGATCCGATCATCGACCTCGCGGTGCTCGAGACCGCGCGCGGCGGGCTGCTGCGCGCCGGTATGGGCGTCTCCAGCGTCAACGTCGGCGCGGTGCTCAACGTGCAGTCGGACCACCTCGGGCTGAAAGGTGTCGACACGCTGGAGCAGCTCGCCGAGGTCAAGCGCATCATCCCCGAGGTCGCGACCGATTGCGCGGTGCTGAACGCCGACGATCCGCTGGTCTTCAAGATGTCGGGCTACACCGACGCCAAGGTGCTGTGCTACGTGACGATGAACCCGCAGCATGCGCTGGTGCGCGAGCACATCCGTGCCGGCGGCCGCGCGGTCGCGCTCGAGGCCGGCGTCAACGGCCAGATGATCACGGTGTACGACAAGGGCAGCCACCTGCCGCTGCTGTGGACGCACCTGATCCCGGCGACGCTCGAAGGCCGCGCGCTCCACAACGTGCAGAACGCGATGTTCGCCGCCGCCTGTGCCTATGCGCTCGGCATGAAGCTCGATGCGATCCGGCAGGGGCTGCGCACCTTCGACACGACGTTCTTCCAGGCGCCGGGCCGCATGAACGTCTTCAACGAGCATCCGTTCAAGGTGCTGTTCGACTACGGCCACAACGCGCATGCGGTCGCGACGATGGCCGACCTCGCGCAGCGGCTCGACGTGCTCGGCCGGCGCATCGTCGTACTCGCCGGTCCGGGCGACCGGCGCGACGAAGACCTGCATGCGATCGCCGACGCGGTGGCCGGCCGCTTCGACCACTACATCTGCCGGCGCGACGATGCGTTGCGCGGCCGTGCGGCCGACGAGGTGCCGAAGATCATGTCGGCGCGGCTGCAGGAAAAGGGCGTGCCGGCCGACGCGATCGAGCTGATCCCCGACGAGCAGGAGGCGATCGAGCGGGCGCTGCGCATGGGCCGCTCGGGCGACCTCGTGCTGATCTTCGCCGACGCGCTGACGCGCTCGTGGAAGCAGGTGATCAAGTTCAAGCCCGAGCGCACCGGCGAGCGCGCGCCGGAACGCCGCGACGTGCCGGCGGCGCCGCTGATCGAAGAAGCCGCCGCGGCGGTCGTCGACATCGAAGGCATCGTGCGCGACGAGCGCGGCATCTCGGTGTCGCGCGAAGCGAACGACTGACGCCCGTGGCCTGCGGCGGACCATGCCGCAGGCGCTGAACGCTCCCGACATGACCGAACCGTCCCGGGCCGCCGAGGCCGAACCGGCCTACGACGACTCGCGCCGTCTCACCGGCCCGAACCTGTTCTTCTTCGACTGCGGCGCGGTCCTCGAGACGCGGCCGGATGTCGTCGTCGACGCCGCTTTCGAGGCAGCCTGGCGTGCGCGCATCGCGCAGGCTCGGGCGTCGCTCGGCTGGCCCGGTGGGCTCGCGGTCGTCCGGCATCACCAGGGCGGCGCGCATCTCGCGCTGACGGCACCGATCGACCGGTTGCTGACCGCGACGAGCGTCAACGAGTGGGCGTGCCAGCGCGCGCTGGGTCGCGCCTGGCTCCCCGAGGTCGAAGGTGCGCCGCCGATCGCCGCCGATGCCGACGCGCTGGCCTATTTGAACAGGCAAGCCGAGGCAGAGCGGCGGCCCGCGCTCGTCGCGTTGTCCGGTACCGCGCAAGCGCACGACCTGCCGCTGCTGATCGACGACGACGCCGTGAGCATCGGGAGCGGTGCGGGTGCGCAGACCTGGCCGCTCGCCACGCTGCCGACGGCGGCCGACATCGCGTGGGATCGCCTGCATGCGATCCCCACGGCGCTCGTCACCGGCAGCAACGGCAAGACGACCACGGTGCGCTTCGTCGCCGCGGTCGCGCGCGTAGCCGGCCTGCGTGCCGGCATCTCGTCGACCGAGGGCGTGTCGGTCGACGGCGACCTGCTCGACCGCGGCGACTATTCCGGTCCGGCCGGCGCGCGCCGCATCCTGCGCGACGAGCGCGTCGACGTTGCCGTGCTCGAGACCGCCCGCGGCGGCATCCTGCGCCGCGGCCTGGCATTGGCTGAGGCCGATGCCGCGATCGTCACCAACCTCAGCGCCGACCACTACGGCGAATACGGCATCGACGACCTGCAAGGCCTGGCCGATGCCAAGCTCGTCGTCGCGCGGGCGATCGGGCCGCGCGGCCTGCTGGTGCTGAACGCCGACGATGCGATGCTCGTCGAACGGGCCACGGGGCTCGCTTGCCCGATCGGCTGGTTCTCCGTCGACGATGCGCATCCGCGGCTCGCGGCGACCCGTGGGCGAGGCGGCGCGACCTGCGGCGTGCGTGACGGCCGCATGCGCCTCGCGTGGTCCGCGCGCGGTATCGACGCGGACCTGGGCGAGGTCGCGGCCATGCCGCTGACGCTCGGCGGCCATGCCCGCTACAACGTCGCGAACCTGCTCGGCGGGGCGCTGGTGGCGGCTGCGCTCGGGCTGGCGCCGGCTGCGACCGCCGCGGTGTGCGCGCGCTTCGGTGCCGCCAACGCCGACAACCCGGGCCGGTTGCAGCGCTGGACGATAGGCGGCGCGCGCGTGATCGTCGACTATGCGCACAACCCCGACGGCCTGTCCGGCCTGCTGGCCGCGGCGACCGCCGAACCCCATGGCCGCCTCGCGCTGGTGCTTGGTCAGGCCGGCAACCGCGCCGATGCCGAGATCCGCGCGCTCGCTGCCGCCGCCGCGGCCTATCGGCCCGCACTGGTGGTGCTGAAGGACATTGCCGGCATGGAGCGCGGCCGCGCGCCCGGCGAGGTCGCCGCGGTCTTGCGCGAAGCGCTGCTGCGGCGCGGCTTGGCGGTAGACGCCATCGCGTTCGAATCGCTCGAGGCCCATGCGGCGCGCCGTGCCGTCGCGTGGGCGCGGCCCGGCGACGTCGTCGTGCTGCCGATCCACGGGCCGGCAGCGCGCGCCGAAGTCGCCGCATGGCTGGACCGCGAGGCCGCGGCCCGCTGACATCGCGCTCTGGCATAGTCCGCGCCGTACAGATTCCGCGACAGGAGCGCCGCCATGGATGTGAACGTGAATGCCGTACAGCTCTTTCTGACCACCACCGTCACCGAGATCGCCATCAAGGTGGTGGCGGCGATCCTGTTCTGGGTCGTCGGCCGATGGCTGATCGGCCGCGTGATCGCGCTGGTACAGGCGGGCATGAACCGCAACCACGTCGACTCGACGCTCACCAAGTACCTCGGCTCGATCATCGCGATCGCGCTGAACATCACGCTGGTGCTCGGCATCCTCGGCTACTTCGGGATCCAGACCACGTCCTTCGCCGCGATGCTGGCGGGCGCCGGCGTCGCGATCGGCGCAGCCTGGAGCGGCCTGCTCGGCAACTTCGCGGCCGGCGCCTTCATGCTGGTGCTGCGGCCGTTCAAGGTCGGCGACTTCGTCGCGGTGGCCGGCGTGACCGGCACGGTGCGCGAGCTCGGCCTGTTCGGCACGACGATCGTCACGCCCGACAACGTGATGACGATGGTCGGCAACGGCAAGATCTTCGCCGACACGATCCAGAACTACTCCAGCCTGCCGGTGCGCCGCGTCGAGCGCACCGCGCAGCTCGCCGGCAGCGTCGATCCGCTGATCGCGATCGAGCGCTTCAAGGCCGCGATCGCGAAGATCCCCAACGTCGTCGGCACGCCGGCGCCCGAGGTCAACCTGCTCGACCTGAACCTGAACGGGCCGGTGATCTCCGTGCGGCCGTACACCGGCAACGAGCACTACTGGCAGGTCTACTTCGATACCAACGAGGCGATCGTGCGGGTCGCCCAGGAAGAGGGCTGGCCAGCGCCGACGCCGGTGCAGATCACGCGGGTCGTCTCGGCTTGAATCGCCGGCGATCCGGAGAACCGAACATGATCGGCAAAGCCCGCAGCCTCGCGTTGCGCCTGTCCGTTGCGCTGGTCGGCGGCGCGTCGATCGCTGCCGCCCTCGCCGCCGAGGCGTCGCCTGCCGCACGCCGCGTCGATGCGGCCGATCGGGCGTTCGGCCTCGTGCTGCCCGACCCCTATCGCTGGATGGAGGGCGAGAACAACGCCGAACTGCAGGACTGGCTGAAGGCGCAAGGCGCCTCCACCCGCGCTCGGCTCGATGCCGCGCCCGCGCTCGCGGGCTGGCAAAAGCGCCTGCAGGCCGCGTCGGCCGCGACGACGATCAACCGGCTGCAGCGGCGTGTCGCCGGGCGCCTCTTCTTCCTGCGCATCGAAGGCGAAGGCCAGGCGGTGCTGATGGTGCGCGATACCGACGGCAAGGAGCGCACCTTGCTCGATCCGAACCCGCTGTCGACCAAGGACAGCCCGGCGTCGATCACCGAATACAGCATCTCCGCCGATGCGCGCCGCGTGGCCGTCGACGTCGACCACGGCGGGTCCGAGGTGACGACGATCAGCATCGTCGACGTCGACAGCGGCAAGGCGCTGCCTGATGCGATCGGCGCGGTCTGGGGCGAGTTCACGGCATCGTGGCTGCCCGACGGCAGCGGCTTCATCTACACGCAGATGGCATCGGCCGAGCCGAAGCCGGGCGTCGATCCGATGCTCGACATGCACGCCGCGATCCATCGCCTCGGCGAGCCGGCGAGCAACGACCAGATCCTGTTGGCGGCCGGCACGAATGCGCGTTTCCCGCTGAAGCCGGAGGAGTTCCCCGGCATCGACGCCAGTGCGGCATCGGACTGGGCGGTCGCGGTCGCCGGCGGGGCGCGGCCCGAAACGCGTCTCTGTGTCGCACCCGTTGCGGAGGCGTTGAAGCCGGGTGCCGCATGGAACTGCCTTGCCGGCTATGCCGACGGCGTGACCGGCTATGCGCTCGACGGCAACACGCTCTACCTGCAGTCCACGCACGGCGCACCGAACGGCAAGATCCTCGTGCTCGACCTGTCGCGGCCGCACCCCAGGCTGGCCGATGCGCGCACCTTGCTGCCCGAGTCGCGCCGCGCCGTGCTGACCAACCTCGTGCTGGCGCGCGACGGCCTCTACGTACGCCGCATGACCGACGGCATCGACGACATCGTGCGCCTGCCCAAGGGCGGCCGCGCGGCGCAGCCGATCGCGATGCCGTTCGCCGGCGCGGCGTTCCAGATGTGGGCCGATCCGCGCAGCGACGGCGTCGTCTTCACGTTGCAGAGCTGGACGCGGCCGCGCGCGCTGTACGCCTACGACGCGGCATCCGGCAGCATCGCCGACCTGCACCTCGGCGCGACGTCGCCGCGCGACTACGGCGACATCGAGACGCTGGAGACCGAGGCGACGAGCGCCGACGGCACGCGCGTGCCGCTCAGCATCGTCTATCCGAAGAACCTGAAGCGCGACGGGCAGGCGCTCGCGATCCTCGACGGCTACGGCTCGTATGGCGACAGCATCCAGCCGTACTTCGATCCGATGCTGCTCGAATGGGTGCGAGCCGGCCACGTGTACGCCGTGGCGCACGTGCGTGGCGGCGGCGAGAAGGGACGCGCGTGGTGGCAGGCCGGCAAGGGCGCGAACAAGTACAAGAGCGTCGACGACTTCCTGGCTTGCGCACGCCGGCTCGCCGCGCTCGGCTACACCGCGCCCGAGCGCCTCGCCGCCACCGGGGCGAGTGCCGGCGGCCTGCTCATCGGCGGCGCGATCACGAAGGCGCCCGGCGCGTTCGGCGCCGCGGTGATCCATGCCGGCATGCTGAACCCGGTGCGGCTGCTCAGCGGCAGCAACGGCGCCAACCAGATCGCCGAGATCGGCGATCCGCGCACCGCCGCCGGGCTGAAGGCGATCGCCGCGATGGACCCGTACCAGCGCGTGCGCGACGGCACGCGCTATCCGGCGCTGATGCTCGCGGTGGGCCTCAACGACAAGCGCGTCGCACCCTGGGAGAGCGCCAAGTTCGGCGCGCGCGTGGCCGCCGCGACGGCGAGCGGGCGGCCGGTGTGGTTCCGCACCAGCGGCGACCAGGGGCACTTCTCCGGCAACCTGAGCGCCGAGGCGGGCGAGGCCGCGGACAGCTACACCTTCTTCGAGATGGAGCTCGGCACGCGGCGCTGAAGGCTTCAGCCCAAGGGCGCTGCCAGCACTTCACGCGCCGCGCGCAGCCCGGTTTCGGCGCCGCCTTCCATGTAGCCGAGGAAGCGCACCGAGGTGTGCTCTCCGGCGAAGTGGATGCGGCCTTGCGGCACGGCGCCGTAGCCGCAGAACGCGGTGTACTGGCCGACGCCGAACGCGCTGTAGGACGCGCCGATGTTCGGATCGCCCGTCGGGTAGCTGAGCGTCGCGCGTCCGGTGTAGCAGGGCGTGATGCCGGGCCAGACCTCCTCGAGCTGCTGCAGGAAGGCGGCCGCATACGCGGCGGTGGCCGGCGATGCCTGGCTGTCGGTGTACGGCCCGTCGGGCCGGTACGCGGCACCCGCCGTGCCGCCGGTGTAGTTGGTGAGCAGGCCGTCGCGGCCGGGCTGCGCGCGGCTCGTGTCCCAGGTGCCCTGGAAGCCGATGTCGGTCGTGATGAAGCCGTCGCTCACGCCCGGCCATGCGCCGGTCCCGTTCCAGTAGCGGCGGTCGAACTGCAGCGCGAGCTTGGAGTTCGTGCCGTAGCCGAAGCGCTCGATCATCGCCTGTTTGCGCGCGTCGAAGCCGGCGCGGCTGGTGTCGATGCGACGCAGCACGCTGAACGGCAGGGCCAGGATCACGCGGTCGAACCGCAACGCCCGGGCGCCTCCTGGCGCGTCGAACGCCAGCGTGACGCCGTCGTCCGCGTTCGCGATCACCGCCTGCAGGCGCCAGCCGAGGCGCAAGGTGCCGGCCGGCAGTGCGGAGGCGACCGCCTCCGGTATGCGCTGGTTGCCGCCGCGTACGTGGAAGCGCTCGTCCGACGACAACGGGATGATGATGTTGAGCGCGCTCTGCTGCGGCGTGTCCAGGCCGTTCAGGCTCACCATCCCGAGGTCGATGTAGAGGCCCAGGCGCGAAGCATGCCCGCCGGGCACGTAGGCCTCGATCCAGTCGAAGCAGGTCATGCGGTCGAAGCGGATCGCGGCCTCGTTGTGGTCGTTCCAGTAGTAGTGGTTGCCGACCGCCGCGATCTGCGGCGCGAGCGCACGCGTCACCGGGATCAGGTCCTTCAGCAGTTCCGCCCCGGTGTAGTAGCTGCCGAGCAGCAGGTTCGTGTCGACCGAGCCGGGCGGATCGGCGGCGTTCACGTCGTCGAGCTGCAGGCCGAAGCGCCGGGCGAGGTCGCGCAGCACGAGGTGCTCGGAGTCGATGAACTCGCCGCACCATTCGCTCGTCTGGCCTTGCGCCCAGTAGCCGCGGTTGGAATGCATGCGTCCACCGACGCGATCGGAGGATTCGAAGACGGTGCAGGCACGCCCCGCATCGCTCAACGCGAGGGCGGCGACGAGGCCCGCGATGCCGCCGCCGACGATGGCGATGCGTTCGTCCGCGGCGCCCGACGCGCGCGCGGGCAGCGCCGCGGTCGCGACGGCCGCTCCGCCGGCGAGCAGGAAATCGCGCCGGCGCAGGCGCGCGAGCCCCGTGTCGAGCTGGCTTGCGACGGCCTGGTGGATGCGTCGCATGATCGCGCTGCGGGACATGAGCGGTCCTTCGAATCCGGTCTGGCCGAACTATGCGGCAAGACGGAAGGCCCGCACACCCCCGGCGCAGCGGTCAATACCTGAACGACTGCAGGCTCGTCAGCGCCGGCGTCACGATCACATAGCCGGTCCGCTGGCCCGGGTTCAGCGCCATGTAGGCCGGGCTGGCCGGCAGGCGGAATCCGTTCAGCGACTCGATGTAGTTTCCGTTCTCGTCGAAGACGTGGATGCTGCTGCCGGTGAAGGCCGTGCTCGAGAACTCCTGGCCGACCAGGAACAGCTTGTTGATCGGGTCCACGGCGACCGCGCCGCCGCTCTGCGCCTGGTTGGTCGCGCCCGGCAGCACGACGATCTTGCCGGTGCCGGCGACGAGGTCGTAGAACTCGACGCTGAAGTCGATCTCGCTCGTCGTGCAGGCGATGTGGGTCTCGGAGTCGACGGCGATGCCGTTGACGAAGCCGATGCCGAGCCCGGTGAACGAACTCTGCGTGCCGGTGGCCAGATCGACGAGGCCGATGCGGGTCGGACAGCCATAGCATCCGTACGATCCGCCGAGCACGGCCTGGTTCGCCCCGCTGTCGTAGGCCATCACCGGCGAGTTGTTCGCGTCGAACACCGGATCGGTGACCTGGATCAGCGGGCCGAAGGTGTTGGCGCCGACGTTCGAGCCGAACACGTACGATGAAAAGTCGCTGACGCTGTTCTTGAAGCCGAGGAATGCGCTCTCTGCGGATCCCTGGCTGGCCGCCGCGCTCGTGATGATGTCGGCGGCCGCCGAGAAGGGCGGGGTCCAGCGGCCGGTGATCCGGTTCGCGCCGAGCGGGCTGAGCGTCGAGTAGAGGCGCCGGTCGACATAGAGGCCGCGCGTGTGCTCGAACTCGACCAGCCCGACGTGGCCGGAGAAGATGCCCAGCGTCGCGTAGGCGTTGTCGGTCGCCGATTGCTGCCGGACGACCTTGACGATCGCGCCGGTGCGCTGGTCGAAGGTCTCGACGGCGATGTCGTACCCGCCGCCCGGCAGCGTGAGCGCCTCGCTCAGCAGGCCCTCGGTGCCGTCCGGGTCGATGTCGTAGCCGAGGATGAAGCCGCCGAGCGCGCTGTGCACGACGGCGCGGCCGGGGCCGACGTCGGCCGCGTTCCCGGCGTCCGCCCACAAGGCGCTCAGGCCGGCCAGGATCCAGATCGCCGCGTTCCAGGTCTTCATCGTCGTCCTCCTCGCTGCAGGCGCCGGAGCGGCCCGGACGGTTAGTGGCGGCCATGGGATCTTCGGTTCAGGGCGTCAAACAGTGCCCGACACGCCGCGCGGACCATCGACATATCCATCAGAATACGTCGATGCACCCGCCGCCGGAGCATCCGCCCATGACCGAAGGCTCTCGCACGCAGCAACGGATCACGCAGGCGCGCGAGCTGTTCTTCGCGCGCGGCCACGATCCGGCGGCGTGGCTGCCGCCGCACATCGCGCAGTCGTGGGTACGCTGCCGCCAGGCGCCGCGCAACGAGCGCGACCCGGCGCCGGTCGGCCGTGCACTGCTCGACGAGCGGCGCGAGCAGGCGATGCAGCTCCGGGCCTGCGCGCTGCCCGAGCTCGACAGCCTGGCCGAGCATGCGGTCGGCCAGGGCTGCGTCGTGATCCTGTCGGATGGCCAGGGCCTGATCCTCGAGGAGATCGGCAGTCCCGACTTCCTGCCCAAGGCGGAGCGCATCGCGCTGTCGCCCGGCATCGTCTGGTCGGAAGCGGGCCGCGGCACCAATGCGATCGGCACCGCGCTGATCGAGGGTCGCGCGCTCGCGGTGCTCGGCCGCGAGCACTACCTGCCGGAGAACGGCGACATCGGCTGTGCCGCCGCGCCTATCCGCACCGGGCGCGGCGCCATCGCCGGCGTGCTCGATGTCTCCGGCGAGACCGGCCGCATCGATGCGCATGCGCTCGGCATGGTGCGCATGGCCGCGCAGCAGATCGAGCACCGCATGCTGCTCGCGCAGGCCGCGGGCGGCCACCTGCTGCGCTTCCACCACAAGCCCGCGCTGCTCGGCAGCAGCCGCGAAGGCCTGATCGTGGTCGACGACGACGGCCGCATCGCCGCGGCCAACCGCCCGGCCTTGGCCATGCTGGGCGAGCACTGGGACTCGCTGCTCGACACGCCGCTCGAACGTCTCGTCGGCCTGCCGTGGACGCGCGTGCAGCCGGGCGCGCGCCTGCTGACCCTGCCGGGCGGCCGGCAGATCGCGGCCTCGATCGAGCGACCGTCGGGGCCGGGCGCAGCACGGTCCGGCGGACCGCGTCGGGCGCCGCCCGATGATCCGCTCGCACGCCGTGTCGCCGATGCGGCACGGGTGCTCGATGAAGGCTTGCCGGTCCTCGTCAGCGGCGAGACCGGCTCCGGCAAGGAAGTCTTTGCGCGCCGCGTGCATGCCGCGGGCCGGCGCGCCGCGGGCCCGTTCGTCGCGATCAACTGTGCGGCGCTGCCCGAGGCGCTGATCGAGTCGGAGCTGTTCGGCTACGAGGAAGGCGCCTTCACCGGCGCGCGGCGCAAGGGCATGCGCGGGCGCATCCGCGAGGCCGACGGCGGCGTGCTGTTCCTCGACGAGATCGGCGACATGGCGCTGGCGCTGCAGACGCGGCTGCTGCGCGTGATCGAGAACCGGCGCATCGCGCCGCTCGGCGCGGGGCGCGAGGTCGAGGTCGACTTCGCGCTGATCTGCGCGACCCACCGCGACCTCGACGCGATGGTCGACGCCGGCACGTTCCGCGCCGACCTGCTGTACCGCGTCAACGGCTATGCGGTGCCGCTCGCGCCGCTGCGCGAGCGCGACGACCGGCGTGCCTTGATCGAGCGCTTGTTCGGCGAACTCGGCGGTGCGCGCAAGAGTCTCCGGCTGGCCGACGAGGCGATGGTCGCGCTGGACGCCTATCCGTGGCCCGGCAACGTGCGCGAGCTGTGCAGCGTGCTGAAGGCGCTGATCGCGCTGGCCGGCAGCGGCGCCACGATCGCGGTCGATGCGTTGCCGCCGCACGTCGTGGCGCGCGGGCAGGGCCGGGAAGCCGCCGCGGCGGCCGATCGCCTGGCCGACGTCACCCAGCATGCGATCGAGCAGATGCTCGCGCAGTGCCACGACAATGTGGCGCAGGCGGCGGCGCGGCTCGGCATCCATCGCAGCACCGTGTACCGCCATCTCCGACGTGGAAAGGCAGCGCGATGACGATCGGGCGGTTCGGTGCGGCGTGGCTGCTGGCGATCGCGGCGTGGGTGCTGCTGCTGCCGGGCGTGGCCTGGGCGGCGAACGGCAGCAACGAGGTCGCGGTGACCGGCGACGTCGTCAAGCCGCTGCACTTGACGGTCGACGACCTGCGCGCGCTGCCGCCGGAGCAGTCGGCCAGCGCGGCGATGCGGCGCGGGCCGGAAGACACCGGCGCGCCGACCACGGTGCGCGGCGTGAGCCTCGCCGCGCTCGTCAAGCGCGCCGGGCTCGTCGAGCCCGATCGCCACAGCTGGAAGCACACCGTGGTGCTGGCCGTCGCGACCGACGGCTACAGCGTCGCCTACTCGTGGCCGGAGCTCGTCAACACCGATGTCGGCGCGGGCGTGCTCGTGGTCTACGAACGCGACGGCAAGGCGCTCGATGCGAGCGAAGGGCCGATCGCGCTGGTCTCGGCGAAGGACGAGCGCACCGGGCCGCGCCACGTGCGCTGGCTGCAGCGCATCGAGGTGACGATCCTGAAGCCCTAGCGTGCGCTAGATGCCCGGCGGGTACTTGTTCCAGCCCTGCAGATAGGCCGGGCTGCTGCGGCGCAGCGCGTCGACCTGGCGGCGCTCGAAGAAGTCGCGCGCGGCCTCGCAGGACGATCGATAGGCGTCCGAGGTCTGTCCGAGGCCCGAGCTGCACGTCGCGGGCGGCTTGGTGTTGCGGACGCCGGCCCAGAACGCAGCACCCTTGCGGCTGTCGCCTTGCAGGCTGCTCATCCACTGCTCCCAGGCGGCGCGATCCTCGATGCCGCGCCGGTAGTCGGCGTCGGAGCCGGGGGCGGAAGAGGCCGGCGGCGCCGAAGCTTGCGCCCAGGCGCCGTGGCCCAGCGCGGCGTGGAGGATGCATGCGGATGCTGCGACGAGCAGTGCAATGGCCTTGCGAGAAGGGTAGGACATCGGTGTGGGCTCTGGCGTTCGGCACAGAGGTGTTCAGCGAAGTATAGGCAGGCGATCGAGGCGTTCCCGGTGCCGCGTGCGCGGTTACGGATAATGGCGCGTCGACACACGCTTGCCGGGAGCACACCGATGAAAGTCAGCGCCAGGAACCAATTCGAAGGCACCGTCCGCGCGATCCGCTCGGGGGCCGTCAACGACCAAGTCGAGCTCGACATCCCGGGCGGCCTGCACATCGCCGCGACGATCACGCGCGAGAGCGCGGTCGAACTCCGCCTGCAGGTCGGCATCGCGGCCAGCGCGCTCGTCAAGGCGTCGTCGGTGCTGCTCGCGACCGACTACACCGGCGTGCGCTACTCGGCGCGCAACCAACTGCTCGGCAGCGTCGCACGCATCGCGCCGGGTGCCGTCAACACCGAGGTCGTCGTCGCCGTGGCGGGTGGCCATCTCGTCACCGCGATGATCACCAACGAAAGCGCGCAGTCGCTCGGCCTGCAGGTCGGCGGCGAGGTGCTCGCGATGTTCAAGGTGTCGAGCGTGATCCTTGCGGTGAAGGCCTGAGCGTCGGCGCAACACGCGGGCTCCAGCAGCGCCAGAACTGCTGCGACAGCCGCGTGCGCGCTTCGGGCGGCGCCTGCGCGATCGTTCCTATCGTCACGAAGCCGGCCAGCCATTCGTCGTTCGCGAGGCCGAGCTCGCTGAGCAGCATGCGATCGTGGCAGCGCTCGCCGCTCAGCATGATCGCGCCGTAGCCGAGCTCGTGTGCGGCGTTCAGCAGGTTGCCGAGCGCCGCGCCGGCCGCAAGCCATTGCTCGATCTGCGGTACGCCGGCACGCAGCCGCGGCGCGACGACGAAGCCGAGCATCATCGGCGCGTGCAGTGCGTGGTCGGCGGCGCGCCGCAGGTCGGCCGGGCCGACGAGCGGATCGCGGCGGCGCTTCTCGTCCTCGAACAGCCTGGCGAGTTGCGGCCGCGTCTCGCGCGGAAATTCGATCACGCGCCAAGGCTTCAGGTCGCCGTGGTCGGGCGCGCGCAGCGCGGCCTGCAGCATCAGGTCCAGCATCGCCGAATCGGGCGCCGGTTCGCGCAGCCGCTTGGGCGATACCGAGCGGCGCGTCAGGAGCGCCTGCAGCCGTTGCTCGGCCGCGTCGTCAGCCATGCCGCAGACAAGGACGCGCGGCCGCGGCTCGAGGCGACTCCGCCGCGGGCGATCCGTCGCTGCCGAGATCGGCCACGGCCGCCGCGAAGCTCGCGATGCTCGCGCTGCGCAATGCGCGATACGGCACGCCATGGCGCTCGCACAGGCGCTTGATCGTGCCGACCGAATCGTGGTCGATGCAATCGACCGGGAAGACCACCAGATCGGCACCCGGCAGCGACGCGGCGAACTGGCCCTTGCGCTGCTCGACGCCGCCGTCGTGCGTGACGATGCCGCCGCCGGCGCGCTCGACGAGCGCGCGGATCGCGTTGCTCGTGCTCGGCCGGCCGCCGACATAGACGATGCGACGCCCCTGCAGCGCATGCGGGCGCGCGGCGTCGCCGTCGCTCGCGGCGACCTCGTGCTCGAGCGCGGCGACTTCCTGCAGCAATGCATCGATGGTCCGGCGCGCCCGCTCCAGTTCGGCGGCGCGGATGCGGCTCTCGTCGCGCGCGACCAGCGCGTCGCGCTCGGCCACTTCGCGCCGCGCGGTATGCAGCGCGACGATGCGCTCGCGTTCGCCGAGCGCATCGCGCAGGCCGGCCAGCGCCTCGCTGTCGGCCGCTGCGGCCTTGGCCGCGGCGCGTCGCGCATGCAGCTCGAGCTCGAGTGCGGCGCGCTGCTGCTGCAAGGCGTCGCATTCGGCCGCCAGTTGCGCGATGCGCTCCTGCTGGCGATCGGCCTGGGCCTTCAGCTCGACCTGCTGCGCCTCGAGCGCGGCCAGCCGGCGCAGGTCGGCGCGGTTCGCGGCGCCGACCAGATGCGACAGCATGTGCACGTCGCCGAATGCGCGCTTGCGCAGATCGCTCGTCGCCTGCGGATGGGTGAGCACCGCCCAGTACGCGCCCGGCACGTCGCCGCCTTCCATCGCCTCGTGCCAGAGCTCGGCGAGGCGCTTCGGGTCATCGGTCCGGCCGAAGCGCCGGATCGCCGGCGCGTGCTTGTCGTCGAGCGCCTTGTGCAGCGCCTTGACCGCCGGGCCGGGGCGGCCGGCGAGCTCGACGGCGGCGTGGTGGACGTCGAGGTCGCTGGCATCGCGCGCGTCGATCGCGCCCAGCCGCGCCATCAGGCTGCGCAAGGCGGTCGTCGTCAGGCAGGTGCCGATCACCGAGCAGTGCATCGGCGTATCGAGGTCGGCGAGGCGGCGCCGGCGCGGCGCGACGGATACGGCCTCGCGCGCCGGTGCGGCGCAGCAGGCATCGACGGGCCGGAGCACGTCGGTGCCGCCGGATCGGAGCGCGGCGCCGATGGCGCCGGCGAGCTGGAACGGGGGAGACTGCACGCGGACTCCTTGCGCCGGCCGTCAGAGCCCTGCGCTGTATACGCGTGAATATAACGCACACCCCTTGCCGCGCGGCAAGTCGATGCTTGCGCGCGGAAAATCCCGATCGGCCGCGCGGCGACGGCCGTCGCATTCCGCGACGTCGCGTGCGACATGTTCTCATGAATATGTCGCAGAAGGCGAATTCCGGTCGACCGTCCGACCCGCGGCGTCGCGGCGCGACGGGCCGGGTGCGAGGCGATCGAGCCGATCGGGGGTACCTCGGGAAACTCCCGAGCCGGCCGGGTACGGGCGTTGCGACCCATCCCGGCCGAGGCGCCGCATGTCGCGGCGCCGCTCACCTGACCGATATCGGAGGCAGACACATGGACATGCTCGAGCCGGGCAAATTCGGAACCGCGGTGCCGTTCAAGAAGCGCTACGGCAACTACATCGGCGGCAAGTGGGTCGAGCCGTCGGGCGGCCAGTACTTCGAGAACATCACGCCGGTCACGGGCCGGGCGTTCTGCGAGATCCCGCGTTCCACGTCCGAGGACGTCGAGCGTGCGCTGGATGCCGCGCATGCCGCGAAGGCCGCCTGGGGCAAGACCTCGCCGACCGAGCGCGCGACCATCCTCAACAAGATGGCCGACCGGATGGAGCAGAACCTGCCGGTGCTGGCCGCTGCCGAGACCTGGGACAACGGCAAGCCGATCCGCGAATCGACCGCCGCCGACCTGCCGCTCGCGGTCGACCACCTGCGCTACTTCGCGTCGGCGATCCGCGCGCAGGAAGGCGGCGTCAGCGAGATCGACCACGAAACCTACGCCTACCATTTCCACGAGCCGATCGGCGTCGTCGCGCAGATCATCCCGTGGAACTTCCCGATCCTGATGGCGATCTGGAAGCTCGCGCCGGCGCTCGCCGCCGGCAACTGCGTCGTGATCAAGCCGGCCGAGCAGACGCCGGTGTCCATCCTCGTCTTGATGGAGATGGTGGCCGACCTGTTGCCGCCGGGCGTGGTCAACGTCGTCAACGGCTTCGGCCTCGAGGCCGGCAAGCCGCTCGCATCGAGCAACCGCGTCGGCAAGGTCGCCTTCACCGGCGAGACGACGACCGGCCGGCTGATCTCGCAATACGCGAGCCAGAACCTGATCCCGGTGACCCTGGAGCTCGGCGGCAAGTCGCCCAACATCTTCTTCGAGGACGTGCTGGCGAAGGACGACGCCTTCTTCGACAAGGCGCTCGAAGGCTTCACGATGTTCGCGCTGAACCAGGGCGAGGTCTGCACCTGCCCGTCGCGCGCGCTGATCCAGGAGTCGATCTACGACCGCTTCATGGAACGCGCGCTGAAGCGCGTCGCCGCGATCAAGCAGGGCAGCCCGCTCGATCCGTCGACGATGATCGGCGCGCAGGCGTCGAGCGAGCAGCTCGAGAAGATCCTGTCGTACCTCGACATCGGCCGGCAGGAGGGCGCCAAGGTGCTGGCCGGCGGCGAGCGCAACCGCCTCTCGGGCGACCTCGAAGGCGGCTACTACGTCAAGCCGACCGTCTTCAAGGGCCACAACAAGATGCGCATCTTCCAGGAGGAGATCTTCGGCCCGGTGGTCTCGGTCGCGACCTTCAAGGACGAGGAGGAGGCGCTCGCGATGGCCAACGACACGCTCTATGGGCTGGGTGCCGGCGTGTGGAGCCGCGACATCAACCGCGCCTTCCGCATGGGCCGCGGCATCCAGGCCGGGCGCGTCTGGACCAACTGCTACCACCACTATCCGGCGCATGCGGCGTTCGGCGGCTACAAGAACTCGGGGATCGGCCGCGAGAACCACAAGATGATGCTCGACCACTACCAGCAGACGAAGAACCTGCTGGTGAGCTACAGCGAGAACAAGCTCGGGTTCTTCTGACGGCACGACGCGCCCGCGCGCGCCGCAGCGCGCGGGCCGCCAAGGAGCGATGGCCCATGGCCGACCAAGTCCTGCGCGTGACCGCCACCGAGGCGGCCCTCGCGCTGATCGAGAAGCTGGCCGCCAAGCACGGCCCGCTGATGTTCCACCAATCGGGCGGCTGCTGCGACGGCAGCGCGCCGATGTGCTATCCGCGCGCCGAGTTCATCGTCGGCGACTACGACCGCCTGCTCGGCGAGATCGGCGGCACGCCGTTCTACATCAGCGGCCCCCAGTTCGAGTACTGGCAGCACACGCAGCTCATCATCGACGTGGTGCCCGGGCGCGGCGGCATGTTCTCGCTCGAGGGCCCGGAAGGGCTGCGCTTCCTGACGCGCTCGCGGCTCTACTCCGACGACGAGTGGGCCGCGCTGCAGGCCGCGGAGGCGTGAAGTCGCTCAGGCGTCGCCCGGCACGAACTTCAGCGCATAGCCGTTCATGCAGTAGCGCAGGCCGGTCGGCTTGGGTCCGTCGTCGAAGACGTGGCCGAGGTGCCCGCCGCAGCGCCGGCAATGGATCTCGGTGCGGTCCATGCCGTAGCTCGTGTCGTGGCGCTCGCGCACCGCGTTCGGCAGCGGCTGCCAGAAGCTCGGCCAGCCGGTGCCGCTCTCGAACTTGGTCTTCGACGAGAACAGCGCGAGGTTGCAGCCGGCGCAGGTGAACGTGCCGGCGCGATGCTCGTTGAGCAGCGGGTGCGTGAACGGCCGCTCGGTGCCTTCCTTGCGCAGCACCGCGTACTGGTTGTCGTCGAGGATCTTGTGCCATTCGGCATCGCTGTGGATCACCTCGAAGGTCTCGGGGGCGGGCGCGGCCGTGGCCGCGCCGGCGCGCCGCGAAGCAGCCAGCCCCGCCAAGCCGAGCCCGAGGAAAGATGCGCCGCCGCTGAGCAGCAGTCCGCGTCGTGTGAGTGACATCGTGTGCCTCGCTGTTTAGGTCCGGATCGGTTTCCGGCGGGGTCGCCGGCTTCACGATAGCCGTTTCCCGGCCGCCGCGACGCCATGCGGGCCATCGCCCGTCCAGGCTGGGTCGCATCGCGCGCCGGCTTCTTACACGGTCGCGACGAACCCCGGATCGAAGCGCGCGTTCTCGACCACGCCGTCCTTCGCGTAGCCGCGCGGATTGCAGACGACGCGCGTGCCGTTCACGTCGTAGTCGAAGCTGTCGTGCGTATGGCCGTGGATCCACAGCGCGGCGCGGCGGCCGTCGAGAAGGTGGTCGGCATCCGACACGAAGCAGGCGTTCAGCGGCGAGCCGGCAAAGCGCGGATGGATGCTGCGGCGCGACGGCGCGTGGTGCGTCACGACGACGGTCGGCCCGTCGTGCGGCGCGGTCAGGCGTGCCGCGAGCCACGCCGACTGCTCGGCGAAGAGCCGTGCCGCATGCCCGGGCGCGAACAGTTCGTCCGATGCCTCGGCGCGGCGGATCCTGCTGAAGTCGCGCAGCATGCGCTGCGCCACCTTCAGCGACTCGGCATGCGCGACAGGATCGCCGGCATAGAGCCGGAAGTCGGTCCACAAGGTCGTGCCGACGAAGCGCACGCCGTCGAGCACGGTCTCGCCGGCGTCGAGCAACCGTACGCCGGTGCCGTCGCACAAGCGCTGCAACTCGGCACGCACGCCGTCGATGCTGCCGCCGTAGAACTCGTGGTTGCCGGGGACGTAAACCACCGGCCGGTCGTAGCGCCGGGCCCATGCGACGGCCTCGCGCGGCCGGGCGATATCGCCGGCCAGCACGACGACGTCGGCGTCCGTCGCCGGCGGGTCGAACGGCGCGACGCCGAGGTGCAGGTCGGACAGGATGGCGATCTTCATGGCTGGATGTGTGTCATGCTGTGATATAAATTTCGATCCGACCCTTCCAGAGCCCGCGTATGCCGCCGACAACTCTGCCGCCCGAGTGGCTGGCCGCCATCATCGAGCAGACCGCCGAAGCCGTCATCTTCATCGACACCGACGGCAGGATACGCATCTGGAACGCCGCCTGCACGAGCGTGTTCGGCTACCCGGCGGAAGAGGCGCTCGGCCAGAGCGTCGACCTGATCATCCCCGAGCGCTTTCGGCGCGCGCACTGGGAGGCCTTCGACCGCGCGGTCGCGAACGGCCGCACGCGCGGCGGCGCCTCGGTGAGAACGACGCGCTCGATGCACAAGGACGGGCACAAGATCTACCTCGAGATCAGCTTCAGCCTCGTGACGGGCGACAACGGCGTCGTGATCGGCTCGGTCGCGGTCGGGCGCGACTGCACCGAGAAGTTCCTCGCGAGCAAGGGCGAAGCCGGCGCCTGAAGCGGCCACGCTGCCGCTCAACCGCGATCGTTGTAGGCGGTGATGTGGGCGACCTGGAACACCGCGGACAGCGACTCCAGTTCCGCCCGGTGCTGTTCGGCGAGCCGGTGCAGGCTCGCCTCGCCGGCGCCCGTGAGGCGCACGTGGACCTGCCGCCGGTCGGTGTCGCCCGCACTGCGCGTCACGAGGCCCGCCGTCTCGCAGCGCGACAGCAACGCGACGACGCCGTGCTGCTGGGTCTGCAGCCGCTCGGCCAATTCGCCGACGGTCGCCCAGGCCCGGCCCGGATAGCCCTTCACGTGCAGCAGCAGCTGGTATTGCAGCGGCGTCAGACCTTCGCGTTGCGCCGCGTCCTCGGAGAAGCGCAGGAAGCGGCGCAGCTGGTAGCGGAATTCCGACAGCGATTCGAAATCGGCCTTGGTCAACGGGCGGCGGCGGGCACCGCCGCCGGAACGTGCGGACGTAGGCATGGCAGGCTAATGCATCATATTGTGATGTAATCGGCGTCCCCCTCCGGCCGCCCCGAAGCTCGCATGATCGTCGATCTCGGGGCGGCGCACGCTGTTCTCTGCTCCGATGTCCATCGATTCCCGCCCCGCGGCCGACTACGCCGTCGACCGACGCCTGCTGCTGATGGCCGCCCTCGCGGTGCCGATCGGCCTGCTCGGCGTCGGTGCCGCCTGGCTGCTGCTCGCGCTGATCCGGCTCTTCACCAACGCCTTCTTCTTCCAGTCCCTGTCGATCGCCAATCGCTCGCCGGCCGGGAACACGCTGGGCGCCTGGGTGATCCTGCTGCCGCTCGCCGGCGGCCTGATCGTCGGCCTGATGGCGCGATACGGCTCCGACAAGATCCGCGGCCATGGCATCCCGGAGGCGATCGAGGCGATCCTGTTCGGCCGCAGCCGCATGTCGCCCAAGGTCGCGGTGCTGAAACCGCTGTCGTCGGGCATCGTGATCGGCACGGGCGGCCCGTTCGGCGCCGAAGGCCCGATCATCGTGACCGGCGGCGCGCTCGGCTCGCTGCTGGCGCAACTGCTGCACGTGTCGGCCTCCGAGCGCAAGACCTTGCTCGTCGCCGGCGCGACGGCCGGCATGACCGGCGTCTTCGGCACCCCGGTCGCGGCGGTGCTGCTGGCCGTCGAACTGCTGCTGTTCGAGCTCAGGCCGCGCAGCCTGCTGCCGGTGGCCATCGCCTGCGCGGCGGCCGGGTTCGCGCGTCCGCTGCTGCTCGGCGGCGGGCGGCTCTTTCCGCTGCATGCGGTCGGCGCCAGCCCATGGGTGCTGCCGTCCTGCATCGTTGCCGGCCTGCTCGCCGGGCTGCTGTCGATGGGCTTGTCGCGCGCGCTCTATGCGGTCGAGGACCTGTTCCATCGCCTGCCGGTGCACTGGATGTGGTGGCCGGCGATCGGCGGGCTCGTCGTCGGCATCGGCGGCTGGCTGCAGCCGCGCGCGCTCGGTGTCGGCTATGACGTGATCGGCGACCTGCTCAATGCGCACCTCGCCGTCCAGGTGGCGCTGGCGCTGCTCGCGGTCAAGGCGATCATCTGGGTGGTGGCGCTCGGCTCGGGGACGTCGGGCGGCGTGCTCGCGCCGCTGATGATGATGGGCGCGGGCCTGGGCACCGTGCTGGCCGGGGGATTCGGCGGCGATCCGTCGCTGTGGCCGCTGGTCTGCATGTCGGCGGTGCTGGCGGGCGTGCTCGGCGCGCCGCTCACCTCGACGGTGTTCGGCTACGGCCTCACCGGCGACAGCGACGCGCTGTTGCCGCTGCTCGCGGCCTGCGCGGTGTCGCATGGGGTGTCGGTGCTGTTGATGCGCCGTTCGATCATGACCGAGCGCATGGCGCGGCGAGGTCGCCATGTCCATCGCGAGTACGGCGTCGATCCGCAGGAGCGCGTGCGCGTCGCGGAGGTGATGACGCGCGACGTCGCGACGATTCCCGCCGATGCGCCGCTCGCCGAGGTGGGCGTACGCTGGTTCGGGCCGACGCAGCGGCATCGCGCCTATGCGGTCGTGCGGGCCGACCGCGGTGTCGTCGGCATGCTGGATCGCGAGGCACTCGCTCGTGCCGCGGAGACCGCGCGCTGCGCCGCCGACCTCTGCGATGCCGCGGGCCTGGTCGCCGCCACGCCCGGCGAGACCTGCCGCAACGCGGCCGAGCGCCTGGCCGCGCACAGGCTCGAGCGGCTGCCGGTGGTGGCCGACCGGGAGACATGCCGGCTCGTCGGCATCGTCAGCCGCAGCGACCTGCTCAAGCCGGTGCAGGCGCAGGCCGACGAAGAGCGGGTGCGCGAGCGCGTGCTGGGCTGGGGAAGGGCGCGCTGAGTCGCTGCAGCATCGACATAGTCGCGCGGATATATCGATAGAATCCGTCGCCATCGGTTGGCGCACCGGCGTGCCGCCGAACCTGCGATGGATGCGACGTCTCTCGGCTTGCCGCCCGCCTGGGCGGGTATCGATCTCGGCCCCGGCAGCGTGGCGGCCGGACGGATCCTGCACCTGACCGGCTTCGTGCCGCAGGCGTGCGCCTACACGCTCGCCGAGCTGCAGCAGCTGCCGAGCCGCATGCTCGGCACCACCGAGATCGTCTGCCTGACCGGCGAGCAGGTCGCCCGCGCCGACAGCTACCGCGGCGTCGCGCTGATCGACCTGCTGGCGCAGACCGGCCTCGGCAACGTCAGCCGCCACGCGCTCAAGGAATGCATGATCATCGCGCGCGGCAGCGACGGCTACCGCGCGCTCTTCAGCTGGAACGAGCTCTACAACACGCCGGTCGGCGACGGCGTGATCGTCGTCTACGAGCGCGACGGCGATGCGCTCGATCCGCACCTCGGGCCGTGCGCGCTGATCTCGGCGTCCGACCTGCGCACCGGACCGCGGCACCTGCGGCAGTTGTGCGAGATCAAGGTGCTGCGGATCAGCGGGTGAGCGCAGGCTCGCTCAATTCGCCACGTCCCCCAGATCCGCCTGCAGCTGCGCGAAGTCGAACCCCTGCGCGTAGCCCGCCACCTTGGCTTCGTGCGGCAGGATCGCATAGGCCTCGTCGACGCATTCATCCCACCAGGCCCAGGTGCCCTTCTGCGTGCTGCCCCAGGTGAGCACGGTGACGCCGGCAGCGTCGTACGCCACGGCCAGCACCGCGTGGCCGTCCTGCGTCAGCTTGCCGGGCGTCCACGGTTTCTTGGCATCGAAGTCCTGGATGCAGTTCTGCTGCACCTGGAAGCCGAGATACACGGCGCCGAAGATCTCGATCGCCTGCTTCACGTGGGTGTGGTTCTTCGGGTCGACCGTCGCGTAGGCGAGGATCTTCTCGCGATCCACGCTCGAGGTACGCCAGTAGTTCAGCACGTCGAGCTCGTTGAGACCCGAATCGACGCCGCCCGTCAGGTGCATGTAGAGCTTGGTCACCGATTTGGTGGCCATGACGGTCTTCTTGCCGACGAGTCCGTGGTACACGGTGATCGCATGCGCCAGCGCCGCGATCGTGCAGTCGCCGAGCGTGTCGTTGGCATCCATCGGGAACAGCGTGCCCGGGCTGTTGACGTCGAGCTTGGCGTAGACGGCATCGAGCGCGCTGTAGGCCGCGGGCGGCGCGGCCAGCGCCGACGTCATGTAATCGCGCAGCCGCAGCGACCGGTAGTCCTGCTTGGGGGGATGCTTGCCGAAGCGGTAGCCGTTCATGGTGCGGTCCTTCGAGGGAGCCCCAGCCGTGGCATGTGGCCGCCGTACCGGCTGGGTGAGCGCGGCGGCACGACGGCGCGATCCATTGCGCCGTGCCCCGCAAGATACTCGTTTCGCAGCACCCGACCATCACGACAACTAGGGAGCCGGCGCGACTTCGCACAACTTCACACTTCACTTGCTTGCGGCCAATGCGACCTCGCGCGGTGCGGCGGGCGTGGCCCGCCAGCGTTCGAGCAGCTCCCCGGTGCGCGCCCGTCCGCTTGCGAGGTTGGCCAGCTTGACGTGACCGTAGCCGCGGATGCGTTCGGGAACCAGCGCCAATGCCACCGCAAGCTCCCGGTTCGCGTCGGTCAGGCCGGCCGTCAACTCGGTCATCAGCGCCTCGTAGTCGCGCGCCAGCGCGCGTTCGAGCCGACGCTCTTCGGTACGACCGAACAGATCGAGCCAGGTGCCGCGAACCTTGCGCAGGTTCGCGAGCACCTTCAACGCCGGCATCAGCCAGGGTCCGAGCTTCATCTTCATCGGCTTGCCGTCGGCGCCGCGCCGCGCGAGGAAGGGCGGCGCCATGTGGAAGTGCAAGCCGTCCCAGCGCTCGAACTGACCCGAGAGCGCCGCACGGAAGCTGCCGTCGGTGTACAGGCGCGCGACCTCGTATTCGTCCTTGACCGCGAGCAGGCGCGCGTACTGGCGCGCCACCGCGTCGGTCAGGCGCAGTTCGCCGCCGAGCGCGGTCTCGGCCGCGCGTACGCGATCGACGAGGTGCCGATACCGCTGCGCCAGCGCGGCATCCTGGTAGTCCGTCAGGAACGCCGTGCGCCGCGCGATCAGCGCGTCGAGATCGTCCTTCGGCGCGATCGCCTGCGTCTCTTCGCCCGCGAGGCGCCGCAAGGCCTCGGGCGCCGCGACCGCGAGCCGGCCGAGGCCGAACGCGACCTTGTTGGTCTCGACGCCGACCGCATTCAGTTCGATCGCGCGCAGCAGCGCCGCCTCGCTGACCGGGACCAATCCGTGCTGGAACGCGATGCCCAGCATCACGATGTTCGACGGCATCGTGTCGCCGAGCATGCGCTGCGCGATCTGCTGCGCGTCTTCGGTGTGCACCTTGTCGTCGCCGGCCGCATGGCGCATCTTCGCGAGCAGCGATCGCGCCTCGAGCCGCGCATTCGGGTCGCGCACGAACGCCGCGGTCGCGAGTTCGTGCGTGTTCGCGATGATCACGCTGCGCCCGTGCTTGATCGTGCCGAGCGCATCGGCCGAGGCGCCCACGACCATGTCGCAGGCGAGCAGCAGGTCGGCCTGCTGGGTGTCGATGCGCACCTGGTTGAGCTGGTCCTGCGTCAGCGCCATGCGCACGAACGACAGCACCGCGCCGCCTTTCTGCGCGAAGCCCATGAAGTCGAGCACCGACGCTTGCTTGCCTTCGAGGTGCGCCGCCATCGTGACGAGCGCGCCGACGGTGACGACGCCGGTGCCGCCGACGCCGGTGACGAGCAGGTCGAACGGGCCGGTCCATTGCCACGGCGCGGGCGCGCGGACGTTCGCGAGCTCGCGCGCCAGCGCATCGGCGTTCACGCCCGTGCCGACGCGCTTCTTCAGCACCGCGCCGTCGAGCGTCACGAAGCTCGGGCAGAAGCCGTTCAGGCAGCTGTAGTCCTTGTTGCACGAGCTCTGCTCGATCTCGCGCTTGCGCCCCCAATCGGTCTCGACCGGGATCACCGACATGCAGTTCGATGCCGTGCCGCAGTCGCCGCAGCCTTCGCACACCGCCTGGTTGATGAAGACGCGCTGCGGCCGGTCGGCGATCTCCTTCTTCTTGCGGCGCCGGCGCAGCTCGGCGGCGCAGGTCTGGTCGTAGATCAGCAGCGTGACGCCCTCGACCTCGCGCAGCTCGCGCTGCACGGCGTCCAGCTCGCTGCGCGGATGGAAGGTCGTGTCCTTCGGGAACTCGCCTTGGCGGCCGTCGTACTTGGCGATGTCGTCGGAGACGACCGCGACGCGCTTCGCGCCTTCGGCCTCGATCTGGCGCGCGATCTCCGGCACGCCGATCTTGCCGTCCACCGGCTGGCCGCCGGTCATCGCGACGGCATCGTTGTAGAGCACCTTGTAGGTGATGTTCGCGCCGGCCGCGATGGCCTGGCGGATCGCCAGCAGCCCGGAGTGGAAGTAGGTGCCGTCGCCGAGGTTCTGGAACACATGGCGCTCGGTCGTGAACTGCGCATGCGCGGCCCAGTCGACGCCTTCGGCGCCCATCTGGATCAGGCCGCTGGTGCCGCGCTCCATCCAGCTCGCCATGAAGTGGCAGCCGATGCCGGCCAGCGCGCGCGAGCCTTCGGGCACCTTGGTGCTGGTGTTGTGCGGGCAGCCGGAGCAGAAGTAGGGCTGCCGCTTCACCGCATCGGCGGCGTTCGACAAGAGCTCCGGCATCGTGAAGTCGACGACCAGCGAGCGCCGGTCGAGCATCGGGTTGAGCCGCGCCAGCCAGTCGGCCACCACCGGCATGATGCGCGACGGCCTGAGCTCGCCGAGCGCCGAGACCAGCGGCGTCGTGCCGTCCGGCATGGTCTTGCCGGCGATGCGCGCGCGCTGCACGTCGGGCAGCGCATACAGCAGCTCCTTGATCTGGCGCTCGACGACCGGCGCCTTCTCCTCGATCACGAGGATCTCCGACAGGCCCTGCGCGAACTCGATCATGCGCGTCGGCTCGATCGGAAAGACCAGGCCGACCTTGTAGAGGCGCACGCCGGCCGCGGCGAGCGCGTTCGGGTCGAGGTCGAGGCGGCGCAGCACCTCGAGGAAGTCGTAGTGCGCCTTGCCGACGGTGACGATGCCGAGCGTCGCGTTCGGGCTCGAGACGATGTGCTTGTCGATCGAGTTGAGCCGCGCGAAGGCGCGCACCGCATCGAGCTTGATCGCGAGGCGCGACTCGAGCTCGAGCGACGGCAGGTCGACCGGACGCACATGCAGGTCGGTCCCCGGCTTGAAGTCGATCGGCAGCTCGAAGTCGTACGGCACGCCGTCGAGGTCGACCGTCATGCCCGACTCGACCACTTCCGAGATCGCCTTGAAGCCGACCCAGGCGCCCGAGAAGCGCGACAGCGCCCAGCCGTAGAGCCCGAACTCCAGGTATTCGGCGACGTTGCCCGGGTGCAGCACCGGCATGCTCCAGGCCTGCATCGCGAGGTCGCTCTGGTGCGGCATCGACGACGATACGCAGCCGTGGTCGTCGCCGGCGACGACCAGCACGCCGCCCTGCGCCGACGATCCGTAGACGTTGCCGTGCTTCAGCGCATCGCCCGAGCGATCGACGCCCGGGCCTTTGCCGTACCACATCGCATGGACGCCGTCGACGGTGCGCTTCGGGTCGACCGCGACGCGCTGCGTGCCGAGGCAGGCGGTCGCCGCGAGGTCTTCGTTGATGGCCGGCAGGAAGCGCACGCCGGCTTCGGCGAGCTGCTTCTTCGCCTTCCAGAGCTGCTGGTCGACCATGCCGAGCGGCGAGCCGCGGTAGCCCGACACGAAGCCGGCGGTCTTCAGGCCGCGCTGGGCATCGAGCCGGTGCTGCATCAGCAGCAGGCGGACGAGCGCTTGGGTACCGGTGAGAAAGACGACTCCGTGATCGGCCGCGAGGTTGTCGGCGAGGCGGTAGTCGCGCAGCGCGGGCTTCGTGGGCTCGGGCATGGCGGTGCTCCTGGTAGGGGTAGGGCGCGTTGGTCTTCGAAGGACCGGGCCGCGCGCGGAGAGCGTTTGGACGAGATGGCCGCGATGCTACGTCGTCCAGGCCCGCGCCGCCCGGCGCTCTCCCCAGAGGTCGATCTCGACGGCCGTGCCGTCATGGGTCTGCAGCGCCATCGGGCCGCGCAGGTAGCCCAGGCCGACGCAGCGATCGGCCTTCAGGCTCCAGCCGGCCGACGACAGCTCGCCGACCGCGGCGCCATCGGCGAGGATGGTTTCGCCGCCCCAGACATACGGCGCGGCGTCGTCGAGGACGATGCGGGCGAGCCGCTTCTTCGGCGGCGCGTCGCGCAGCCTGAGCAGCGCGGCCTTGCCGATGAAGTCGTCGTCGCGGTCGAGCGCGACATGCCTTGCCAGGCCGGCCTCGAACGGGGTCTCGTCCGCGCCGAGTTCGGCGCCGTGGGCGCGCCGGCCGGCGTCGATGCGCAGCGCGTCGAGCGCGTAGTAACCGGCATCGACCAGATCGGGCCGCGCTTCGTGCAGCGCGATGTCCACGTGGCGCGCCATCTCGACCGGCACGTAGAGCTCGAACCCCGGACCGCCGACATAGCTCATGCGCGCCGCGCGCACCCTCGCGAGGCCGAGATCGATCTCGCGCGTGCGGCCGAGCGGCAGCGCCGGATCGTCCGGCCCGAGCGCGCGCAGCAGGTCGGCTGCCTGCGGTCCCATCAGCGACAGCACGGCCAGCATCGGGCTGATGTCGGTCAACACCGCATGCTCGTCCGCCGCGATGTGGCGGCGGATCCAGTCGGCGTCGTGCCAGGCCTGGGCCGAGCCGCTGACGATCAGGTAGCGCTCCGGCCCCTCGCGGATCACGGTGACGTCGGCCTCGTAGCCGCCGCGCGCATTGAGCATCGGCGTGTAGACCATCGCATCGACCGGCAGGCCCGCGATGCGGCCGGCGCAGAGGCGCGCCAGCACGCGCTCGGCGTCGCGTCCTTGCAGCAGCAGCTTCGCGAACGACGTCTGGTCGTAGAGCGCGACGGCCTCGCGCGTCGCGCGTTGCTCGGCGATCATCCAGGGCAGCCAGTCGGGCTTGCCCAGGGTGTCTCGGGCCGGCGCCGCGTCGGCCGGACGAAAGTAGTTCGCGCGCTCCCAGCCGTTCTTGCTGCCGAACACCGCGCCGCGCAGGGCAAGCCGGTCGTGCAGCGGCGACGTGCGCAGCGGCCGCGCGGTCTGCAGCTCCTGGCGCGGCCAGCGCATCGCGTAGTGCAGGCCGAGGCTCTCGCGGGTGCGCGCGGCGAGCGCGCGCCGGTTGCCGGTGTGCGGGGCAAAGCGCCGGATGTCGACGTCGGCCACATCGCCGGGCGGCTCGCCGCCGACGATCCATTCGGCGATCAGCCGGCCGGCGCCGCCGGAGTTCGCGATGCCGGCCGAGTTGAAGCCGGCGGCGACGTAGCAGCGCCGCAGCTCGGGCGCCTCGCCGAGGATGAACTGGCCGTCGGGCGTGAAGCTCTCGGGTCCGTTCAGCAGCATCTTGACGCGCGCGGTCTCGAGACACGGCGTGCGATGGATCGCGTTCGTCATCAGCGGCTCGAACTGGTCCCAGTCCTCGTCGAGCAGCTGGAAACGGAAGGTCGACGGAATCGGATCGACCTGCCACGGCTTGGCCTCGGGTTCGAAGCCGCCCATCAGCAAGCCGCCGACCTCTTCCTTGTAGTAGATGCAGCCGTCGGGATCGCGCATCACCGGCAGCATCGGATGCACGCCGGCGATGCGGTCGGTGACGATGTAGAAATGCTCGGCCGAATAGAGCGGCACGTTGACGCCGGCCAGGCGTCCGAACTGGCGCGCCCACTGGCCGGCGCAGTTGACGACGACCTCGCAGGCGATGTCGCGCTCTTGTCCGTTGCCGGCGGTGCGCACGCCGGTCACCGTGCCTTCATGCTGCAGCACGCCGGTGACCTCGATCCCTTCGATGATCCGCACGCCGAGGTTGCGCGCGCCCTTGGCGAGCGACATCGTCAGGTCGGCCGGATTGGCCTTGCCGTCGCCCGGGATCCACAGCGCGCCCTGCAGGTCGTCGGTGCGCAGCAGCGGATAGAGCTCGCCGGCGCGCTGCGGCGAGATCATCTCGATGTCGACGCCGAAGCTCCGCGCGAGCGCGGCCTGCTTCGCGTAGGTCTGCCAGCGCTCCTTCGTGCGTGCGACGTTGACGCTGCCGCATGGCTTCCAGCCGGTCGCCAGGCCGGTCTCGGCTTCGAGACGCGCATACAGCTCGATGCCGTAGCGGCTCATGCGCGTCATGCTGCGGTTCGGCCGCATCTGGCCGATCAGGCCGGCGGCATGCCAGGTCGTGCCGCAGGTGAGCTGGCCTTGCTCGAGCAGCAGCACGTCGGTCTCGCCGAGGTGGGCGAGATGGTAGGCGGTCGAGCAGCCGGCGATGCCGCCGCCGACGATGACGATGCGGGCTTGGGTGGGGAAGGTGGTCATGGCGGTGTCCTTCTACGCTTTCGGGCGGACCGCTATCCGAACCGCAACGCCATCACCCCCGCGACGATCACCCCGGTCCCCGCCGCCCGCTGCAGCCCGAACCGCTCCTTCAGCAGCACCGTGCCGATCAGCGACGCGAACAGCACCGACGTCTCGCGCAGCGCAGCCACCGACGCGACCGGCGCCCGCGTCATCGCCCACAGCGCGATCGCATAGGCGCCGATCGATGCCGCGCCGCCCATCACGGCGCGCGGCCAGCGCTGCCGGGCATAGGCCAGCATCGCGCGCCGTTCCCCGGCGCGGCGCTGCCACCATACGAGTGCCGGGTAGGTGATGCCATCGAACACGAAGAGGATCAGCACGTAGCTCAGCGCGCCGCCGGCACTGCTGCCCAAGGTGCGCACGCCGTGCCCGTCGACGATGGTGTAGAGCGCGATGATCACCGCGTTGGCGAACGCGAACCCGAGCGCCTTGCCGTGGTGCAGCGCCTCGCCCGGATGGGCGAGGCCGACGAGCGCGACGCCCGCCGTGATGCCGACGATGCCCAGCCAGGCGGTCGTGCTCGGCACTTCGCCGATGAAGGCGCTGCTGCCGAGCGCGACGAGCAGCGGCGCGAAGCCGCGCATGATCGGATAGGTGAGGCCGAGCTCGCCGTGCCGGTAGGCGCCGACGAGCGCGTTGTAGTAGCCGACGTGGATCACGAGCGACGCCGCGATGAACGGCCATGCCGACGGCCCCGGCAGCCCGAACCAGATCGAGAAGGGGAGAGCGACCATGCCGCCCGCGAACTGCAGCAGCGCGGTATCGAGCGCCTTGTCGCCGCCCGACTTGATCAGCGCGTTCCAGCTCGCGTGCAGCAGCGCTGCGAACAGCACGATGAGGACGATCGGCCAGGTCAGTGCCATGCAGCGCCTTCAGACGATCGCCGCGCAGCGTGCCGCGCGCTCGAGGAAATGCGCGAGCGGCGGCGTCTCGAGCGCGGGTTGCTTGGCGAGGTCGTCCCACTGGCGCAGCAGCACCGCGTCGCGCGCGCCCGCTTGCTGCAGGAAGGTCGATGCCTGCAGGTCGTCGAACACGCCGCCCTGCAGCGCGAGGCTGCGCTTGGAGTCGTCGGACAGCCGCGCGTGGTAGCCGGCGTTGGCCTGGCAAAGATAGCGCTTCGCATCGACGTGCAGCTTGATCGCGTCGAGCACCGCATCGGGAAAGAGCCCGCGCAGGAAGGGCAGCGCATAGTACTGGTGGGTGTCGTCGACGCCGCGCAGGGTCGGTGTCTCCCCCTGGTCGTTCAGCATGTGGCCGAGGTCGTGCAGCAGGCAGGCGGTGACGAGCTCGTCGCTCGCGCCCGACTGCTCGGCCAGGTGCGCGGTCTGCAGCGCGTGCTCGAGCTGCGTCACCGGCTCGCCGCTGTACTGACGGCCGCCGTCGCGGCAGTAGAGCAGTTGGATGTCGGCCAGGCTGAGCATGATGAGCGGCTCCTTCAGGTTTCGTCGGCCGCCAGGTCGGCGCGCTGCGACGGGCGCAGCCGTGTCTGCGCGAGCACGCCGGCCGACTCGAGGATCGGATAGGCGATCGAGCAGATGTGCGAGTTGATGCGCTTCAGGTCGCTGATGAGGTCGAGGTGCAGCGAGCTGGTCTCGATGCTCTGCGCGGTGTTCTCGCGCAGCCGCGCGATGTGGTTGGCGGCGTACTCGTGCTCGAGGTTGCGGAACGCCGCCTTCTCCTCGAGCAGGTGCTTGGCGTCGCGCACGTGGCCGTCGAGGAACACGCTCATGCCCATGCGCAGGTTCGCGAGCAGCCGCTCGTGCAGGTGCGCGATCTCGGCCATGCCGGCATCGGAGAAGCGCCGGTTCTTGCGCACTTTCTTGTCCTCGATGTCCTGCAGCACGCGCTCGATGATGTCGCCGATCTGCTCCATGTTGATCGTGAACGACACGATGTCGGTCCAGCGCCGGCCTTCGCGCTCGGACAGCGCCTCGCGCGAGATCTGCGTCAGGTAGAACTTGATCGCCGAATAGAGCTCGTCGACGGTGTCGTCGAGCTTGCGGAGCTGCTCGGCGAGCGCGAGGTCGTTGTGGCGGATCACCGGCACGATGCCGCGCAGCATCGTCTCGACGACGTCGGCCTGGTGCAGCGCCTCGCGCGCGGCGCAGCTGATCGCGAGCGACGGCGTCGCGAGCGCCGACGGATCGAGATGGCGCGGACGGGTCGAGCCGGCTTCGGGCGGCGGCGCCCGCAGCAGCCTTTCGACGAGCCGCGACATGGGCGCCGTGAACGCGATGAACAGCGCGGCCCGCGCGAGGTTGAAGGCCAGGTGGAAGCCGATCACCTGCGCATGCACCGTCGGGATGTGGTTCTGCAGCAGCACGTGGATCTGCGGCAGCAGCGGGATCGCGATCAGGCAGCCGGCGATCTTGAACAGCAGGCTGCCGAGCGGCAGCCGCCGGCGCACCGGGCTGGCGCACATGATGAGCGCGGTGATGCCGCTGCCGATGTTCGCGCCGAGCACGAGGCCGAGCGCGACCGTCACCGGCAGCAGGCTCGCCGATGCGAGCGTCGCGGTGAGCAGCACGAACGCGAGGCTCGAATACGACGCCACCGTCAGCGCGGCGCCGACCAGAAGGTCGAGCCAGCTGTCGTTCGGCAACGCGACGATCAGCCCGCGCACCGCCGGCGATGCGATCAACGGCTGGGTGGCCGTGACGATGAGCTGCAGCGACAGCGTGATCAGCCCGAAGCCGATCGCGACGCGGCCGGCGCGGCCGACGTTGGTCTTCTCGCGCGAGATGAAGAGCACCACGCCGACGAAGATCAGCAGCGGCGACAGCCACGACAGGTCGAACGACAGCACGACCGCCATCAGCGCCGTGCCGATCTCGGCGCCCAGCATCACCGCGAGGCCGGCGGCGGTGCCGACGAAGCCGCGGCCGACGAACGACGACACGATGAGCGCGGTCGCGGTGCTCGACTGCACCAGCGTCGTCACGCCGATGCCGGCCAGCAGCGCGCGGAAGCGGTTCGACAGGCTGTGCGCCAGGATGCTGCGCAACCGCTCGCCGGCCAGCCGCACGACGCCGGTGCGGACGATCTGCGTGCCCCAGACGAGCAGGGCGATCGCGGCGAGCAGGTTGAGCAGGTGGATCATCGGAGAGGCTGGGCTCCTCGGGAGCGGCGGCTGGCCCGGTACATGCCGATGCAGCTCAAGCCCAAGGCAGCGAATACGTCTTGACGTTGGTGAAGCTCTTGATCGCCTCCTGCACGCCTTCCTTGTAGCCCAGCCCCGAATCCTTGATGCCGCCGAACGGCGTCAGCTCCAGTCGATAGCCCGGCACTTCCCGTACGTTCACCGTGCCGACCTGAAGTTCCGCGACGAAGCGGCCGATGTAGTCGAGCCGGTTCGTGCAGACCGCCGACGACAGGCCGTAGGCGGTGCCGTTGGAGATCGCGATCGCCTCGTCGATCGAGCCGAAGGTGACGATGGGAGACACCGGACCGAAGGTCTCCTCGCGTACCAGGGTCATCTTCGGGTCGACCAGGTCGATCACGGTCGGCGAATACAGCGCGCCCTCGCGCCGGTTGCCGACGAGCAGACGCGCGCCCTGCGCGACGGCTTCGTCGACGCGCGATTCGAAGAGGCGCGCGGCGGCTTCGTCGATCACGGTGCCCATCTCGACCTTCGTGTCGCTCGGGTCGCCCCAGCTCCACGCCTTGGTCTTGTCGACGACGAGTTCGGTGAAGCGCGCGGCGACCGCCTGGTGCACCAGCATGCGCTTGACCGCGGTGCAGCGCTGGCCGGAGTTCTTGTACGAGCCTTGCACCGCGAGCGTCGACGCCTCATCGAGGTCGGCATCCTCCATCACGATCAGCGGATCGTTGCCGCCGAGCTCCAGCACCATCCGCCGGTAGCCGGCCTTGGCGGCGATGTACTTGCCGATCGCGACGCCGCCGGTGAAGGTGACGAGGTCGACGCGCTCGTTCGTGATCAGCTCGTCGGCGATCTCGCGCGGGTCGCCGGTCACGACCGACAGCATCTCGGGCGGCAGGCCGGCTTCGTACAGCAGGTCGGCGAACAGCAGCGCCGACAGCGGCACCTTCTCGGACGGCTTCAGCACCATCCGGTTGTTGGTCGCGATCGACGGCACGACCTTGTGCGCCACCTGGTTCATCGGATGGTTGAACGGCGTGATCGCGGTGATCACGCCGAGCAGCGGATCGCGCTGGGTGTAGACGCGCCGCTTCTTGCCGTGCGGCGTGAGGTCGCACGAGAAGATCTGGCCGTCGTCCTTCAGGCATTCGCCGGCGCCGAAGACCAGCACGTCGGCGACGCGGCCGGCTTCGTAGGTCGCGTCCTTCATCGCGAGGCCGGATTCGGCGCTGATCAGCGAGGCGACCTCGGCGGTGCGCTCGCGCACCAGGCGGGCGGTCGCGTTGAGGATGTTGGCGCGCTCGAAGCGCGTCAGGCGCGGGCGGTAGGCGTGGGCGATCTCGAACGCGCGGCGCACTTCGGCCAGCGTCGCCTTCGGCACGTTCGCGATCGGCTGGGCGGTGTACGGGTTGCGGACCGTGATCGCACGGTCGCCGGTGCGATCGGTGCCGACGGTTTCGCCGGCGATGCGCATGCCGCGGTTGGGGATGTCTTTCATCGGATGTCCTGATGGTTCAGCGCCAGCTCGAACGCATCGAAGTTGCGCCGGCGACGCGCCGGATCGAGGCCTTCGACCGGACGATTGAGGATGAGCGGCACCCGCTGCTCCGAGACGCCGCCATGCGAGCGCAGCGGCGCGTCGAGTGCCGACAGGTCGTGGCGCGCCTCTGCCGTGCCTATCACCGTGTAGCGCTCGGACACGACGACGAGATCGCCGATCCGATCGGCCGGCAGCTCGAAGTGCGCTGCCGCCTCGTGGCGCGTGCGCACCGATTCGATGCCGCGCAGCCCGGCGATCCGATGCTCGAGCGCCTCGACGTCCGAACCGCCCGGCAGGTAGACCGTCGCGAACGACCCGAGCGCGCCATGGTGCACGACGTAGGGGTCGGTGATCGGCAGGATCACGCGAGCGGTACCCGCGCCCAGCCAGCCGTCCAGCACGTCCTGCAGGTAGACCACGTCGGGCGACGCGTCCATGCGCGTCTTCGCGTTCATGCCGTGGTCGGCGGTCAGCGCGAGCACGCAGCCGAGCGCGTCGAGCTGTTCGAGGTAGCCGTCCATCATCCGGTAGAACGCATCGGCCCCCGGCGTGCCGGGCGCATGCTTGTGCTGGATGTAGTCGGTGGTCGACAGGTACATCACGTCGGGCCGCAGCGCCGCGTCGCGCTGCATCAGCTTGACGCCGGCGGCGAATACGAACTCCGACAGCTCGGCGCTGTAGACCGAGGGCACCGGCATGCCGACCAGCTCGACGACGCCGTCGATGCCGTTGGCCGCGAGCGTCGCGTCGCCGGCCTTCTCGGCCGAGAAGCAGATGCCCTTCATGCCGTGGCCGAGCAGGAGGCGCAGCTTGTCCTTGGCGGTGACGACCGCGACCTTCGCGCCCTGGTCGGCGAGCGCCGCGAGCAAGGTCGGCGCGCGCAGCCACTTCGGGTCGTTCATCATGACCTCGGTGCCGCTCGCCGCGTCGTAGAGGTAGTTGCCGCAGATGCCGTGCACCGAAGGCGGCACGCCGGTGACGATCGACAGGTTGTTCGGGTTGGTGAAGCTCGGGATCACGCAGTCGGCCGTCAGTGCGGTGCCTTCGGCGAGTACGCGCTTCAGCCACGGTGCGGCGCCATGGGCGATGGCCTGCGCGATGTACTCGGGCTCGCAACCGTCGACGCAGACGACGACGGTGGGCACCGCCGGCATGCGATAGCGGCGACCGTTGACTTCGACAGAGCCTTGCATCATGCGGACCTTTCGAGCGGCGCGGCGTCGGATGCGGCTGCCGCCTGGTGGTTGCGTATCGTGCGTTCCTTGCTGCCGATCGCATGCTCGAACATCGCGCGGCCCGCGGCATCGGCATCGCCCGCGGCGATCGCCTTGACGATCTGGCGGTGCTCGCCGACCGAGATCGGCAGCATGCGGTCGGCGAGGTTCATGCGGCGGAACAGGCTCAGCTCCTTGATGAGCTTGCGATAGATCGCGGTCAGCTTGCGGTTGCCCGCCAGCTCGACCAGGCGGTCGTGGAACTGCAGGTTCAGCAGGTGGTACTGGCCGGCGTCGCGCGCCTTGACGGCCTGCTCCATGCGGTCGACGAGCGCGCGCACTTCCTTGACCTGGGGCGCGGTGATCTGCTCGGCGAGGCGCCGGCCGACCAGCTCGTCCATCGCGGCGCGCAGGTCGAAGATCTCGGCCGCCTCGTCGAGCGGGATCGCGCGCACGTAGACGCCGCGGTTCTTCTCGGTACGCACCAGGCCGGCCTCCTCGAGCATGCGGAACGCTTCGCGCAGCGGCCCGCGCGAGACGCCGAGCCGGGCCGCCAGCGCGGCCTCGGTGAGCTTGGCGCCGGGGGCCAGCTCGCCCGACAGGATCATGCGTTCGAGCTCGCCCTGCACGACGTTGGCGAGCGAGCTGGTCTGCAGCAGCGTGATCGTCGGATGGGCGATGTTGACGACGGCCGCGGACGGCACGTTGGTAGCAGCGGCGGAAGACGGCGCAGAGCGGCCGGCCGCAGCCGGCCGGGGCGACACCTTGGCATTCATGGATGACGAGTAGATGACAGCGGCTGTCTATTGTCAACAATTTCCAAGAAACAGTTGACGCACGTTTCCGCGGCCCCCTAGACTGCCCCCGGCTTCGAGATGGACACAGAGGCCGCGGCCGTGGCATGTCCCTTGCACGGCGCCGATCGACGACCGCCGGACCGCCCGGGTCCGACCGCCCGACCACCAGGAGATCCTTCATGACCTCGGCCCTTTCCCGATCCATGTGCGCTCCCGTGCTGGCCGCGCTGGCACTCGCTTTCGGCAGTGCGGCGCATGCCGAGAAGACCCAGCTCACGGTCTACACCGCGCTCGAGACCGATCAGATCAAGGCCTACGAGACCGGCTTCAACAAGGCCTACCCCGACATCGAGATCAAGTGGGTGCGCGACTCGACCGGCGTGATCACCGCCAAGCTGCTGGCCGAGAAGGCCAATCCGCAGGCCGACGTCGTGATGGGCGTGGCGGCGTCGAGCCTCGCGCTGCTCGACACCCAGCACATGCTGATCCCGTACGCGCCGTTGAACCTCGACGGCATCATGGCGCAGTACCGCGACAAGAAGAATCCGCCGGCATGGTTCGGCATGGACGTCTGGGGCGCGACCGTCTGCTTCAACACCGTCGAGGCGCAGAAGAAGAACCTGCCGAAGCCCGAGACCTGGAAGGACCTGACCAAGCCGGTCTACAAGGGCATGATCGTGATGCCCAACCCGGCGTCGTCGGGCACCGGCTTCTTCGACGTCAGCGCCTGGCTCACGCTCTGGGGCGACGACAACGGCAAGGGCGGCGGCTGGAAGTACATGGACGCGCTACACGAGAACATCGCGCAGTACACCCATTCGGGCTCCAAGCCGTGCAACATGGCCGGCACCGGCGAATATCCGATCGGCATCTCGTTCGAATACCGCGCGAACACCAACAAGGCCAAGGGCGCGCCGATCGATCTGGTGTTCCCGAAGGAAGGCCTGGGCTGGGACCTCGAGGCCGTCGCGATCCATCAGGGCACGAAGAAACTGGACGCGGCCAAGAAGCTCGCCGACTGGGCGTCGAGCAAGGACGCGATGAAGCTCTACGGCAAGAACTTCGCGATCACCGCGATCCCCGGCGTCGCCGAGCCGCTCGCCAACGTGCCGGCCGACTACGAGAAGCGCCTCGTCAAGATGGACTTCGTGGCCACCGCCGCCAGCCGCGAACGCGTGCTGGCCGAGTGGACCAGGCGCTACGACGCGAAGAGCGAGCCGAAGAAGTAGCCGGCTCGCCCGCGATGGCTGCCGCGAGTCCGCCGATGAACGGGCCGTACCTCCGGCTCGAAGGCATACGCAAGTCCTTCGGTGCGTTCCAGGCGCTGCGCGACATCGATCTGTCGATCGACAAGGGCGAGTTCGTCTGCTTCCTCGGGCCGTCGGGCTGCGGCAAGACGACGCTCTTGCGCATCATCGCCGGGCTCGAGACGCAGAGCGGCGGGCGGGTGCTGCAGGGTGGGCGCGACATCTCGCGGCTGCCGCCGGCCGAGCGCGACTACGGCATCGTGTTCCAGTCGTATGCGCTGTTCCCGAACCTGACGGTCGCGGCCAACGTGGCCTATGGGCTCGTCAACCGCAAGCAGCCGCGGGCGAAGGTCGCGGCGCGCGTCGACGAGCTGCTGCAGCTCGTCGGCCTGCCGGGCAGCGGCGCGAAGTTCCCGGCGCAGCTGTCGGGCGGCCAGCAGCAGCGCATCGCGCTGGCGCGTGCGCTCGCGACGTCGCCGGGTTTGCTGTTGCTCGACGAGCCGCTGTCGGCGCTGGACGCGATCGTGCGCGTGCACCTGCGCCAGGAGATCCGCACCTTGCAGCAGCGGCTCGGCGTCACGACCATCATGGTGACGCACGATCAGGAAGAGGCGCTCGCGATCGCCGATCGCATCGTCGTGATGAACCAGGGCGTCATCGAGCAGATCGGCACCGCGCTCGACGTCTACGAGCGTCCGGCAACGCCGTTCGTCGCGAAGTTCATCGGCAAGATCAACGTGCTGCAGGGCAGTGCGCTCGGGCAGGGGCGGTTTCGCGTCGGCCGGCTCGATCTGCAGGGCGGCAGCCATTGCGCCGCGCCGGCCGCGGGCGATCCGGTGCAGGTCTATCTGCGACCGGAGGACCGCGTCGCCGACGGCGTGCTCGACGGCTTGCCGAATCGCGTCTGGGGCGAGGTGCGCGGCGTCGAGTTCCTCGGCGGGCTCTGCATGGCGCAGATGCAGGTCGACGAACTCGACGGTCAGCCGCTGCTCGTGTCGTACTCGCTGAACCAGATGCACGACCTCGGCGTGCGCGTCGGCGCGCGGCTGCAGCTCGCGCTGCGCAGCGACCGGATGCGGGTGTTCTAGGAGCGGCCCGGCCATGTCCGCGGTGCTGCCCGCGCCCGCCACGACGACCCTGCGCCAGCGCGCGCACTGGACCGATTGGGTCGCGCATGCCGCGCTCTTCCTGATCGCGCTCGCCCTCGTCGTGTTCCTCGCGCTGCCGCTGGTCGCGATCCTCGTCAAGTCGGTGCAGGACAAGAGCGGCGCGTTCAACGGCATCGCCAACTTCGTCAGCTACCTCGCCACGCCGGCGCTGCGCGCATCGCTGGGCCACAGCGTCGGCGTCGCGCTGCTCGTCACCGTGATCAGCGTGCCGCTCGCGTTCGGCTACGCCTATGCGCTGTCACGCAGTTGCATGCCGGCCAAGAGCCTGTTCCGCACGATCGCACTGGTGCCGCTGCTCGCGCCGTCGCTGCTGTCGGCACTCTCGTTGATCTACTGGTTCGGCAACCAGGGGCTGGCGCGCGGCGTGATCCAGGCGCTGGGCGGGGACACGATCTACGGCGCACCGGGCATCGCGATCGCCGAATGCTTCGCGGTCTTCCCGCATTTGGTGATGATCCTGCTGTCGGCGCTGTCGCTCGCCGACGCGCGGCTCTACGAGGCCGCCGCGGCGATGGGCACGAGCACGCGCCGGCGCTTCTTCACGATCACCTTGCCGGGCGCGAAGTACGGTCTGATCTCGGCGGCGCTGGTCGCTTTCACGCTCGTGATCACCGACTTCGGCATACCGAAGGTGATCGGCGGCAACTTCAACATGCTGGCGACCGACGTGTTCAAGCTCGTCATCGGCCAGCAGGACTTCCAGCGCGGCGCGGTCGTCGGCCTCTTGCTGCTGACGCCGGCGGTGCTGGCGTTCGTGATCGACGCGCTGGTGCAGCGCCAGCGCACCGCGATGCTCGGTGCCCGCGCGGTGCCGTACCGGCCCAAGCCCGCGCGCGGCTTCGATGCCGCGATGACGGGCTATGCGGTCGTCGTCAGTGCGCTGATGCTGGCGATGATCGGCATGGCCGCGTTCGCATCGTTCGCGAGCTTCTGGCCCTACAACCTGAAGCCGACCTTGCGCCACTACACGATGGGCCTGGTCGACGCCGAGGTCGGCAGCGCGTTCGTCAACAGCGTCGAGCTGGCGGCCGGCACGGCGCTGTTCGGCACCGTGATCGTCTTCGTCGGCGCCTACCTGCTCGAGAAGACGCGCGGCCTGGCGTCGATGCGGCCGCTGCTGCGCCTGCTCGCCACCTTGCCGATGGCGGTGCCGGGCCTCGTGCTCGGCCTCGGCTACATCTTCTTCTTCAATGCGCCGGGGAATCCGCTGCACTTCCTCTACGGCACGATGCCGATCCTCGTGATCTGCACCATCGCGCACTTCTACACCACCGGCCACCTGACCGCGGTCACCGCGCTGAAGCAGCTCGACGACGAGTTCGAGTCGGTGTCGGCATCGCTCAAGGTGCCGTTCTTCAAGACCTTCTGGCGCGTCACCTTGCCGATCTGCACGCCGACCCTGATCGACATCGCGCGCTACTTCTTCATCAATGCGATGACGACGATCTCGGCGGTCGTGTTCCTCTATTCGCCCGATACCAAGGTCGCCGCGGTCGCGATCCTGAACCTCGACGAAGCCGGCGACGCCGGCCCGGCGGCCGCCTGTGCGATGCTGATCACCGCCGGGTCGACCGTCGTCACGCTGCTCTTCATCGCGCTCGGCTGGTGGGTCGAGCGCCGCACCCAGGCCTGGCGCAACACGACCTCTCGATGACCGCAACGAACGAAGAACTGCGCCTGGCGATCGTCCAGCCGCCGATGAAGTGGAAGACCGACGAGAACGTCGAGCTCATCCTGGACGTGCTGGCACTCGCCGCCGCGCAAGGCGCGGCGGTCTGCGCGCTGCCCGAGCTGGCATTGACCGGCTTTCACCGCGGCATCCGCGAAGAGGCGGTGCCGGCCACCGTCGACGCCGCGATGGCGCGCGTGCAGACGGCGTGCCGGCAGCATGGCATCGCCTGCACGATCGGCATGCCGACGTTCGCCGACGATGGCGCGATCCTCGACAGCTACGTCTTCGTCGCCGCCGACGGCGAGATCGCGCTGACGGTCTCGAAGAACGGCCTGACGCCGGCCGAGCAGACCTTCTTCCGGGCCGGTACCGAGCGCCCGATCGCGCCGTTTGCGGGGCGGTCGTGCTCGACCGTGATGTGCCGCGAGATCGACGATCTCGAAGCGATCGCGTTGCAGTGGCAGGCCGAGGCGCCCGACCTCGTGTTCTGGCCGTCGCTGGTCGGCCATCCCCCGGGGACGATCCTGCCCGACGGCGCGGATTCGAGCGACCTCGGCTACGAGATCGGCACCGCGCTGCTCGCGCGGCGGCTCGGCGTGCACGTCGTGCAGAGCAACTGGCCGATGGCGCTGAACACGCCCGAGTCGACCTGGCTCGGCGAGAGCAAGGTCTATGCGCCCGACGGCGAGATGTTGCTGAAGCTGCCGCGCGACGAGGCCGGCATCGCGGTCTTCACGCTGGGCGAGCGCTCGTACGCTTGGACGCCGCTGAGAGGCTGAACGCACCAAAGAAGGAGACACCGTGGACCGCGACGCCATCCTGCTCACGCCCGGACCGCTGACGACGACCTTGCGCACCAAGCTCGCGATGCTGCGCGACTGGGGTTCATGGGACGCCGACTTCAACCGCCTGACCGCCGACCTGCGCGCACGGCTGCTCGCGATCGTGCATGGCGCCGAATCGCACGTCGTCGTGCCGTTGCAGGGCAGCGGCACGTTCTCGGTCGAAGCCGCCGTCGCGACCGTCGTGCCGCGCGACGGACACATCCTCGTGCTCGACAACGGCGCGTATTGCAAGCGCCTGGCGCGCCTGTCGACGCTGATGGGCCGCCGCACGACGATCGTTCCGCATGCGGAAGACGCGGCGGTGTCGCCGGCCGAGCTCGATGCGCGGCTGGCGGCCGATGCGTCGATCACGCATGTCGGCCTGATCCACTGCGAAACCGGCACCGGCGTGCTGAACCCGCTGGCGGCCGTCGCCGACGTCTGTGCGCGCCATGGCCGCGGGCTGATCGTCGACGCGATGAGCTCGTTCGCGGCGCTGGCTATCGATGCGCGCGAGGTCCGCTTCGACGCGCTGATCGCCGCCAGCGGCAAGTGCCTCGAGGGCGTGCCCGGCATGGGCTTCGTCTTCATCCGCAAGGCCGTGCTGGCCGATTGCGAAGGGCGCTCGCAGTCGCTCGCGATGGACCTGCACGACCAGCACGCCTACATGGAGAAGACCGGGCAATGGCGCTTCACGCCGCCGACCCACGTCGTCGCCGCACTGCTCGAAGCCTTGCGCCAGTTCGACGAGGAGGGCGGCCGGCCGGCGCGGCTGGCGCGCTACACCGACAACTGCCGCACGCTGATCGACGGCATGACCGCGCTCGGCCTGCGGCCGTTCCTCGAGCCGGCGCTGCAGGCGCCGATCATCGTGACCTTCCACGCGCCTGCCCACCCGCGCTACGACTTCAGGACCTTCTACGAGGCGGCCAAGCGGCGCGGCTTCATCCTCTATCCGGGCAAGCTGACGCAGGTCGAGACCTTCCGCGTCGGCTGCATCGGCGCGATCGGTCGCAACGAGATGCGGCAGGCCGTGGCGGCGGTGCGGGAGGCGATGGAGGAGATGGGGATCGGACGCTCAGAGTGACCACGCGGCGCTCACGCCGCCGCTTTGTCGTCCGACGTTGTCGCGTGCAGCCGCAGGCCCAGCGCGGACACTACTTTCAAAACCGTGGCGAGCTCGGGATTCCCGGTAGCCGATAACGCCTTGTACAGGCTTTCCCGGCCCAGCCCGGTGTCCCGAGCCAATTGCGTCATACCCCGGGCTCGAGCGATGTCGCCCAAGGCCGCGGCTACCAGCGCCGCATCGCCTTCCTCGAGTGCCGCCTCGAGATAGGCGGCTTGATCCTCTTCCGTTTGCAAATGCGCTGCCGGATCCCAGGCAGTCGTTCGGGTCTTGGACACCATGTCGTACTCCTACAGGTCGCGCGCCAACGCGTGAGCGGCGCGGATGTCTCGGTCCTGCGTGGACTTGTCTCCACCGGCCAGCAGGACGATCAGCGTGGTCTGCCGTTGCACGTAGTAGACCCGATAGCCCGGGCCGACGTCGATGCGCAGCTCGGATACGCCTTCACCCACGGGCTTGGCGTCGCCGGCGTTGCCGAGGGAAAGCCGGCGAATTCGGATGTCGATGCGGGCCTTGGCCTGTCGATCACGCAGGCGCCCGAACCATGCCTCGTAGACTGCGGTCTGGCGCACCTCGATCATGGGTGTAGTGTATCTCTTGGGATACGGAGGCGCAAGCGCCCGGCTACCGTGCCGCCATCCGGTCGAATACCCTTTGCACGGTCGACGACTTTGAGGTGAAACTCGCGGCCGCACCCGTGACGAGAGGACACCCGTGGCCACCAAGCACAAGGAACATCCGGCGCTCAAGGCCGTGCGCGACAGCGGCAGCGCGAAGGTCAAGGTTGCGGTCAGCGACATCGACGGCATCCTGCGCGGCAAGTACCTGCACCTCGACAAGTTCTTCGGCGCGGCGCAGCCGGCCCCGGCCGGCGGGTTCGGCTTCTGCGACGTCGTGTTCGGCTGGGACAGCCAGGACGTCTGCTACGACAACACCGTGCTGACCGGCTGGCAGCACGGCTTTCCGGACGCGCTGGCAAGGCTCGATCTGGACACGATGCGCCGCGTGCCGTGGGACGGCGACGTGCCGTTCTTCCTCGGCGACTTCGTCGATGCACGCGGCGGCCCCTTGTCCATCTGCCCGCGCCAGACCCTCAAGCGCGTGCTGAAGCGCGCCGAGAAGCTCGGCCTGATGCCGATGTGCGGCATGGAGTTCGAATGGTTCAACTTCGCCGAAACGCCGGAGTCCTGGGCGGCGAAGCAGGGCGTGGCGCCCGAGCCGATCACGCCCGGCATGTTCGGCTACTCGCTGCTGCGCATGGGCGCCAACCGTCCGTACTTCAACGCGCTGATGGACGAGATGGCGGCGTTCGGCGTGCCGATCGAAGGCCTGCACACCGAGACCGGTCCGGGCGTCTACGAAGTGGCGATCCTGTTCTCCGAGGCGCTCGAGGCGGCCGACCGCGCGATCCTCTTCAAGACCGGTGCCAAGGAGATCGGCGCGCGCTTCGGCATCATGCCGAGCTTCATGGCCAAGTGGAGCCAGCAGTATCCGGGCTGCAGCGGGCACATCCACCAGAGCCTGTCGGACGGCAAGGCCAACGTCTTCCACGATGCCAAGTCTCCGCGCGGCATGAGCAAGTTGTTCGAAAGCTATGTCGCCGGGCAGGTCGCCTGCCTGCTGCAGTTCGCGCCGATGTTCTGGCCGACGATCAACAGCTACAAGCGGCTCGTCGACGGCTTCTGGGCGCCGGTCAAGCCGACCTGGGGCATCGACAACCGCACCGCGAGCTTCCGCGTGCTCGCCGGCAGCCCGAAGGCTACGCGGCTCGAGACGCGCTGCCCGGGCGCCGACGTCAACCCGTACCTCGCGATGGCGGCGGTCGTCGCGGCCGGCCTGCACGGCGTCGAGCAAGGCCTGAAGCTGGACACGCCGCCGATCACCGGCACCAACCAGGGGGCGGAGCACATACCGCGCGCGCCGCGCACCTTGTTCGAGACGACGCGCGCGTTCCGCGGCTCGGCGATCGCGCGCGACTGGCTGGGCGACGATTTCGTCGATCACTTCGCGGCGACGCGCGAGTGGGAGTGGCGGCAGTGGCTGGACGGCGTGACCGACTGGGAGCTGAAGCGGTACTTCGAGATCATCTGACTTGGACCGCCAGGCCCGCCCGGACCGATGACGCAACGTCGTCGTGCGGGTTAGCATCCCACGCATGCGATCCATACGGAAGCTGCTGGTCGCGCTGCCGATCTGCTTGACGCTGCTGGGTTGCGGCATGCTGCACGCCGCGACGCTGCGCGTCGCCAGCGCCTTCGACCCGCAGACGATGGACCCGCATGCGATCGCGCTGCTGTATCACACGCGCATCGTCGCGCAGGTCTACGAGTCGCTGCTGAGTCGCGACGAGCAGTTCCGCCTCGAGCCGGCCGGCTTTCCGAACGGCTTCGCGGTGACCTTCGATTGCGTCAACGTCCCTTGGCGCGAGGCGGTGTGCCAGGCCATCAGCGCGATGCTGACGCAGGTCGGCATCCGCACGACGATGCGCTCGACGGCGACCAACCAGTTCTTCCCCAAGCTGACCGGCGCGACCGCGAGCTTCGCCGAGTTCGGCTGGAGTCCGACGACGGACGCGTGGGCGTCGCTGAACGCGATCCTGCACAGCTACGACGGGCATGGCGCCGGCAGCTTCAACGGCGGTCGCTACGTGAATCCGCAGCTCGACGCGCTGATCGATGCGCTGCGTGTCGAGCCCGATCTGGTGCGCCGCCGCACGATGGTCGGCGCGGCGTTGAAGATGGCGATCGACGACCTCGCGCTGGTGCCGCTCTACCGCCGCACGCTGGTGTGGGCGATGAACCGCAGCGTGCACGCCGTGATCTGGCCGAACGACACGATGGAACTGCGCTGGGTGCGCATGCCATGATGGCGGCCGTGCCCAGCAAGCCGAGGCGACCTGCATGACGAACGCGATCACGCGCTTCTCGTTCCCGACCACGATCCACTTCGGTGCGGGCGCACGCCATCTGGCCGGCGCGCACCTGCGCGAGCAGGGCCTGAAGCGGCCGCTCGTCGTCACCGACCGCGCGCTGGCGGCGTTGCCGCTGATCGGCGATCTCGTCGCCGAGCTGGAAGCCGCGGGCCTCGCTGCCGCAGTCTACGACGGCGTCTTCGGCAACCCGACCGCGAGCCAGGCGATGGGCGGCGCGGCGGCGTATCGAGCGCATGGCGCCGACTGCGTCATCGGCATCGGCGGCGGCGCGGCGCTCGACGTCGCCAAGGTCGTCGGCGTCGTCGCGGCGCAGGGCGGCGACGTGATGGAGTACGTCTGGGACCATCCGCAGGTCCGCGCGATCGGCGACGACGTGCCGTACTTCATCGCGCTGCCGACCACCTCGGGCACCGGCAGCGAGGTCGGCCGCAGCAGCGTGATCAGCGAGGAAGAGAGCCACATCAAGCGCGTGATCTTCTCGCCGAAGATCCTGGCGCGCGTCGTCTACGCCGACCCGGAACTGACGGTCGGGCTGCCGCCCGCGATCACCGCGGCGACCGGCATGGACGCGCTCACGCACAACATCGAAAGCTACCTGTCGCCGGCCTACCATCCGCTGTGCGACGGCATCGCGCTCGAAGGCACGCGCATCGCGGCGCGCGCGCTGCACCGCGCGGTGCACGAGCCGGGCGATCTGCAGGCGCGCGGCGACATGATGATGGCGTCGATGATGGGCGCCATCGCCTTCCAGAAGGACCTGGGCGCGGTGCACTCGTGCGCGCATGCGCTCGGCACGGTGTGCAACCTGCACCACGGCCTGGCCAACGCGCTGATGATCGAGCCGGTGCTCAACTTCAACCTCGAGGCGGTGCCGCAGAAGTTCGTCGAGCTGGCGCACGTGGTCGGCGCGGGCTCGGCGACCGCCTTCGTGCCGTGGCTCGCGCACCTCAAGCACACGATAGGCATCGAGGGGTCGCTGGCCGGCGCGGGCGTGAAGCGCGAGCACTTCGACCGGCTGGTCGAGATCGCGCTGGCCGACATCTGTCACCAGACCAATCCGCGGCGCTGCGAGCGCGCCGACTTCGAGCGCTTCTTCGTCGAAGCGTACTGACCATGGGCAAGCCGCTGCTGATCGGCATCTCCGCCCGCATCCACCATCCGGTCGGCCCGGTGCTCGGCCTCGGCGGCGTCTACACGAAGACGCTGCACTACCTCGAGCAGTCGGTCGCGCACTGGGTGCTGTCGAAGGACGTGCTGGCGCTGATGATCCCGGCGATCGAAGGCGAGGGCCTGATCCAGCGCAGCGAGATGAGCCTGGCGGCTTATGCCGAGCACCTCGATGGCCTCGTGCTGCAGGGCGGCGCCGACATCGCGCCCGAGACCTACGGCGAGAAGCCGCTGCAGGCCGACTGGGCCGGCGACCGCGTGCGCGACCGCTACGAGATCGATCTGTTCAATGCCTTCGTCGCCGCGGGCAAGCCCATCCTCGGCATCTGCCGCGGCTGCCAGCTCATCAACGTGGCGTTCGGCGGCACGCTGTTCCAGGACATCTCGATGCAGGTGCCGGATGCGATTGCGCATCGCGACACCGAGGCCTACGAGCGTCAGCTCCATCAGGTCAACCTGGTGAAGGGAACGCGGCTCGCGCAGCTCTTCCCGAGCAAGACGCAGGCGATGGTCAATTCGATCCATCACCAGGCCGTGAAGGACCTCGGCCGCGAGCTCGTGGTCGAAGCGCTCGGCGTGCCGGACGGCATCGTCGAGGCGATCCGCTGGCGCGGCGCGAGCTATGTGTTCGGGATGCAGTGGCATCCGGAGTTCCTGGCGCTCAATGCGCTCGACACGGCGCAGCTCGACGGGCACCCGATCCTGGCCGACTTCCTCGATGCCGCGCGCACGCGGCGCGGTGCCTAGGGCTGCCAGACCAACCATGCTGACCATCGTCAATCCCGCCGACGGCCGTCCGATTCGCGAACTGCCTGAAACCAGCGCAGCCGATGTCGCTACCGGCCATGCGACGGCGCGCCATGCGCAGCCGGCATGGGCGGCGCGGCCGCTGGCCGAGCGGCTCGCCGTCCTGCGGCGCTTCCGCGATGCGATCGTCGCCGAGACCGAGACGCTCGCGGCGACGCTCACACACGAGGTCGGCAAGCCGATCCGCCAGTCGCGCAACGAACTCGCCGGTCTCCTGCCGCGCCTCGACTTCTTCCTCGATGCCACCGAGCGCGCGCTCGCGACCGAAACGGTGTTCGACGACGCCGGCATGCGCGAAGAGATCACGCACGAGCCGCTCGGCGTCGTCGCGAACATCTCGGCCTGGAACTACCCGTACTTCGTCGGGGCGAACGTGTTCGCGCCGGCGCTGCTCGCGGGCAATGCGGTGCTCTACAAGCCGTCCGAGATCGCGTCGCAGACCGGCCTGCGCATCGCCCGGCTGCTGCATGGCGCGGGCGTACCCATAGACGTGTTCCAGACGCTCGTCGGCGCCGGTGCGGTCGGCGCCGCGCTGCTGGAGCAACCGGTCGATGGCGTCTACTTCACCGGGTCGGTGGCGACCGGCAAGAAGATCGCCGCGGCCTGCGGACCGCGCCTCGTGCGCCTGCAGCTCGAGCTCGGCGGCAAGGATCCGAGCTACGTCTGCGACGACCTCGACGCGGCCGGCATCCGCAACGCTGCCGCGTCGCTTGCCGACGGCGCGATGTACAACACCGGCCAGAGCTGCTGCTCGGTCGAGCGCATCTACGTGCACGAGCGCGTGCACGAGGCCTTCGTCGACGCCTTCCTCGAGACCGTGCGCGGCTTCGTGGTTGGCGATCCGATGGACGAGGCGACCTACATCGGCCCGATCGCGCGCGCGCCGCAGCTCGCGGTGCTCGAAGCGCAGGTCGCCGATGCGCTGGCCAAGGGCGCCGTGCTGCGCACCGGCGGGCATCGGCTCGACCGTCCCGGCAACTGGTTCGAGCCGACCGTGTGTACCGGCGTCGACCACACGATGCTGCTGATGCGCGACGAAAGCTTCGGGCCGGTGATCGGCATCCAGAAGGTGGGCGGCGATGCCGAGGCGCTGGCGCTGATGAACGACACGTCCTATGGCCTGACGGCGGGCGTCTACACCGCCGACGCGGCGCGGGCCCGTGCGCTGCTCGGCCAGGTGCGGGCGGGCAGCGCGTACTGGAACTGCTGCGACCGCGTGAGCCCGCGGCTGCCGTGGTCGGGGGTCAAGGACTCGGGTGTCGGGTTGACGCTGTCGACCTATGGCATACAGGCGTTCACGCGGCCGAAGGCTTGGCACCTGAGGCGCGGCTGATGGGTCGCTTGCGGCTGGCGGGCGGCTGCGTCCGCGGCGCCTTGTACCCCAGCCGCTTGAACGGCTCGGTCAGCGACTGACCCGAAGTCCAGTAGTCCTTCCATGGATCCTCGGTCGCGAACGACAGATGCTCGCGCGCCGTCGCGATGGTCCATTGCGCGCCGCTCTTGAGCGTATCGAGCACGTCCCAGGCCACCGGCATCGAGACGCCCAACCCCGGACGCGCACGCGCCGAATAGGCCGCCGCCGTCGTCGCGCCATGGCTGTTGCGCAGGTAGTCGACGTAGATCTTGCCGACGCGATTGCTCGCGCCGCTCCTGGCGACGAAGCGGCTCGGCACGACGCGCGCGACGTGCTCGACGACCGCCTGCGTGTAGCCCTTGACGGTATCCCAGTCGTGACGCGGCGCGATCGGCACGACGACGTGCAGGCCCTTGCCGCCGCTGGTCTTGAGCCACGATTCGAGGCCGAGATCGCGCAGGAACGAGCGCAGCAGCGCGGCCGCCTCCTGCACCTGCTGCCAGGCGACGCCTGCGCCGGGGTCGATGTCGAACACCATGCGGTCGGGCTTGCCGATGCGATCGGCGTGCGCGTTCCAGGTGTGGAACTCGATCACGTTCATCTGCGCCGCGCCGGCCAGCGCGCGCGCGGTCGACACCTCGATCAACGGCTCGTGTCCGGGCCACAGACGCGGATCGAGCTGCTTCAGCTCGGGGATCGCCAGCGTCTCGGCATGCTTCTGAAAGAACAGCGTCCCGCCGATGCCGTTCGGGCCGCGCACCAGCGAGCACGGCCGGCCGGCAAGGTGCGGCAGCATCCAGTCGGCAACGCTCTCGTAGTAGCGCACCAGGTCCAGCTTCGTGAGCCCGCTGCCCGGATCGATCACGCGCTCGGGATGCGACACCGTGGTCGCGGTCGCCGCCGAGCGCAGCGGAACCGCATCGCGCGGCGCGAGAGCGCTTTCGCGCACGACTTCGCGCGCTGCCTTGTCGGCGCGCAGGCCCTCGAAGACCGCATGGCGGATCTGGTTGTCGGGTGTCCAGTCGGCAAAGCTCACCTCGGCGACGAGGCGCGGCTCGACCCAGCGCTCGGTACCGGTGGATCGCTTCGACCAGCGGCTCTTGTGCAGCGGCAGATCGGCCGGGAACGGCGACGTCTTGCGAGCGAGCGGCAAGAGCTGCCGCTTCAGATCGGCGGCGGTGGCCGAGTCCCAACCGGCGCCGACGTTGCCGACCGGCACCAGCCGCCCTGCAGCGTCGTGCACGCCGAGCACCAGGCTGCCGATCTCGGCCGCGGACGGCGCGTCGCCACGGTCGGTGTAGCCGGCGACGACGAACTCCTGGCGCTGCCGGCACTTCAGCTTCAGCCAGGTCTCGGTGCGCGCCGACACGTACGGCGCGTCGGCCCGCTTGGCGATGATGCCTTCGAGCCGCATGCGCGCGGCCGATTGCAGGATGTGGTCGGGGTCGGCGTCGAAGTCGGCGCTGTAGCGGATCCGTTCGAGCGTCTTGGCTTCGAGCCAGCGCCGCAGCAGCGCGCGGCGCGCGCGCAAGGGCACGGCACGCAAGTCGTGGCCTTCGAAGAACGGCACGTCGAACAGGAAGTAGAGGATGGCGTCGGACCGGCCGCCGCGGTCGAAGGCGTTCTGCAGCGCCACGAAGTTGGGCGTGCCGCCGTCGCCGAGCACGACGATCTCGCCGTCGAGCCAGGCATTGCGCAGGCCGAGCCCGGCGAGCTCGGTGCGCAGCGCCTTCATCCTGTCCGACCAATCGTGGCCGCCGCGCGTGATCAGGTGGGGCTTGCCGGCATCGTCGAAGCGCGTCATCAGGCGGTAGCCGTCGAACTTGATCTCGAAGATCCAGTCGCCTCCACGCGGCAGGCCGGTGCTCAGCGTCGCGAGCTGCGGCGCGAGCCTGGCCGGCGGCTGGGCGCGTACCGCGGCGGCGAGCGCATCGGCCGGTTCGGCCTTCGCCGCGTCGGGCGTGGCGGCCGGCTTGGCGACCACGCTGTCGGGCAATGCGCTGACGACGTCGTAGCTGCTCTTCGAGCGCTCGCGGCCGTCGCGCTTCTTGAACAGCAGCCAGGGGATCTGCCGTTCGCCGGGCTTGGCGATGCGTACCAGTTCCCAGGCACCGCGCAATTTCTGGCCGTGCAGCGCGAACACCAGCTTGCCTTCGGCGAGGCCGGCGTGCGGATCGCCGATCGGCTCCCAGGTGCCGCGATCCCACACGATGACGCTGCCGGCGCCGTACTGGCCCTTGGGGATCGTGCCTTCGAAGGTGTTGTAGGCGACAGGATGGTCCTCGACCTGGACCGCCATGCGGCGCTCGGTCGGGTCGTAGCTCGGACCCTTGGGCACGGCCCACGACAGCATCACGCCGTCGAGCTCGAGGCGCAGGTCGTAGTGCAGGCGCGTCGCCGCATGTTTCTGGATCACGTAGGCGAGCCGCTCGGCCGCCGCCGCGACATCGCCGGGCGGCTCCGGCGTGCGCTCGAAGTCGCGCTTGCGGCGGTACGGAGCGAGCGCATCGGCGGTGGCGCGCGCGGCCTGGCGGCCGGAGGACGACGACGGGGTGCGTGGCACGGCCCGCAGCATAAGGCCGCAGGGGCGCGGCCCGCACGACTTGCGGCAAGGCTGGCCGCGCGGCCGGGCCACGCTCATGCCGGCGCGCGTGTAGGCATCGTCCGACAGTCCCGTGCGTGTTCTTCCTCTGTGACCATCTGCAACGGCCTTCTAACCTGCGCGCGAGCGCCTGAGACCAAGGAGCAACGTCGTGTCTCTTGCATCGTCATGCCGGCACCGCGGCCCATCGGTCGCCGCGCTATCGTCGGTCGGCCGAGCATGCCGTTGAGCGGCCGGATTTCCCAGCAGGAGTTCGGCCGCGGCGCGCACGCCGGTCCGCCGCTGCCGCCGCGCGCCTTCGCGGGCTTCGTGATCGCGCTGGCGGCGGTCGTCATCATCGCGTCGGTGTCCTACCTGTCGCTGCGGGCACGCGCCGGCGCCGCCCAGCTCGTCAGCCACACCGTCGAGGTGATCGAGCAGTTGCAACTCGTCTTGTCGACCTTGAAGGACGCCGAGACCGGTCAGCGCGGCTACCTGCTCACCGGCGCCGAGAACTACCTGACGCCTTACGTCGATGCGCAAGCGCTGATCGGTCCGCGCCTGCAGGCCGTGCGCAAGCTGACCGCCGACAGCCCGCAGCAACAGCAGCGCCTCGACATGCTCGACAAGCTGTCGGCCGACAAGATGGACGAGCTGGCGCAGACGGTCGCATTGCACCGGGCCGGCAAGGATCGGGAGGCGATGGCCGTCGTCGAAACCGACCGCGGCAAGGCGCTGATGGATCAGATCCGCGCCGTCGTCGGCGAGATGGAGCGCGAGGAGCGCGGCCTGCTCGCACGGCGCGATGCCGAGTGGCGCGATGCCACTGCGACGTCGACCCGCATCACCTGGGGCGGCTCGGCGGTGCTGGTGTTCCTGATCGCCGCCGGCGCCGTGATGGCCTCGCGCGACCACCGTGCGCGCCAGTCGCAGGTGTGGCTGCGCACCGGCCAGGCCGGCTTCGGCGAGCGGCTGCAGGGCGATTTGCGCACCGAGCTGCTGGGCGAGAGCGCGCTGACCTACCTGTGCGGCTACCTCCGCGCCGCGAGCGGCTCGATGTACGTGGCCGAGCCGGACGGCCGCTACCGCCGCGTCGCCGGCCATGCGGTGCCGGCCGATGCGCCGCTGCTGCTGCCGGGCGACGGCCTGCTCGGCGAGACCGCGCGCGATCGCCGCGCCCGCCACGTCACCGACGTGCCGGCCGGCTATCTGCCGATCGAATCCAGCTTGGGCCGTGCCGCGCCGGGCGAGCTGTTGCTGGTGCCCGCGATGATCGACGGCGAGGTGCAGGCCGTCGTCGAGCTCGGCTTCTTCCGCCGCGTCGAGGCCGATGACCGCGAGCTGCTCGACCGGCTGTCCGAGATCCTGGGCGCCGCGGTGCGCGCATCGAAGGATCGCAGCCGCCTCGAAGAGCTGCTGCAGCAGACGCAGCGCCAGGCCGAGGAGCTGCAGACCCAGCAGGAGGAACTGCGCGTCAACAACGAAGAGCTCGAGGTGCAGGGCCGCGCGCTCAGGGAGTCGCAGGCGCAGATGGAGGCGCAGCAGGCCGAGCTCGAGCAGACCAATTCGCAGCTCGAAGAGCAGGCCCAGATGCTCGAGCAGCAGAAGGACGACCTGACCTTGTCGCGGGACCTGCTGACCGCCAAGGCCGGCGAGCTGGCGCGCACCAACCTGTACAAGAGCGAGTTCCTCGCCAACATGAGCCACGAGCTGCGCACGCCGCTGAACTCGACCTTGATCCTCGCCAAGCTGCTGGCCGACAACAAGGACGGCAACCTGACCGACGAGCAGGTGAAGTTCGCGCAGACCATCAGCGGCGCCGGCAACGACCTGCTGGCGCTGATCAACGACGTGCTCGACCTGTCGAAGATCGAGGCCGGCAAGGTCGACGTGCAGCCCGAGCCGGTGCTCGTCGCGAAGGCGGTCGATGCGCTGGTGCGGACGATGCAGCCGATCGCCGCGCAGAAGGGCCTCGCGCTGCGCATGGCGATCGACGAGGCGGCGCCGGCGGCGATCGAGACCGATGCGCAGCGCCTCGCGCAGATCCTGAAGAACCTGCTGTCGAACGCGCTCAAGTTCACCGACCGCGGCGAGGTCGCGCTGGATGTGAAGCAGCAGGAGCCGGGCACCTTGTCGTTCGCGGTGCGCGATACCGGCATCGGCATACCGCTCGCGCAGCAGGGCCTGATCTTCGAGGCGTTCCGCCAGGCCGACGGCAGCACCCACCGCAAGTACGGCGGCACCGGGCTCGGCCTGTCGATCTCGCGCGACCTGGCGCAGCTGCTCGGCGGGCGCATCGACGTGCAGAGCGCGCCGGGCGTAGGCAGCACCTTCACGTTGACCTTGCCGCTGGCGCATGCGGCGGCGTCGGCGGCATCGGGTGCGGTCCAGCCGGCGGCCGACGCGGCACCGTTGCTGCGGCCGCGCACCGATCATCCGCCGCCGTCCGTGTTGCCGAGCCGAGTCGTGCCGACACCGACGCCGGCGGCGCTCGCGCCGGGCCTGCTCGACGACGACCGCGACAGCCTCGCGCCGGGCGAGCGCGTCATCCTCGTGATCGAGGACGACGCGCGCTTCGCCGCCATCCTGCGCGACCTCGCGCGCGAGCAGAGCTTCCGCTGCGTCGTCACCCAGACCGCGGGCGACGGGCTGATCGCCGCATCGACCTACCGGCCGAGCGCGATCCTGCTCGACATCAATCTGCCGGACCATTCCGGCCTGGTCGTGCTCGACCTGCTGAAGCACAACCCGCATACCCGCCACATCCCGGTGCACGTGCTGTCGGTCGCCGACTTGACGCGCGAGGCGCTCGAGCTCGGCGCGATCGGCTACGACCTGAAGCCGGTCAAGCGCGCGCAGATCGTCGATGCGCTGCAGAAGCTCGAGGCCAAGTTCTCGCAGCAACTGCGCCGCGTGCTGGTGGTCGAGGACGACGAGCGCCAGCGCGAGAGCATCCGGCACCTGCTCGGCAATGCCGACATCGAGATCGACGCGGTCGATACCGCCGGCGCCGCGCTGGCGCGGCTGAAGGACGGCCGCTACGACTGCGTGATCATGGACCTGAGCCTGCCCGACCTGACCGGCTACGAGCTGCTCGAGGCGATGGCCGAAGGCAGCAACGTGCCGCCGGTGATCGTCTACACCGGCCGCTCGCTGGCGCCCGACGAGGAGCAGCGGCTGCGGCGCTACTCGCGCTCGATCATCATCAAGGACGCGCGCTCGCCGGAGCGGCTGCTCGACGAGGTGACGCTGTTCCTGCATCAGGTCGAGTCGACCCTGCCGGCGGCGCTGCAGCAGATGCTGAAGACGGCGCGCGACCGCGATTCGAGTCTCGACGGACGCCGGATCCTGGTCGCCGAGGACGACGTGCGCAACGTCTTCGCGCTGACCAGCGTGCTCGAGCCCAAGGGCGCCCGGATCGAGCTCGCGCGCAACGGCCGCGAAGCGATCGCCAAGCTGGAGGCGGCGGCCGGCGTGCCCGAGCGCACCATCGACCTCGTGCTGATGGACATCATGATGCCCGAGATGGACGGGCTGACCGCGATGCGCGAGATCAGGAAGCGCCCCGAGTGGAAGCGCCTGCCGATCATCGCGCTGACCGCCAAGGCGATGCGCGACGACCAGGAGAAATGCATCGCCGCGGGCGCCAACGACTACATCGCCAAGCCGCTCGACGTCGAGAAGCTGCTGTCGCTGGTGCGGGTGTGGATGCCGAAGTAGGCGATGGACGATGCCGGGCTCCACCTTCGACATCGAGATGCGGCTGCTGATCGAAGCCGTCTACCTCAAGTACCACTACGACTTCCGCGGCTACGCGATGGCGTCGCTGAAGCGCCGGCTGACCGCGGCGATGGGCCGCTTCGACTGCTCGAGCCTGTCGCAGCTGCAGGACCGTCTGCTGCACGATGCGTCGGTCTTCGCGCAGCTGCTCGACTACATGACGGTGCAGGTCAGCGAGATGTTCCGCGACCCGGCCTATTTCGCGTCGCTGCGGCGCGAGGTCTGCCCATTGCTGCGCACCTATCCGTCGCTCAAGGTCTGGGTCGCCGGCTGCAGCACCGGCGAGGAGGTCTATTCGCTTGCGATCCTGCTGCGCGAGGAGGGCCTGCTCGACCGCACGCTGATCTACGCCACCGACATCAACGCCGAGGCGCTGCGCAAGGCCGAGGCGGGCATCTACGAGCTCGACCGGATGGCGGCGTTCACCGCGAACCACCAGCGCAGCGGCGCCCGCGTCTCGCTCGCCGACTACTACACTGCGGCCTACGGGCGCGCCGCGCTCGACAAGTCGCTGCGCAAGCACATCGTGTTCTCCGACCACAGCCTGGCCACCGACAGCGTGTTCGCCGAGGTGCATCTGGTGTCGTGCCGCAACGTGCTGATCTATTTCGACCGGCCGCTGCAGGACCGCGCGGTCGGCCTGTTCCGCGAAGCGCTGGTGCGCAAGGGCTACCTCGGACTCGGCTCGAAGGAGTCGCTGCGCTTTTCGGCCCATGCCGGCGCGTTCGTCGAGGTGGTGCGGGCCGATCGGCTGTTCCAGAAGCGGGGCGATGCATGACGGCCGCCTCGGCGACCTGGCGCTCGAGCGTCGGCGCCATCGTGCTGGGCGCGTCGGCCGGCGGCGTCGAGGCGCTGTCCGTGCTGCTGCCGGCGCTGCCGGGCGACCTCGCGCTGCCGGTGTTCGTCGTGCTGCACCTGCCGCGCGACCGGCCGAGCCTGCTCGTCGACATCTTCGCGCCGAAGTGCGCGGTCCGCGTCGTCGAGGCCGAGGACCAGACGCCGATAGCCCCCGGCACGGTCTACATCGCGCCGCCCGACTACCATCTGCTCGTCGATGCCGGCCCGCGGCTTGCGCTGTCGGTCGACGATCCGATCCACTACAGCCGCCCGTCGATCGATGTGCTTTTCGAATCCGCTGCCGACGTGTACCGCGAGCACCTGCTCGGCATCATCCTCACCGGCGGCAACGAGGACGGCGCGGCCGGGCTCGACGCGGTGCGACGAGCCGGCGGCATGACGGTCGTGCAGCAGCCCGAGGAGGCTTATGCATCGCTGATGCCGGCGTCGGCCCTCGAGCGGGGCGCGGTCGACCATGTGTGGACGCTCGCGCGACTGGCCGAAGCCATGCGATGCTTGGGGCCTCGTGGAGGCATGGCTTGAACGATCTGAACCGATCGATGGAGCGGCCCGCCGCGGCCCGCGCCCAGGCCGCCGGCGGCGAGGCGCGCGTGAAGTGTCTGCTGGTCGACGATCGGGTCGAGAACCTGATCGCGCTGTCGGCATTGCTCGGGCGCGACGACATCGAGTTGCTGCAGGCCCGCTCGGGCACCGAGGCGCTCGAGCTGCTGCTGGTGCACGACGTCGCGCTCGCGCTGGTCGACGTGCAAATGCCCGAGATGGACGGCTTCCAGCTCGCCGAGCTGATGCGCGGTACCGAGCGCACGCGGCATGTCCCCATCATCTTCGTGACCGCCGGCCAGCGCGACCAGCATGGCCTGTTCAAGGGCTACGGCAGCGGCGCGGTCGACTTCCTCTACAAGCCCATCGATCCGTACATCCTCGGCAGCAAGGTCGAGGTCTTCCTGCAGATGCACCGGCAGAAGCAGCAGCTCGCGCGCGAGATGGCCGAGCGCACCGAGACCTTGCGCGTCAACGAGATGTTCACCGCGATGCTCGGCCACGACCTGCGCGGGCCGCTGGCGGCGATCCTGATGTCGGCGCAGCAGCTCGCGAACCGGCCGGACGAGGTCTCCAAGCGCATCGCCGCCCGGCTCACCGGCAGCGGCAAGTGGATGAACCGGATGATCGAGGACATGCTCGACCTGGCGCGCGCGCGCGTCGGCGAAGGCATCCCTTTGGCGCGGCGCGACATCGACCTCGGCGCGCTGGTCGAGCGCGCGGTCGGCGAGCGCCGTGCCGCGCAGCCGGACCGCACCATCGAGCTGACGCAGCGCGGCGACCTGACCGGCTGCTGGGACGAGGACCGGCTGATGCAGGTCGCCTCCAACCTCATCGGCAACGCGCTGCACCACGGCAATCCCGCGTTGCCGGTCGAGATCGGCATCGACGGCGGCGCCGCCGATACGGTGCGGTTCGAAGTGAGCAACGGCGGCGCGATCGCGCCGGAAGTGCTGCCGCACATCTTCGACCCGTTCCGCGGCGGACAGCGCCGCTCGAACCGCTCCGAAGGCCTGGGGCTCGGTCTCTACATCGTCAAGCAGATCGTCGAGGCGCACGCCGGCAGCGTGCACGTGGATACCGGCGCGGGCGACCGCACCTGCCTGCAGGTGCGCCTGCCGCGCCGGCCCGCGGCGATGCCTTGAGCGGGCCAGTCGGGCTCAGTGCCCGACCACGACCTCGCTGATCTGGATCACCGGCTGCAGGTCGGTGTAGTTCGGGATGTCGCCGAGGATCTCTTTCGCGTGCGGCCCGAAGCCGGCCTGGAAGGACTCGACCGAGTCGCAGAAGATGTGGCACATGCCGATGTAGGTCGGCGGCGTGTCCGGCGCGCCGCCGGCCAGGCCCTTGTCCACGGTGTAGTACTTGCAGTGGCTGCCCATGCGGCTCGCGACCAGCGGCATGTGGGTGTCGCGGTAGTAGGCGTGGTTGAAGCGGGCGCCGGGGGTGTTGGGGTACATCACGCTGACCTTGATCATGCTTGTCTCCTTCGAGTCGTCCTCGGTAGTGGTTGAAGTCCGCGACGAGGATAGGAGAACTCGCCGCGGCCCACAAGCGCAAGCCCGGCGCCCTGGTCAGCCGTGCGTCGTCGATGCCGCGTCGCCGGCGCTGGCGTGCCCGTCGCGGCCGCGCCGCTTGGCCTCGTAGAGCGCCGTATCGGCACGTTGCAGCAGCGCGGCGCGATCGGCCTCGCCGAGCCGCTGCATCGCGATGCCGATGCTCGTCGACATCGCGATCTGCTGGTCGCCGATCGGCACGACGGTGCGCCGGGCGTTCTCGACCAAGGTCGCGGCGAGGCGCTGTGCGTCGGCGAGTCCATGCAGGTCTTCGAGGATCACCGTGAACTCGTCGCCGCCGAGGCGCGCCACCGTGTCGGAGGTCCGCACCGAGCCGCGCAGCATCTCCGCGAACGCCATCAGCAGCGCATCGCCGGCGGCATGCCCGAGGCTGTCGTTGACGCCCTTGAAGCGGTCGATGTCGAGGAACAGCAGCCCGATCGGCACGCAGCGCCGGTTGGCCCGGGCCATCGCCTGCTCCAGGCGGTCCAGGAACAGCGCACGGTTCGGCAGACCGGTGAGCGCATCGAATTCGGCGAGATGGCGCAGCCGCTCGTCGGCGGCGCGCCGCTCGGTGATGTCGGCCAGGGTGCCGGCCAGGCGCAGCGCGCGGCCGTCGGCATCGCGTTCGACGACGCGACCTCGACCCTGCATCCAGATCCAGTCGCCGTGCACGTTGCGGATGCGGAACTCGGCCAGGAAGCGCGGCGTGTCGCCGCGCACCGCCGACCGCAACGCGGCATCGAGGACCGCGTCGTCGTCGGGGTGCAGATGCTCGCGCAGCTCGGCCGGGGTCCGGCCGGTCGCCTCGCGCGGCTCGGCGCCACGCAGCACCGCGGCGCCGGCGCTCAGGTAGATGCGGTCGGTCGCGATGTCCCAGTCGAACAGCGCGAGGCCCGAGCCTTCGAGCGCCAGGCTGAGCCGCTCGCGGCTCGACTCCAGCAACGCGGTGCGCTCCTGCAGCGCGTCGGCCATGCGGTTCACGGTGGCGGCGAGCAAGCCGATCTCGCCGCCCTCGGCCACGCGGCTGCGGTGCGTGAGGTCGCCGCGTTCCAGCGCCGCTGCGTCATCGCCGAGTTGGCGCAGGGGCGACGCGATGCGCCCGCCGATGCGCGTGGCCAGCGCGAGACCGACCGCGAGCAGCAACGTGCCCGCACCCAGGGTCTCGTAGAGTCGCTTGCGCACGCCGGCGAGGGCGACCTGCGTCGGCACGCCGACGTAGACCAGCCACGGCGCGCGTTCGGACGTCGTGAAGCCGGCGATGCGCTCGATGCCGTCGGCGCTCGGCCCGTCGCGTATGCCCTCGCGGCGGCGCAGGCTGTCGGCCACGCCGCCACGCTGCAGCAGGTTGCGGCCGATCCAGTGTTCCGGGTCGATCGAGCGCGCGAGCACCACGCCGCTCGCGTCGCTGACCGTGATCACCGCGCCCGGCGGCAGCGCCTCCTCGGGAAGCAGCAGCTTCTGCAGCGGCTCGAGCAAGGTCGATGCGGTGACGACGCCGACGACGTGTCCGTCGCGCCGGATCGGCATCGCGAAGATGCCGACCAGTTGCCCGTTCAACTGCGCGCGCGCCGGCGCCTCGACGGCGATCTCGGCGCCGCCCATGGCCCGTTGGAAGAATGCGCGCTTGCGTACGTCGATCGCGAGGTCGCGCAATGCCGGGTGCAGCGAGCCGACATTCGCGCCGTCGGCCGACCAGACCGCGAGGTTGTTGATGTGCGGCGGCAGGGTCGGCGTCAGGCTGCCGAGGATCGCGTCGTTGCGGGCCGCGTCGGCCGTCGTCGCACCGGCAACGGCACGCAGCACGCCGAGCAACTGGTGGATGTCGCCGATATGGTCGTCGAGGCGCGCCGCCGTCAGGCGGGCCATGCCCAGCATGCGCTGGCCGGCCTCGACCTGCTCGAGATCGATCTGGCGCCGTGCCGACAGCGCGACATACACGAGAAAGGGCACCGCAAGCGTCAGCAACAGCACGACGAGGCGCGTGCGGATCGCGAAGCGCGAGGTCCAGGAGGCAGGTCTCATCGCGAGCGGTCGGTACCGTGGTCTTCGGCAGGCCGGGCGATCCGCGAGCACAGCATCGCCGGCGCAGGCCGCGAATATAGGTCAGCCGCGCAGGTCGTCCACGAGATGGGGGACGAAGCACCGACGCGGGTGCGTCCATTCGAGGCCTTAGGGATGGCAAGCCGGGTGGCCGCGCCTAGAGTTCCGCCGGGGAGGGCGCGCCGGGCAATGCTCCGGGGTGATGCCCCGGGTAGTGCCCCGGGGAGTGCCGCTTGGCCCACAGCTCAACAGGACGCCGCCATGAACGACTCCACCAGCCGGCCGATGAGGATGTTCATCAGCCACAGTTCGGCCGAGGCCGAGATGGCGGCCTTGCTCCGTCAGCTCGTCGACGAGGACTTTCCGGGGCGGGTCGAGTTCTTCACGTCGACCGATGTCGGCAGCATCGACGCCGGCGCGAAGTGGCTCGAAGCGATCAAGGATGCGATCGGCCGGGCGTGCGCGATGCTCGTGCTGTGCAGCGGCGATTCGTTCCAGCGACCCTGGGTGCAGTTCGAACTCGGCGCGGCATGGGCCAAGGACGTATCGATCATCCCGGTCTGCCATTCGGGGCTGACCTTCAACGCGCTGCTGCAGATGCCGTTGTCGACCGCGCTGGCCAGCAACCAGGGCATCGATCTCGGCACCAGGCTCGGGCTGGAGCGGCTGTTCCACCACATCTCCGGCGCACTCGGCTGCCCGGACGTCGTGCCGCGAGACCTGCCGGGCAAGCTGAAGCGCGTCAACGCGCTGGAAGCGCTGTACCGGCGCGGGCCCTCGCGCCAGTTCGAGCTCTACCTCGACATCGAGATCCCGGCACCCGGGCGTCTGACCACGCCGTCGATCCCCGGCCATGCCCCCGTGCGGTCGGATGCCGGCACGCTCGGGCTGTTCGGTCTCGCACCGGGATCCGAGTGGACCTGGAAGGACATCGCGGAGGCGGCGGAGCGGATCGCCCCGGACCGGCGCTGGCTGGCGCAGCTCCAGCAGTCGATCTACGACGCGAGCAACAACTACGTCTTCAAGTCGGTGCAGGCGATCTTCCACGCGGAGCGTGCGTCCTATCAGCCGCAGCTGGCGCGCCACGAGAGCCTGCGAGGCGGCGCCAGCTGCTTCCATGTGCACTTCGTCGAAACCACCGTTGCGCCGCTGTTCGAGGTGCAGAACGAGCTCGGCCTGCTCGCGACGATGCTGCGCCTGGGGCTGCGCTTCCGCTACGAAGTCATCGAGCGCGCCCAGCGGCCCGCCGAGCAGGGGCGCGGCCCGCGCGGAGGGCCGCCTGCGCACGCGGAGCTGCTCGCGCAGTTGCGCGGAGCGGTCGAGATCATCGAGAACGATGCGCGCTCACGCGGCGCCGAGGACATCAGCCACGGCGCGATCGCCGCGCTGTTCCCGAATGCCGGCGACAACGAGACGATCGCCGAGGTCCAGCGCGCCTGGGACGAGGCACGGGCCCTGCTGTTCCGCGACGAACCGCCGCCGTCGGCGGCGGAGACCGCCGAGGCGATCGCGCGCATGCGCTGGCTCAACGCACGCTTCATGGCGATGGGCACGCGGCGCTTCCACGAGATGGTGAAGGCACGCTGGGGCGCCGATCTGAGGCCGTTGCATCCGGTCGGTCGCGCGGCCTGAACGGGCCGCCCGCCGTCGTCAGTGCAGCAGCGGTGTCGCCGCCGACGACATGAACGACGGCAGCACGGGTGCCGCGTTGCGCGCTGCCATCGCATCGAGCATCCGGTCGATCATCTCGGTGCTGAGCGGCCGCGACAGGTGGAAGCCCTGGCCCGCAGCGCAGCCCATCTGGCGCAGCTGCTCGGCCTGGGCCGGCGTCTCGATGCCCTCGGCGATGATGTGCTTGCCGAGCGAGTTGCCGAGCAGCACGATCGCGCGCACCACGGCGGCCTCGTCGGAGCCGCGTTGCAGGTCGGCGACGAAGGCGCGGTCGATCTTCAGGCTGCTCACCGGCAGGCTCGAGAGGTGGCGCAGCGACGAGTAGCCGGTGCCGAAGTCGTCCACGCTCAGGCCGATGCCCAGGCGGCGCAGCTCGGTCAGCATCGGCAGCGCGCTCTCGAGGCGCTCCATCAGGATGTTCTCGGTGAGCTCGAGCGTCAGGTGCTGCGGTGCGAGGCGCGCTTCCTTCAGCGCCGCGTTGACGCGTGCGATGAGGCCGGAATGCGCGATGTCGTTGCCCGACACGTTGACGTGCATCACGAGGTCGGCATAGTCGTCGTCGACGAGCTGCCACTGGCGCAGTTGCCGGCAGGCCGAGCGGAGCACGAAGTCGGTCAGCGGCATCATCAGCCCGGCATCCTCGGCGACCGGAATGAAGGTCGTCGGGCTGATCGCGCCGAGCTCCGCATGCTCCCAGCGCGCCAGCGCTTCGAAGCCGGTGATGCGGTTGGTCGACAGGTCGAACAGCGGCTGGTAGGCGACCGAGAGCTGCCCCGCGCCGAGCGCGCGCCGCAAGTCGCCTTCGAGCTTCAGCCGATGCGCGACCTCGGTGTGCAGGCCGTTGTCGAACAGCGCATAGCGCGCCTTGCCGGCGGCCTTGGCCTTGTACATCGCGGTGTCGGCGTCGCGCAGCATCTCGGCCGGCGTCGCGTAGCCCATCGCGCTGAAGGTGATGCCGATGCTCGCGCTGGTCGTGATCTCGGTGCCCGCGATCTGGAACGGCTGGGCCAGCAGCTCGAGCAGCCGCTCGGCCAGCGTGACCGCATAGCGCTCGCCGTCGAGGTCGTCGGCGAGGATCGCGAACTCGTCGCCGCCGAGGCGCGCGACGATGTCGCGCGGCCGCACGTGATCGCGGATGCGGCGTGCCACCTGCACCAGGAACTCGTCGCCCGCGGCGTGGCCTAGGCTGTCGTTGAGCAGCTTGAAGCGATCGAAGTCGAGGAACATCAGGCCGAACTGGCGGCGCGGATGCGTCTTCACCTGCTCCAGCGCCTGGCCGAGCTGGTCGTGGAAGCGCCGCCGGTTCGGCAGGCCGGTGAGCGTGTCGTGGAACGCCAGGTGCTGCAGGCCGGCCTCGGCCTGGCGGCGCGCCGTCGTGTCCTGCACCTGCAGGATCAGGCACGGCGCGGCCGAATCGACTTCCGAGAAGAAGCTGCCGTGCACCGCCGCCCAGACCTCGTGGCCCTGGCGATGGTCGAGCCGCAGCTCGACGGTGAACGACGGGATGCGCTGCGCGTTGAGCTGCACGAGCTGCTCGTTCAAGGTCGCGCCGTCGACCGCATCGACGAAGTCGCTGAACAGGTGCTGGGCGATCGCATGGTCGCTGTCCACGCCGAGCAGTGCGCGCAGCGCCGCGTTGGCCTGCAGGATGCGGCCGTCGAAGGCCACCAGCGCCATGCCGATGGACGCATGCGTGAAGGCGCTGTGGAAGCGCCGCTCGCTCACTTCGAGCTCGCGCACGTGGCGCGCCGCGAGTTCCGCTTCGCGCTCGATCGCCTCGACGCGGCCGCGCCGCATCTGCTCGTCGGCCTCTTGCTGGCGGAAGAAGTAGTGCAGCGTCGACAGCAGCATCGCGATGATCGGCGCCGCCGCCATCAGCACGCCGATACCCGATTGCTTGAACGTGAGGAACAGCAGGCAGGCGACCGATGCGCTGCCGGCGTAGGTGATGCCGATCCAGCCGAAGTTGCCGAACATCTCGCGCACCGTCGGCCACTGGTTGCGCTTCAGGTAGGGCACCGCCGTCAGCAGCACCGTGTTGAGCATGAAGTACAGCACCGCGCACAGCATCGACGCGATCAGCAGCAGCGCGGCGCTGAAGAGGCCGAGGCTGTCGAGCGTGTAGGTCATCGCGTGCAGCGCCGAGCCCGCGGCGAACATCGCGACGCACGCCATCGCCGGGCTGGCGAGGCGGCTGGTCCAGCGCTTGGAGGTGCGCCAGGAGCCGATCAGCCCTTCGCCGGCCGCGGCCAGCGTGGCAGCCGCCGGGCCGTGCAGCAGCAGCAAGAGGAAGATGAAGATCTCGCCGGCGGCGAACGAGTTCTTCGAGCGCGGCACGCGCACCGGAAAGAACCCCGCCAGCATCGCGATCGCGACGCCGGCGGCGACCTGCAGCCGGTCGGATGCACTGTAGCCCTCCAGCACGCGCAGCGCGTGGGCGAGCACCCCGGTACCGAGCAAGGCCATGATCCACCAGTAGGCGGTGGCCTTGCGGTTGTAGTCGGGCATGAAGGCGCGATGCAGGCGCAGCCATGCCGGCTCGAGCGGCGCATCGGCGGCCGGCGCCGCCGATGCGGCGCTGCCGCTGGAAGCAGTGTTCGACATCATGGTGATCCGGGTTATCGGCAGCGCAGCGCCGGAGTTCACGGTTCGCCGTCGAGCACGCTCTCGCTGAGGACCAGGCCTTCGCTCAACACCAGACCCTCGCTGAGGACCAGGCCTTCGGACAGCACGAGGCCTTCGCTCAGCACCAAGCCTTCGCTGAGCACCAGACCGTCGCCGATCACGACCCCGGAGGCGAGCTGGAAGCCCGACGACAGCACCGAGCCGCTGCCGCCGACCAGCCAGGTCGAGATCGTCGAGGTCGGCATGAAGGCGCCGGTCTGGGCGAGCGACGAGCTGTTGCCGGCGAGCGCATCGGCGCTGATGACGCCCGAGGTGAGCAGCGACTGGTTCGGTGCCGCCACGTCGGTGAACGACTGCGCGTAGGTGTTCGGGGCGATGCCGGTGCCGGACCAGTAGACCACGTCGCGCTTGCGCACGACGCCGTCGGCCCACGCCAGGCGCGGATCCCAGATCGGCTGGAACTGGCTGAAGAGAGCCGTGCCGCTGACGATGTGGCTGCCGCCCGCATAGACGACGCGGCCCCAGTTGAAGGTCGCGCCGTTCACGGTCGACGTCGGCGTCGGCAAGGTCTTGCCGGCGGCGAGCATCGACGCGCCGCTCGTGATCGTGCCGGCGGCGATCGCGGGCCCGATGTCGGTGCGCAGCGCCGTCGCCATGACGATGGCGCCGTCGATGTTGAGCATGCCCGCGCCTTGCTGCAGCAGGTTGCCGCTGGCCGTCGGCTGCGCCGTGTACTGCAGGATCGCCTTGATCAGCGGCGGCGTCAGGCCGGGGTTGGCCTGCAGCATCAGCGCCACCGCGCCGCTGACGACCGGCGCGGCGATCGACGTGCCGCTCATCATCATCTGCGTCTGCCCATAGACCTGCGAGATGCCGAGCGTCGAGACGAGCGAGGCGTAGTAGCTGTTGGCGAGGAAGTTCCAGGCGGCCCCGGCGGTGGCCGTGCTGGTTGCCGCCGCGCCGATGATCTTGTTGCCGGGCGCGACCAGATCGGGCTTCAGCAGGTTGTCGATGTGGCGCACGCCCGCGTCGTCGGTGTAGGAGCCGCGGGTCGGGCCGCGCGAGCTGAACAGGTCGACGCTGTCGTCGTCGCGCGAGACGGTGGCCTTGTAGTTCACCGCGCCGACCGTGATCACGCTCGGGTCGTCGCCGGGCGAGCCGATGCGGCCGTAGACCTCGGTACCGGTCGAGGTCTGGCCGAAGTTGCCGGCCGCGACCACCACGGTGATGCCGGCGGCGGTGGCGCTGCGCAGCGCCACGCACATCGGGTCGGTCTGCCAGGTCTCGGTCGAGTCGGTGGCGAGGCTCACGTTGAGCACGCGGATGTTGTATTCCTTGGCGTGGTAGATCACCCACTGCACGCCTTCGAGCGCGTCGCTCACCGTGCCGAGGCCCAGCGAATTGAGCACCTTCACGTCGTAGACGCTGGCGTTGGGCGCGATGCCGGTCGAGTCCGGCGTGGTGCCGGTGTAGTACTTGGCGCGGCCCGCCGCGACCGACGCGACGTGCGTGCCGTGGCCGTAGCCGTCCAGGGTGGCGTTGCCGTCGTTCGCGATCGAGCTCTCGTAGGCCGTCAGCGCCGCGCTGCCGGGCGCGAGCGAGGTCGTGCTGTCGGTGCCCGTCGTCCAGTTGGCGACGTTGGTGTTGAGCATGTTGACGTTGCGCAGCACGCGCGAGACGCCGTTCGCGTCGTCGAACGCCATGTGCTGCGTCATCACGCCCGAGTCGAGGATCGCGATGCCGACGCCGGTGCCGTCGAGGCCGGCGTAGCTGGTCTTCGTGCTCGCGGTACGCACGTTGGCGGTCAGCGCGCCGGTGATGTACTCGAGCGCGCTCGCCGTGCGCTGGGTCTGCCGGTTCGGCGACACGCTGACCACGTCGCTGCGGTCGGCCAGCGTTTGCAGCATGCTCGCCTTGACCATCACCGTCAGGGCATGCACGCCGGGATGCACCGCCTGCACGGCGCCGCCGATGCTGCGCACGTAGGCACGCAGGTCCTTCATCTGCGGATCGGTCGCGTTGCTGACGACGATGGCCTGCACGTGACGCACGCCGCCGATGTCGCGCGCCCAGCGCGAATGAGGCTTGCGCGCTTGCACCATTTCATCGTCGAAGTCGCGCGCGACCTTGCGGTGCTTCTCCTTCGTGATCGCCGGTTGCCGGCCGGCCGCGGCAACCGGTTGCGAGGTAAGCAGCGGCGCGGCGATCAGCGCGACCGTGGTGGCCGTCCACGCAGCGAGGCGGCGCAGCCGGCGCTTCTCGATCAGGACGATGAAAGGTACCAGCAAGTTCATTTGATGCTCCGTAGCGCGCTTGTTGGGATTCAGGCGTTGCGCGGGGCGAAGCATCCAACAACAACTGGAAACGATGTCAGTTCTTCATTTCGCGTCGTGACCTAGTCCGCGTGAATACTTCGCGCTGCCATCGGGCTTTGCAGGCACTCGGCATCGCCGAGGCCGACTTGAGCGCGGCTTTCGTGCACTAGTTCCTTGCAACGCAGGAGACGTCACCGCACCGGGATCGGCGTGGTCCGATCGATGGGCACGGCAGTCACGCTGTTCTGCGGCGAACCTTCGACGAGGCGGTCCGAGTAGGTCAGGTAGACGAGCGCGTTGCGCTTCGGATCGACCATGCGGACGACATGGAGTCGCTTGAAGAGCACCGACAGGCGCACGCCGAACACGTCCTCCTGCTTCGGCAGCGGCTGGGCGAACGACACCGGGCCGACCTGGCGGCAGGCGATGGAGGCGTCCGACTTGTCTTCGGCCAGGCCGACGGCGCCCTTGATGCCGCCCGTCTTGGCGCGCGAGACGTAGCAGGTGACGCCGGCAACGCGCGGATCGTCGTAGGCGTCGACGACGATCTTGTGGTCGGGGCCGATCAGTTTGAAGACCGTGTCGACCTCGCCGATCGGCTCGGCAAGCGCCGGGGCGGCGAAGGTCAGGGACAGGCAGGCAAGCAGCAGGGGGCGCATCGGAGGTGGTCCGTGTGGGGGAAGGGGTTGCAAGCGTAGCTGTCCGTCACTCCGCCGCCGCGTCCAACGCCTCGCGCAATGCGGCGACGAGGCGTGCCAGGTCGCGCGCGATCGTCGCGACGATCGGCTGGGCCGCCGTCGAATCCGGTTCGCGCAGCAGCGTGCCGGCACGCGCGGCCAGCGTGCTCAGGCTCGTTGCGCCGATCGCCGCGCTGGCGCCGCCCATCGAGTGCAGCTCCCGGCGCAGTTCGCCGGCGTCCACGGCTGCCGGGTCGCTCAGGTACGCGTCTATCGTTGCGATGCCGTTGCGATAGAGGTCGAAGAACTGCTGCAGCGCGCGCCGATAGATGGCGTGGTTGCCGGCGAAGAAGTCCATGCCGCGCGGCACGTCGAGCCCTTCGATCAGCGCCAGGCCCTCGGCCGGCGATGGCGCCGTGGTCGCCGAAGCCTCGGCCGGCACCGGCATCGTGTCCGGCCCATCGGCGAGCGCCGCGATCTTGGTCTCCACCAGCACGTTCACCGGCTCGTTGCGCAGCCAGCGCGAGAGCAGGCCGTAGAACACCGGCGGGTCGACGGGCTTGGTGATGTAGCCGTTCATGCCGGCGGCCAGGCAGGCATCGCGGTCCTCGGCGAACGCGTTCGCGGTCATCGCGATGATGGGCACGCCGCTGCTCTGCGGCTCGGCGCGGATGCGGCGCGCCGCCTCGATGCCGTCGAGCTCCGGCATCTGCATGTCCATCAGGATCAGGTCGTAGCGCTGCGCCAGCGCCATGCGTACCGCCTCGGTGCCGGTCTCCGCGACATCGACCTCGAAGCCGGTGATGTGCAGCAGGGTCATCGCGACTTCCTGGTTCACGCGGTTGTCTTCCGCCAGCAGCACACGCGCGCCTTCGTGCGCCGCGCGCAGCTGCTGCTCGGCCGAGAGATCGATGCGGCCGGCGGTCGGCCGGATGTCGGGCGTGCGGTCGACCAGCAGGTCGACCAGATGGTCGTGCAGGGTCGAGTAGGAGACCGGCTTCTGCAGCACGCTCGTGATGCCGAGCTCGAGCGCCTGCTCGCGCATGCGCTGGTCGGTCGAGATGCTGACCATGATGCAGGCCGGCGGATCGTTCCTCGTCGCTTCGAGCAGCCGGCGCGCCGTCTCGATGCCGTCCATGTGCGGCATCAGCCAGTCGATCAGCACGACGTCGTAGCGGTCGTTCGCCTTCAGCGACGACTGCACCAGCGCCAGGCCGTCGCCGCCGGAGACGGCGGTGTCGGTACGCAGGCCGAGCTGACGCAGCATCGCGCCGAGCGCGTCGCGGACTTCGGCGACGTCGTCGATCAGCAGCGCATGCAGGTCCGACAGCAGCGTATCGCGCGAGCCGTTGGGCAGCGGTTCGCCGCGCTGCAGATGAGCGGTGAACCAGAAGATGCTGCCGACCCCGGGCTCGCTCGTGGCGCCGGCGTCGCCGCCCATCAGCCGCGCCAGGTGGCGCGTGATCGCGAGGCCGAGGCCGGTGCCGCCGAAGCGCCGCGTGGTCGAGGTGTCGGCCTGCTCGAACGCATTGAAGAGAAAGTCGACGCGGTCGGCCGGGATGCCGATGCCGGTGTCCTGCACTTCGAAGCGCACGACGAGGCCGTCCTGCGGCTGCACGTCGGCGAGCGAGCCGCGCAGGGTCACCGAGCCGCGTTCGGTGAACTTCACCGCGTTGGACAGCAGGTTGACGAGCGACTGCGAGAGGCGCGTCGGATCGCCGCGCAGGGTGCGCGGCAAGCCGTCGGTGTCGATGACGAGCTCCAGCCCCTTCTCGCGCGCCTGCTCGGCGACGAGCGCGCAGGCGCGCGTGAGCATCGCGTCGAGCGCGAAGTCGGCATCCTCGAGCACGAGCTTGCCGGACTCGATCTTCGACAGGTCGAGGATGTCGCTGATGATCTCGAGCAGGTGACGCGCCGCATCGGCGACGCGGGACAGCCGTTCGCGGCTGACCGGATCGCTGCTGTCGCGGCGCAGCAGATGCGTCAGGCCGATGATCGCGTTCATCGGCGTGCGGATCTCGTGGCTCATGTTGGCGAGGAACGCGCTCTTCGCGCGCGCTGCCGCCTCGGCCCGATCGCGCGCCTCGGTCAGCGCGGCATTGAGGTTGCGCAGTTCTCCCTGCGCCGCCTTCTCGCCGGTGATGTCGAGCACGAGCACGAAGAAGCCGCGCACGCCGGTCGGCTGAAGGTCGGGCACGAAGTGCACCCGCACGGTCGCCTTGCGGCCCTCCGCGTCGACCTCGTCGCGCTCGAACTTCTGCGGGTAGCCGGCCAGCGCCCCCAGCACATGGACGTCGCTGCGCCAGCCCTGCGCGTCGCCGAAGATCTCGTCGGCCGTGCGGCCGACCAGCTCTTCGCGCGTCTTGCCGAACCATGCGCAGTACACCCGGTTGACGAACAGGCACCGCATCTCGCGGGTCCAGTAGGCGACGCGACCGGGGATGTTGTCGGCGATCAGGCGTGCGAACGCCTCGGTCTCGGCGTGCGCCGCCGCGACTTCCTGGACCTGACGCGTGCGTTCCGCGACCAGTTCCTCGAGATGGTCGCGATGGCGCGCCAGCTCGGCCTCGACGCGCTTGCGCTCGGTGATGTCGCGCACGAGCCCGAGCACGGCGGGCCTGCCCTGGTAGCTCGCCCGCGACGCCACCAGCTCCAGGGCGATCTCGCTGCCGTCGCGCTTCAGGAAGCGCACCTCGTAGGCGCGCGGCGGCTCGGCGCCGCTTCCGACGCGCCGGTCGTAGCGCTCGACCCAGAGCGGCAAGACGTCGGGTGCGACCACCTTCTCGAACGGCAACCCGACGAACTCGGCGGGCACATGGCCGAGCATGGCCGGCAGCGCCGGATTCGCGAACACGAAGCGGTGGTCCTGCGCCACGAACACGCCGTCGACCAGCGCGTCCATCAGCAGCCGGTTGGTCGTTTCGCTGCCGGCCAATGCGGTCTCGATGCGGCGTCGCTCGGTGGTGTCGGTGAAGGACGCGACCGCACCGCGGATGGCGCCGCCGTCGGCATCGAGCACGGCTTCGACGTTGACGTTGAGCCAGGTCATCGTGCCGTCCGGCCCGGCCTTGCCGAGCACGACGTCGCGCTGCCGTCCTTCGCCGCGCAGCACCTTGGCAAGCGGCCGGTCGCCGTGTTCGAGCTGCCGGCCATCGGCGTCGCAGACCTGCCAGGCGTCCATCCCGCCCGACTGCATCTCGGCCACCGTGTTGCCGAGCAGCCGCTCGGCCGCCGGGTTGCCGGCCAGCACCTGCGCCTGCCGGTCGAAGATCAGCACGCCTTCCGCCAGCGCGTCGACCATCGAGCGATAGGACTCGTGCCGGCTGCGCAAGTCGGTGCGCAGCGCCGTGCGGCCGCGGTCGATGCGGGCCATGCCGATGCCTGCGATCGCCATCAGCGCGATCGAGCCGACGAAGGCCGACGTGAACGTGATCAAGAGGCGCGACTCGGTGCGCCGCACTTCCTGATGCAGCGCGGTGCCGACGTCTGCGGCCTGTGCGGACAGGCGGCGGGCGCTGGCGGCGAGCGCGGGGTCGGGACGTTCCGCGAAGGTCGCACCGGCCGGGCCGGCCAGCGTCGTGCGCAGCCGTGTCGCGGCGGCGTCGAACGCATCGACACCCAGGCGTTCGGTCTCGTCGTCGAAGCGCTCGCGGATGCGCCGCCGCGTATCGCCGGCCGCGTCGATCTCGGCCAGCGCATGCCGCTGCCCCGATGCCGTGCCGAGATCGAGATAGAGCGCTGCGCGGTCGACGGCGGCGGCGACGCGAGAGAAGTCGGCCAGCAAGCCGTTGACCTGTTCGAGCCGGTGCTGCTGGTAGAAGTGCAGGATGCCGGTCAGGCCCAGCAGAACGACGGCGATCGCCATCGCCCCTATCCACCGTCTCCACCGTCGGTTGTCGTGATCCGAAGTTGGCTGGCGATGGTCAGGAAGCATTGGTCGATCGAAGGTTGGAAGCGGCCTCTGGATTATTTGAACTTCGGAGCTTCAGCATCGGCGCCGGTGCGGCGGCATGCAATATGAAGACTTTGCAGGTCATGGTCATTCGCACTCGACTCATACTCCGGATCGATGACGCCGCCGCCGTCCGGATATGCCAGAGCCCGCACGGATGACAGACGCGCGCATCGACATGCCCCCGCATGACCGCGGTCCCGGACCGCTTTGAACCCACGGAGCCTGGATGTCCAACCGCACCCTGGAGATCGACGATGCGCTCGTCGGCTATCTGCATGCCCATACGCTGCGCGAGCACCCGGCGCAGACCGCGCTGCGTGCCGCGACCGCCCGGCAGCCGCACGCCGGCATGCAGATCTCGCCCGAGCAGGGCGCGCTGATGGCGCTGCTGGTGCGCCTGATCGGCGCCAGGCGATGCATCGAGATCGGCACCTACACCGGCTACAGCGCGCTCACCGTGGCGCTCGCGCTGCCGCCGGACGGACGGCTGCTCGCCTGCGACATCAGCGATGCCTACACGCGCATCGGACGGCCGTTCTGGGCCGAGGCCGGCGTCGCCGACCGCATCGATCTGCGCCTCGCGCCGGCGCTCGAGACGCTCGATGCCGAACTCGCGAGCGGCCGGGAAGGCGAGTACGACTTCGCCTTCATCGATGCCGACAAGACCGGTTACGACGCTTACTACGAACGTTGCATGCGCCTCGTGCGTCCCGGCGGCCTGATCGCGATCGACAACACCTTGTGGAGCGGCAGCGTGGCCCGGCCGGCGGCTGCGGGCGACCAGGACACGCTGGCGCTGCAGGCGCTCAACGACAAGCTCCATGCCGACGGGCGCATCGACCTCGCGCTGCTGCCGATCGGCGACGGGCTGACCCTGGCCCGCAAGCGTTGAGGCGGATCAGCAGCGCGCGATCGACGACGCGCAGTCGATGGCGCGCAGTCAGTGGCGCGCATACTGGCGCGCGCCGAACAGCGCTTCGCGCGCCTGGTCGCTGACGAGCGGCTTGCGCTGCGCCGCCAGCACCTCGACGCCGCGCTGTACCGCCGGCCGCGCGGCGATCTCGTCGAACCAGCCCTTCAGGTGCGGATAGTCGCTCAGCACGATGCCCTGGTTCTTCCATGAGCGCAGCCAAGGAAAGATCGCGATGTCCGCGATCGTGTACTCGGGACCGGCCACGTACTTGCTCTTCGCGAGCCGCTTGTCGATGACGCCGTAGAGGCGCTTGGCCTCGTTGGTGTAGCGGTCGATCGCATACGCGATCTTCTCGGGCGCATAGATCCGGAAGTGATGCGCCTGGCCGAGCATCGGTCCGACGCCGCCCATCTGGAACATCAGCCACTCGAGCGTCTCGTACTTGCCGGCCGTCGTCGCGGGCAGGAAGCGGCCGGTCTTGCCGGCGAGGTAGAGCAGGATCGCGCCCGATTCGAACAGCGAGATCGGCCGACCGTCCGGCCCGTCGGGATCGACGACCGCGGGGATCTTGTTGTTCGGAGAGATCGCGAGGAACTCGGGGGCGAACTGGTCGCCCGCGCCGATGTCGATCGCGTGCACGCGGTAGGGCAGCCCGCACTCCTCGAGCATGATGTGGACCTTGTGCCCGTTGGGGGTCGCCCACGAATACACTTCGATCATGTTGTGGTCTTCCTGTCGTGGCGGGTACGCCGTGCACCCGACTCTAGTGGATTGGACGGCGCCGTGCTCGAACGGCTGAAGCGACTCTTCGCGGGCAAGCCGCCGGGGCCCGACCTCGGCGAGGTGGCCGACTGGGCGCAGCGTCGCGGACATGCGTTCCGGCGCGCCCGAGACGACACCGGCTTCGTCATCGAAGGCACGCTCGAAGGAAAGCCCTGGCGCCTCGAATGGGGTCCGCCGCAGCGCCCCTACATCGCCGGCCGCGAACTCCGCCTGCGCATGGAACTCGCGATGCCGTCCGAGGCGCAGATGCTGCTGCTGTCGCGGCCGCTGCTCGAGTCGCTGGAGCGCCAGACCTACGAGCAATTCACCGAAGGCAACCAGACGCAGATCGGCACGTCGACGCCGGAGGAGATGCGCTGGCTCGTGATGTTCCCGAAGATCAACCTCGGCAGCGTGCCGGAGCTGAAGGGCCATTTCGCCGCCGTGGCCGGCCAGGAGGCGATAGGCCTCGCCTGGATCGAAGGGCCGCTCGCGAACGCGCTGGTGCAGGCGCGGGGCACGCTGCTCGCCGCCGATCCGCCGTTCGTGCTGATGGTGCTGCGCAACCGCGGCTACCTGCGCGTGCAGCTCGCCGATCCGGAGCCGCGCGCGATCGGCGTGGCGCTCGGACTGTTCGAGGTGTCGATCACGCGCGCGATGCAGGCGGCCGCCGCGTACCCCGATGCCAGCACCGGCTGGGGGCCGTCGACGGCGAGCGCCTGGCAGAGCAGCCGGGCCGACGACGGCGGGAGCGGGCGCAGCTGAAGGGCAGGGCGCCCTGGGGGGGCGCATGTTGCCGGCCGGTGCTGCCTCGAAGGCGCGTGCCGGCGCTTCTCGAGAAACCGAATCCGTGGAGCTGAGGTTGCTCTTCGCTCGGCCTGAGCTTGGCGCGGCAGCCCGCCGGTCTCGGCCGGCAGCCGACCTACTTTCTTCTGGGGCCAGCAGAAGAAAGGGACTCGCCTGCCGGGGCGAATTCCCGGCGGGCTCTTACGCACAGCGACAACGCAGCAACAAGCGCGCAAGAACCTGGAAGCGCAATCCTCGACTCGCAGCATCGAGCAGGTTTCTGGGCGAGTCGCCTGCGCCATGCAGGTGCCTATGAGGCACTGCGCTCCGGCGACTCAGGCGTACTTGCCGAGCTCGAGCTTCGCGATCGCGTTGCGGTGCACCTCGTCCGGGCCGTCGGCGAAGCGCAGGGTGCGCGCATGGGCGTAGTAGCTGGCGAGCGGGAAGTCGTCGCTGACGCCGCCGCCGCCGTGCACCTGGATCGCCCAGTCGATCACGTCGCAGGCCATGTTCGGGGCGACGACCTTGATCATCGCGATCTCGGCCTTCGCCGACTTGTTGCCCGCCACGTCCATCATCCACGCGGCCTTCAGCGTCAGCAGCCGCGCCATGTCGATGCGGCAGCGCGCTTCGGCGATGCGCTCGCGGGTGACGCCTTGCTCGGCCACGGTGCGACCGAACGCGACGCGCGAGCTCGCGCGCTTGCACATCAGCTCGAGCGAGCGCTCCGCCAGTCCGACCAGCCGCATGCAGTGGTGGATGCGGCCCGGGCCGAGGCGGCCCTGCGCGATCTCGAAGCCGCGGCCCTCGCCGAGCAGGATGTTGCCGACCGGCACGCGCACGTCCTTGAAGTCGACTTCCATGTGGCCGTGCGGCGCGTCGTCGTAGCCGAACACCGAGAGCGGCCGCATCACCGTGATCCCGGGCGCGTCGGCCGGCACCAGGATCATCGACTGCTGCGAATGCTTGGGCGCCTCCGGGTCGGTCTTGCCCATGAAGATGTAGATCTTGCAGCGCGGATCGCCGGCGCCGCTGGTCCACCACTTGCGGCCGTTGATGACGTAGTCGTCGCCTTGGCGCTCGATGCGCGCGGCGATGTTGGTCGCGTCGCTCGATGCGACCGCCGGCTCGGTCATCGCGAAGGCGCTGCGGATCTTGCCGTCGAGCAGCGGCTGCAGCCATTGCTGCTTGAGCTCGGGCCGGCCGTAGCGCTCGATCGTCTCCATGTTGCCGGTATCGGGCGCCGAGCAATTGAAGACCTCGCTCGACCACGGCACGCGGCCCATGATCTCGGCCAGCGGCGCGTAGTCGGCGTTCGACAGGCCGAAGTCGCGACCGCTGTGCGCCGAGCCGGCCCCGCCCGCCGTCGGCGGCAGGAACAGGTTCCACAGGCCTTGCGCGCGCGCCTTCGGCTTCAGCTCCTCGATCACCGCGAGCGGCGTCCAGCGCTTGCCGGCCTGGGTGTTGGCTTCGAGCTCGTCGGTGTAGCGCCGCTCGTTCGGATAGACGTGGTCGTCCATGAACTGGAGCAGCTTGGCCTGCAGTTCCTGGGTGCGGGGCGAGTAGTTGAAGTCCATGTCGGTCTCCGTGGTGGAACGGGTGGGTGCGGCCCTATGCCGTCTTCCTATGCCTTCCGGGCGATCTCCCAGCCCATCTCGGCAAGCGGCCGGGCGCCGGCGCCGGCCTGGCGTGCGGACGCGCTCGATGCGGTGCCTTCCTCGACCCGCTTGGCGATGCCTTGCAGGATGCCGGCGATGCGGAACAGGTTGTAGGCGAGGTAGAAGTTCCAGTCGGCCATCACCGCATCGGGATCGGTGCGGCCGGTGCGCTCGCAATAGCGCCGCACGTAGTCCTTCTCGTCCGGGATGCCGAGCGCGGCGAGGTCGAGCCCGCCGAGCCCGCGGAACTGCCCCGGCTCGATGTGCCACGACATGCAGTGGTAGCTGAAGTCGGCGAGCGGATGGCCGATCGTCGACAGCTCCCAGTCGAGCACGGCGATCGCGCGCGGCTCGGTGACGTGGAACATGATGTTGTCGAGCCGGTAGTCGCCGTGCACGATGGACACTTGGCGCTCGTCGCGCGCGCTCGCCGGGATGTGCGCCGGCAGCCACTCCATCAGCCGGTCCATCGCTGCGATCGGCTGCGTGATCGACGCGAGGTACTGCTTGCCCCAGCGCCCGATCTGGCGCTCGAAGTAGTTGCCCGGCTTGCCGTAGTCCGCGAGGCCGACCGCTTCGACGTCGACGTTGTGCAGCGCCGCGATCACGCGGTTCATCTCGTCGTAGTAGGCGGCGCGCTGCGACCGGTCGATGGCCGGCAGCGATTGCTCCCACAGCACGCGGCCTTCCATGCACTCCATGACGTAGAAGGCGCGGCCGATCACCGCCTCGTCCTCGCACAGCAAGTGCATGCGCGGCACCGGCACGTCGGTCGGGTGCAGCGCCTGCATGACCCTGAACTCGCGGTCGATCGCATGCGCCGACGGCAGCAGCTTGGCGGCCGGGCCGGGCTTGGCGCGCATCACGTAGCTGCGCCCCGGCGTCACGAGCTTGTAGGTCGGGTTCGACTGGCCGCCCTTGAACTGCTCGACCGTGAGCGGGCCTTCGAAGCCGGGCAGGCGTTCGGTGAGATAGCCTTGCAGCGCGCCGGCGTCGAACGCATGCTGGCTCGAGACGGGCTTGGTTCCGGTGTTGGCTTCCATGGCTCGCTTGTTCAGTCTCTTCGGTTCAACGCGCCGCGATGGCCAGGAGCTTGTCCTTCGACAGCACGACGAGGCGCGTCGGCTCGACCCGTACCGCACCCTCGCGCTCGAAGCCCTTGAGCTCCTGGTTCACGCGCTGGCGCGATGCGCCGAGCAACTGCGCCAGGTCTTCCTGCGCGAGCTGCAGGCCGATGCGGATCTCGTCGCCCTGCGGCACGCCGTAGCTGCGCGCCAGCAGGAGGATCTGCTTGGCCAGGCGCGACGCCAGCGGCCGGGTGTTGAGGTCCTCGACGGCATCGAACAGCAGGCGCAGGCGCCGGCAGTTGAGGCGCAGCAGCGCGTCGTACAGCTCGACGTGCTGCGACAGCAGCTCCTTGAAGTCGGGCTTGCGCACGACGAGCAGCGTGGTGTCGCCATGCGCATTCGCATCGTGCGTGCGCGGCATGCCGTCGAAGAGGGCGATGTCGCCGAACCAGGTGCCGGGCTCGACATAGGTCAGCGTGAACTGCTTGCCCGACAGCGACACCGCGCTGACGCGGACCGCGCCCTTGGCCACGCCGCACCAGTCCTCGGCGGGCGCGCCGCGCGCCGACAGCATCGCGCCATCGGCGATGCGGCGCACGGTCGCACGCGACAGGATGGCGGAACGCAGCGGCGGTGAGAGGCGCGAAAACCAAGAGCCGGTCTCGATGTTCTGGCGTTCGGCGATTGTAAGAACGGGGGTGGTCATGGTGCGTCGCTGAGGTGACAGCAGGTTGCTGCCCGACTGTCCTATTGTCGTTGCGTGCTTGCCCTCGCACGCGGGCTCGCCGTGCCTGCCAGAATCGTTCCGTCCGACCACGACTTGAAGGAGACCGCCATGTCCGCATCTGCCGCCCTCGAGATCAGGAGCCGCCGCGAGGAAACGAGCCCGGAGGAGTGGCGCGTGCGCGTCGACCTCGCCGCGGCCTACCGGCTGGTGGCGCTGTTCAAGTGGGACGACCTCGTCTTCACCCACATCAGCGCGCGCGTACCGGGCAGCGACGACGCGTTCCTGATCAACCCCTACGGCCTGATGTTTGACGAGATCACCGCGTCGAGCCTGGTGAAGATCGACGGGCAGGGCAACAAGCTCGACGACTCGCCGTACCCGGTGAACCCGGCGGGCTTCACGATCCACAGTGCGGTGCACGGGGTGCGTCACGACGTCCAGTGCGTGCTGCACACGCACACGCTGAACGGCATCGCGGTGTCGGCGCAGAAGGGCGGCGTCAAGCCGATCTCCCAGCAGTCGATCTTCGTGCTGTCCAGCCTCGGCTACCACGGCTACGAAGGCGTGGCGCTGCGCGACGACGAGAAGCCCAGGCTGGTCGCCGACCTCGGTGCCAACAGCTTCCTGATGTTGCGCAACCACGGGTTGCTGACCGTCGGCGCGACGATCGCCGATGCCTTCCTGAACATGTACCTGTTCGAGACCGTCTGCACGATCCAGGTCCGCGCGATGGCCGGCGGGAGCGAGCTGATCGACGTCGACCCGCGCATCATCGCGACGGCGCAGGAGCAGGCGAGGGTCGGCACGCTCGGCCTGGGCGGCGGTGCGCTGACCTGGCCCGGCTTGCTGCGGCGACTCGACCGGATCGATCCGAGCTACCGCAGCTGATCGATCTTTCAGCGGAAGCGCGGCGCGCGCTTCTCGCCGAACGCCGCCAGCCCTTCGGCGGCGTTGGCGTGGAACAGGTTCTCGACGAAGTGGTCGCGCTCCGCCGCCAGTTGCGCGGTCAGCGTGCGGCCGGGCGCGGCATCGAGCAATTCCTTCGCGCTCGCCAGCGCATTCGGCGCCATCGCGGCGAGCTGCTCGGCCAGGCGCAGCGCCTCGGGCAACGCCTGGCCCGGATCGGCCACGCGGCTCACGAGTCCCCAGGCTTCGAGCTGGCGCGCCGAGGCCGGCTCGGCCAGCCACACGAGCTGCTGCGCGAGCGGACGCGGCAACGCGCGCGCGAGGTGCCAGGTGGCGCCGGCGTCGGGCGACAGCCCGATGCGCCCATAGGAGAGGATGAAGCGCGCGTCCTCGGCCGCGACGATCAGGTCGCAGGCCAGCGCGAGCGAGAAGCCGGCGCCGGCGGCCGCGCCTTCGACCGCGGCGATCAGCGGCTTCGGAAAGGCACGCATCGCCTCGACGAGCTGGTGCAGGTGCTCGAGCATCCGTACCTGCGCGGGCGGTCCGGCGCGGCGCCGTTCCTGCAGGCCTTGCAGGTTGCCGCCGGCGCAAAAATGGCTGCCCGCGCCGCGCAGGATCGCGCAGCGCACGTCGTCCGCGGACTCGGCGATGTTGAGCGCCTCGATGCCGGCGGCGATCGCCTGCTCGGACAACGTGTTGCGCGACGCCGGATCGCTGATGGTCAGCACCAGCACGGCGCCCTGGCGCTCGGTCAGCAGTTCAGAGCTCATGAGAAAACGACCCTCCGGCCGACGGCCGGGCGGCGGCCGCGCAAAGCGCGGCGATTGTGTCATGGCGCCCGGGAGCAGGTGCCGATTCGACCCCCAATTCCGGCCTTTCGGCCGAGGGGTGCATGCTAGAGTTTCCCGGCCTCAGGACTGCTTCCGCTCCATGCGCTATGTCTCCTTCCTCGCCGCCGCCGGTCTGCTGCTCGCAGCGCAGGCCGCCTGGGCATTGGGGTTCGGCGGCAGCATCAGCGCGACGCGGATCGGCCAGCCGCTGAACTTTGCCGCGACCGTCAAGTTGGCGGACGACGAAACGCTCGCTCGCGAGTGCGTCGGCGCGGATGTCTATTCGGGCGGCAACAAGCTGCAGCCCGGGCAGGTCCTCGTCACGCTGGAGAACGCCGGCCATCCCGGCGAGCGCAGCGTGCGCGTCACGACCTATGCGCTGATCGACGAGCCCGTCGTCACCGTGAACGTCACCGTCGGTTGCGCGATGAAGCTGTCGCGCAGCTTCGTCGCGCTGATCGACCCGCCGCTCGCCGGCATGACCCAGGCCGCCGTGGACGCGAGCCGCCTGCCGGAGCAGCATGTCGATTCGCAGGTCGCACCGCTCGTCGACATCGTGCAGGGCGTAGCGCCGGCGCCGCGGCGCGCGCATGCCGCAGCGCCGCCGGGCCCCAAGGTCGCCGCGCGCGCGGCCGCACCGCGCGGCACGCACGTCGCGCGTGCAGCCGCTGCACCGACGATCCGCAAGCGGGCCGCAGCGCCCGTGAAGACCGGGCCTCGTCTGGAACTCGAACCGTCGACGTTCGCTGCCGCCGCCGCGCGGCCGGCCGACGATGCCGCTTCGGCCACCCGGCTTGCGCTCGCCGACGTGCGTACGGCCCAGGCGTCGGCGGCCGAGGCGCAGGCGCACGACCACGAGCAACTCGAGAAACTCGAGAAGCAGCTCGCTGCATTGCGCGGCGACGCGCAAACGATGCAGCAGACGCTCGCGTCGCTCGAATCCCGGCTGCGCGACGCCGACGCGCAGCGCTATGCGAATCCGCTGCTCTATGCGCTGGCGCTCGTCACGGCGCTGCTCGCCGTGCTGGTGGCCGTGCTGTGGTGGCGTCAGTCGCGTCGTCCGCAAGCACGCTGGTGGGCGGCGCCGGAGAGCATCGCCGCCGGCTTGCCTGCTGCAACGCCGGCACGGCGCAGCGAACCGCCGGAGGCGCCGATCGAACGTACCGATGCCCACGTCGGGCCCGCATGGCCGCAGCCTGCGCCCGCGCTCGTCACGGCGCTGCCGATGGCGGCCGAGCCGCGCACGTTGCCGGCCGATGTGCGCAGCCTGTCGGTCGAGGAGCTGATCGACCTCGAGCAGCAGGCCGAGTTCTTCGTCGTGCTCGGCCAGGACGCCGCTGCCATCGACTTGCTGATGGGGCACGTGCGCAGCAACGAAGGCACCGGCCCGCTGCCGTACCTGAAGCTGCTCGAGATCTACCGGCGGCGCGGCGAAGCCGATGCCTACGAACGCATCCGCGAGCGCTACAACCGCCGCTACGCCGCGCAGGCGCCGCGGTGGGACGACAGCGCCGGCGACCGCCGCGGCCTCGAGGATCACGCGACGATGCTGGCGCGCCTGCAAGTCGTGTGGCACGAGCCGGCGGCGGCGATGGCGCTCTTCGAGGCGATGCTGTTCCGGCGCGACCCGGACGAGGAGGCGCTCGACCTCGCGTCGTACACGCAGCTCCTGTTCCTCTACGCGATCGCGCGCGATCTGCGCGGCGATGCGGTGGAAAGCGACGTCGACGTGTTCTTGCCGCTCGATGCCGAACCCCCGACGGAACGCACCACGCCGCGGCCCGCGCCGATAGACATCGACGTCAGTGCGCCGGTGCGGCTGCCGGTGCGGCCCTTGGCCATGGAGGTCGAAGAGCTCGACTCGAAGTCGCCGGCCTTCATCGAGTTCGTCGAATCGGCGCCGTTGCGGTCGACGGGGTTCTAGGTCGCTCGGCGCGACGGGCCTGGTATGGTGGGCGTCCACTGACGCTTCTCGCCGCCTTGTTTGCTTCGTGTCGCAGCCCGCCGGGAATTCGCCCCGGCAGGCGAGTCCCTGGGTCGGCTGCCGGCCGAGACCGGCGGGCTGCTGCGAACGGCAACAAGAGCTTCGAGTAGCGAGCCAGGCTCCTGGCTCCGAGTCCCGACCGGGCTTACTGCCCCGAGAACTTGAAGTCCGTCTTGGCCTTGTCCCGCAGCTCGTCGCGGAAGGCGGCGAGCTTTTGCTGAGCCAGGCGCTGCTGGATCTGCGGCTTCACTTCCTCGAGCGGCGGGAACTTCGCCTCGCGCGTGTCCTCGAGCTTGATGATGTGGTAGCCGAACTGCGTCTTGACCGGCGTCTCGGTGATCTCGCCCTTCTTCAGCTTGACCATCGCTTCGCTGAACTCGGGCACGTAGGCGCTCGGCGCGGCGAAGTCGAGGTCGCCGCCGTTGGCGCCGGAGCCGGTGTCCTTGGAGTTCTTCTTCGCCAGCTCGGCGAAGTCGGCTCCGCCCTTGATCTCCTTGATCAGCGCGACCGCTTCGTCTTCCTTCTCGACCAGGATGTGGCGCGCGTGGTATTCGGTGCCGCTCTGGGTGGCCTTGTACTTGTCGTACTCGGCCCGGATCTCGGCGTCGGTGACGGGATTCTTCTCGGTGTAGTCCTTGAAGAGCGTCTGGATCATCAGCGCCTGGCGCGTGTACTCGAGCTGTTGCTTGAAGTCGGCGTTCGCGGCGATGCCGCGCTTCTCGGCTTCCTGCGCGAAGATCTCGTCGAGCACGACCTTCTCCTTGGCGCGCTGGTCGATGTCGGGCGGGAGCTGCTGGTGCTGCGATTCGGCCTGTGCCGCGACCTGCTTCATCAGGAAGTCGACACGGGCCTTGGGCACCGGCTTGCCGTTGACCGTCGCGATGTTCTGCGCGTGCGCGGCGGCGGACAGCAGCAACGCCGCCGAGCTGATGAGGAGCAGGCTCTTTTTCATGATGAAGAGGCTTTCGGGTCTCGAGGAAGGGCAGCCAGAACATTCAGCGCCGGCGGCGCCGACCTCGTGGCCGGGAAGATCGCAGGGCTTGGGAGCCTGCACGTTGGGCGACCGGATTGTCCGCCCGCGCAAAGGCTCAAGCGTCTTCCGGGGCTTTGGCGTCGATGGCCAGCGCATGAATGCCGCGTGGCATCAGGCGGCGCAGCGCATCATATACGAGGCGATGGCGCGCCACCCGGTTCAGACCGGCGAAGCGCCCGCTCACGATCCGCACGCTGAAGTGGCGGCCTTCGCGCGCGCCCGCATGGCCGGCGTGCTGATGGCTGTCGTCGTCGATCTCGAGCCGCTCCGGCGCGAACGCTTCGGCGAGCGCGGCGCGCAACTCGTCGGCCGAGACGCCGTGTTCGGCGGTCACGGCGCGCGCTCCGACGCCGCCGCCTGCGACGCACCGGCTTCGGGCTCCGGGCGGATGTGGCGCGTCAGGTAGACGCCCTGGGCGACCGTGAAGGCCAGCATCAGCCCGGTCGCGCCGAAGGTCTTGAACGTCGCCCAGGCCGACGTCGAGTAGCTGTAGACGACGTACAGGTTGAGCAGCCCCATCAGCGCGAAGAAGCCGATCCAGGCGAAGTTCAGCCGCTGCCAGATGCGCGCCGGCAGGTCGAGCTCGTCGCCGATCATCGACTGCAGCAGGTTCTTGCGGAACAGCGCCTGGCTGGCCCAGAACGCCAGCCCCATCGCCCAATAGAGCAGGCTGGGCTTCCACTTGATGAAGGTCGGGTTGTGGAACCAGACGGTCGCTCCGCCCAGCACGACGACCAGGCCGAAGGTGATCCACAGCATCAGGTCGATGTGCTTGCGGCGCGCCAGCATCACCGCGATCTGCAAGGTGGTGGCGGCGGCGACGACCAGGGTCGCGAGCAGCACCGGCGCTTCTTCGGTGCCGACCACGCCGCCCGATACCAGGTAGCCGAAATGGTCGGTCGCGAAGCGAGCGGCCCAGTCGGCGTGATGGTCGGCGTACTTGAACGTACCGAAGAAGAGGACCAGCGGCAGGAAGTCGAGCAGCAGCTTCATGAACTCTGGCCGTGCGACGCCGCAGCCGGCGTCGGCACCTGCCTATGCCTTGCTGGGCGCGAAGTGTATCGCGGCGGAATTGATGCAGAACCGCTCACCCGTGGGTTCCGGCCCGTCGGGGAAGACGTGACCGAGGTGCGAGCCGCACCGGTTGCAGCGCACTTCGACGCGCACCATGCCGTGGCTCCTGTCGACGACGCGCTCGACGACTTCGGCGTTGATCGGCTCGTAGTAGCTCGGCCAGCCGCAGCCTGCGTCGAACTTGGTCTTCGATTCGAACAGCGGCGTGCCGCAGCCGACGCAGTCGTACCGGCCGTCGTCCCACGCGTTCCAGTATTCGCCGGTGAAGGGCCGCTCGGTCGCCGCGTGCCGCGCGACCTGGTACTGCATCGGGTCGAGTTGCTCGCGCCACTCGGCATCGGTCTTCTGCACCGGATAGGTCTTGTCGTCTTTCATGATGAGCAGGACACCTCGATCGTCTGCGCCCATTCGGGCGGGAAGCCGGCATCGGCATCGGTCGCGCCGGGCGGATGTTCGTCGTACGGCCGCTGCAGGACTTTCAGCAGGCGGTCCATCTCGCCGAACTCGCCCTCGGTCGCGCGGCGGATCGCCGTTTCGGCCAGGTGGTTGCGAAGCACGAACTTGGGGTTGGCCCGGTTCATGCGCAAGGCCCGCTCGGCATCGATGCTCGCCTCGTGCGCCAGCCGTTCGGCGTAGCCGCGCGCCCAGGCGTCGAAGCCGGCGCGGTCGATGAAGAGGTCGCGCATGGCGTCGTTGCGCGCGCCGTCGGCGGTGCTGAACGACGCCAGGCGCCGGAACGCGAGCGTGTAGTCCACCCGGTCGGTCGCCATGCGGCGCAGCAGCGCGTCGATCAGCTCGTGGTCGCCTTCTTCCGCGGCGGCCAGCCCGAGCTTGGCGCGCCAACGCGCGAGCAGCGCGTCCATGAAGACGCTCTTGTAGGTTTCGAGGATCGCGAGCGCCGCATCGCCGTCGCCGATCAGCGGCAGCAGCGCCTGCGCGAGCGCATGCAGGTTCCACAGCCCGATCTGCGGCTGGCGCGCCCAGGCGTAGCGGCCTTGCTCGTCGGAGTGGTTGCAGATGTGGCCGGGATCGAAGGCATCGAGGAAGCCGTAGGGCCCGTAGTCGATCGTCAAGCCCAGGATCGACATGTTGTCGGTGTTCATCACGCCGTGGCAGAAGCCGACCGACTGCCAGTCGGCCATCAGCCGCGCAGTGCGCCGCGTGACCTCGCCGAGCAGCGCGTGGTAGGGCTGCTCGGCATCGCGGCAGGCGGGCAGGTGATGGTCGATCACGAAATCGGCGAGCTGCCGCAGCGCCTCGGGTTGGCCGTGGTGCGCGAAGTGCTCGAAATGGCCGAAGCGGATGAAGCTCTCGGCGACGCGCGTGACGACCGCGGCGGTCTCGAGCGTCTCGCGCCGGACCGGCAGTGCCGAGCCGGTGATGCAGAGTGCCCGCGTCGTCGGTATGCCGAGGCCGTGCATCGCCTCGGAGCAGAGGAACTCGCGGATCGACGAACGCAACACCGCGCGGCCATCGCCCATGCGCGAGTAGGGCGTCTTGCCGGCGCCCTTCAGCTGCAGCTCGAAGGTGCCCGACGGCGCATCCACCTCGCCGAGCCAGAGCGCCCGCCCGTCGCCCAGCTGACCGGCCCAGACGCCGAACTGATGACCGCTGTAGACGCTCGCGAGCGGCCGCATGCCGGCCCAGGTCGCATTGCCGCTGAAGACCTGCAGCGCCTGCAGATCGGGCCGCTCGGCCCAGTCGTCCGGCAGGCCGAGCAGGCGGGCGCAGTCGTCGCTGCGTGCGACCCAGTGCGGGTCGGGCAGGCCGCGCGCCGGCAGCTCGGTATAGAAGGCCGGGCCGAGCGCGTGGAAGCGGTTGCGCCATGCGGGTGCATGCGCAGACACGAGCGGCGCATCGGTCTGCGCGCGCATGGTCGTGTCGTCTTCGGCGGTCAGGCGGTCCATGCCGGGCAGTGTAGCCAGCGGTCCGCCGCGCATGCGCCGTAGGGATACGCGTGACCTTGTCCCGGTCGCGACAGGGCGTTTGGGGTAGTCCCTGTAACGGGCGCAACAGGAGTTCCGCTACCTTTCTGGCGCTTGTGCCCACCCAGGAGAACCGCTCATGCAGTACGACCGCAGACTCATCAATCGCCGGCAGTTCAACGTGGCCTTGGGCGCCGCGCTGGCCGTGCCCGCCGGCTCGGTCTCGGCGGCCGGAGCCAAGCCGCTCGCCGGCCAGACGGTGAAGATCATGTGGATCGACCCGTTGTCGGGCCTGATGGCGCCGGTCGGCACCAACCAGCTGAAGTCGTCGCAGTTCCTGGCCGAGAAGTTCACCGCCACCAATCCGGCCGGCGTGAAGTTCGAGGTTCTCAGCACCGACAACAAGCTCAGCCCGACCGAGAGCGTCAACGCGCTGAACTCGGCGATCGACCAAGGCATCCGCTACGTGATGCAAGGCAACGGCTCGTCGGTCGCGAGCGCGCTGATCGATGCGATCAACAAGCACAACGAGCGCAATCCCGGCAAGGAAGTCGTCTACCTGAACGACGCCGCCGTCGACCCCGACTTCACGAACAGCCTGTGCAGCTTCTGGCACTTCCGCTTCGACGCCGACACGACGATGAAGATGGAGGCGATGACGACCTACATGAAAGACCAGAAGGACATCCACAAGGTCTTCATCCTGGGTCAGAACTATTCGCACGGCAAGCAGGTCGCCAAGTACGCCCGCGAGTACCTGAAGCGCAAGCGCCCCGACATCGAGATCGTCGGCGACGACCTGCACCCGCTCGCGCAGGTGCGCGATTTCGCGCCCTACATCGCGAAGATCAAGGCGGCCGGTGCCGATGCGGTCATCACCGGCAACTGGGGCTCGGACCTGACGCTGCTCGTCAAGGCGGCCGGCGAGGGCGGCTACAACGGCAAGTTCTTCACCTACTACACCGGCGTCACCGGCACGCCGACGGCGCTCGGCACCAACGGCGCCGGTCGCGTCTTCCAGATCGCCTATGCCCACTACAACCCGGGCGGCGAAATGCAGAAGCTGATGGACGAGTTCAAGAAGCGCTACAACGACGACCTCTACACCGGCTCGTACGTGCGCATCTTCGAGTTCCTCGGCGAGGCGATGGCCAAGACCAAGTCGACCGACCCGGTGAAGGTCGCGTTCGCGATGGAAGGCATGAAGCTGACGAGCCTGTTCGGCGGCGAGGTCGAGATGCGCAAGACCGACCACCAGCTGCAGCAGACGCTCTACATGACCGAGTGGGAGAAGGCCGGCGGCAAGTACCCGTACAGCCCGGAGAACACCGGCATGACGCTCGTGCCGGTCGCCGAGTACCCGCCGTACGTGTCGAGCACGCCGACCAGCTGCCAGATGAAGCGGCCGTCCGCGTGAGCCCCTAGTCTCCGCTGCGCTCCGCCGTCCCCCGAGGGGACCTTGCAGTGGATCGGCAAAGCCGGCTCCACGCAAGACCTTGATGGGCGGAGATCGAGCGGAGACGGAGCCAGGCTCAGGGTCGCATGCCGATGACTTGCATCGTCGCCGGTCTGACAGAATGCCGGGCCGGCACCGCGCCGCCCTGATCCCGGACGGCGTCACGGCCCACCATCCCAGCTCGGTCGACGGACGATGGAGTTCTTCACCATATCGCTGCTCAACGGCCTGAGCTACGGGCTGTTGCTGTTCATGCTGAGCTCCGGGCTCACGCTGATCTTCAGCATGATGGGCGTGCTCAACTTCGCGCACGCCAGCTTCTACATGCTGGGCGCCTACGTCGCCTATTCGATCGCGAGGATCACCGGCTTCTGGCCCGGTATCGTCCTCGCGCCGCTGGTCGTCGCGGCACTCGGCGCGCTGTTCGAGCGCTACTGCCTGCGCCGGGTGCACAAGTTCGGCCACGTGCCCGAGCTGCTGATCACCTTCGGCCTGTCGGCCGTCGTCCTCGAGCTGGTGCAGCTCGTCTGGGGCCGTACCGCCGTCGAGTTCTCGCCGCCCGACGCGCTGCGCGGGCCGGCCTTCACGATCGTCAATTCGTCCGCCGACGGCATGCATCTGCTGTGGGGCGCGGCGCCGCAAGCCATGTGCGCGGCCGCCGACGCGGCGGTGCGCGTGGTGTGCTCGCCGTTCCCCGCGACGCGCGGCTTCATGATGCTGGTGGCGCTGCTGATGCTCGTGGCGCTCTGGCTGCTGCTGACGCGCACCCGCATCGGCCTGATCATCCAGAGCGCATTGACCCATCCGGAGATGGTCGAGGCGCTCGGCCACAACGTGCCGCGCGTCTTCATGCTGGTGTTCGGCGCCGGTGCAGGCCTCGCGGGCCTGGCCGGCGTGATCGGCGGCTCGACCTTCGTGACCGAGCCGGCGATGGCCGCGACGGTGGGCTCGGTGATCTTCGTCGTGGTGGTCGTCGGCGGCATGGGATCGCTGGCGGGCGCCTTCCTCGCGTCGCTGCTGATCGGCGTGATCCAGACCTTCGCGGTGGCGATGGACTATTCGATGCTGAACCTGCTCGCGGCCGTCGGCATCGTGCCGGGTCCGGAGGCGGCCAACCATTCGCTCGTCAAGCTCACGCTGGCCCAGGTCGCGCCCATCCTGCCGTACCTGTTCCTGGTGTTGATCCTGATCTTCCGGCCCAAGGGCCTGCTGGGCACGCGCGAGGGATAAGAATGGAGCCCCTAGTCTCCGCTGCGCTCCGCCGTCCACCGAGGGGACCTTGCAGCGGACCGGCAATGCCGGATCCGCGCAAGAGACTTGATCGGCCGGAGTGCGGCGTGTCATGCGAGGCTCGCGGGCAACTTCTATGACTACCCTTGAGCAGAATCGCTACGGCGCCCTCGGCCGGCGTGACCTCGTCATCTGGGTCATCGGTGCGATCGTGCTGGCGGTCGTGCCGCTGATCTTCCGCACCGGCCTCGGCATCACGATGCTGTCGCAGATGGGCATCGCGATCGTCGCCTGCCTGTCGTACAACATGCTGCTCGGCCAGGGCGGCATGCTGAGCTTCGGGCATGCGGTCTATACCGGGCTCGGCAGCTACATGTCCATCCATGCGATGAAGGCGATCGCCGGCGGCTTTCCGCTGCCGATGAGCCTGATCCCGCTGGTCGGCGGGCTGTCGGGCATCTTCTTCGCCGTGTTGCTCGGCTTCATCACGACGAAGAAGGCCGGCACGACGTTCGCGATGATCACGCTCGGCCTCGGCGAGCTCGTCGTCGCGATGTCGCTGATGGTGCCGGAGTTCTTCGGCGGCGAGGCCGGCATCAACGCCAACCGCACCGCGGGCCAGGCGTTCATGGGCATCACCTACGGCCCGCAGATCCAGGTCTACTACCTGCTCGCGATCTACACGTTCGTCTGCACCGCGCTGATGTACGCCTTCACGCGCACGCCGCTCGGCCGCATGCTCAACGCGGTGCGCGACAACCCGGAACGCGTCGAGTTCATCGGCTACAACACCCAGCGGGTGCGCTACTTCTCGTTCATCATCGCGGGGCTGTTCGCCGGCATCGCCGGCGGCATGTATGCGCTGAACTTCGAGATCGCGACCGGCGAGGTGGTCGGCGCGTTCCGCTCCGGCGCCTACCTCTTCTTCACCTTCCTCGGCGGCGCCACCTTCTTCTTCGGCCCGATCATCGGCGCCGTGCTGATGGTGCTGGCGTTCGTGCTGCTGTCCGAGATCACGAAGGCCTGGAACCTGTACTTCGGCCTCGTCTTCATGTTCATGGTGATGTTCGCGCCGGGCGGCATCGCCGGGATCATCATGACGAACGTGCGCGTCGCGGCCTACGGCAAGCTGTCGCGGCTGGTCGGCTGGTACGCGCTGCTCGGGGTCACCGGCCTGGTCGCGTTCTTCGGCCTGGCGGCGATCATCGAGATGATCTATCACCTGCAACTGGAAGGCGCCGGCGGCTCCGAGCTGAAATTCGTCGGCCTGACGCTGGACACCAACCAGGTGTCGAGCTGGATCGGCGCGGTGGTCGTGCTGGTCGTCGGCGGGCTGGCCTTCGAAGTCGTGCGGCGCCGCTATGCGCGCGTCTGGGGCGACGTGCAGGGCGAGATCGCGGCGATCATTCGCGGCCGCGAGACGGCGTGAGGTGGCCATGGCCTACGCCCTGGAGCTCAAGGATCTGCGCAAGTCGTTCGGCAAGACCGAGATCATTCGCGGCGCGACGCTCGCGGTCGCGCCCGGCGAGCGCGTCGCGATCATCGGGCCGAACGGCGCCGGCAAGTCGACCTTGTTCAACCTCATCAGCGGACGGTTCCCCGCCACGAGCGGCGCGATCCTGCTGGACGGCCAGCGCATCGACGGATTGAAGCCGTTCGAAATCAACCGCCAGGGCCTGGCGCGCAGCTTCCAGATCAGCAACCTGTTCGGGCGCCTGTCGGTGTTCGAGAACCTGCGCTGCGGCGTGCTGTGGTCGCTCGGCTACCGCTATGCGTTCTGGAAGTTCCTCGCCGGCCTGTCGGATGCGAATGCGCGCGCCGAGGAGCTCCTGACGATGATCAAGCTCGAGCGCAAGCGCGACGCGCTGGCGATGAACCTCACCTACGCCGAGCAGCGTGCGCTCGAGATCGGCATCACGATCGCCGGCGGGGCCAACGTGATCCTGCTCGACGAGCCGACGGCCGGCATGAGCAAGAGCGAGACGAGCCGCTTCATCGAGCTGATCCGCGAGGTCACGATCGGCAAGACCCTCCTGACCGTCGAGCACGACATGGGCGTGGTGTTCGGCCTGGCGGACAAGATCGCGGTGCTGGTCTATGGCGAGGTGATCGCCTTCGACACGCCGGACAAGGTACGCGCCAACGCGCGCGTGCAGGAGGCCTACCTGGGCTCGGTGCTGGCCGATCAGCAGGCGGCCGCGGTCGGACATTGACGAAGGGCGCGAACGGCATGCTGGAACTCCGGGGCTTGCACGCCTACTATGGCAAGAGCCACATCCTGCACGGCGTCGACATGAAGGTCGGCGAGGGCGAGATCGTCAGCCTGCTCGGGCGCAACGGGGCAGGGCGGTCGACGACGGTCAAGACCATCATGGGGCTGGTCAGCGGCGAAGGATCGGTGCGCTTGCGCGGGCAGGAGCTGCTCGGCATGCACGCCTTCGACATTGCGCACCGCGGCATCGGCTACGTGCCGGAGAACCGCGACATCTTCCCGAAGCTCACGGTGCACCAAAACCTGCTGCTCGGCGAGAAGCGCAGCAAGAAGAACCCGCGCTGGTCGTTCGGCGACATGTACAAGATGTTCCCGCGCCTCAAGGAGCGCGAGCACACCGAAGCCGGCGTGCTGTCGGGCGGCGAGCAGCAGATGCTGACCTTGTGCCGCACGCTGATGGGCGACCCCGACCTCATCATCATCGACGAGCCGACCGAGGGCCTCGCGCCGAAGATCGTCGAACTGGTCGCCGAGTACCTGAAGGAACTGAAGAACCGCGGCGTGTCGGTGCTGCTCGTCGAGCAGAAGCTGACGATCGCGCTGGAGATCTCCGAGCGCTGCTACGTGATGGGCCACGGCAGCATCGTCTTCGAAGGCTCGCCGGCCACGCTGCGCGCGAATGCCGACGTGCGCAAGGAGTGGCTGGAGGTCTGAGCGGTGTCACCGCGAGGACCGCCGGTGTATCGTAGACGCCGTGAACCTCGATCTCGCCGTGCAGCACCTCAACGCGTCCGTAGGCGCCGTGCTGACACGCGAGCAATTGGCACAGGCGCTGCAGGAGGGCTCCGTTGGTCGGATTGACAGCAAGGCCGGCGCATTGATCTCGAGTCTGTTCGCCGAAATCGATCCGGCGCTGATTCTGCGATGTGCGCGTGAGGCCGAAGCGGACCTCTTGCACGTCGAGCATCTCTACCGCGAGTCGCTCGCGGATGCGATGCCCAGCGTGCCGCAATGGGAGCAGTCGGTCGCGCACCTGTTATGACCACTCGCGACGAAGTCATGCGGCACCGGCGGTCCGGCCCGTGGCGCGCGTTGCAGCAGACCGCCCAGGTCATCGTTGCCGACGCGCAGCGGATGGGCGGCCGCTGCATGCGCGACTCGGCGGTGGTACCCGGCTGATGCTCGCACTGGAGCATCGAATCAGCTCTTCTATCGAGGCCACGTCCTCCAGCCGCGCGACCTGTTCGATTGGTGGGCGATCGAGACACTGAAGCCGGAACCCGTACCGGAGGCCGACCTGGGCCGTTTGCTGAAGTCGCGACAAGTGGACATCCGCGCCGCGCTGGACGCGATCGCCCGGTCGCCCCGTGCCGATACGCTCTGGTCGCAGATCCGGGCACCCGACAAGCCGGACCTCGTTTCGACGGCCGCTTGGGCGCAGACGCGTCTGTCGGACTACGGGCGCAACGCGGTCTGACGTTGTCACGCCAGCGACAAGCGCGGTCTCGACCAGCCGCCTAGAATCGAACGATCGTTCTTTTCCGCCGACGCCTCGCGCGTGCAAGCGCGCTTGCAAGTAGACCACAGGGGATCCCGATGAGCGCCACCTACGAAGTCCGCGGCGACGTTGCCGTCATCACGCTGAACAACCCGCCGGTCAACGGCCTCGGCTACGAGACGCGGCTCGGCATCACCGAGAGCCTCGGCAAGGCGATGGGCGATGCCGCGGTCCAGGCGATCGTGCTCACCGGCGCCGGCAAGGCGTTCTCGGGCGGCGCCGACATCCGCGAGTTCGGTACGCCGAAGGCGCTCGCGGAGCCCAACCTGCTGAGCGTGATCCTCGCCCTCGAAGCGAGCACCAAGCCCATCGTCGCGGCGATCCACAGCGTCTGCATGGGCGGCGGCCTGGAGCTCGCGCTCGGCTGCCATTACCGCGTGGTCGCGCCCGGTACGCAGGTCGCGCTGCCCGAAGTCAAGATCGGCCTCCTGCCCGGCGCCGGCGGCACGCAGCGGCTGCCGCGCGTGCTCGGCCTCGAGACCGCGCTGAACATGATCGTCAGCGGCGAGACCGTGAAGAGCGAATTGCTCGCGAAGGCGCCCGGCCAGAAGCTCTTCGACCAGCTCGCCGACGGCGACGTGGTCGAGGCCGCGATCGCCATGGCGAAGAAGGTCGCCGACGTGCGGCCGCTGCCCTTGGTGCGCAACCTGAAGGTCGTGCATCCGAACGCCGATGCCTACCTGCAGTTCGCGCGCAACATGGTCGCGGGCATGTCGAAGAACTTCCCGGCGCCGCTGAAGGCGCTGGATGCGGTGGCCGCATCGGCGAAGATGAAGTTCGACGACGGCATGAAGCACGAGCGCGAACTCTTCACCGCGCTGATGTTCACGCCCGAAAGCCGGTCGCTGCGCCATGCGTTCATGGCCGAGCGCGCGACGACCAAGATCCCCGACGTGCCGGCCGAAACAAAGCTGCGCGACGTGAAGAAGCTCGCGGTGATCGGCGCCGGCACGATGGGC
>JAFEEF010000079.1 GCA_018241265.1 Pseudomonadota bacterium | reverse complement strand
ACACCACTTCCTGGGACATCAACAAAGCAGCGAGTGAACGGCACAGCCGCAAGCAGAGTCGAGCAACGTCGCCGCATAGCCACCATGCACAGTGCCGATCGGGTTGTAAGCATGCTCACCGGGTGTCCCTACGAACAGCGCCCACCCCTCTTTGACTTCGGCAAAGTCGAAATTCAGCGACTCCAAGATGCCCGGCTTCCGCCCTGACGCCAGAAGCGCGCACAGTTGTGAAAGGCCGTCGAGACCGTTTCCGACTTCTTGAGCGAGGCTCATAGGGGGCTCCTTGTCGTGGCAGCGGGATGCGGGTTGACCCACCCTTGGCGGTGGGTGCTACCGATGCTGATTGCTTGTAACTTGCAAGTTGCTAGTGTATAGTAACTTTCATCATGAAAGCAAGTCACCCCGAGAAAAGGCACTAGATGAAGCGTACTGACCTAAGCGCGTGGGCATGCCCCATCGCTCGCAGCCTCGGTCGCGTCGGAGAATGGTGGAGCATCCTCATTCTGCGAGATGCCATGTATGGGCTGACCCGTTTCGACGAATTTGAAGCGAGTCTTGGCATCGCGCCGAACATGCTTACCCGACGACTGACCGACCTAGTTGTCGCTGGATTGCTGGATCGCGTCCAGTACAGCAACAGGCCGCCCCGCTACAAGTACGTCCTGACCGAACTCGGCTGGTCGTTCCGGCCGGTGATGCTGGCTCTTATCGAATGGGGGGGCGAGCGCCTATCGCCAGAAGGGCGCACCATCCAATTGCTAGACAAGGTATCGGGGCGGCCCGCGCGAGTCGGACTTGTGGATCTAGAAACGGGGAGGCCGATCACGCGAGAAAGCCATGTGGTGGTGCCAGGCCCTGCTGCCGATACGATCATCACGGAGCGTTTTGCGCGAATGTCGCGCGGTGAATGAGCGAGCGTGAGCCAATTACTCCGTGTCACGCGCGGCGCCTGAAGGGTCACAGACTCTCAACGACAGCTCCGGGTAAATCAAAGAGTTGCATACTTTTTAGTTCTGGGTTGTTAAGACCGATGAGTCGCCACTACTCGCGATACCTACGCTCCAGGTACTTGAATAGCAACCTTATCGTCTGCGCCTCGCCGCCCGCCGGCCGTCCCGGCCGCGTCGCGTCGTTCCACGCGTACAGATCGATGTGCAGCCAGTCGATGTCGTCGGGCACGAAGTCTTCGAGGAACAGCGCCGCGTTGATCGCCCCGGCCTGCGCGCCGCGGCCGGTGTTGACGATGTCGGCGATCTCGCTTTCGATGCCGCCGTGGTAGTCGCGCCAAAGCGGCAGGTGCCAGAGCGGATCGCGCTCTTCGAGGCCGAGGTCGACGAGCTCGCGCGCGAGCGCCATGCGGCGGCAGAACAGCGCCGGCAGCTGCGCGCCGAGCGCGATGCGCGCCGCGCCGGTCAGGGTCGCCATGTCGATCATCAGGTCGGGCTGCGCTTCGGCGCCGTAGGCGAGCGCATCGCACAGGATCACGCGGCCTTCGGCATCGGTGTTGCCGATCTCGATCGCCAGGCCCTTGCGGGTCCGGAACACGTCGCCGGGCCGGAATGCATTGCCGGCGATCGCGTTCTCGACCGCCGGGATCAGGAGCTGCAGCCGCACCGGCAGCTTCAGCGCCATCACCAGCGACGCGAGGCCGAGGGCGTTGGCCGCGCCGCCCATGTCCTTCTTCATCTGGCGCATGCCTTCGGCGCTCTTGATGTCGAGGCCGCCGCTGTCGAAGCACACGCCCTTGCCGACGAGCGTCAGCTTCGGATCGCCGGGCTTGCCCCAGGTGAGCTCGATCAGGCGCGGCGCGCGCGTGGCGGCACGGCCGACCGCATGGATGGAGGGGAAGCCGGCCTTGAGCAGCGCATCGCCGACGATTTGCCGGAACTTCGCGCCATGCGTGCGTGCGACCGCCTGCACCGCCTGCGCGAGCTCGGCCGGTCCCATCTCCTCGGCCGGCGTGTTGACGAGCTCGCGCGTCGCCTTGATCGCATCGGCCATCAGCAGTCCGCGCTGCGCGCCGGCACCGGCCGGCAGCATCAGCTCGGCGGGCTTGCGCTTGGCGGCCTTGTAGCGCGTGTAGGCATAGCCGCCGAGCGACCACGAGCGCGCCGCGGCTTCCGCATCGACGCTCAGGCCCATGCTGTCGTCGAGGCGATAGCGGCCCGCCGGCAGGCTCATCGGCAGCGCGGCCAGTACCCACGGATGGCGCGCATCGTGCACACCGGCCCACACGGCGGCGAGCGTGCCGTCGTCGCCCGGCACGAGCGCATGCGTGTCGGGCGCGCCCTTGAAGCCGGTGCTTTCGAGCCAGCGGCGCGTGGCCGGCGGCGCCGCGGCGAGTTGCGCGGCGAGGCCGGCGCGGTCGACGGCGTGGATCGGGATCGCGCCGGCGGCGGGCTTCTTCAGATGGACGGTCATGGCGTGCGACGTTCGAGGCCGAAACCTCGATTGTCGCCAACCGACCGTCAGGCCGCCGGCGGCTTGGTGTCGATGAAGCTCTGGCGGCCGTTCAGCTTGTCGGCGAGCTTCGCGAGGTTCGCGTGGCGCGTGCGCCATGCGATCTCGGGAAAGCGGAACTCGAGGTAGCCGAGCGCACAGCCGACCGCGATGTCGGCCAGCGACAAGTGGTTGCCCGCAGCGCACCACGCCTTCTCGGCGAGGCCCTTGCTCATCGCGGCGAGCGACATGTCGACCTTGTGCAGCTGGCGGTCGACCCACGCCTGGCAGCGCTGCTCGGGGGTGCGCTGCGCCCAGGTGAGCTCGAGCCGCGCGGCGATGGCCGCATCGAGCACGCCGTCGGCCAGCGCTTCCCAGGTGCGCACTTCGGTGCGCTCGCGGCTGCTCTCGGGAATCAGGCGGCTGACCGGCGAGCGCGCGTCCATGTACTCGACGATGACGCGCGAGTCGAACACCGCCTCGCCGCCTTCGAGCACGAGGCACGGCACCTTGCCGAGCGGGTTGGACTTCAGGATCGCGTCGTTGCTCCAGACGTCCTCGAGCTCGAACTGGTAGTCGAGCTTCTTCTCGGCCATCACGACGCGGACCTTGCGCACGTAGGGGCTGGTGAGCGAACCGATGAGCTTCATGATGCAGTGCCGTCCTGTATCGATTCATTCTATCGACGGCCCTGTGACGGCTGTTGCGCCCGTGCAGCGTTCGCCACGCTAGCGCCGCAAGGTCCAGTCGACCGTCGACGGACGGTCGGGCAGCGCGAGCGTCGCCGTGGCGGGCGGCGTGCGCGCGACGATGCGCTCGGCATCGAGCACGAGGTCGATGTCGGTGCGGCCGTCGGGCAGCGTGGCATGGCGGACGACGAGCATGGGATGTTCCTTCGACCGGCGCGCGCATGACCTCGGAGGTCATGGCCTCGATGCGCGCGGACGCCGAACATGACGTCATCGCGCGGCCAGACGACCTGGACCGCGCGACCCGCAACCACCAAGGAGCCTCTCGTGAATGATGCCACCCCCACCGTCCAACGCTACCTCGCTGCCTGGAACGAGACCGACCCGGCGCGCCGCGCGGCGCGGGTCGCCGAGACCTGGATCGCATCGGCGCGCTGCGGCTGGGCCTTGAAGAGCCCGGACGGCGCGACGATCGCGCGCGGCACCGGTCGCCTGAAAGGAGCAAGACCATGAACGGCATCGACCTGCTGCCGCTGGCCGTCGGCCACATGATCGGCCTGGGCGCGATCGGCTCGTGCCTCGGCATCGGCATCCTCGGCGCGCGCTACCTCGAATCGTCGGCGCGCCAGCCGGAACTGATGGAGCCGCTGCAGAACAAGGTGTTCCTGCTCGTCGGCGTGCTCGACGGCGCGTTCATCATCGCGACCGGCATCGGGCTGTGGTTCGCGACGGCCAGCCCGTTCAAAGGCTGACACGCCGGCGCCGCCGCACCGCGCTGACGCGCCGGCCGCGTCCGGCGGCGGCACCGGCGCGACTTCTACAATCGGGCGCCGGTTTCGCTTCCACGTCGCGCCGCGCGCGCGCCCCGCCCGATGCACCTCTCGCCGCTGACCGCCCTGTCGCCGCTCGACGGCCGCTACGCCGCCAGGATGGCCGCACTGCGGCCGCTGCTGTCCGAGTTCGGACTGATGCACCGGCGCGTGCAGGTCGAGGTCGAATGGTTCATCGCGCTGTCGGACGCCGGGCTGCCGGGCTTCCGGCCGCTGTCCGAGGCATCGCGCGGCATGTTGCGCGGGCTGGTGCTGCGCTTCAGCGAAGCCGACGCGCAGGCGATCAAGGACATCGAACGCACCACCAACCACGACGTCAAGGCGGTCGAGTACTGGCTGAAGGAGCGCTTCGCGCAGTTCTCGAAGGTGCAGGTCGAGCTGCAGGAAGCCGCCGAGTTCGTGCACTTCGGCTGCACCAGCGAGGACATCAACAACACCAGCCACGGTCTGATGCTGTCGGCCGCGCGCAAGGACGTCATGCTGCCGGCGCTCGACCGGCTGATCGAGCGGCTGACCGCGATGGCGCACGACCTGGCCGACGTCGCGATGCTGGCGCGCACGCACGGCCAGACCGCGAGCCCGACGACCGTCGGCAAGGAGATCGCGAACGTCGTCGCGCGGCTCGCGCGCGCACGCGCGCGCATCGCCGGCGTGCAGCTGCTCGCGAAGATGAACGGCGCGGTCGGCAACTACAACGCGCACCTCGCGGCCTATCCGGACTTCGACTGGGAAGCCTTCGCGCGCAAGGTCGTCGAACAGCAGCTCGGCCTCGCGTTCAATGCCTACACGATCCAGATCGAGCCGCACGACAGCATGGCCGAGCTCTTCGATGCGATCGTGCGCGCCAACACGATCCTGATCGACTGGGCGCGCGATGCCTGGGGCTACATCAGCCTCGGCTACTTCAAGCAGCGCACCAAGGAAGGCGAGATCGGCTCGTCGACGATGCCGCACAAGGTCAACCCGATCGATTTCGAGAATGCCGAGGGCAACTTCGGCCTGGCCAACGCGCTGCTCGCGCACCTGTCGCAGAAGCTGCCGATCTCGCGCTGGCAGCGCGACCTGACCGACAGCACCGTGCTGCGCAACATGGGCGTCGCGTTCGGCTATGCGCTGCTCGGCTACGACTCGTTGCTGCGCGGGCTCGACAAGCTGGAAGTCAACCGCGCGGCGCTTGCCGCCGACCTGGACGACGCCTGGGAAGTGCTCGCAGAGCCGATCCAGACCGTGATGCGGCGTTATCAGCTGCCCGAGCCGTACGAACGGCTGAAGGTGCTGACGCGCGGCAAGGCGATCACGCGCGAGGCGATCGCCGCGTTCATCGATGGCCTCGAACTGCCCGAGGCCGAGAAGGCGCGTCTGAAGGCGATGACGCCGGCGAGCTACACCGGCCAGGCCGCGGCACTGGCGCGCCGCATCACCTGACGACGAAACGACACGACGCACACCGACCCATGACCGCAAGCTTCACCGACCTGCTCGCCCGCGCCGAACGCCGCAACGACTCGCTGCTGTGCGTCGGACTCGATCCCGATCCGGCGAGGTTTCCCGGCGCATGGCAGGGCCGCCCCGAACGCATCCTCGACTTCTGCCGCGCCATCGTCGATGCGACGCGGGATCTCGTGATCGCCTTCAAGCCGCAGATCGCCTACTTCGCGGCGCAGCGTGCCGAAGGCGCGCTCGAAGAGCTGATCGCGTACATCCACGAGCGCGCGCCCGACGTGCCGGTGATCCTCGACGCCAAGCGCGGCGACATCGGCTCGACCGCCGAGCAGTACGCGCGCGAGGCGTTCGAGCGCTACCGCGCCGATGCGGTGACCTTGTCGCCGTTCCTCGGGCTCGACTCGATCGAACCTTATCTCGCATACGAAGGCAAGGGCGCGATCCTCTTGTGCCGCACGTCGAACCCGGGCGGCGACGACCTGCAGGATCGGCGACTGGCCGAAGGCGGCATGCGGCTCTACGAGCACGTCGCCGGGCTGGCCGAGCGCAGCTGGAACCGCACCGGTCAACTCGGCCTCGTCGTCGGTGCGACTTATCCGGCGGAGATCCGTCGCGTGCGCGAACTGGCGCCGACCTTGCCGCTGCTGATCCCTGGGGTCGGCGCCCAGGGGGGCGATGCCGAGGCCACGGTGCGCGCGGGGTGGCGCGGCACGGCCGAACGCACGACGGCGCCGATCATCGTCAACTCGTCGCGGGCGGTGCTGTATGCGAGCCGTGGCGACGACTACGCCGAGGCGGCGCGCCGGACAGCGCTGGCGACACGCGACGCGCTGCGTGCAGCACGGGAACCAAGGACAACGACCGCGTCCGTCTAGCGCGCCGCTGCCGCAGCCTCACTTCTGCTGCAAGAAAGTCTCGGTGTCGATGCCGGCCTGCTTCAGGACGGCGCGCAACGTGCCTTCGGGCGTGTCACCCCCCGGCGTCCATCTGCGCCTCGATCAGCCTCTTGGCCGCGTCGCGCGCTATCTCGATCGTCTCCTGGATCGTGCGGCCCTGCGCGACGCGCCCCTGCACTTCGTCATCCCTCCAGGTGCTCCGCAACGGCCGACCAAAGGCAACGCGAGCACCGGCGCGTCAGGTCACCAGCGGCAGTTCCCGCAACCGCTTCCCCGTCAGCACGAACAACGCATTCGCCACCGCCGGCGCGATCGGCGGCGTGCCGGGTTCGCCGACGCCGCCGGGCGGATGGCTGCTCTGCACGAGGTGGCATTCGATGCGCGGCGCATCGGCCAGGCGCACCATCGGGTAGTTCGGGAAGTTGGTCTGCCGCACCGTGCTGTCCTCGATGTCGATGCGGCCGTAGAGCGCCGCCGTCAGGCCGAAGATCACGCCGCTTTCGAGCTGCTGCGCGACGATGCCGGGGTTGACCACCGTGCCTACGTCGGCCGCGCAGACCACGCGCAGCACGCGCGGCTGGGCGCCGTCGAGCGTGACCTCGGCGACCTCGGCGACGATGCTGCCGAAGCTCTCGTGCAATGCCACGCCGCGGGCGACGCCAGGCGCCAGCGGCGTGCCCCAGCCGGCACGTTCGGCGGCGAGCTTCAGCACCACGGCATGACGCGGCGCCTCCTTCAGGAGTGCCAGGCGGAACGCCACCGGATCCTGCCCCGCCTCGGCGGCCAGCTCGTCGATGAAGCACTCGCTGAAGAACGCGTTGTGCGAATGGCCGACCGAGCGCCAGAAGCCGACCGGCACGCCGCTGTGCGTCGCGACGTGCGCGATGCGCTGGTTCGCGATGCCGTACGGGATGTCGAACAGGCCTTCGCTGGTCGTCTTGTCGGGCAGGTCGATCGGCCCGGCGAGCGCCGGCAGGTTGCGCGCCATCCAGCGCGGCGTGATCGCATCGCCGGCGCTCGTGATCTCGAGCGACACCGGCATGCCTTGCGCGTCGAGCGCCGCCTGCAGCACCGCTGCCCCGGCCGGCCGGTACATGTCGTGCGTGAAGTCCTCCTCGCGCGGCCAGACGAGCTGCACCGGGCGGCCGCCGCACTCGATCGCGATGCGTACCGCCTGGCCGACGAAGTCGACGTCGAGGCGCCGCCCGAAGCCGCCGCCGAGGTAGGTCACGTGCACGGTCACCGCATCGGGCGGGACGCCGGCGACCTGCGCCGCGATCGCGCGGGCGAAGCCGGGCGCCTGGGTCGGCACCCACAGCTCGACCCGGCCGGCGGCGACGCGTGCGGTGCAGTTGATCGGCTCCATCGTCGCGTGCGCGAGATAGGGCGCCCGATAGACCTGTTGGACCCTGCGCGCGCCGGCTGCCGACTTCACGTCGCCGCGTTCGCGGAAAGCGAAGCCTCCGTGCGAGGCACCGGCCGCGCGCGCGGTCCGCTCGAGATCGTCGAGGATCTTCGCGCTGCTCAGCACGCCCGCCGGCGGCGCCTGCCATTCGACCTGCAGCGCCTGCGCGCCGCGCCGCGCATGCCAGGTGCTCGTGCCGACCACGGCGAGCGCCGGCGTCGAGCCGGCGTACGTTCCGAGCCGCACGATGCGTTGCACGCCGGGCAGCGCGAGCACCGCGTCGGCGTCGTAGCCGCCCGGGCTGCCGCCGAGCATCGGGCAGTGCAGCACGACGGCATAGAGCTGGTCGGGCAGCCGCACGTCGAGGCCGAAGCGCGCGCTGCCGTCGACCTTGGCCGGCACGTCGATGCGGGCGGCAGGCCGGCCGATCAGCTTCCAGTCCTTCGGATCCTTGACGCGCACGTCGCCGGCCGGCGTCGCCGCGGCCATCGCCGCGAGCTCGCCGAAGCCGGCCTTCGGTCCGGACGGATGGCTGACGTGCCCATCGGCAACCACCAGCTCGTCGGCCGGCAGCTTCCACTTCAGCGATGCGGCGCCGACGAGCTGCGCGCGTGCCGTCGCGGCCGCGAGGCGCAGCACGTCCCAGGCATCGGCCACGGTCGACGAGCCGCCGGTCATGTTGATGCCGAGCTCGCGCGCCACCTTGGCGACGAGCCAGACCGAGGCCTTGGCGATGCGCGTCTCGCGGCCCGGCTCGAGCGCGCTCGGATGCAACGGCAGGCTCGCGGTGAAGGCCGCGACGTTGCCGTAGAGCGTGTCGTGGCCGGCCTCGATCAGGCGCACCTGCTCGAGCGGCACGTCGAGTTCGTCGGCGACGAGCATCGCGAGCGCCGTGTGCACGCCCTGCCCCATCTCGCTGCGGTTCATCGCGAGCAGCACGCGGCCGTCGGCGGCGATCTTGATCCAGCCGTTCAGCGCGACCTCGCCGTTCACGGCCGGCAAGGTACCGGTCGTGCCGAGCCGGCTGCGCGGCGGCAGCACGCCCCAGCCGACGACGAGCGCCGCGCCGGCCGCCAGGCCCCCGAGCAGGAAGTGCCGGCGTTTCACCGCTTCGCCTTGGTGGGCTGCGCCTTGGACGGCGGCGGATGGAGCACGGCGGCGGCGGCGTGGATCGCCGCACGGATGCGCGGATAGGTGCCGCAGCGGCAGATGTTGGTGATCGCCGCATCGATGTCCGCATCGCTCGGCGACGGATTCTTCGCGAGCAGCGCGGCCGCGGCCATCAGCATGCCGCTCTGGCAATAGCCGCATTGCGGCACCTGATGCGCTATCCACGCGAGCTGCAGCGGATGGCGCTGGCCGGCCGAGCCGCCCAGGCCTTCGATGGTGTCGACCGCCTTGCCGGCCACCGCCGACAGCGGCGTCACGCAGGAGCGCACGGCCTGGCCGTCGACATGCACGGTGCAGGCGCCGCATGCGGCGACGCCGCAGCCGTACTTCGTGCCGGTCAGCTCGAGCACGTCGCGCAGCACGAACAGCAGCGGCATCGCCGGGTCGATGCGCGCCGCATCGAGCGGGTGTGCCTGGCCGTTGACGACGAGATCCATCGGAAGCTGCGAGCGGCCGATCAGTCGAGCACGACGTCGGTGTGCACCACGCCGGCGCGCTCGGTGCGCGCCGTCATCGCGAGCTGCGTGCCCTGCGGCGCGCGCACCACCCATTCGACGACCGCTCTATCGGCGGTCACCTCGCGGCTGGCGAGAAAGGCCTGCAGCGAATTCTTCGGCGCATGCCCCTCGAGCTGCGGCCCTTCGACGCGCGCCTTGCCGCCGACCAGCGACACGTCGGCGCGATCGGACGGCAGGTGGATCTCGAAGATCACGCCGCGCACCGTCTTGCGCGCCAGCGCCCGCTTGGTCACGTAGGCCGGCAGCCAGCCGCTGTTGGCGACCGCGAGCTTGATGCGCCAGGTGTCGGGACCGAGCGCACGCACCTCGGTGCGCAGCAGCTCGAGCCGCGGCAGGCTGAGCGCGATCTGCGTCATCCAGGCGGGAAAGCGCTCGACTTCCTTCTCGCGCAACTGCGGCGGCGGGTTGCGCCAGTAGTTCATCTTGTCCCAGCCGCCGATCTCGATCGCGCCGAGCTGCGGATGCATGTACGGCTTCCAGTCGACGTACGCGAGGCCGTCGCAATGCTCGTCGCTCCACTTCAGGAGCTTCAGGTCGTCGTCCTCGCCGTGCTCGCGGTACCAGTCGATCCACTTGTAGTCGGCGATGCCGGCGGCGCGGTTCGGCGCCCACAGCTCGACCACCCAGAACAGCGCGCCGAGGTGCTCGTAGAGCCAGTCCTGCGTGCCGCCGATGATTTCCTTCGGGTGGTACTTGAAGTCGTGCCAGATGCTGATCGCCGGGTAGCCGGTGTGCTCGGTGCCGAGCGCCGAGAAGCGCTTGTACGACCACAGATCCTCGGGGATCATGTCGTCGTCGCTCTGCGTGCCCATCGGCCTGAGGATCACGCCGCTGTGCGTGTGGTAGCTGATGCCGGCGCCGATGTTCGGATGCGCAAGGATGAAGTCGACGACCGCCTTCACTTCCGGCTCGCTGGTCGGGTAGTCGCCGGCGCCGACCTGCTCGAACTCCTGCCGCCAGTAGGCCGGGAAGTTGCGGTTCAGGTCCAGGCCCTCGAGATCCTTGTTGACGTTGATGGTCAGGCCATCGTAGTTCTCGAGGTAGCCTTCGGGCATCACGCGGTAGTACTCGCCGCCGAACTCGCCGGGCTGGCGCGGCACCATCAACCGTGGATCGCGTTCGCTCTTGCGGTAGGTGCCGTGCGGATCCGGGACGCGCATGAAGAGGACGCGGCCGTCGCCGTCGACATCCTCGGTCGTCAGGCCGTCGACCGGATCCTCTTCGTGCGGATAGCGTCGCGTGCCCGAGCGGATGTGGCGCGGCTTGTCGGCCAGCGCGAGCTCGGCGCCGTCCGGGTTGATGCGCGGGCAGAGGTAGACGGCACGCGTGTCGAGGAGCTGCGTGATGCGTGCATCGCTGCCGTACTGCGTGACGAGCTGGTGCAGGTAGTAGAGCACGGCGGTGCTCGCGGTCAGCTCCGCGGCGTGGATGTTGCCGTCGGCCCAGAACGCCGGCTTCTCGTCGTCCGGGCCGGTGGCGCGGTTCGTCACCGTCGCGACCCACAGCTCGCGCCCTTCGAAGCTCTTGCCGACCGACGCGATCGAGACGAGCTGCGGATAGGCGTCGGCATACGCCTTGAGCAGCTCGGTCAGCGCGTCGTAGCGATAGAAGACATCGAAGCGAGGGGCGGGTGTCGTCGTCATGGCTGGGACCGCGAGAACCTGGAAGAAGGAAGGGAGATGGATGCTCGCCGCGCCGCCGGATCGGCCGCGCGTCACTGCGCTCGAAACAACCCCTGGAAGTGGCGCGAGACCGGCAGCTTCTCGTCGCGCCCGCGCAGGGTCAGCACCATGTGGCTGTCATCGAGCCGATGCGCGCCTGCGATGTGGCGCTTGTTGACGATCACCGAGCGGTGCACCTGCCAGAACTTGCCGGCGTCGAGCTGGGCGAGCAGTTCCTTCAGGGGCGTGCGGATCAGCACGTCGCCGGCGTCGTAGACGACGCGGGTGTAGCGCGCATCGGCCTCGAAGTAGACGACGTCCTCGACCGGCACGAGGCGCACGTCCTGGCCGACGCCGGCCTGGATCACGTCGAGCGGCGCGGGCTTGCGCACCTGGCCGGCCAGCCGGTCGAGCAGGCCTTGCAGGTCGAGCGGCGCGCCGTCCGACCCGGCCAGGCGCAGCTGCACGCGGTCGACCGCCTGTGCGAGGCGCGTCTCGTCGACCGGCTTCAACACATAGTCGACCGCACCGGCATCGAAGGCCGCGAGCGCATGGTCGCCGTGCGCGGTGACGAACACGACATGGCTGCGGCCGCCGATGCGCTGCGCAACCTCGATGCCGGTCAGGCCCGGCATGCGCACGTCGAGGAACGCGACGTCGGGCTCGTGCTCGAGGAAGGCATCCCACGCATCGACGCCGTTGCCGACCTCGGCCGCCACATCGAGCCCGGGCCAGACCGTGCGCAACGCACGCAGCAGTTGCATGCGCGGCGCTTCTTCGTCGTCGGCGATGAGGGCGGTGGTCATTGCGCAGGGATGGGAGCGAGCGGCCGGGCGGTTCGGCCGCACGGCCAGCCGGAAGCGGCTCGACAGTGTGCCCGATTTTCCCCGGCGCGCCAGCTTGGCTAAGCCGCGATCGGCGCGCCGTCCACGAACGCCCTGAGCTCCCCCGGCGCGAACGGCGTCCACACCTCGTCGCGGGTCAGCGGCTGCGTCACGACCACCGCCACGCGGTCGGTCGGCGACGTGACATCGGCGAAGTCGACCGTGACGTCCTCGTCGTGCAGCGACGCGCGCGCGAACGGATGCTTGCGCACGACGTGGTGCAGGTGCGTCGAGCAATGCGCCCACAGCGCCTGGCCGTTGCTGAGCATGAAGTTGAAGGTGCCGTGCGCCGCCGGCACGGCGGCCAGCTCGCGCAGGGTGGCCGACAGCTCGGGGATCGACGGCACGCTCGCGTGCGCCTTCGCAAGCTCCTGCATCAGCCAGCAGAACGCGCGCTCGCTGTCGGTGTCGCCGACCGGCCGGAACGCGCCGTGCAGGCGCGGCGCGTAGCCCTTCAGGTCGCCGTTGTGCGCGAACACCCAGTAGCGTCCCCACAGCTCGCGCACGAACGGATGGGTGTTCTCGAGCGCGACGCGGCCCTGCGTGGCCTTGCGGATGTGCGCGACGATGTTGTCGCTCTTGATCGGATAGCGCCGCACCATCTCGGCGACCGGCGACGTGCGCGCGCTTTGCGCATCGACCATCAGCCGCACGCCGCAGCCTTCGAAGAAGGCGATGCCGAAGCCGTCCTTGTGCTCGTCGGCGCGGGTCGAGAAGCCGGTGAAGCTGAACACCACGTCGGTCGGCGTGTTGGCGTTCATGCCCAGCAGCTCGCACATGTCGATCTAGCCGCGGAGTGCGCCGGCCCTCATTCGGTGAACAGCCGCACGAAGCCCTTGACCGTGACGAGGTGCCCGGGGTTGCTGGTCTCCTCGAGCACGCCGCTCATGCGGCGCACCAGCCGCGCGCTCTTCTTCGCGCGCCAGATCAGCAGGTCGGCGAGCCACGGATGCGTGTTCACCCGGTTGGCCTTCTGGTAGAGATCGAAGCGCGGCTTCAGCGCGCGCAACTGCGCCTCGTAGGCCGCGCGCACCGCGGCCTCGCCTTCCGGCCGGTCGCCGCCGGCGAGGATCGCCTCGGCCGCGAGGATGCCGGTCTCGAGCGCCTTGCCGATGCCTTCGCCGGTGAACGAATAGGTGCTGCCGGCGGCCTCGCCGGTGACCATCATGCCCGGCCGCGTGTAGTGCGCGCCGTCGAGCGAGCAGCGCAGCGGCGCGCCCTTCATCTGGCCCTGCACGACGCCGTCCTTCATCAGCTCGCGCGCCGGTGCGTAGACGCGCGTGAACTCGTCGAGCACGTGGCGCAGGTTGGCTTCGCGCTTGGCGAGCTTGCCGTCCTCGCGCTGCGCGCCGTGGCTGTCGGCGATGCCGACGCCGATGTTGAAGATGCCGTCGCGGCACGGAAAGATCCAGCCGTAGCCGGGCGACAGCGCGCGGTGCCAGACGACTTCGAGCTTGTCGATCCGGCCGACCATGCGCTCGTTCTTGACGTAGCCGCGCAGCGCGACGCCGCTCGGCGTGTGGCGCTTCGACATGCCGGCCGCCATCAGCGCCTGCGGCACCGCGCCGGTCGCGAGCAGCACCCAGCGGGCGCGCAGTTCGACCTTCGCGTCGCCCTGCTGCAGCAGCGCGCCGACGACCTGGCCGCCTTCTTCGAGCGCTGCCATGAAGCGCACCGGCGCGTGCATGCGCGCGCCGGCCGCGACCGCGGCGCGACAGAGGATGAGGTCGAGCTCGCGGCGCGGCAGCACCGCCAAGGTGCCCGGTACGTCGATGCGGCCGCCGCGCGGGCCGATGCAGCCGACATGGGTCGCGGCCTGCGCCGCCGCCATCACTTCGTCGAGCACGCCGAGCTTGCGCAGCGCCTTGTGCGCGTCGGGAATCAGCCCGTCGCCGCACACCTTGTCGCGCGGGAAGGCCTGGGCGTCGACGAGCACGACATCGCGGCCGGCGCGTGCCAGCGTCAGCGCGGCGGCGCTGCCGGCCGGGCCGGCGCCGACGACGAGCACGTCGCAGGCGGCCGGCAGTTCTTGGAGTCCGAGGTTCATGCAGGAGGGGACGATCGGCGAGCCGGCGATTTTAGGCGGCCCACGGCGGCCATCGCGATCAGAGCCAGTGACCGACGTTGAGGAGCGTCAGCACGCCGAGCAGCGCGAAGATCGCCGCGGCGATCGCATGCACCAGCTTCATCGGCACCTTCTCGGCGATCTTGCCGCCGACGAAGACCGCCGGCACGTCGGCGATCAGCATGCCGAGCGTGGTGCCGCCGACGACTGCGACGAGGTCGTGGAAGCGCGCCGCCAGCGCCACCGTCGCGATCTGCGTCTTGTCGCCCATCTCGGCGAGAAAGAACGCGATCACGGTGGTGCCGAACACGCCGAAGCGCTGCGTCGCGGCCTCGTCGGCGTCGATCTGGTCGGGCACCAGCATCCACGCCGCCATCGCGATGAAGCCGAGGCCGATGACCCAGCGCAGCAGCCCGGGGCCGAGCGCGCTCGCGACCCAGGCGCCGACGAGGCCGGCGGTCGCATGGTTGACCAAGGTCGCGACGAGGATGCCGAGCACGATGGGCAGCGGGCGCTTGAACTTGACGGCCAGCAGCATCGCGAGCAGCTGCGTCTTGTCGCCCATTTCACCGAGCGCGACGACGCCGGTCGAGACGAGGAAAGCTTCCAAGGGATGACTCCATGGACCGGCCGAAAACCGAAGACCGCACGCCCCGGCCGGTCCATGGCGGGCAATGCGGTCAACGGTCTGGCCAGGCTGGAAGCTGCGAGCGCCACGGCCCGCGATGACTCGCGGACCGAGTGTGTTGACGCGCGCCCTCGACGATGATCCGTCGAGGCGGCTACTCCCCGATGACGAGGCGCGAGTCTAGCGCAGCCGACTCGCGCCCGGCTCGTTCACCAGATCTGCACGCGCTGATCCGGCGGCAAATACATGCGGTCGCCCGGCTTGACGCCGAACGTCGCGTAGAAGCCCGGCAGGTTGCGCACCGTGCCGAGGACGCGGAATTCGTCCGGCGTGTGCGGATCGGACTTGATCTGCTCGACCAGCGAACCGTCGCGCTGCTTGCTGCGCCAGCTCTGCGCATAGCCGAGGAAGAAGCGCTGGTCGCCGCTCAGGCCGTCGATGACCGGGGCCGGCTTGCCGCCGAGCGACAGGTGGTAGGCCTTCCAGGCGATCGCGAGGCCGGAGTTGTCGGCGATGTTCTCGCCGAGCGTGACTTCGCCGTTGACCGGATAGCCGGGCACCGGCACGAACGCCGAGTACTGCGCGACGAGTGCCTTGGTCTTGGCCTCGAAACGTTCGCGGTCCTGCTTGGTCCACCAGTCGCGCAGGTTGCCGTCTCCGTCGTACTGGCTGCCGTTGTCGTCGAAGCCGTGGCTGATCTCGTGGCCGATGACGGCACCGATCGAGCCGTAGTTCACCGCATCGTCGGCGTGCGCGAAGAACTCGGGCGGCTGCAGGAACGCCGCCGGGAACACGATCTCGTTGAGGCCCGGGTTGTAGTAGGCGTTGATGGTCTGCGGCGTCATGCCCCATTCGTCGCGGTCGATCGGCTTGCCGAGCTTGGCGAGGTTGCGCTCGTACTCGAAGTCGGTCGCGCGGGCGACGTTGCCGGCGAGGTCGTCGCGCTTGATCTCGAGCTTGGAATAGTCGATCCAGCGCTTCGGATAGCCGATCTTGACGTTGATCTTCGCGAGCTTGGCCTGCGCTGCCTTCTTCGTCTCCGGACTCATCCAGTCGAGCGTCTCGATGCTCTGCCGGTAGGCCTCGAGGAGGTTGCCGACGAGCTTGTCCATGCGCTCCTTGGACGACGGCGGGAAGTACTTCTCGACGTAGAGCTGGCCGAGCATCTCGCCGACCGATGCGTCGACGACCGCGATGCCGCGCTTCCAGCGCGGCGCGTTCTCGGTCGTGCCGCGCAGCGCGCTGATGAACGCGAAGCGCGCGTCGACGAAGTCCTTGCTCAGGTAGGGCGCGAACGCCTGCAGCAGGTGCACGCGCGCATAGGCCTTCCAGCTCGCGAGCGGCTGGCCTTGCAGCAGCCCGGAGACGCCGGTCAGATAGGTCGGCTGGCCGACCAGCACGTCGGGCGTGCGGCCGGTCAGGCCGGCCGCCTGCAGGTACGCCGTCCAGTCGACGGCGGGCGCGAGCTTCGGCAGGTCCCCGAGGTCGACGCGGTTGTAGTTCTTCACCGGATCGCGCAAATCGGCGCGCGGCAGCTGCACCTTGGCGATCTCGGTCTCGAGCGCCATCACCGCGTGCGCATCGGCAACGCTGTCCTTGTCGCCCGCCAGCTCGAGCGCGCGCGCCATGTAGCGCTCGTAGACGACGCGCAGCTCGCGGAACTTGGCGTCGTCTTCCTTCAGGTAGTAGTCGCGGTCCGGCAGGCCGATGCCGCTCTGCCAGAAGCCCGGAACGTAGCGGCTCGAGTTGCGGTCGTCCTGGCCGATCGCGAAGGCGAGCGGCGTGTCGACGCCGAGGCGCTGCTGGCGCGCGAGCAGCGCGACGAGCTGGCTGCGATCGGTCACCGCATCGACCTCGGCGAGCCGGGCCGCGAGCGGGCGGGCGCCGAGCTTGTCGAGCGCGGCCTCGTCCATGAACGACGCATAGAGGTCGCCGACCTTCTGCGCGTAGGCCGGCTTGCCGGTGCGCTGCACGTCCTCGATCAGGCCGCGCAGCTCGTTGCGCGTCGTCTCGACCATCTCTTCGCCGGCACCGATGTAGGCCTTATCGGGCGGGAACGTCGCCTTCTTCAGCCAGGCGCCGTTGACGTGCTGGTAGAGGTCGTCCTGCACGCGAACGGTCGGATCGACGTTGCTCAGGTCGATGCCGGAATCGAGCGGCGCCGCGCGCAGGGCGGGCGCAGCGGCCACCAGCAGCGCGCACAGCGCGGCGGCAAGCGGGGTACGGATGAAGGTCAAGGCACAGCTCCAGTCGGCCGGTGGGCCGGGGATGAATAGGCGGAGGTACGCGCCGCGGGTGGCGACGGGCGCGCGACTCTACCGCGGCGGCGACCGGGCGCCGCCGGCTGTGCGACAGACTGCGGAATCGGCGGGATGGACGGCGGCGGGCGCCGTTCCCTCCGTCGCCGAACCTACAGCTCTTCGTAGAGCGGCAAGGTCAGGAACTCCTCGAAGGCTTCCTGCGTGCTCATCGTCAGGAAGATGTCGGCCGCGCGGTCGAACTTGCCGACGTGGCCGCCCGCCTTGATCTTCGCGAGCTCCTCGGGTACCAGCGTGCGGACGAGCTCGGCCGTGACCTTGCGGCCATCGTCCAGCACGCCCTTGTGCGACCGGATCCACTGCCAGACCTGGCTGCGGCTGATCTCGGCCGTGGCGGCGTCTTCCATCAGGTTGTGGATAGGCACGCAACCGTTGCCGGCAAGCCAGGCGCCGAGGTAGTGGATGCCGACGTTGATGTTCATGCGCAGCCCGGCTTCGGTGATCGGCGTCTCGGGCTTGAAGTCGAGCAGGTCGGCGGCGGTCACGTTCACGTCGGGCCGCTGCTTGTCGAACTGGTTCGGCCGGTCGCCCAGCACCGCGGTGAACTCTTCCATCGCCGCCTCGACGAGGCCCGGGTGCGCGACCCAGGCGCCGTCGTAGCCGTCCTGCGCGGCGCGCCGCTTGTCGCCGCGCACCGCGTCGATCGCGCGCTTGTGCACCTCGGGGTTGTTCTTGACCGGGATCTGCGCATTCATGCCGCCGATCGCCGGCGCGCCGTGCCGGTGGCAGACCTTGAGCAGCAGCTGCGCATACGCATCCATGAACGGCACGCGCATCGTGATCTGGGCACGGTCGGCGAGGCAGAAGTCGGAGTCGAGCTTGAACTTCTTGATCGCCGAGAAGATGTAGTCCCAGCGGCCGGCATTCAGACCCGCGCTGTGGTCGCGCAACTCGTAGAGGATCTCGTCCATCTCGAAGGTCGCGAGGATGGTCTCGATCAGCACCGTCGCCTTGATCGTGCCTTGCGGTATGCCGAGCGCGTCCTGCGTCGCGACGAAGATGTCGTTCCAGAGGCGCGCCTCGAGGTGGTTCTCGATCTTCGGCAGGTAGAAGTACGGGCCGGCACCGCGCGCGATCTGCTCCTTGGCATGGTGGAACATGAAGAGCGCGAAGTCGAAGATGCCGCCGGAGACGCGCTTGCCGTCGACGAGCACGTGCTTCTCGTCGAGGTGCCAGCCGCGCGGCCGCACCTGCAGGGTCGCGATGCGGTCGTTCAGCTTGTAGGTCTTGTTGCCCTGCTCGAACGTCAAGGTGCGGCGGATCGCCTGGCCGATGTTGATCTGGCCCTGGATCTGGTTCGTCCAGCTCGGCGCATTGCTGTCCTCGAAGTCCGTCATGTACGAGTCGGCCCCCGAGTTGAACGCGTTGATGATCATCTTCGCGTCCACCGGCCCGGTGATCTCGACCCGGCGGCACTCCAGCGGTTTCGGCACCGGCGCGATCTTCCAGTCGCCCTCCCGGATCGCCTTCGTTTCGGGCAGGAAGTCGGGCCGCTCGCCGGCATCGAGCCGGCGCGCACGCTCGGCACGCGCTTCGAGCAGCTCGCGCCGGCGCGGGTCGAACCGGCGGTGCAGCGCAGCGACGAACTCGAGCGCCGGCCTCGTCAGGATGGTCTCGAAGCCGGGCAGCAGAGGGGCGTTGATCTGAACGCCGGCAGGCAAGGTGGTGGTCATCGGCGGATCCCTTCGCGGTGACCCGCGGCAATCCGTATGCCGCGGTGTGCCGCCAATTTATTCGATACCGCGATCGCTATTCATGGGCACAAAATTGAAGGATTGCTGACTTGGCCATCCATAATTGCGGGCCATGGACAAGCTGCGGCAGATCGAATCGTTCGTCGCCGTCACCGCCAAAGGCAGCCTGACCGCGGCCGCACGCGCCGAGGGCGTGGCGCCGGCGGTGATCGGCCGGCGCATCGACGCGCTCGAGGCGCGGCTCGGCGTGAAGCTCCTGATGCGCACCACGCGGCGCCTGTCGCTGACCCACGAAGGCAGCGCATTTCTCGAAGATTGTCAGCGCTTGCTTTCGGATCTGGCCAATGCAGAAGCCAGTGTCAGTGCAGGCGGCGCGCGAGCGAGCGGGCAGTTGCGGATCACCGCGCCGGCCGGTTTCGGACGCCGCCGGATCGCGCCGCTCGTGCCCGGCTTCCTCGCGCTGCATCCGGACGCGAGCGTCTCGCTGAACCTGAGTGACCGCATCGTCGACATCGTCAACGAGGGCTACGACTGCGCGGTTCGCCTCGGCGAACTGGCCGACAGCAGCAGCCTCGCGAGCGTGCGTCTCGGCGACAACCACCGTCTCTGCGTCGCGACGCCCGACTACCTGAAGCGCGCCGGCACCCCGGCACATCCGAACGAGCTGCTGCGGCACCAGTGCCTGACCTTGACCAGCGACGTCAGCCAGACGCGCGGCTGGACGTTCCACGACGACGACGGCCGCGTGATCCATCTGCGGCCGAGCGGCCGGCTCGACTGCAGCGACGGCCAGGTCCTGCACGAATGGTGCCTCGCCGGGCTCGGCATCGCGTGGCGCTCGACCTGGGAGGTCGAGGACGAGGTTGCGACCGGCCGGCTGGTGCAGGTGCTCGACGCCTATGCGGCACCGCCCAACGGCATCCACGCGGTGTTTCCGCATGCGCGTCACATGCCGCTGCGCACCCGCCTGTGGATCGATTTCCTCAAATCGGTCTACGCCAGACGCATGTGAGCAGGCACCTATCCCACGTTTGCAGGGAGGCGGCCCGCGCATTTGATCGTTACGCTGCTTCGCGATTCGACGCGCCGCGGAGGCGCTGCGGGTCGGCTACGAAACCAACGTCCAATGAGGAGTAACCATGGCTCGATTCCAGGCCAGTGCAAAAGCCACCATCGCCGCAGCCATCGCGGCGCTCGCCAGCAGCGCCGGCGCGACCAACCTGCTCGTCATCACCGGCCCCGGTGACTTGGGCTACGGCTACGGCTATTCCAACTGGACGAACTTCACGTCCGCAATCAACGGTGCAGTTGCCGGCAGCGGCGGCAGCGTCACGACCGCGACATCGGTCGGCACCGACGCGCTCGGCTACGACGCGGTGATGCTGGACCAGCGCTGGACCGGCGGCACGCTCAGTGCCGACGAGATGACGAACCTGTCGTCATTCATCGCGACCGGCAAGAAGCTGTTCATGGTCGGCGAAAACAGCGCGTGGACGACCTGGGACACCCAGATCCTGTCGCTCGTCGGCGGCACCTTCACCGGTGAAGCGAGCGGCCCGGCGGCCGCGCTGGTCGCCAACCAGATCACCGCGGGCGTGCCCTCCATCAACTTGAACGCCGCCGGCACCTCGATCGGCGGTACGCCGCTCTATGCGCCCGGCTTCGCCGCCTTGTGGACCGGCGGGCAGTCGGTGCTGACGGTGCTGGACGTCAATGTGTTCGACCAGAGCAACGGCAACTTGCAGTTCGAGAACAACGTCGCCAGCTGGCTGGTGTCGTCGGTACCGGAGCCCGGCACCTATGCGCTGCTCGCTGCCGGCCTCGGCGTGATCGCCTGGGCAGCCCGGCGGCGGGTCGTCAAGGCCTGACGCCGCAGACGCTGCCGCAACGACACAGGGCCCGCGCAAGCGGGCCCTGTGTGCTTTCAGTCTCCGACTACTTGGCCGCGTCGGCCACGCACTTCTTGACGAAGCTGTTCTTCGCCGCGCCGGCCAGCTTCTTGTCGGCGGCCTGGGCCGCGCAGGCGCTCTCGGCGCCCGCCTTGGCATCCTTCATGCACTTCTTGACGAAACTGTTCTTCGCCGCACCGGCGAGCTTCTTGTCGGCGGCCTGGGCATCGCACGAGCCGTCGGCCGGTGCGGCGCTGGCGGCAGGTGCAGCCGCCGGCGCGCTGGCGGCCGGCGTGGCGGCATTCGAGGCGCCGGCGAGGGCGGCCAGTGCGAAGGCAAGCGAGGTCATCAGGAGCTTCATGGGGTTTCCTTCTGGGTTGGGATCGAGGGACGCAACGACAGGATCGCCCGGCGTCAACGCGCCCGGTGCCGCGGCGGTGGACAGACCGCCGGGGTTTTTCTCGCCCGCCGCGCCTACAGGATCCGCCGCGGATGCGCCAGCGCCTCGTGCGCGGCATGCAGCCGCCGCACCAGCACGCGAATGAAGGCGTCGTCGAACAGGTGGCGGCAGTTCGGGCTCACCTGCACCAGCGTCTCGGGCGTGAACGAGATCGTCGTCGCCGGCTTCGTCACGACCACGTCGGTGCTGTGCTTCTTCAGATCGGGACTGGGCGCGAGGTAGGCCATCTCGCCGATCGACGTGCCGGCGCCGAGCTGCGCCACCTTGTTGCCGTCGCGGTAGACCTCGACCTCGCCCTGCGCGAGGATGTGGAAGGTATTGCCCTCCTCGCCGCGCCGGTAGAGCGCATGGCCGAAATGGAAGCGCTGCCAGCGGGCGCGGTGCACCACTTCCCACAGCTCCACGTCGCCGAAGTTCGAGAAGAAGTCGAGCGTGCGCAACAGGTTGAAGCGTTCGGAGTCGAGCACGCCCTGGATCTGCCCGCGCGGCACCTGCTGCGCGGTGATCAGGCCGGAGAGCGCCTGCGCGAAGGCCTCCCAGTTCTCGTAGCGCCGGTCCGGATCCTTCGCCAGCGCGCGCTGGATGACCGCGTCGACGCTCTCGTGCACGCCGGCGCGCAGCGGCCCGAGCGGCTGCGGCTGGACGTTGTAGATCTGATGCATCATCGCCGACTGCACCTGCGCATCGAACGGCGGCCGGCCGGCGATCAGGTGGTACAGCACGGCGCCGAGCGAATAGATGTCGGCGCGCGCGTCGAGCGTGCCGCCGTCGAGCTGCTCGGGCGACATGTAGGCGAGCGACCCGACGCGATAGACCTGCGTCGCATCCGACGTCAGGTTCAGCACGCTGCCGAAGTCGGTGACCTTGACGTCCGTGATGACGCCGTTGGTCAGCACCGCCAGCAGGTTCGCCGGCTTGACGTCGCGGTGGATCAGGCCCTGGCGGTAGACGTAGTTCAGCGCCATCGCGCACTTGAAGCCGATTTCGACGATCAGCTCGAGCGGCAGCAACTGGTCGGCGCGGCAGAACGGCCGGAGCGTCGAGCCCTTGACGTACTCCATCACGAGGTACGGCGCCACCGGGTCCGCGACCGCGTCGTAGATCTTCACGACGTTCGGGTGCTGGAGCTGGCCGACGAGCGCTGCCTCGGCGGCGAAGAAGCGCTCGGAGAAGCGCCCCTCGAACGGATCGGCGCCCGCCGGCGCGCGCACCCGCTTGACGGCCACCTCGCGGTCCTGGAACGCGTCGTGGCAGAGGAACACCTCGCTCGTCGCGCCCTCGCCGAGGCGCTTGATGACGCGGTACTTGCCGATGTGGCTCGGCAGGGCTTCGCGATCGTCGGTCGCAGACGCGAGCGGGGCAGTCACGGTGTGGGACATGGGTCGGCAGTCGGCCAGAGGCAGATGCTGGCATCTTTGCACCGCGCGCGTCCGGCCGGCGCGCGGAACAACCGCACAAAACCGGCACAAACGCGCGTCTGCCGCCGGCTCGATGCCCGCATCACGGCGCCCGGTCGCGCCAACCCGCCCCCGTAGAATCGACGTCATGATCGATGCGAAACAGGCGTTGCTGGCCGCCTTGGCGACCGCGCTGAAGGAAGTCGGCGCACCGCCGGAATTGACGGCGGCCTTCGAATCGCCGAAGCAGGCCGCCCACGGCGACCTTGCCTGCACGGCCGCGATGCCGCTCGCGCGCACGCTGAAGCGCAATCCGCGGGAGGTCGCAGCGTCGCTCGTCGAAGCGCTGCAGCGCCAGCCGGCCGTGCAGCGCTGGGTCTCGGCGCTCGAGATCGCCGGGCCCGGCTTCATCAACCTGCGCCTGGCGCCGGCCGCCAAGCAGGCCGCGATCGGCGAGATCCTGCGCGCCGGCGCCGGGTTCGGCCGCCGGCCGGCGCGCAGCGACAAGGTGCTGGTCGAGTTCGTATCGGCCAATCCGACCGGGCCGCTGCACCTCGGGCATGCACGCCAGGCCGCGCTGGGCGACGCGATCTGTACCCTGTTCGAAACGCAGGGCTGGCAGGTGACGCGGGAGTTCTACTACAACGACGCCGGCGTGCAGATCGCCAACCTGGCCGCGTCGGTGCAGGCGCGCATCCGCGGCCTGAAGCCCGGCGAACCGGGCTGGCCGGACGCTGCCTACAACGGCGAGTACATCGGCGACATCGCGGCGGACTTCCTCGCGAAGAAGACGGTGCAGGCCGACGACCGCGCGTACACCGCGTCGGGCCATCCGGACGACATCGACGGCATCCGCCAGTTCGCGGTCGCCTACCTGCGCCACGAGCAAGACCTCGACCTGCAGGCCTTCGGCGTGCACTTCGACCAGTATTTCCTCGAGTCGAGCCTGTACGCGAGCGGCCGCGTGGATGCCACGGTGCAGCGACTCGTCGCGTCGGGCAAGACCTACGAGCAGGATGGTGCGCTCTGGCTGCGCACGACCGAATACGGCGACGACAAGGACCGCGTGATGCGCAAGTCCGAGGCGCCGACCGACGGCGGCAGCCCCTACACCTACTTCGTGCCCGACGTGGCCTACCACGTCCAGAAGTTCGAGCGCGGCTACACCAAGGCGATCAACATCCAGGGCGGCGACCACCACGGCACCATCGCCCGGGTGCGCGCCGGCGTGCAGGCCGCAGGCGCGGGCGTGCCGGCCGGCTATCCGGACTACCTGCTGCACAAGATGGTGACCGTCATGAAGGGCGGCGCCGAGGTCAAGATCTCCAAGCGCGCCGGCAGCTACGTCACCTTGCGCGACCTGATCGACTGGACCAGCCGCGATGCGGTGCGCTTCTTCCTGCTGAGCCGCAAGGCCGACACCGAGTTCGTGTTCGACATCGACCTCGCGCTGAAGCAGAACGACGAGAACCCGGTGTTCTACGTGCAGTACGCGCACGCGCGGATCTGCTCGGTGATCGAGCAGTTCGTCGAGCGCGGCGGCGCCGCCGGTGCGCTCGAGACGCTGAACGAGGCCGACCTCGCGCGGCTGACCGCGCCGACCGAACTCGCGCTGATGAGCCGCCTGTCCGAATACCCCGAGCTGCTCGCGTCGGCGGCCGCCGACCTCGCGCCGCACCTCGTCGCGTTCTACCTGCGCGACGTGGCGAGCAGTTTCCACAGCTATTACGCCGCCGAGCGCGTGCTCGTCGATGATGCGGACCTGGCGCAGGCGCGGCTCGCGCTGCTCGCGGCCACGCGCCAGGTGATCCGCAACGCGCTCGGCGTGCTCGGCGTCAGCGCGCCGGAGAAGATGTCCAGGGAGTCGGCATGAGAACGTCGCAACGCGGCGGCTTCGTCATCGGGATGATCGTCGGCCTGCTGATCGGGCTGGCGCTCGCGCTGGGTGTGGCGCTCTACGTCACCAAGGTGCCGGTGCCGTTCGTCAACAAGGTGCCGCAGCGCACGCCCGAGAAGGACGCCGCCGAGGCCGAGAAGAACAAGAACTGGGATCCGAACAGCCCGCTCTACGGCAAGAACCCGGCCCACGCCGCGACGAGCGCCAGCGGCACGGTGGCGCCCGCCCCCGACGCGGGAACGCCCGGCGCCGTGGCGAATGCGCCGCAGGCGGTGCCGCCGACCTTGCCGCCGCCGATCGGCGCGACCCCTTCCGGACGGGCCTCCGCACCGGCCGGCACGCGCGACCCGGCGGCGATCCTGAACGGCGCGCTGCCGGCACCAACGTCCACCGCGTCGGCGCCGGCCCGGCCCGACCGGTCGTTTGCCGGCGCGCCGGCTGCCGATCCGTTCATCTACTTCGTGCAAGCGGGCGCCTACGGCCGCACCGAGGACGCCGAACAGCAGCGCGCCAAGCTCGCGATGATGGGACTGCAGTCCAAGCTCACCGAGCGCGAGCAGGCGGGCCGCACCATGTACCGGGTGCGACTCGGCCCGTTCGACAGCAAGGACGAAGCCGACGCCGCCAAGACGCGCCTCGACGGCGCCGGCATCGACGCCGCGCTCGTCCGCGTACAGCGCCAATAGCGTCCACAGGGATCGGATGATGCAGCGCCGCGCCTTCTCGCTGAGCCTCGTCGGTGTGACCGCCGGCATCGCCGCGCCGGCAGCAGCGCTCGCAGCGCAGGCGCAAGCGCCGGCCGTGCCGGTCGAAGGCACCCACTACGTGCGCCTGAACCCGCCCGCGCCGACCGGCGCGGCGGGCAAGATCGAGGTCGTCGAATTCTTCTGGTACGGCAGCCCGCACTGCAGCGCCCTGGAGCCTGCGCTCGAGGCCTGGCGCAAGCGCCTCGGGCCGGACGTCGCGTTCCGGCGCGTGCCGGTGGCGCTCTACGGCGACGCGTCGGTTGCGCAGCAGCGGCTCTACTACGCGCTCGACGCGCTGGGTCAGCTCCCGGCGATGCACCGGCGCATCTTCTACGCGATCCACAGCGACCGCGCGCGCTTCGACAAGCTGCCCGAGATCGCCGCCTTCATGGCCAAGAACAACGTCGACGCGACGCGCTTCAATGCCGCCTACGAATCTCCGGCGGTGCAGGCGCAGGCGCGCCAGGCGAGCTTGCTGTCGGACGCCTACAAGATCGACAGCGTCCCGGCCTTCGGCGTCCAGGGCCGCTACTACACGTCGGCAACGCTCGCCGGCAGCGGCGACAAGGCGCTGACGGTCACCGACTTCCTGATCGCGCGGGCACGGCGCGGAGCCTGAAACGCGCTCCGCCGTCCAGCGCGCGGCCGAAGGCCACTCGACTTTGGGGGCGCTGCAGGCGCCTCGGCGAGGCACGCTGGGCTAGAATGGCCTGCAAGTTTCGTGCCTCTATGACCATCCTCCGTTCCACCCTCCGTCATCCGCACCTGCGCACCCTGGGTGCGGCCTTGCTGCTGACCGCCGCCGCGGCGTTGCCGGCCCAGGCGGAGAAGGCCGACCGGTTCAAGCCGCTGAGCGTGGAGGCCGACGAGCCCGGCAAGATCGACCTGCAGAACCAGTTCGTCGTCTTCAACGGCAACGTCGTCGTCACCAAGGGCACGATGGTGATACGGGCCGCCCGCATCGAGGTGCGTGAGACGCCGGACGGCTACCACACCGCGATCGCGTTCGGTTCGCCAAGCAAGCCCGCGACCTTCCGCCAGAAGCGCGACGGCGTCGACGAGTACATCGACGGCCAGGCCGAGCGCCTCGAATACGACGGCAAGACCGATACCGTGAGATTCGTCAACCAGGCGGCCGTGCGGCGCCTGCGCGGCACGACGCCGGCGGACGAAATCACCGGAAACTTGGTCACCTACAACGGCGTCACCGAAGTGTTCAACGTCAGCGGCGGCGCCGCCTCCCCGAGCAACCCGACCGGCCGCGTGCGCGCGGTGCTGGCACCGCGCGAAGTGCCCGAAGCCGAAGGCGCCGCGTCGGCGCCCGCGGGCGGCGCGCTGCGCCCGAGCACGACGCTCGGAGGCGGCAGCCGATGAACGCGCCGGCCGCGCTCGACAACCTGGTGCGCCCGCACCGGCTGGAAGCGACCGGCCTGCAGAAGTCGTACGGCGCGCGCATGGTGGTGCGCAACGTCCATCTCGCGGTCGACAGCGGCGAGGTGATCGGCCTGCTCGGACCGAACGGCGCCGGCAAGACGACGAGTTTCTACATGATCGTCGGCCTGGTGCGCGCCGACGCCGGCCACATCGAGATCGAAGGCCGCTCGATCGAGCGGCTGCCGATCCACCAGCGCTCGCGCCTCGGACTGTCGTACCTGCCGCAGGAAGCGTCGATCTTCCGCAAGCTCACCGTCGAGGAGAACATCCGCGCAGTGCTGGAGCTGCAGTACGGACCCGACGGCAAGCCGCTGCCGGACGAGCAGATCCGGCAACTGCTCGACGGCCTGCTGCACGACCTCGCGATCGAGAAGCTGCGCGAGTCGCCGGCGCCGGCCTTGTCGGGCGGCGAGCGGCGCCGCGTCGAGATCGCACGGGCGCTCGCGACCCAGCCGCGCTTCATCCTGCTCGACGAGCCGTTCGCGGGCGTCGACCCGATCGCGGTGATCGAGATCCAGCGCATCATCGGCTTCCTGAAGAACCGCGGCATCGGTGTGCTGATCACCGACCACAACGTGCGCGAGACGCTCGGCATCTGCGACCGCGCCTACATCATCAGCGAAGGCCAGGTGCTGGCCCAGGGCACGCCGCCCGAGATCGTCGAGAACCCGGATGTCCGCAAGGTCTATCTCGGCGAGCACTTCCGGATGTAGCAGACGAGATGAAGCCGACCCTACAGCTCCGTCTGTCGCAGCATCTGGCGCTGACGCCGCAGTTGCAGCAGTCGATCCGGCTGCTGCAGCTGTCGACGCTCGAGCTGCACCAGGAAGTCGAGCAGATGCTCGAGCAGAACCCGTTCCTCGAGGTCGAAGAGGAAAGCGGCGGCTCGGCTTATGAAGCGCCGCCGGAACGCACCACATCGTCGGCCGCCGAGCGCACCGCCGATGCCGAGGCCGACGGCAGCGGCAACGACGGCAGCAGCGACGAAGGCGCCGGCATGGACAGCGCCGAGTTCGGCACGACCGAGCGCGAGGACTGGGAGAACGGCACCGAGCGCGACGACTTCGACGGCATCCGCGAGACGCCGAGCAAGTCGGCCACGCAGAACGACGCCGACGACTTCGACGGCCAGGATCGCGACACCGCGGTCCCGAGCTTGCAGGACCATCTGCGCAGCCAGCTCTCGGGCCTCCGGCTGCCGCCGCTCGATGCGGCCGCGGTGATGGTGCTGATCGAATCGCTGGACGACGACGGCTACCTGGCCGATCCGCTCGAAGAGATCGCCGCCAAGCTCGCCGGACAGCCGGGCGACGACGGCAGCATCAACGAGGAATACGAGGACACGCTGGCGCGCCTGCAGTGCGCGCTGCGCTGGCTGCAGAGCATGGAGCCGACCGGCGTCGGCGCACGCAGCCTGGCCGAATGCCTGACCTTGCAGCTCCGCGCGCTGCCGCGCGGCCAGGCGCAGATGATCGCGATCATCATCTGCAAGCAGCACCTCGAGCTGCTCGCGCGGCGCGACCTGAAGAAGCTGATGGCCGCGACCGGCGCCGACGACGATCTGTTGCGCGAGGCGCAGGCGCTGATCGTCACGCTCGAGCCCAAGCCGGGGCGCCAGTTCGCGCGTGCCGAAGCGAACATCATCGTGCCCGACGTGATCGTGCAGCGCTCCGGCCGCGGCTGGAAGGTGACGCTCAACCCCGACGTGATGCCCAAGCTGCGCATCAACGACCTCTACGCCAACGCGATTCGCCAGCAGCGCGGCAACGGCAGCCTGAACGGCGGCGGGCCCGGCCTCACGGCGCGGCTGCAGGAAGCGCGCTGGTTCATGAAGAACATCCTGCAGCGCTTCGACACCATCCAGCGCGTGTCGCAGGCGATCGTCGAGCGGCAGAAGAACTTCTTCACCCACGGCGCGATCGCGATGAAGCCCTTGGTGCTGCGCGAGATCGCCGACGAGCTCGGCCTGCACGAATCGACGATCTCGCGCGTCACGACGGCCAAGTACATGGCGACGCCGCACGGCACCTTCGAGCTGAAGTACTTCTTCGGCTCGTCGCTCAACACCGATGCGGGCGGGAATGCGTCGAGTACCGCGGTGCGCGCACTCATCAAGCAGATCGTCGCCGCGGAGGATCCGCAGAAGCCGCTGTCGGACAGCCAGATCTCGCAGATGCTCGACGAGCAGGGCATCCAGGTCGCGCGCCGCACCGTCGCGAAGTACCGCGACGCGCTGAAGATCGCGCCGACGCAGTTGCGCAAGGCGATGTAGGCCCCATGGCTTTGCCGCTGTTCCTGCCTTGCGCGGCCGGCGTCGAGGCATTGCTGGTTGACGAAGTGCGCCGGCTCCTGCCGGAAGCTCGCATCGTCGAAGCACGCGGCGGCGTCCGCCTGACCGGCGAGCGCATCGACGTGATGACCTTGAACCTCGAGTCGCGCCTCGCGCAGCGCGTGCTGATCGAGGTCGCCGCCGGGCCGTATCGCGACGAGCACGACCTCTATGCGCTGGCGCGCTCGGTCGAATGGTCGGCCTGGATCACGCCGCGCCACACGCTGCGCGTCGACACGACGGCGCAACGCAGCCCGCTGAAGAGCCTCAACTTCGCGGCGCTGCGCGTCAAGGATGCCGTCTGCGACCAGTTGCGCGAGCTCACCGGCGAGCGTCCCAGCGTCGAGCTGCGCCATCCCGATCTGCCGCTCGTGCTGCACGTCGGCCCCGGCGACGCGACGCTCTACATCGACAGCTCGGGCGAGGCGCTCTTCAAGCGCGGCTGGCGCGAGGACAAGGGCGATGCGCCGCTGAAGGAGACGCTCGCCGCCGCGATGCTCGCCGCGGCCGGCTGGCGCGGCACGAAAGACGCCGGCGGCGCACTCCACGACCCGTGCTGCGGCTCCGGCACGATCGCGATCGAAGCCGCGCAGATCGCCTGCGGCATCGCGCCCGGCGTCGCGCGCCGTTTCGCGTTCGAGCGCCTGCTGCCGTTCGCCGATGCCGAACAGCGCGCCGCATTGCAGCGCCTGCGCAGCCAGGCGCAGGCGCGCGTCCATGCGCCGGCGGTGCCCATCGTCGCGAGCGACCTGTCGTTCCGCATGGTCGACTTCGCGCGCCGCAACGCCGAGCGCGCCGGCGTGCTGGACGCGATCGAGTTCCACGGCGGCGATGCGCTCGAACGCCCCGCACCCGCGCTGCCGCCGGACCTGCCGGGCACCTTGATGATCAACCCGCCGTACGGCGCGCGCATCGAGGTCGGCGGCAAGGCTGCGCCGAGTCCGGACCGCGACCTGCCGACCGATTTCTATGCACGTCTCGCGAGCCATTGGAAGCGCGCCTACACGGCCCATCCGGCCGGCTGGACCGCCTACGTGCTGAGCCCCGACATGAAGTTGCCCAGCGCGATGCGCCTGAAGGAGTCGCGCCGCGTGCCGATGTGGAACGGCCCGATCGAATGCCGGCTGTTCCGCTTCGATCTCGTCGCCGGGTCGGCGCGAAGATCACCCGAGGGCGAGCCAGGCGAGTAGCGCGAGCGGCGCGGTATCGGCGCGCAGCACGCGCGCGCCCAGCGTCGCTGGCACGAAGCCGGCGCGTTGCGCGGCCGCTTCCTCGTCGTCGGTCAAGCCGCCTTCCGGGCCGCTGAGTGCGATGATCGACGCGATGTCCGCGGGCCGTTCGAGCCGCCGATCGGAGCGCGGGCTCAACACGAAACGCACCTCGTCCGTCGCCTTCGGCGGAACCGCAGCGAGCCAGCCGCGCAAGGTCTCGATCGGCTCGATGCGCGGCACGCGCGTGCGTCCGCTCTGCTCGCACGCCGCCACCGCGATCGCCTGCCAGTGCGCCTGCCGCTTGAGCGCACGCTCGCCCGCCAGGCGCAGCACCGAACGCTCGCACTGCAGCGGCCGGATCGCCGCGACGCCGAGCTCGGTGACCTTCTCGACCAGCGCATCCATGCGCTCGTTGGCCGGCATGCCGATCGCGAGCGTCACGGCAAACGGCAGCTCGCGATCGACCGCCCGCTGCGCCTGCACGTCGACCGCGACATCGCGCGCGCCGATGCGCGCGATCGTCGCATCCCATTCGCCCCCCAGTCCGTCGAACAGTACCAGCGCATCCCCGGGCTGCAGCCGCAGCACGCGCACGTGGCGCGCCGGTCCTTCGGGCAGCGCAAAACCCGCGCCGGCGTGCAGCGGCCGATCGACGTAGAGGCGCGCCGTCATGAGCGTCCGAAGCGCCTGCGCCGTGTGCGCCAGCGCCGCAACCAGCCGCGCGATCGCCGCGACGGCCAGCACGCCGCGAGCCAGGCCTTGACGATGCGGCGCGTCGCGCGCGTCCACGCGAGCGCGCGCACGAACCAGGCGAACTGCGTGAGCTGCGGCTCGAGCACGATGAAGAGCCGCCCGACCGCCGCGGTGCCCAGCAACTTGGCCGCCAGGATCACCACGATGCCGAAGCCGACCTGACCGCGATGGATGCACCAGAGCGCGCCGATCTTGATCGGAAACAGCAGCAGCGCCGGCACCAGGAAGATCACGACCGCCGCCTTCGGCGACACGCGCCGCAGGTGCACCTCGAGGCGCGCGACCGGCGCCCAGCGCGCCGCCCGTGCGGCCAGCGCCGCGAGCGGCCGCCAGCCCCATTCCTCGATGAACAGGACGATCGCCGCGAGCACCAGCACGGTCGGGCGCAGCGCGCGCCAGACCTTCTTCAGGAAGCGGGGTTTGCGGGAGCCAGCCACGCCGCGACGATAGCGCGCGTGCAGACGCTTGCGACGTCCTCGATGAAACGCCCGAAATCGACATGGGCGCTGTCGTCGGCCCGGTCCGAGATCGTCCGCAGCACGGCGAAAGGCCGGCCGAAGTCATGGCAGACCTGGGCGATCGCGGCGCCCTCCATTTCGACCGCGAGCGCATCGGGCAGCGCGGCACGCAAGGCGGCGCTCTCGGCGGCGCTCGACACGAAGCGGTCGCCGCTGACGACGAGGCCTCGGTGCAACCGCGGCGTTCCGATGCCGAAGTCGCGCAGTGCGCGGCCGTCGGCGTGCGCCGCGGCCAGGCAGCGCGCGGCGGCCGTCGCCAGCGCATCGGCGAGCGCCGCATCGACCGCGAAGCGCGCACGGCCGGTCAGCGGCACCTCGTAGCGCGGAAAGATCGGCGACGCGTCCATGTCGTGCTGCAGCAGCTCGCGCGCGACGACGACGTCGCCGACCTGCACGCCGTCATGCAGCCCGCCGGCCACGCCGGTCAGGACGAGCGCTTCGACATCGAAGCCATCGAGCAGCACGGCCGCCGTGGTCGCCGCCGCGACCTTGCCGATGCCCGACAGCACCAGCACCACCGGCCGGCCGTGGAGCTTCGCCACGTGGAAGCGGCGGCCGGCGCGTTCCTGCACCCGTACGTCCTCGAGCAGCGGCAGCAGCGCACGCAGCTCTTCGTGCATGGCGCTGACGATCGCGATCGAACGCATCGTCAGTCCGGTTCTCGGAACGAGATCCCCGCGGCCCTTCACGCCTAGTCGCGCAACTCCCGGCGCAGGATCTTGCCGACCGGCGTCTTCGGCAGCTCGGTGCGGAACTCGATGACCTTGGGCCGCTTGTAGCCGGTCAGGTTGGCTTCGCAGTAGGCGCGCACCTCGGCTTCCGTGACGGCCGGATTGCTGCGCACGATGACGAGCTTGACGGCCTCGCCGGCCTTCGCATCGGGCACGCCGACCGCGGCGCATTCGAGGATGCCGGCCATCTGCGACACCACGTCCTCGACCTCGTTCGGATAGACGTTGAAGCCGCTCACCAGGATCATGTCCTTCTTGCGGTCGACTATTCTGAAGTAGCCGCGCTCGTCCATCACGCCGATGTCGCCGGTGCGGAAGAACCCGTCGGCGGTCATCACCTTCGCGGTCTCGTCGGGGCGCTGCCAGTAGCCGGCCATCACCTGCGGGCCGCGGATGCCGATCTCGCCGGGCGTGCCCTGCGCCACTTCGTTGCCGTCGTCGTCGAGCAGCACGAGGTCGGTGTTGGGCATCGGCAGGCCGATGTTGCCGCTGTAGGCGGTCGAGTCGACCGGATTGCAGGTGGCCGACGGCGAGGTCTCCGACAGCCCGTAGCCTTCGACGATCGGGCAGCCGGTCTTCTCGAGCCAGAGCTTGGCGGTCGCGCTCGTCACCGCCATGCCGCCGCCGACCGAGATCACGAGGCCGGACCAGTCGACGGTGTTGAAGTCGGCGTGGTGGGCCATCGCGTTGAACAAGGTGTTGACGGCCGGGAAGCTGTGGAACCTCTGGCCCGCGAGGTCCTTGAACACTGCCGACAGGTCGCGCGGATTGGCGACCAGGATGTTCGCGCCGCCCATGCGCATGCTCAGCATCACGTTCGTGTTGAAGCCGAAGATGTGATAGATCGGCAGCGCGCAGATCGTCACGACCTGCTCGCCCGCCGGGATCTTCTTCAGCGCCGGCTGGTACCACGCTTCCGACTGCAGGATGTTGGCGACGAGGTTGCGATGCAGCAGCACCGCGCCCTTGCTCACGCCGGTCGTGCCGCCGGTGTACTGCAGCACCGCGATGTCGTCCGGCTTCACGTCGGGCGCGGTGAACGGCAAGGTGCGGCCGCGCGCCACCGCATCGTTGAACGAGACGGCGCCCGGCAGGCTGTACGCCGGCACCATCTTCTTCACGTTGCGCACGACGTAGTTGACGATCAGGCGCTTCGGAAAGCCGAGCAGGTCGCCGAGCGCCGTGACGATGACCTTCTTGGTCGGCACGTTGGCGATGACCTGCTGCAGGGTCGTCGCGAAGTTCTCGACGACCAGGATCAGCTTGGCGCCCGAATCCTTCAGCTGGTGCTCGAGCTCGCGCGGCGTGTAGAGCGGGTTGACGTTGACGACCACATAGCCCGCGCGCAGGATCGCCGCGACGGCGACCGGATACTGCGGCACGTTGGGCATCATGATCGCGACCCGATCGCCCTTGGCCAGGCCCTGCGATTGCAGATAGGCCGCCAGCGCGCGCGATGCGTCGTCGACCTGCGCGAAGCTGATCGACTTGCCCATGAAGCGGTAGGCCATCCGCGCCGCGTACTTGCGAAAGCTCTCCTCGAGCAGCGCCACGAGCGACGGGTATTGCGCGACATCGATCGTGCCCGGCACGCCGGCCGGGTACTGCTTCAACCAGATTCTTTCCATCGCGGGCTCCGGAACGAGCGTCGCATTCTGACGGAGGCGCGCGATCGCGGCGTAGGGTGTTTTCGATACGTGGGATGCAACTCCCACGATCGCCGTCAGGGCTGCGAGGCTGCCGAGGCCGCCTCGGCGGCCTCCGACAGGCCGACGTGCCAGCCGCCGCCGAGCGCCTGGATCAACGCCACCGCGGTGGCCTGGCGGCTCGCGATCAGCGCGCTCAACGTCCGTCGCGCCGACAGCGCCGTGGCCTGTGCCGTCACGACGTCGGTGTAGGCGACCAGTCCCTGGGTGTAGCGGTTGAGCAGCTGCACCTCGGTCTGGTCGGCGGCCTCGGAGGCCTCGCGCCGGAAGTCGGCCTGCTCGGCGAGCGAGCGCGTCGACGCGAGCTGGTCCTCGACCCCCTGGAACGCGGCGATCACGGCCTGCCGGTAGCGCGCGATCGCGGCATCGCGCGCCGCTTCCGCGCCTTGCACCGCGGCACGCGTCGCCCCGGCATCGAACAAGGTCTGGGTCGCCGACAGCCCGAGCGACCACAGCATGCTCGACGCCTTGAACAGATCGCCGAAGCGCTCGGCCGCGCTGCCGTACGACGCGGTGAGCGACAGGTTCGGGTAGTAGGCCGCCCGCTCGATGCCGATCTGTGCATTGGCCGCGGCGACGGCGCGCTCGGCCGCCGCGATGTCGGGCCGGCGCTCGAGCAGCGCCGACGGAATGCCGAGCGGCACCGCCGGCACGTTGCGCTTCCAGGCGCCGGGCGCCAGCGCGAAGTCGGCCGGCGTCTTGCCGACCAGCATCGCGATCGCATGCTCGAGCTGCGCGCGCTGGCCCTGCAGGCTGACGAGGTCGGCCTGCGTCGACGCGAGCTGGGTCTGCGCCTGCAGCACGTCGGTCTTCGCGGCGATGCCGGCGTTGTAGCGGTTGCGCGTGATCGTCAGCGCGCGCTGGTAGCCGTCGACCGTGCGACGCAAGAGGTCGAGCTCGGCATCGGCATCGCGCAGCTGGAAGTAATCGGTCGCCAGCTCGGCCTGCGCCGACAGGCGTGCCGCCGCGAGGTCGGCCTGGCTCGCCTCTGCACTGGCCTGCGCGCTCTCGACGGTGCGTGCGAGGCGGCCCCATACGTCGGGCACCCAGCTCGCGTCGAGGCCGGCCTGGAAGCTGTTGCCGCCGCTGCCTTGCGCGCTGCTGCGTCCGCCGCCGCTGCGCGATGCGCCGCCGGTGAGCCCGAGCGACGGGAACAGCGCGGCACGCTGCTGCGCGACGAGCGCACGCGCCTGCCGGTAGCTCGCGACCGCGGCGGCGACGTTCTGGTTCGAGACCTCGATCCGCACCATCAGCGCGTCGAGCTCGGGATCGTCGAACAGCCGCCACCACGGGCCGCGATCGAGCAGGTCGGCGGGCGCCGCCGGCAACCAGGTCGCGCCGGCCTGCGGCACTTCCTTGTAGGCGGCCGGCTCCGGTGCCGATGGCCGCTGATAGTCCGGTCCGACGGCGCAGGCCGAGACGAGCACGGAGGCCAGCAGGGCCGGCAGGCGTTGACGGGTAGGTTTCATGGGGACTCGACCGCAGCCAGCTCCGGATCGGCGGCCCGGCTCAGGTGACGCTCATCGCCGCGCCGGCGCAGCTTGTCGAGCAGCATGTAGACGACCGGCGTGGTGAGCAGCGTGAGGAGCTGGCTCGCGATCAGCCCGCCGATGATGGACACGCCGAGCGGCTGGCGCAGCTCGGCCCCTTCGCCGAAGCCGATCGCGAGCGGCAGCGCGCCCAGGCCGGCGGCCAGGGTCGTCATCAGGATGGGGCGGAAGCGCAGCAGGCAGGCC
>JAFEEF010000078.1 GCA_018241265.1 Pseudomonadota bacterium | reverse complement strand
GGCGGCCGCACCGTCGGCGCAGGCGTCGTGGCCAAGATCATCGAATAACGAGCAGACAAAGAAGGGTCAAGAGGGGCGTAGCTCAATTGGCAGAGCGCTGGTCTCCAAAACCAGAGGTTGGGGGTTCGATGCCCTCCGCCCCTGCCAGATCCCGGTCCGACTGATCGACAGCGGACCCGGCATCCGGCAGCCACGGCAGCCCGCGAGCGCACGAAAAGTCGCAGCGGGCTTTGCCTTTAGCGCCGGCGCGTTGCCCGACAGCGCGCCGGCATGACCTGAACCGAAACACCATGGCGAATCCCGCTCCCGTCGAAACCATCTCCACCGGCGCCGACAAGGCCAAGCTGGCCGTCGCTGCGCTGCTCGTGGTGGGGGCGGTCGCGGCGTTCTACTTCCTCGGCAAGCAGGACCTGTGGGTGCGCGTGCTGGCGCTGCTGGTCTTGCTGGCGGCAGCCGTGGCCACGTTCTTCACGTCCGAGCCCGGCAAGCAGCTGATCGCGTACGGCAACGACTCGGTGCGCGAAGTGCGCAAGGTCGTCTGGCCGACCCGCAAGGAGGCGCTGCAGATGACCGGCTATGTGTTCGCGTTCGTGTTCGTGATGGCGCTGTTCCTGTGGCTCACCGACAAGACGCTCGAATACGTGCTGTACGACCTGATCCTGGGCTGGCGGCGCTGACGGCCCGTCCACGGAGCAATGCATATGACTGAACCGACAACGTCCGCTGCCGAAGAACCCGCCGTCGAATCGATGGCGCCGGAGGGCAACAAGCGCTGGTACGTGGTGCACGCCTACTCCGGCATGGAGAAGGCGGTCGAGCGCAACCTGCGCGAGCGCATCGAGCGCTCCGAACTGCAGGGCAAGTTCGGCCGCATCCTGGTGCCGATGGAAGAAGTCGTCGAGCTGAAGAACGGCAAGAAGTCGGTCACCGAGCGCCGCTTCTTCCCGGGCTACGTGCTCGTCGAGATGGAGATGGGCGACGACACCTGGCACCTCGTGAAGCACACGAGCAAGGTGACCGGCTTCGTCGGCGGCGCGAAGAACCGCCCCGCGCCGATCTCCGAGGCCGAGGTGACGAAGATCGTCCACCAGATGCAGGAAGGCGTCGAGAAGCCGCGGCCCAAGGTGCAATGGGAAGTGGGCGAACTGGTGCGCATCAAGGAAGGCCCGTTCACCGACTTCAACGGCGCGGTCGAGGACGTCAACTACGACAAGTCGAAGGTGCGCGTGTCGGTCACGATCTTCGGTCGGGCGACGCCGGTCGAGCTCGACTTTGCTCAGGTCGAGAAGGTTTGATTTGAACACTACGCCATCCCGCCCCAGCCCCGGGATGCCGCCAATAAGCAGGGCTGTGTAGACGAGGAGCCGGCTCCGGCTGGCGCTTGAACTCGCAAGGAGTGCCTTCATGGCAAAGAAGATCGTCGGCTTCATCAAGCTGCAAGTACCGGCGGGGAAAGCCAACCCGTCGCCCCCGATCGGCCCGGCCCTCGGCCAGCGCGGTCTGAACATCATGGAGTTCTGCAAGGCGTTCAACGCGCAGACCCAGGGGATGGAACCGGGCCTCGTGCTGCCGGTCGTGATCACCGCGTTCGCGGACAAGTCGTTCACGTTCGTGCTGAAGAGCCCGCCGGCATCGGTGCTGATCAAGAAGGCGCTGAAGCTCGACAAGGGCTCGGCCAAGCCGCACATCGACAAGGTCGGCAAGCTGACCCGCGCGCAAGCCGAAGAAATCGCCAAGACCAAGCAGAAGGACCTGACCGGCGCCGACCTCGACGCCGCCGTCCGCACCGTCGCGGGCACGGCCCGTTCGATGGGCATCACCGTGGAAGGAGTGGTCTGATCATGGCAACGCTGACCAAGAAGCAGAAGACGCTCGTCGGCAAGGTCGACAGCACCAAGCTCTATCCGCTCGAGAACGCGATCTCGCTCGTCAAGGAGCACGCGACCGCGAAGTTCGACGAGTCGATCGACGTCGCCGTCCAGCTCGGCATCGATGCGAAGAAGTCGGACCAGGTCGTGCGCGGCGCGGTCGTGATGCCCAACGGCACCGGCAAGACCAAGCGCGTCGCGGTGTTCGCGCAGGGCGCGAAGGCCGAGGAAGCGAAGGCCGCCGGCGCCGACGTCGTCGGCATGGACGACCTCGCCAACGAGATCAAGGGCGGCAACCTGAACTTCGACGTCGTGATCGCGTCGCCGGACACGATGCGCATCGTCGGTACGCTGGGCCAGATCCTGGGGCCGCGCGGCCTGATGCCGAACCCGAAGGTCGGCACCGTGACGCCCGACGTCGCGCAGGCGGTGAAGAACGCCAAGGCCGGTCAGGTGCAGTTCCGCGTCGACAAGGCCGGCATCGTGCACGGCACGATCGGCCGCCGCTCGTTCGACAACGACAAGCTCGTCGGCAACCTGCGCGCGCTGATCGAGGCGCTGAACAAGGCCAAGCCGGCGTCGAGCAAGGGCGTGTACCTGCGCAAGGTCGCGGTGTCGTCGACGATGGGCGTGGGTGCCCGGGTCGACGTCGCGTCGATCAACGCCGCGCCTGTGCAGGCTTGAGAGGGTGTGCATGTCCCCGGGCCGCCGAGGCGGCGCGGGGCGAAGGATTGGTGGGCCGGGCGCATCCCAAGACGCGTCCGGGCCGTCCAAGACCGCTGGTGCAGTCGTCGGTACGCCGGCCTCTGCTTAATCGCCAGCGCAGATGGCGATCCCGCCGAAGAGGTTCACCTGTTCGGAAGGTCGCTGAAACCAGGTGTGATTCGAAGGCCTCGCGGCCCGAGAGTCACGTGATGTGAGGAGCAGACCTTTGAGTCTCAATCGCAACGAGAAGCAGACCGTGGTGGCGGACGTGACGGCCCAAGTGGCCCGGTCGCAGACGCTGGCGCTGGCTGAATACCGTGGCCTCACCGTGGCGCACATGGACGTGCTGCGCAAGCAGGCGCGCGAGCAGGGCGTGTACCTTCATGTATTGAAGAACACGCTGGCTCGTCGTGCCGTTGCAGGCACGCCGTTCGAAGCCGCCGCGGATGCCATGGTCGGCCCGCTGATCTACGGCTTTTCCACCGACGCTGTCGCCGCGGCCAAGGTCATCACCGACTTTGCCAAGGGCAACGACAAGCTGATCGTCAAGGGCGGCGCCTACGCCGGCAAGGCGCTGAGCGCCGACGGCGTGAAGGCGCTGGCATCGATCCCGAGCAAGGAAGTGCTGCTGGCACAACTGCTCGGCCTGATGCAGTCGCCGGTCTCGCGCATGGCGCGCGTGCTGGCGGCGCTGGCCGAGAAGCGCGGCGGCGGCGCCGAGGCGCCCGCCGAAGCGGCACCGGCCGCCGCCTGAACGGCACCTTGAACGATCACATTCAGTAACCCTATCCCGAACTGGAAATCCAAATGGCATTCGACAAAGACGCATTCCTGACCGCCCTCGACAGCATGTCGGTGATGGAACTCAACGACCTGGTCAAGGCGATCGAAGAGAAGTTCGGCGTGTCCGCCGCTGCGATGGCTGCGCCGGCAGGCGGTGGCGGCGGCGGCGCGGCTGCGCCGGCGGCCGAAGAGCAGACCGAATTCAACGTCGTGCTGCTCGAGGCAGGCGCCAACAAGGTGTCCGTCATCAAGGCGGTGCGCGAGCTGACCGGTCTCGGCCTCAAGGAAGCCAAGGACCTCGTCGACGGCGCGCCGAAGCCCGTCAAGGAAGGCATTGCCAAGGCCGACGCCGAGGCTGCCAAGAAGAAGCTGGAAGACGCCGGCGCGAAGGCCGAGCTCAAGTAAGACGCTCGCGGCAGCGGGGCTGGGGCGCCTTTTCGGCCCCCAGCCCTTCGCGCTTCCGAGCGGTGCGAGAAGCCGGAAGGGGCAAGAAGCCCCTTCGAGAGCACCTGAAAGAGCTTTTCCTCGACAATCGAGGGTTCTTTCAAGTGATCTCGAGACTCTCTGATCCGACTGCAGAGAGGGGTTTGGTCGGACTCCGGTGCAATGCCGGGGTTGTCCGCCAGCGGCAGGTAGTGGCCTGCCACCAAGCTTCGGGCGCAAGGCCCGAAAGACAGTCGTCAGTGGGAACGAAGCCTAGGCCCGGCCGAGTTCCCGTGGAAGGCATGACGGATTCTTGAACGCTAGCCCGAACCGCATCCCGGGATGGCCGTACCGCGTACGGCGCGTCACGGTCGATGCGGTATCGGCGCGTGCGTCGGAATCTGCAGGCTCTCCAGCACGGAGTGTGTATGGCGCAGCAAACGACCCCCTACAGCTACACCGAGCGCAAGCGGATCCGCAAGAGCTTCGGCAAGCGCGAAAGTGTTCTCAACGTACCTTACCTTCTGACCATGCAGAAGGAATCGTACGTCGCCTTTCTGCAGAAGGACGTACCGCCCCAGAAGCGCAAGCCCGAAGGCCTTCAGGCCGCCTTTCTCTCCGCGTTCCCGATTGTGTCGCACAACGGTTTCGTGGAGATGAAATTCATCGAGTTCAACATGGCCAAGCCGGCATTCGACACGCGCGAATGCCAGCAGCGCGGCCTGACCTATGCAGCCGCGGTGCGCGCGAAGCTGCAGATGATCATCTACGACCGTGAGAGCCCGCAGGCCAAGACGGTCAAGGAAATCAAGGAGCAAGAGGTCTACATGGGCGAAGTGCCGCTCATGACCGACTACGGCTCCTTCATCGTCAACGGCACCGAACGCGTCATCGTCTCGCAGCTGCACCGCTCGCCGGGCGTGTTCTTCGAGCACGACAAGGGCAAGACCCATTCGTCGGGCAAGCTGCTGTTCTCGGCCCGCATCATTCCTTACCGCGGCTCGTGGCTCGACTTCGAGTTCGATCCGAAGGACATCCTCTACTTCCGCGTCGACCGCCGCCGCAAGATGCCGGTGACGATCCTGCTCAAGGCGATCGGCCTGAACCCCGAGCAGATCCTCGCCCACTTCTTCGTCTTCGACAACTTCCGCCTGATGGACACGGGCGCGCAGCTCGAATTCGTCGCCGACCGTCTGCGCGGCGAGATCGCGCGCTTCGACATCACCGACAAGAACGGTGAAGTCGTGGTCGAGAAGGACAAGCGCATCACCGCGCGCCACGTGCGCGCGCTCGAGCAGTCCGACACCAAGTTCATCAGCGTGCCGGAAGACTTCCTGGTCGGCCGCGTGCTGGCGCGCAACGTCGTCGACGCCGACACCGGCGAGATCATCGGCAAGGCCAACGATGAGCTCACCGACTCGCTGCTGAAGAAGCTGCGCGCCGCCGGCGTCAAGGAGATCCCGGCGATCTACACCAACGAGCTCGACGAAGGCGCCTACATCTCGCAGACCTTGGCGTCGGACGAGACCGCCGATCAGCTGTCCGCGCGCGTCGCGATCTACCGCATGATGCGCCCCGGCGAACCACGGACCGAGGCCGGCGTGCAGGCCCTGTTCCAGCGCCTGTTC
>JAFEEF010000077.1 GCA_018241265.1 Pseudomonadota bacterium | reverse complement strand
CATGGTTGCCTCCCTTCACGCACCGAAGAGATCAGGCACGCCCGGTCCTGCAGCGGAAGTCGCGGCCGGCACGACAGCGGGTGGCGTTGCGGGCGCATCGTCGGCGTCGTCTCCACCATGCTCGTCGTCTGCGTCGTCGTCGCCGGCCGCTGCCCTAGGTGCTGCGACCCGCTGCGCGGGCTTGGTGCCGGCCTTCGTCACGGCATCGGCGCCCTTCTTCACCGCCGCAGCCTTCGCCGCTTCGATCACTTCGTTGGTCGCGGCCACCTGCTCGTCCAGGCTGGCGCGATGGGTCGCGTAGCTGAGCACGGCCTGCACGAAGCCGGCATCCAGTTCGTCGGGGACAGCCGTGAGCTTGAGCGGCATCGCCAGCGCGGGGACGTCCCTGCCGCCCTCCGAGTGCTTCGGCACCACCACCACGGTCATGAGGCCGCTGGCCTCGTCGGCCGACAGCAGCAGGCTGAACGCGCCCTGTGCTGCCAGCGGAAAGAGTTCCTTGAACATCGCTTGAATCTCCTTTTTCGAGAGGGATGACCCTCGAATTGATCCTATGGGTCACCCCTCGTTTGTCGAGGCTCACGCCGCGTGCGCGGGCTCTGCCTCTTCTCGGCGTTCCGCGGGCGCATCGGCAGCCGCGTTCGACTCGCGGGCCGGCTCCGCGCGCTCGGCGTGTTTGAACTTGCGCCGTGGGTAGCGCATCGCCTTGGGCACCGCGCCCTTGTAGGTGAAGCCCTCGACCGCCAGCAGCGCCTGGATGAACTCGCTTCGCTTGCCGGCCTTGGCCTTCGCGTAGCGCTCGCCCATCGCCTTCTTCAGGCCGACTTCTTCCGCAAGCGACTCCAGTTCGCTCACCGTCAGCAGTGCCAGATAAGCCTCGTTGAGCGTGAAGTGCCGCGCCTCGTCGACTTCGAGGTAGTTCAGCAGCGCCTCGAGGCCTTCGGTGTCGATGCCGTAAGCGGCTGACGCCGTGACCGCCTTGACAAGCGCCTCCAGCGCGCCTGCGTCCACCGCGTCGGCCTGCTCCAGCATCTTGCGCAGGGGAGCGTCACCCAGGTTCGGCTTCTTGATGCCGGCCAGCTTCACCGCCACGTCTGCGTACCGATCCGAATGGATGGCTCGCGTTTCACGCGCCAGCACCAGTGCCGTCAGTGCGCGGTGGTTGCGCTCGCCCTGCACCATCAGCTGGTTCGCCACCGTCTTGCGCCAGAACTCGATGCGGTGCGCCACGACCTTGCCCGGCACCGTGTTGCGCGGCTTGGCACTCTCGGCGACCGAGCCCTCCGGCGTGGCGCCCTTGGCCTTGCTGTCGCCAGCCCCGGCCGCGTCCCTCGCCGGCGCGGCCGGCTTGCTCGCTGCCCGCTCGGCCTTCCGCCGGGCGGCCACCTTGGTGCTGTTGCACGCAGCATCGAAGCACAGCGACTCGGCGACCTCGCCGTAGTGGCCCGGGATGGCCGACACGCTGCACCCGAAGTTCGCGCAGCCCTTGCAGGCCTCCATCTGCTCTGCGCCCACGCCCAGGGGGCCATCCGCCGCCACTGCGAGGGGTACGAAGCCATCTTCCGGCTTGATGAACCGGATCACCTGGAAGCGTTCGCGCAGCGGCTCGGCTCGCGCCTGCAGCGCCGCCATCGTGAGTTCGTCGTAGTGGGTCGGGTGCTGGCAGTAGCCCTCACCGATGGAGGCGTCGAACAGGGCGGCCTGCTGCGCCGAGTTGTGCGGACAGCCCAGGCACTGCGCCGTGTCGAAGATGGCCTCGGACAGCCGTTTGGCGTACTGGCCGAGTTGCTTCTTCAACACCTCGACCGGCACCTTGTGCTGCAGGATGCCGGCCAGCACCTTCACCTGGCGGTCCTGCGGCAGGCCGGCCAGCAGTTCCGCGTGTCCGATGCTGATGTGCGGGTGACGCTCGATGACGGCCTTCTGGACCTCCGGCGCGCAGTTCAGCAGCAGCAGCCGGTTGTCCAGTTCGCGCGGCTTCCAGCCGAGCTGGTTGGCGGTCTTCTCCTTGTCGCCGGCGTTGAACCGCAGCAGATCGGCGGCGCCCTTGGCTTCCTCGATGGCGCTCGGGTTGTCGCGCCCCTTGTTCTCGATGATGCCGAGCGCCCGCGCCTCGGCATCGCTCAGGTCCTCGATGGTGACCGGCATGTCGTAGGTGTCGCCGTACTGCTCACCGGCGACCATCCAGCGGCGATGGCCGTAGACGATCTCCCACACCCCGTCCCGGCTGGGATGCGGTCGCACCATGATCGGGCTCTTGATGCCACCGGCCGCCTTCACCTGCTCGCGCAGGTCGGCAAGGGCCTTCGCGTCGTAGTGCTCCCGGTAGTTCTGGCCCGGCACGATCTGCCGCACCTGAAGGGTGGGCTGCACCGGCCGGTCCAGCGTCGTTGCGTCGTTCATTGGGACTCCTTCTGTCTGAGTGCGCTTCCTTCGAAGCGTGAAGCCATGTTCCCGCGGCCTCGGCGTCGCTCAAGGGTTGCGCCCCAGGCTCTGCGCTCGACCGGCTTGCGCCTGCGCCTACGCGGTCGGGCGCCGGCCGCGACCTCGCCGCGTCGGATGCCGTGTCGAGCCCGGCCGCCTGTCGGTCGCTCTACCTCGGCCCCCTTCGATCCGTCTTCGATGCCGTTCGCGGCGGGTCGAGTCGGTCCGAATGCAGGCATGCTTTCGCGCGCGGCCCGCACTTCAAGGTCGAAAGCTGCCAGATGAACCTGCGCCGCTGAAATTGAACCGTTGCAGGCCGCTCGCACGATGGCCATACTGTTCGCACCTTGTCCGGCCATCGGTCGGTCCTCATCGCGAGGAGGTGCCCATCGCGCAAGCGATGGCGTTTGCGGTCGTGACCCGCACAAGAATCCCTGCGCTGCCTTCGGGCAGTGCCATCCACCCCAACCGGGCAACAGCCCGTTGGCTGGTGCCCTCATCCAACGGAGCGCACCATGTCATCCACTCAGGCCCTCCCTGCGGAGGCTCCCTGGATCCCTCACGGTGTGATTCGCCTCGTCCGGCTCAAGCGCCAAGGCGCCTTGGGTCACGGTGACCTGGTGGCCACGCGCCGCCTCGGAACCTGCGAGGTGGTCTCGATTGCGTCCCCGCACTCGCTCACGGTGCGCGCGCTGGACAACCACACCCACTACCGCATCAGCGGCATCGACTTCGGCACGGGCGCCCGCCTTCGCGAAGTCTGACCACGCACGCGGCCCAGGCCGCATTCAACCCCCGAGGGATCACTGTCCCTCGGGGGGGCCGGTGTTCCCTCTTCCATCAAGAGGTCCACACCATGAATCTCACCCTCCTGGATCGCGATCAACTCGAAGCGATCCTGCTGAATCCGTCCAGCGAAGCGGCACAGCCGCTCGTCTGCTCCGACAACGCCGTCGTGGCCTACCTCCAGGTGCCCGCCACCGCGCGCGACGGGCGACTGAGGCACGTGCTCGCCGCGGCTCACGAACTGCTCACGCGCATCGCAGCCGAGGCGATCAGGGGTCGCTCGCTGATCGACTCGCCCACGGTCATGAAGGACTTCCTGCGGGTGTACTTCGCCGGCGCGGAGCGCGAGACCTTCGTCGTGGTCTTCCTCGACGCGAGCCATCGCGTCATCGAAGTCGAAGAACTGTTCGCCGGCACGCTGACGCAGACCTCGGTCTATCCGCGGGAAGTGGTCAAGCGCGCGCTGCACTTCAACGCCGCGGCCGTGTGCCTGAGCCACGTGCATCCTTCGTCGCAGACGGAGCCGAGCCGGGCCGACGAGGCGCTCACGAGCGCGCTGCGCCAGGCGCTGTCGCTGATCGACGTGCGGGTCATCGACCACATCATCGTCGCGGCCAACGGCAGTTCTCTGACCTCAATGGCGGAGCGTGGACTGCTGTGACCGAACTCACCGACAGCGTGGGCGACCACTGGGTTCCCGCCTGCGGCGGCACCGAGCGGCCGACGAGAACGCGCACCGGTCGGACGTTGCTCTACATGTGGAACACCACCCAGGGCGAGCACGCGTACTACGACTGCGAGCGCGACATCTTCCTCACCGATGACGAGGCCCGCGCGGCGCTCGCCCTCGACTGACGGTGCGGGCGTCCCGGCCGGCACCCCATCCACTTCACGCGGCGCGCCGCAATGGCGCGCCGTCTTCGGAGCATCTTCATGCAATTCATCGAAATCGGCCCGGTCCCGGGCGAGGAGAACTGCGCCCAGGTGGGCAGTCCCGACTACACCGAGGCCTCGTTGCGCGAGTGCGAGGTCTTCCGTCGCATGCTCTATCGGCTGTTCCCGGTCCCGGAGGGCCTGCCGGTGGCCTACGTCGGCCGCACCCATCCGCACGACTTCGGCAATTACCGCGAGGTCTCGATCCGGTACGACGACGCCAACAACGAGGCGGTCGAGTTCGCCTACGAGGTCGAGCGCTCGGCGCCGGCTTCGTGGGACTCGATCGCCCGGTACGAACTCGCCTGGTACGAGCGCAAGCGGGCATACGACGCGGCGGTGCGAGAGCAGCGCCTGCACCCCGACGAGGTGCCGCCGCAGTTCGGCACCCCGGCGCCGCCCAGCCTGCCGCCGAACGCCAGCTTCGCCGAGATGCTGGCGAGCCATCCGCTGTGAAGCGACCCACGGCTGGCCGCAGAGCCGGCCGGTCAACCATCCCTGAGAGGGCGCTCGCCGCACGCGGC
>JAFEEF010000076.1 GCA_018241265.1 Pseudomonadota bacterium | reverse complement strand
GGGCGGAAGCGCAGCAGGCAGGCCTCGCGCACCGCCTCGAGCGACGACAGGCCGCGCGAGCGCTCGGCCTCGAGCGCGAAGTCGATGATCAGGATCGCGTTCTTCTTGACGATGCCGATCAGCAGGAACACGCCGATCAACGCGATGATCGAGAACTCCATCCGGAACATCAGCAGCGCGAGCACCGCGCCGACGCCGGCCGACGGCAAGGTCGACAGCACCGTGACCGGATGCACCAGGCTCTCGTAGAGGATGCCGAGCACGATGTAGATCACGACGAGCGCGGCGACGATCAGCAGCGCCTGCTGGCTGTTCGACTGTTGCGCGGCGAGCGCCGAGCCGGCGTACTCGCCGCGCACCGTGGTCGGCATGCCGATGTCGGCCTCGGCCTTCCTGATCGCATCGTGCGCCTGGTCGAGCGTGACGCGATCGGCGAGGTTGAACGAGATCGTCGTCGCGAGCTCTCCGTCCTGGTGGTTCACCGACGTCGCGGTCGACTCCTCGACGAAATGCGCGACGGTCGCGAGCGGCACCAGGCTGGTCGCCGTGTTGGACAGCACGTTGCCGGTGGAGGCGTTCTTCAGGCCCGGGTTCGCGGAGACCGCGGCCGCGGCCGCCGCCGCCGTGCCGGCCGCCGCCGACGTGGTCTCGGTCGCGACCAGCTGACCGCCGCTCTCCGCCGTGTGCGTGGCCGCGACGTACACGTCGCCGAGCGAGTTCGGGCTCAGCGTGTAGCCGGGCGCCCACTCCATCACGACGTGGTACTGGTTGAGCTCGGAATAGATCGTCGCGACCTGGCGCTGGCCGAACGCGTCGTACAGCGCCGCGTCGATCGAGCTCGCCGTCAGGCCGAGCCGGTGCGCGCTGTCGCCGTCGACCTTGACCATGGTCTCGACGCCGTTCTCCTGCTGGTCGGTATCGACGTCGGTCAGCTCGGGCTGCGCCTTCATCTCGTCGGCGAGCTTGTTCGCCCAATTCCTGAGGTCGGCGATGTTGTCGCTCTTCAACGTGTACTGGTAGGTCGAGTTGCTCTGGCGGCCGCCGGAGCGCACGTCCTGCACGGTGTTCAGGAACAGCGACAGCCCCGTCACCTGCGCGAGCTGCGGCCGCAGGCGCGCGATCACCGCGCTGCCGCTGTCGGTGCGCTGGTTCTGCGGCTTGAGGTTCACGAACATGAAGCCGCCGCCGGCGCGGCTGCCGCCGGTGAAGCCGACCACGGTATCGACCGCCGGATCCTTGTGCACGATCGCGACCACCTGGCGCAGCTTGTCGCCCATCGCCTTGGTCGAGATGCTCTGGTCGGCGCGCATGCCGCCGACGATCTGACCGCTGTCCTGCTGCGGGAAGAAGCCCTTGGGCGCGGCCGAGAACAGGTAGACGTTGAGCGCGACCACGCAGAGCAGGATCAGCATCACCAGGCCCTTGCTGGCGAGCGCCCAGTCGAGGCTCGCCTCGTAGCGCTTCAGCACCCAGTCGTAGCTGCGCTCGGCGGCGCGGGCGATGCGGCCCGGCGGCTTCTCGTCGCGGCCGCCGGGCTCGAGCAGCCAGGCGCACATCATCGGCGTCGTCGTCAGCGAGATCACCAGCGAGATCAGCACCGCCGCCGACAAGGTCACCGCGAACTCGCGGAACAGCCGGCCGGGCTGGCCGCCCATGAACAGCAGCGGAATGAAGACCGCGACCAGCGAGATGCTGATCGACAGCACCGTGAAGCCGACCTCGCGCGCGCCGATCAGCGCGGCCTGCATGCGCGTCATGCCGGCCTCGATGTGGCGGCTGGTGTTCTCCAGCACGACGATCGCATCGTCGACGACGAAGCCGGTCGCGACCGTCAACGCCATCAGCGACAGGTTGTTCAGCGAGAACCCGAGCAGGTACATCACGCCGAAGGTGCCGAGCAGCGCCACGCCCGTCGCGACCGCCGGGATCATGGTGGCGCGCAGCGACCGCAGGAAGAGGCTCACGACGATCACGACCAGGACCACCGCGATGACGAGCGTGATCTCGACCTCGTGCAGCGACGAGCGGATCGAATTGGTGCTGTCGGAGGCGACCTGCAAGGTCACGTCGGCGGGCAGGTCGGCCTGCAGTTCGGGCAGCAGCGCGCGCACCGAATCGACGGTCTGGATCACGTTGGCCGACGGCTGGCGCGTCACCAGCACGATGACCGCCGGCTCGCCGTTGAAGAGCCCGAGCGTGTGGACATCCTCGACGCCATCCTGCACCTGCGCCACGTCGCGCAGGCGCACCGCGGCACCGTTGCGCCAGGCGATCACCATCGGCGCGTAGTCGCTCGCCCGCAGGCCCGGCGTCTGGGTGTAGATCTGCAGGCGCCGGCCCGCGCCCTGCACGGTGCCCTTGGGCCGGTTGGCGTTGGAGGCCTGGATCGCCGCGCGCACGTCCTCGGTCGAGATGCCGTAGCGGTTCAGCGCGAACGGCAGCAGCTCGACGCGCACCGCCGGCAGCGAGCCGCCGCCGATCTCGACGTCGCCGACGCCATCGACCTGCGACAGCCGCTGGCTGATGAGGTTGGAGACCTCGTCGTAGATCTGCCCCGGCGTCTTGGTCTTGGACGTGAGCGCGAGGATGATCACCGGCGAGGCGGCCGGATTGGCCTTGCGGTAGGTCGGGTTGCTGCGCAACGTGGCCGGCAGGTCGACGCGGCTCGCGTTGATGGCCGCCTGCACCTCGCGCGCGGCGCCGTCGATGTCGCGGTTCAGGTCGAACTGCAGGACGACTCGCGTCGAGCCGACCGAGCTCGTCGAGGTCATTTCGTTGACGCCCGCGATCGTGCCGAGATGGCGCTCGAGCGGCGTCGCGACGCTGGTGGCCATCGTGTCCGGGCTCGCGCCGGGGATCGCGGCGCTGACGAAGATCACCGGATAGTCGACCTGCGGCAGCGGCGACACCGGCAGCGCGAAGAAGCCCGCCACGCCCGCGAGCGCGACGCCGACCGTCAGCAGCACCGTGCCGATCGGCCGGCGCACGAAGGGGCGCGACAGGTTCACGCGCGGCCCTCCGGCGCCGGGCCTTCGAGCCGCGGCCGGTCGGGCGGACCCTCGAGCAGCAACTGCTCGCCATGGGCTTCGGCGTCATCCCCCGGCCGGCGGCGCGTCGTGCCGCCGCCCAGGCGGTCGAACATCAGGTAGATCACCGGCGTCGTGAAGAGCGTCAGCAGCTGGCTCACGATCAGCCCGCCGAAGATCGCGAGGCCGAGCGGCCGGCGCAGCTCGGCACCTTCGCCGAAGCTGAGCATCAGCGGGACCGCCGCGAACAGCGCCGCCAGGGTCGTCATCAGGATCGGCCGCAGGCGCAGCAGCGCGGCCTGGTGGATCGCCTCGCGCGGGCTCTTGCCTTCCTCGCGCTCGGCATCGATCGCGAAGTCGATCATCATGATCGCGTTCTTCTTGACGATGCCGATCAAGAGGATGATGCCGATGATGCCGATCACGCCGAGGTCGTTGCCGGTGATCATCAGCGCGAGCAGCGCGCCGACGCCGGCCGACGGCAGGGTCGACAGGATCGTCAGCGGATGCACGTAGCTCTCGTACAGCACGCCGAGCACGATGTAGACGCAGATCACCGCGGCGAGGATCAGCCAGAGCTGGTTCGACAGCGACTTCTCGTAGGCGCCCGACGCGCCGAGGAAGGTCATCGTGACGCTGGCCGGCAGGGCGATGTCCTTGGCGGCCCGGCGGATCGCATCGACCGCATTGCCGAGCGATACGCCGGGCGCGGTGTCGAAGTTCAGCGTGCTTGCCGGGTACTGCGCGACGTGGGTGATCTGCAGCGGCGCCTGCTGCTCGGTGATCGCCGCGAAGGCCGAGAGCGGCGTCGGCGAACCGTTGCCGGCGATCAGGTTGAGCTTGCCGAGCCCGTCGGCGGTGGCGGCCAGGCCCGGCTGCGCCTCGAGGATCACGCGGTACTGGTTGGTCTCGGTGAAGATCGTCGAGACGATGCGCTGGCCGAATGCGCTGTAGAGCGCGTCGTCCACCGAGCTCGCGGTGATCGACAGTCGCGACGCGGTATCGCGGTTGACGTTGATGTAGGCCGCGAGACCCTGTGCGCCGGCATCGCTGCTGACGTTGCGCACTTCCTTCACGTCGTGCAGCCGGTCGATCAGCTTGCCCATCCACTGCGTGATGGTCGCGCTGTCGACGCCTTCGAGCGACACGCGGTACTGGGTCGGGCCGGTTTCCGAGTCGATCGTCAGGTCCTGCGTCGGCTGCAGGTAGAGCGTCACGCCCGGAACCGCCGCGACGCGCTGGCGCAGGCGGTCCATCAGCGTCTGCTGGTTCGTGTGGCCCGGCTTCAGGTTGATCAGCATGCTGCCGGTGTGCAGCATCGTGTTGTTGGCCGCGTCGACGCCGACGAAGGAGCTCAGGTTCTGCACGTCGGGATCGGCCAGGATCGCCCGGGCGGCATCGAGCTGCAGCTGCGCCATGCGCTCGTACGACACGTCCTGCGCCGCCTGGATGCGCGCCTGCAGCTGGCCGGTGTCCTGCGTCGGGAAGAGGCCCTTCTCGATCGCGATGTAGAGGACGACCGTCAGCACGAAGGTCGCCAGCGCGACCAGCAAGGTGATCGCCTGGTGGTCGATGACCCAGGTGAGCGAGCGGTCGTAGCGCGCCATCACGCCGGCGAAGAACTGCTGCGCGCGGGTCTTGCCGCCGCCGCGGCGGGCCTGCTTCGCCTCGGCCTTGTCGTGGTCCGCCTTCAGCCACCTGGCCGACATCATCGGCACGAGCGTCAGCGAGACCACCGCCGAGATCAGGATCGTCAGCGCCAGGGTCACCGCGAACTCGCGGAACAGCCGGCCGACCACGTCGCTCATGAACAGCAGCGGGATCAGCACCGCAATCAGCGACACCGTCAGCGAGATGATCGTGAAGCCGATCTGCGTCGCGCCGGTCAGCGCGGCCTTCAGCGGCGGCTCGCCCTTCTCGATGTAGCGCGAGATGTTCTCGATCATCACGATCGCGTCGTCGACGACGAAGCCGGTCGCGATCGTCAGCGCCATCAGGCTCAGGTTGTTGAGGCTGTAGCCGAGCAGGTACATCAGCCCGAAGGTGCCGATCAGCGAGATCGGCACCGCGATCGACGCGATCACGGTCGCGCGCAGGCTGCCGAGGAACGCGAAGATCACCAGCACGACCAGCACGACCGCCAGCACCAGCTCGAACTCGACGTGCTCGACCGACGCCCGGATGCCGTTGGTGCGGTCGGCCAGCACGTCGATCTTGACCGACGCCGGCATGCCGGCCTGCAGGGCCGGCAGCTGCTTCTTGATCGCGTCGACGGTCGCGATGACGTTGGCGCCCGGCTGGCGCTGCACGTTCATGATGATCGCCGGCTTCAACTGGCGGGCCGGGTTGCCGAAGCATTGCTGGTCGGGCGGCAACGGCGAACCGGCATCGGCGCCCGACGCGGCCGGAGCCGCGCAATCGGCACCCGACCAGGCGCCGAGCTGGTTGTTCTCGGCGCTGTTGACGACGCGCGCGACATCGACCATGCGCACCGGCGCGCCGTTCTTGTAGGCGACGATCAGGTTCTCGTAGTCGTCGACCGTGACGAGCTGGTCGTTGCTGTTGATGGTGTAGGAGCGCTTCGGCCCGTCGAAGCTGCCCTTCGCGGCGTTCGCATTGGCCGACGAGATCGCGGTCCGCAAGGTGTCGAGGCCGATGCCGTACGACGCGAGCGACTGGGTGTCGGCCTGGATGCGCACCGCAGGACGCTGCCCGCCCGACAGCGATACCAGTCCGACGCCGGTGACCTGGCTGATCTTCTGCGCGAGCCGCGTGTTGACGAGGTTCTGCACGTCGGTCAGCGGCAGCGAGTCGGACGTGATCGCGAGCGTCAGCACCGGCGCATCGGCCGGGTTGACCTTCGCATAGACCGGCGGCGCCGGCAGGTCGGCCGGCAGCAGCGAGCCGCCGGCGTTGATCGCCGCCTGCACCTCCTGCTCGGCGACGTCGAGCGAGATGCCGAGCGTGAACTGCAAGGTGATGATGGAGACGCCGGCCGCGCTCGTCGACGCCATGCGGTCGAGCCCGGCCATCTGGCCGAACTGGCGCTCCAGCGGCGCCGTGACGGTGTTGCTCATCACGTCCGGGCTGCCGCCGGGATAGAGCGTCTGCACCTGGATCGTCGGGTAGTCGACCTGCGGCAGCGCCGACAGCGGCAGGAACTTGAAGCCGACCAGGCCGGCCAGCACGATCGCCAGCATCAGCAGCGAGGTCGCCACCGGGCGCTGGATGAAGGGACGCGACGGGCTCATCGGATGAACGGGGCGGCCTCGGCGCCTGCGCGTCGCAACGTCGTCGAGCGGATCACCGCGATGCCGCGCTGGCAGCGTCCGATGCGCGATGGCGCCCGCCACGGCCGCCGGACGCCGCGCCGGAGGCCGCTCCCGACGCCCCGCGCGCCGGCCGGTCGGCCGCGAGCTGGACCCGGGCGCCGTCCTTCAGCCGATCGCCGCCTTCGGTCACGACCTCCTCGCCGAGCTCCAGGCCGCTCGCGACGATGACGTTGTCGACCGTCGCCTCGCCGCGCGTCACGTTGCGCAGCGACACCGTGTGGTCCGCGTTGACGACATAGACGAAGTCGCCGTTCGGGCCGTGCCGCAGCGCGGTCACCGGCACGACGACGGCGCCGGCGATCGTGCGCAGCAAGAGACGCGCGTTGACGAACTGGTTCGGGAACAGCAGCCCTTCGGCATTCGCGAAATGCGCCTTCGCCTTCACGGTGCCGGTCTGGAGGTCGATCGTGTTGTCCAGCGTCGAGAAGCTGCCGGCCGCGAGCCGCTTGGTGCGCGAACGGTCGTAGGCGGTCACCTGCAGGTCGGCGCCTTGCGCCTGGCGCGACTGGATGTCCGGAACGCGATCCTGCGGCAGCGCGAACTCGACGTCGATCGGCATGATCTGCGTGATCAGCGCGATGCCGTTGGTGATGCCGGGCGTCACGTAGTTGCCGCCGTCGACCGGCCGCAGGCCGACGCGCCCGGGCACCGGCGCGACGATGCGCGTGTAGCCGAGGTTGAGCTGCGCGGTGGCTTCGTTGGCGCGGTCTATCGTCACCGTGCCTTCGAGCTGCTTGACGAGCGCGGCCTGGGTGTCGAAGTCCTGGCGCGCCACCGAGTCCTGCGACAGCAGCGTGCGGTAGCGCTCGAGCGTGACCTTGGCGGCCTCGAGCTGCGCCTCGTCGCGCAGGCGCGCGCCGCGCGCCTGGTCGAGCGCCATCTGGAACGGCCGCGGGTCGATCGTCGCGAGCACGTCGCCCTTCTTCACGAGCTGTCCTTCCTTGAACAGCACCTGCGTCAGGATGCCCGAGACCTGCGGCTGCACCGTCACCGTCGCAACCGGCGTCACGGTGCCCAGCGCTTCGAGGATGACCGGGATGTCGGCCTGGTGGGCGGTCGCCACGCCGACCGTGCTCGGCGGCGCGCCGCGCGGGCCGCCGCCGGGACCGCCCGGCCCGCGCGGACCGCCGGCCGGCGCGCCGGCCGGATAGTTGCCGCCCGCCCGCTCCGGCGGGCGATGCGTCAGATGCCAGGCCAGCCAGCCGAGCGCGACGAGCGCGAGGACCGCGATGACGCTGCCGATCCAGCGCGCGCGGCGCGCCGGCGCGGCCGCCGCTGACGGGGGGCCAGGTTCAGGTGAGTCCATGAAGGAGGAGCTGCGAGCGCATGAGGGGGATCGGCATCGGATCGCACGCGGGCGCACGACACCGACACGGTGCCGTCCGGCCCGTTATCGAGACGTCGATGTTGACCGTACGTTGCCCGGTCCATTATTCTTTACCGAATTGGTCAGGCCACTTTACCAAGCAACGACTACGCGTCCAGATGCCGCTGCAGGTCGTCGAGTCCCGTCGCCTCTACCGCCAGATCGCCGACCAGCTCCGCGGGCTGATCGACGGGGGCGAGTATGCGATCGGCGCGCGTCTGCCGCCGGAGCGCGATCTGGCGCTGCAGCTCGGCGTGTCGCGGCCGTCGGTGCGCGAAGCGCTGATCGCGCTCGAGGTCGAGGGGCGCGTCGAGGTGCGCATGGGCTCGGGCATCTACGTGCGCCGGCCCGACGCGGCGGCGGCAGCGAAGCCGGTGCTCGCCGAGAGCCCGCTCGACACGCTGCATGCACGTCAGTTGATCGAGCGCGAGCTGGCGGCCTACGCCGCGGAACACATGAACGACGCGCAGATCGCCGGCCTGAACGCCGCGGTCGACGCGATGCAGCGCGAGTTCGACGCCGGCATCGCGCCGATGGCCGGCGACAAGCTGTTCCATGTGCGCATTGCCGAGGCCTCGGACAACTCGGTGCTGATCCGGCTCGTCGGCGAGCTGTTCGACGAGCGGCAGAATCCGCTGTCGCGCCAGCTCGACAGCCATTTCCAGAACGACCGCAGCTGGCAGGCCACGATCGCCGAGCACCGTGCCGTCGTCGCCGCGATTGCGAGCCGCACGCCCGATGCGGCACGGCGCGCGATGGCCGACCACCTGGCCGCGGTGCACGAGCGGCTGACCGCGCAATGGCCGGCCGAAGCCGCCGCCTAGATCTCACCACGACCGAAGGAGACACTTGATGACCGCAAGACTGGCCGGCAAGACCGCCCTGGTCACCGCCGCCGCCCAAGGCATCGGCCGCGCCGCCGCGCTCGCGTTCGCACGCGAAGGTGCGCGCGTGATCGCGGCCGACATCAACGAAGCAGCGCTCGCCGAACTGGCCGGCACGCCGGGCCTCGAGACGCGGCGCCTCGACGTCACCGACGCCACCGCGGTCCGCGCCGCGTTCGACGCCGCCGGCCCGCTGCAGGTGCTGTTCAACGGCGCCGGCTTCGTCCATCACGGCAGCGTGCTCGACTGCGACGAGAAGGCGTGGGACTTCTCGTTCAACCTCAACGTGCGATCGATGTACCTGACGATACGCGCCGCGCTGCCCGGCATGCTGGCAGGCGGCGGCGGGTCGATCATCAACGTCGCGTCGGTCGCATCGAGCATCAAGGCCGCGCCGAACCGCTTCGTCTACGGCACGACGAAGGCCGCGGTGCTCGGCCTGACGAAGAGCGTCGCGGCCGACTTCATCACGCGCGGCATCCGCTGCAACGCGATCTGCCCCGGCACGGTCGAGTCGCCCTCGCTGCGCGACCGCATCGACGCGCAGGCCGCGGCCAGCGGCCAGACCCTGGCCCAGGTCGAGGCCGCTTTCGTCGCGCGCCAGCCGATGGGCCGGCTCGGCCGCACCGAGGAGATCGCGGCGCTCGCGGTCTATCTCGCATCGGACGAATCCGCCTTCACGACGGGCACCGCGCAAATCATCGACGGCGGCTGGTCGAACTGACCGCGGCCGTTCCCTCCAGTCACCACCAGGAGACCTCATGAAACTCATGCGATACGGCGCCAAGGGCGCGGAAAAGCCCGGCCTGATCGATGCCGCCGGCAAGGTGCGCGACCTGTCGGACGTGCTGCCCGACATCACCGCCCACACGCTGTCGCCGCACAGCCTGCAGCGGCTGCGCGAACTCGACGCGAAGGAGCTGCCGCTGGTCGCCAACCCGGGCCGCATCGCGCTGCCGTGGAGCGGCTGCCAGAAGTTCATCTGCGTCGGCCTCAACTACGCCGACCACGCCGCCGAGTCGGGCCTCCCGGTGCCGCCCGAGCCGGTGCTGTTCACGAAGACCATCACCTGCATGGTCGGCTGCAACGACGCCGTCGTGCTGCCGCAAGGCTCGGTGAAGGGCGACTGGGAGGTCGAGCTCGGCGTCGTGATCGGCAGCAAGGCACGCTACGTCAGCGAGGACCATGCGCTGTCGCACGTCGCCGGCTACTGCATCGTCAACGACGTGTCCGAGCGCGAATACCAGATCGAGCGCGGCGGCACCTGGGACAAGGGCAAGGGCTGCGACACCTTCGGTCCGGTCGGGCCGTGGCTCGTGACCGCCGACGAGGTGCCCGATCCGCAGGCGTTGCCGATGTGGCTCGACGTGAACGGCAAGCGGTTCCAGAACGGCAGCACGAAGACGATGATCTTCGGCGTGGCGCAGGTCGTCAGCTACATCAGCCGCTTCACGACCCTGTACCCGGGCGACCTGATCGCCACCGGCACGCCGCCCGGCGTCGGCATGGGCGTGAAGCCGTCGCCGGTGTTCCTGAAGGCGGGCGACGAGATGCATCTCGGCATCGAAGGCCTGGGCGAGCAGCGGCAGCGCGTCCATGCGTGGGATCCGGCCTTGATCGACGGCTGAGTTCGCCATGAACGGCCCCGCGATCCGCATCCATCCGGCCGACGACGTCGTGATCGCGCGGCGTCAACTGCTGCCCGGCACCTTGCTGATGGAGGAATGCGTCAGCGTCACCGGCCTGGTGCCGCCGGGGCACAAGGTGGCGATCCGCGCGATACCGCAGGGCGCGCCGGTGCGCCGCTACAACCAGGTGATCGGCATCGCGAAGACGCCGATCGCCGCCGGCCAGCACGTGCACACGCACAACCTCGCGTTCAGCGACTTCGCGCGCGCGCATGCGCCGGGCGTCGATGCGCATCCGACGTCCTATGCCGAGTCGCCCGCGACCTTCGAGGGCATCGTGCGCGCCGACGGCCGCATCGCGACGCGCAACTACGTCGGCGTGCTGACGTCGGTGAACTGCTCGGCGACGGTCGCGCGCGCGATCGCCGACCACTTCCGCCGCGACATCCATCCGGAGGCGCTCGCGAAGTATCCGAACGTCGACGGCGTGATCGCGCTGACGCACGGCGCCGGCTGCGCGACCGCCAGCGACGGCGAGCCGCTGCAGGTGCTGCGACGCACGCTCGGCGGCTACGCGCGGCATGCGAACTTCGCGGCGATCCTGGTCGTCGGCCTGGGCTGCGAGACGAACCAGATCGCCGGGCTGATGGAGCAGGAAGGCCTGCAGGCCGGCACCGCGCTGCACGCGTTCAACATCCAGGAGACCGGCGGCACGGCGAAGACGGTCGCGCACGGCACCGAGCTCGTGCAATGGCTGCTCGAGGACGCCAACCGCGTCGAGCGACAGAAGGTCCCGGCCAGCCACATCACGGTCGGCCTGCAGTGCGGCGGCTCGGACGGCTATTCGGGCCTGTCGGCGAACCCGGCGCTCGGCGCCGCGGTCGATCGGCTGGTGGCGCACGGCGGCACGGCGATCCTGTCGGAAACGCCCGAGATCTACGGCGGCGAGCACCTGCTGACGCGCCGCGCGGTATCGCCCGAGGTGGCGCAGAAGCTGATCGCGCGGATCCGCTGGTGGGAGCGCTATTGCGAGCGCAACGACGCGGCGATGGACAACAACCCGTCGGCCGGCAACAAGGCGGGCGGCCTGACGACGATCCTCGAGAAGTCGCTCGGCGCGATCGCCAAGAGCGGCACGACCAACCTCGTCGACGTCTACGAGTACGCCGAGCCGGTAACGGCCCACGGCCTGGTCTTCATGGACACGCCGGGCTACGACCCGGTGTCCGCGACCGGCCAGGTGGCCGGCGGCGCGAACCTGATCTGCTTCACGACCGGGCGCGGCTCGGCCTACGGCTGCGCGCCGTCGCCGTCGCTCAAGCTCGGCACCAACACCGAGCTGTGGCAGCGCCAGGAAGACGACGTCGACATCAACTGCGGCGAGATCATCGACGGCACCTGCGACGTCGACGCGATGGGCGAGCGCATCTTCCGGCTGATGCTCGCGACGGCCTCGGGCCGGCGCACGAAGAGCGAGCTGCACGGCTACGGCCAGAACGAATTCGTGCCGTGGGCGCTCGGGGCCGTGATGTAGTTCCGGGCGCGGACAGGGCTCGTCCGATCGGCACTCATTTCCAAACGAGGTATGAGCCTGGAGAGGCCTGACCTCGGCGACGCGCAGAGTTCGCGCCGACGGCGCAGATGCCGCACTGGGGCTGACCTGGCATGCCGCGCCGGTCGAGCAGGGCCACCTCGCGTGGCTGGCCGCGCCGGACGATGCGGAGCGCAGGCAGCGCGATCGCAGCTCGCGCACGCAACTGCAGCTCATCGCAGGGCCGATGGGCTTCTCGCTCTGGCGCATCGACCTGGCGCGCCGCTGGATCACCGCGAACGACTGGGGCTTCGACCTCGCCGGCGTGGTCGGTCCGCGCGGCGACGGCCTGCCGCTCGACGAGTTGCGCGCGACGATCCGCTGAAGAACGCGCTCGCGCCGCGGGCCGGCGACCGCGAGCTCGCGATCGCCGCCGGCATGAACGACCACGTCGCCAAGCCGCTCGACGTGGACGCGATGTTCGCGACGATCGCGCGCTGGATCGGACGGGGGTGAGCCCGGCGGCCGCCTACTTGTACATCAGGTGCGGCAGCCAGAGACTCAACGTCGGCCAGAACGTCACGACGATCAGGAAGCCGATCATCGTCAGCAGCCACGGCGTCACCGCGACCGTCAGTTCGGTGATCCCCATCTTCGTGATGCCCGACGCGACGTAGAGGTTCAGCCCGACCGGCGGGTGACACAGGCCCACCTCCATGTTGACCGCCATCAGGATGCCGAAGTGCACCGGGTCGACGCCGAGCTTGACGGCCACCGGAAACAGGATCGGCGCCATGATCAGCACGATCGCCGCCGGGTCCATGAAGTTGCCGGCCGCCAGCAGGATGATGTTGACGAGCAAGAGGAAGACGACGAGGCCGAAGCCCTGGCTCGTCATCCACGCCGCCATCGCCTGCGGGATCTGCTCGGACGTCATCAGGAAGCTGAACAGCACCGCGTTGGTCACGATGTAGAGCAGCATCGAGCTCATCGCCGCGGCGCTCTTCAGCGACTTCGGCACGTCCGAGAGCTTCAGGTCCTTGTAGACGAAGACCGAGATGAAGAAGGCGTAGACCGCGGCCATCGCGGCGGCCTCGGTCGGCGTGAAGATGCCGCTGTAGATGCCGCCGATCACGACGACGATCAGCAGGAGGCCCCACATGCTCTCGCGGAACGCGCGCCAGCGCTCGCCCCAGGTCGCGCGCGGCATGCGCGGGTAGTCGAACTTCTTCGCGCGCCACCACGTCGTGACGCCGAGCAGCACCGACAAGGTCAGCCCCGGCACGACGCCGGCGAGGAAGAGCGCGCCGACCGATGCCGACGTCACCGACTCGCCGTTCGGGCCCGTCACGCTCATGCCGGTCGTCGCGATCGAGTAGATCACGAGGTTGATCGACGGCGGGAACAGGATGCCGAGCGCGCCCGAGGTCGTGATCACGCCGGCGCCGAAGCGCTTCGGGTAGCCCTGCTTGACCATCGCCGGCAGCATGATCGAGCCGACCGCGACGACGGTCGCGACCGACGAGCCGGAGATCGCGGCGAAGAGGGCACAGGCCATCACGCCCGCCAGCCCCATGCCGCCATACCAGTGGCCGATCATCGAGGTGCAGAAATTGATCATGCGCCTCGCCACGCCGCCGTGCGTGAGGAAGTTGCCCGCGAGGATGAAGAACGGGATCGCCATGATCTCGAACTTCTCGATCCCGGTGAACAGCTTCAGGGCGACCGACTCGATCGGCACCTGCGTCATCGTGAAGAGGAAGGTCAGGACGGTGAGGCCGAGCGAGATCGAGATCGGCATGCCGGTCAGCATCAGCGCCAGCAGCAGCACGAAGATGATGACGGTGTTCATCGACGGTCTCCCTGTGCGGCCGCCGACGTGGGCCCATGCGCGAGGACTTCGGTGGGATCGTTCTCGTCGATGCCCTCGACGTGAGCGGCCTCGTGGTGCGGCACTTCACCCGTGCGCGCAAAGTGCCAGAAGACCTGCAGGAAGCGGAAGCACATCAGATAGGAGCCGAGGGGCACGCACGAATAGGCGATCCAGGTCGGCAGTTCCAGGTCGGGCGAGGTCGGGCCTTCGGGCACGTCGCCGACGTCCTGGCCCAGCAGGGTATGCAGCAACGCGTAGTGGAAGCCGTTCTCCCACACGAAGCGCGCGCCGAGCGTGCCGACGACGCCGGTGAAGAGTGCGCCCGCCAGCAGACCGAAGCCGATCAGGTACTTGGCCTTGGCCGGAGAAAGCGCCCGCACCAGCACGTCCACGCCCACGTGGGTGCCGTGCCGCACGCCGTAGGCGGCGCCGAACTTGGCCATCCACACGAACATGTAGATGCACAGCTCCTGCGCCCAGCTCACGTTGAGCCGGATCGTGTAGTCCTGGATGTAAGGCACGCCGGAGAGGAAGCGGTGCACCACCGCGAGGAAGATGACCAGCGTGGCGGCGCCCATCAGGAACGTGATGAGCCACTCCTCCAGATGGTCGAGGATGCGGTTGAACACGTGGCATCTCCTCTTTGTTGTCATGCCTCTCCCGGTGGCCGGGAGAGGGGAGCCCGGCTCAGACCGGCTTGACGAATCCCGCCGCCTTGTAGACCGCCGCGATCGTGTCCTTGCCGACGCGCGACTCCATCTCGGCATGCACCGGCATCAGCGCCTTCATCCACTCGGTGCGCTCTTCCGGCGTCAGCGTGTAGATCAGCGTCTTGCCGCTGGCGCGCATCTTCTCGAGGTCGTCGACGTTCTCTTTCTCGGCCATCTGGTTGGCGAACGCGGTGGCCTCCTTCATCGCGCCTTCGAGCTGCGTGCGGATGTCGCCCGGCAGGCCGTCCCAGAACTTCTTGTTGACGATCACCGCGTAAGCGAGGTGGCCGTGGTTCGAGATCGTCGTGTGCTTCTGCACCTCGTAGGTCTTCTGCGTATAGAAGTTCGACGGCACGCCTTCGCAGCCGTCGACCACGCCCGACTGCAGCGCCTGGTACAGCTCCGAGAACGCCATCACCTGCGGGATCGCGCCGAGCGCACGCATCTCGGCGTCCAGCACCTTGCTCGACTGGATGCGCATCTTCAGGCCCTTGAAGTCGGCCACGTGGTGCAGCGGCTTGTTGGCGCTCATGATGTGGAAGCCGTTGTCCCAGTAGGCCAGCCCCTTGACGCCCTTGGGTTCGAGCTTCTTGAAGAGATCGGCGCCGACCGGCCCTTCGGTCACGGCGCGGAACGCGGCCTGGTCCTTGAAGATGAAAGGCAGGTCGAAGACCTCGAACTCCTTGACGCCCAGCGGCCCGAACTTGGCGAGCGACGGCGCGAGCATCTGCACCGAGCCGAGCTGCAGCGCCTCCATCTCCTCCTTGTCCTTGTAGAGCTGGCTGTTCGGGTAGACCTCGACCTTGACCTTGCCGCCGGTGTTCTTCTCGGCCAGCTCCTTGAACTTCTGCGCGCCGTTGCCCTTGGGCGTGTCGGGCGCGACGACGTGGCTGAACTTGATGACGATGGGCGACTGCGCGCGCACCAGCGACGGCAGCGCGATGCCGGCGGCAGCCGCGGCGGCGGTGGTGAGCAGTTGGCGGCGGGTGGTGTTCATGACGGGTCTCCTGCTGGGGAATGGCGGACGATCGGGCCGCACGGCCCGGTGGCGCCGATTCTCGGCGCGGCCGGTGCGTGCGGGCTAGTTGTGGCTTTCCACATCCACCGATGAGGGCAAATACCGATCACGCGACGAAGCGGCATTGGCTAGCCGGCGTGCGCGTGTCCATGTTGCGGCCGCGGTTCAGGTGGTCGTCGATCTCGGCGGCGCAGCCCAGCATGCGCGGATAGAGGAAGATCGTGAAGGCGGCACGTTCCAGGTCGCCGTCGCCGATCGCGCCGGCGCGCATCGGCTTCCACAGCATCTTGAGCAAGAGCGCCGCGATCACCGCATCGACGTTGACGCAGTAGACATTGCGCGAGACGCCGGCATCGAACAGCTGCTGCACCAGCGCGCGGTAGAACGCATGGAACACGTTGTGCTCGCCGCGCTCCTCGAAGAGCTTGGCGATGAACTGCTCGCGCGGATCGACGTTGACCGGCTTGTCCTTGAAGACCGGATGGTTCACGCCCGGCAGCTTGGCGATGTCGAGGCTGCCCGCCTCCTTGCGCTCGCGCTTGTAGCGGCCATAGGTGTCGACGGCGCGCGCCGCCAGCGCCCGCACGTCGATGCCGTGCGCCGGGTCGGCCGGATCGACGAGGCCGCTGCCGTCGAACTGCGCCTTCAGGAACGCGATGCCCTCGTAGCCGTTGCCGCCGTGCGCGAAACCGGTGTGCGTCAGGAAGCCGGCGAGCGCCTTGTTGAGCTGCACGCGCTCCGGTTGCTCCGGACCGTCGGCCGCGACCGCGCCCTTGGCGCCCTGCGCGGAGATCGCGCCGGGCCCATTCGTGAGCAAGAGGCCGACGAGCGTCTCGAAGGCATAGAGATCGTGCGCTTCGGGCCGCTGGCCGAGCAGTGCCGCGAACGCGATCTCGCCGAGGCTGAGGCGGCCGAGCAGGTCGGCCTCGGCGATGCCGGCGAAGCGCCCGGGCTGGTGCCGCTCGGCATCGGCCGACGCGCCGATCAGCGTGCCGAAGAGCTGCAGCCACCACGGGAAGCTCTCGGCGGTCAGCCGCGAGATGCGCTTGCGCGCGAGCGGTCCCCAGGCGAGCGTCGCGCTGATCGCAGCGAGGACCGCGGCCTCGGTCGGGTGGCCGGGCAGGCCCTGCAGCCAGCGCAGGAACACCGAGCGGCCGCCGCGCGCCTGGACGCCTGCGAGCAGCGCCTCGGCGCGCGGGTCGGCCACGTCGGACGTGAACGCGATGCCGTTGCCGGCATCGATCGCGCCGACGTCGAAGCTTTCGTCGAGCGCCGCGCCGAACTGCTGGCCGAGGCCGGCCGCATGGAAGCGCTCGATCATGTAGACCAGCGCCGCGCGGGCCGCCTGCTGGCGCCGCGGCCCGACGATCGCCGCGGCCGCGGCGAGCACTGCGCTCGGCGCATTGCCCTCGACGCGCGAGGCTTCGGCCGCCGCGAGCTCGGGCCGGCCGTGCAGGTTGACGTACGCCGCGATCGCCGGCGCGATCAGCTTGCGGTCGTTCTCACCGCCCGGATCGTGCAGCAGCGCGAGCGCGACGTTCGATTCGAGCGGCAGGGTCGCGGCCGTCAGCATGCTCGTGCCGTGCAGGCTCGAGACCTGCGTCTTCGCGTCCATCTGCGATGCGCCGGAGGCGTCCTTCATCGTCTCGCGCGGCACCACGCCGCCGATCTGCCGGTTGATCGCGGCGATCTGCGCGGCATACGGCGCGAGCGCCTCGACGACCGGCGGGCGCAGCGCTTCCGGCAGCTCGAGGCCGGCGTCCGAGCCGAACCAGGGCTTGAGCGCCAGGCTGCCTTCGGGCGCGAAGTCGGGCAAGGTCGCATTGGCGCGCATCACCGCGGTCAGCGCGGCCGGGATGTGCGCGATGTTGGTGACGACCGCGCCCTTCGCGCTGAACACCGGCCGCTCGGGCGTGTAGACCGCGTCGACGCCGAACTTGTCCATGAACCAGCGTTCCTTGGCCGACGCATCGTCGCTGCCGCCGGCCATCGCGCCCGCATGGCCGACCGCGCGCGTCAGCTTGCTCTTCCAGCGCCCGACCACGCAGGCCACCACCGGCTTCGTGAACCTGGCGTCGAGCTCGTAGTAGCCGCCCGGCTCGCAGTACAGCACCGCCGCCTTGCTGCGCGCGTCGTTGGCGAGCGCGAAGGCGAACTCCGGCGCGGCGTAGTGGATGTAGACGTCCTTGCCGCTGGAGATCACCGTCGTCGTGCCCCAGCCCGACATGCGCAGGTACTGCGCGATCGTGGTCGAGAAGCCGCCCGAGTTGGAGAAGATCGCGATCGAGCCCGGCCGCAGCGCATCGCCCGGGCTGTCGCCGCCGAGCGCGCCGCCGATGCGCACCTGGTTCCACGCGTCGGCCACGCCGAGCCCGTTGGCGCCGAAGATGTCGACGCCGTGCTGCTGGCCCATCGCGCGGATCTCGCGCGCGTCGTGCACCGAGATCTTCTCGGTGATGATGAAGACCTTGCGCAGCTCGTCGTTGACGCGGATCAGCTCGGCGACGCCGTCGCGCGCCGCCGACGGCGGCAGGTAGACGACGCCGCAGTTGAAGCGGTGGCCGGCGGCCAGGCCGTCGCGCACGTTGTTGTAGACCGGGATGTTGCCGGCCGGCGTCTCCAGGACCTGGCCGCCCTTGCCGGGCGCGGTGCCGAAGACGATGTTGCCGCCCGAGTAGGCATGGCTCACCGGCGTCACGTCGCTCGATTCGCCGCCGAGGATGTTGAGCACGCAGACGCGGTCGTCGCGCGACGCGATCTGGGTCAGCGAGCTGATGCCGACGTGGTACTTGAAGTCGCCGACGGCGCGCTTGCTGTTGAAAGATGCTGGCATGTCGTGGTCTCCTCCTCAGGCGGCGTGCGCGGCGGCGAGGCCGAGCGCCTCGGCGACCTGCGCGCGGCCGCCCGCCTTCATCCAGGCATCGGCCTGCCTGGCGTACTGGATCACTTCGCTCATGTCGGAATCGAAGCCGAACAGGCGGTACGGCAGGCCGAGCGCGTCGCAGGTGTCGCGCAGCGCGCCCATGCCGCGCACCAGGTTCGGGCCGCCGCGGCCGACGACGACGTAGAGCGGCGTCGGGCCATGGGTCGAGAAGTGCTCGCGCAGCGCATCGGCCATCGCGCGCAGGGTCTCGTAGATGTCGGTGTTGTTGCTCTTGCCGCCGATGATGAAGAGCACGTTGGCCTGCTTCAGCCAGTGCTTGAAGCAGATGCGCGCCACCTCCTTCATCTTCTCGTACGGGGGATTGCCGCCGAAGTCGGACGAGATGATCGCGTCGTCGCCGAGCATCTCGGTGACGAGCGAGTTGGCGCCGCCGCCGAACGTCGGCGCGAGCACGGTGCCCTTGTCGTTGATGACGTAGACGTCGCTCTGGCCCTGGTGGGTGCGCAGGCGATTGATCTCCTGCTCGAACGGCGAATAGTCGGCCGCGAAGAGCTGGTCCGGCAGGTTCAGGCGCAGCCAGCGCGGATCGTCGCGGTCGAAGCCGCACTTGAAGTCGCAGGCCACCGGCGTGAGCCGGCCCTTCTTGTCGACGCGCATGCGGATCGGGTTGAGCTCCAGGGTCGTCATGCCGAAGTTGTGGAACAGCTCCCAGAGCTTGGGCAGCTGCTGCACGAGCGGCGAGATGATCTCCTTGGGCGCGCCGATCTCCGCGAGCGCGTTGGCGACGACGAAGGCCTTCAGGCCGGTGAGCGGATCGAACGGCACCATCGCGATGTGCTTCTTGTCGATCTCCTCGATGTCCATGCCGCCCATGTGCGTGAGCGTCATCGTCGGCGCGCGGAAGTGGGTCGAGTCGCTGATCGAGAAGTAGACCTCGTGCTCGGCGGGCACGCCGGCCTCGAAGGTCACGCCGTTGGCCTTGGCCTTCAGGTGGCCGACGTGGTGCTCGACGAAGTAGAGCCGTTCCTTCTCGGCGAGCGCGGCCTGCAGGCTCTTCGCGCGGCCGAGCAGCCCGGCCTTGCCCTTCTTGCCGATGCCGCCCTTGAAGACCGGCTTGATGAAGATCAGCCCATGGCGATCGATCAGGCCCTGGATCTCCTCCTCGCCGGCGCCGGGGCCGAGCACCTCGGTGGCCGGGAAGCCCGCGAACTCGAGCAGGCGCGCGCCGTGCAGCATGCCGGTGATTTGCATCGCTGATGTCTCCTCTTGGGTGCCGCGGCTCCGTGCGCAGCCTCGAAATCATTCTGGAAGGCGATGCGGGTTCCCGCCAGTTGTGGAGTTCCACATATCGCGGCCTAGACTCCGTCATGCACGAACCCGTCGCCGCTCCGCCCAGGCCCGCGCTCGCGCTGCCGCCGCGGCCGGCACGGCGGCGCGGGCTGTGGGCCGGGCCGCTGCTGCTGTCGCTGGCCTTCGTCGCCGCGGTGCTGCTGTGGCTGCGCAAGACCGAAGCCGACGAGGTCGACGATCAGCGCGCCGCGCTGATCTCCGACGCGCTGTCGCTCGAGGCCCAGGTGTCGGGCCGGATCGAGCGCGAGAGCGAACTGCTCGAGCGCCTGGCCGCCCGCCTGCCGGCGCTGCCGCCGGATGCATCGTCCTTCGCCGGGCTGCCCGACGTGCAGCAGGGACTGCATCGCTTCTGGGTCAGCATCACCTGGCTCGATGCGAGCAACCGCATCGTCGCGCACCTGCCCGAGCAGGCGCCCGACCCGGAGGCGACGCAGGCCGCCAACCGCCCCGGCTCGGGCGTGTCGTCGCATCTGTCCGCGGCCATCCCCGGCGGCGGCACGCTGGTCGCGCGCTACTCGTCCGGCGACATGCTGCGTCAGACCGTGCCGTGGTGGCTGGCGCGCAAGTACGACGTGCGCGTCGTCGACAGCTTCGGCGACGTGATGGCCTCGACCACCGAGGCGTTGCCGCGACCCGGCCACCAGACGCACCGCACCAGCCTCGAGCCGCAACTGCCCGACAGCTACCTCGAGCTGATCGCGCGCGACCGCGTGACGCCGTGGTACCGCAGCTTTCCGATGACGATGGTGGCCGGCTTCGTGGCGCTGATCGCCGCGATGACGTGGCTGCTGCGCCGGCAGGTGATCGACGTGTCGCGCGCGGAGAAGGCCTGGCGCACCGAAGCCGCGTGGCGCAGTGCGATGGAGGACTCGCTGACCGTGGGCCTGCGCGCGCGCGACCTCGACGGCCGCATCCTCTACGTGAACCGGGCGCTCGCCGACATCGTGGGCTACGCGCCCGAGGCGCTGGTCGGCCTCGTTCCGCCGATGCCCTATTGGCCGCCCGATGCGATCGAGGAGATCATGGTCCGCCACCGCCGCGCGATGGCGGGCGACGCGCCGCGCGAAGGCTACGAGACCCGATGGCTGCACCGCGACGGCCGGCTGCTCGACGTGCTGGTGTTCGAGGCGCCGCTCGTCGATGCGCGCGGCCGGCGGGTCGGCTCGATGGGCTCCATCGTCGACATCACCGAGGCCAAGCGTCACGAGGAGCGCGAGCGTCGCCAGATCGAATCGATGACGCACCATGCGCGCCTCACGATGCTCGGCGAAGTGGCGGCCACGCTGGCGCACGAGCTGAACCAACCGCTCACCGCGATCGCGAGCTACAACGCCGGCGTGCTGAACTCGCTGCAGCGCCAGCCGGCCGGCGCGGCGATCGACGAATCCGCGACCGATCCGATGGTGCTGCGCGCGCTCGAGCGCGTCGGCGAGCAAGCGGCGCATGCCGGGCGCATCGTGCAGCGCATCCGCCAGTTCCTGACGCGCCACGAGCCGCAGTTCGAGGCTTGCTCGATCAACGACGTGATCGAAGGCGGCGTCGCCCTGCTCAGGCGCGAGCTCGAGCGCCAGCGCGTGCTGCTCGAGATGCAGCTCGACCCGACCCTGCCGCCGGTCGAAGCCGACGCGGTGCTGGTCGAGCAGGTCGTCATCAACCTCGTGCGCAACGCCGGCGATGCGCTGGCCGAGCGCGGCGCCGAGCCGCGCCGCATCGACGTGCGCAGCTTGCGCAGCGCCGACCGGCGCTTCGTCCGCATCGACGTGCAGGACAACGGCCCGGGCCTGCAGGGCCGCTCCGTCGAGGCGCTGTGCGCGCCGTTCTATTCGACCAAGCGCGACGGCATGGGCATGGGCCTGGCGATCTGCCGCTCGATCGTGCAGGCGCACCACGGCGCCTTCGACGCCGCCGAATCGCCGGGCGGCGGCGCCTGCTTCTCGCTGACCCTGCCGGTCGCGCGCTGACGGAGCGGCCGACGATGAAGGGCTGGGTCTACCTGCTCGACGACGAGGCCGCGGTGCTGGACGCGCTCGACTTCCTGCTGATGTCGCGCGACATCGGCGTCCGGCCTTATGCGACCGGCCCGCAACTGCTGGCCGCGGTCGACGCCGCGCCGCGGCCGCTGCGCGGCGTGTTCCTGCTCGACATCCGCATGGAGCCGATGTCGGGGCTGATGGTCCAAGACGCGCTGATGGCGCGACGACTGCGCAACCCCGTGCTGTTCCTGAGCGGCCACGGCGACATCCCGATGGCGGTCGACGCGCTGAAGAAGGGCGCCTTCGACTTCCTCGAGAAGCCGTACAGCGACAACGCGCTGGTCGATCGCATCGAGCAGGCGCTCGCGGTGGATGCGGCGATGCACACCGACGATGCGCGGGTGGCCGAGCGCGAGGCCCGGTTGTCGAGCCTGACCGAGCGCGAGCGCGAGGTGATGCTGCGCGTGGCCGCCGGCAAGCTCAACAAGGTGATCGCCGACGAGCTGCACGTCTCGGTGCGCACGGTCGAGGTCCACCGGGCGCGGGTCTACGCGAAGCTCGGCGTGCGGTCCGCGGCGGAGGTCGCGACGGTGCTGGCGGGCTGAAGCGCGCCAGCGGTCATCAAGCCAGCAGCTCCAGCTCGAATCGCTTGCGGCCGTGGATGCGATAGACGTTGAAGTCGGCCACGTCGACAGTCGCGATGCGGTGGATGCCGCTGGATTCGGCCAGCCAGACGAGCGCGACGTCGGCCCAGTCGGGGTCCTGGTCGGCGTACTTGCGGAACAGCTCGGCCATGCGCGCCTGGCCGGCCGCACCCGGGTGATGCAGGGTGACGGCCCCGCCGCTCACCAGTTCGGCAATGACCGAGCGCAGGCGCACCGGCAGGAAATACGCGACCTCGGCCAGCACCGGCTCCACCGTGTGGAGTTCGCCGCGGAAGTCGCTCAGCCATCGGGTAACGGCAGCATGCTTCGGGTCGTCTCGCGCGTGGAGGGCGACCAGAATGCCGGTGTCGAGCAACACCGCGCCGCCGATGCCCGGCTTCGTGGACGCCGCGGTCAGCGGCGCCTTCGAGCGGCTTGCGGCCAAGGTCAAACCGGCGATCGACGGATGCGCTGTACGGCGCGGGCGCGCACCGCCGACTTGTCGGCGCTGGTGCCACCCCCGAGGCCCGTGCCGACCAGCCCGGCGGCCTCGAAGGTCTTGAACAAGGGGCTGACAGCCGCAGGCTGCCGACCGGGAACGTCGCGGCCGGCGGCGGCCGGGTTCGAAAGATAGACCGCCAAGGACTCCTGCACGACCAGGCTCTTCGTCACGCCACGGTCGACGCAGTAGCGCTCCAGCGCGGATGCGAGGGCGACGTCGAGGCGAACGGTCAAGGTCATGATGCGCCCCCTGAAAAATACAGGCGACCCGATTGTATTACAGGCCTGGCCGCTCGCGTCGACCGGTCCGCACGATGACGCCTACTCGACCGCCTTCACCATGTCCTCGACGACCTTCTTCGCGTCGCCGAACACCATCATCGTCTTGTCCATGTAGAACAGCTCGTTGTCGAGGCCGGCGTAGCCCGCCGCCATCGAGCGCTTGTTGACGATGATGGTCTTGGCCTTGTAGGCCTCGAGGATCGGCATGCCGTAGA
>JAFEEF010000075.1 GCA_018241265.1 Pseudomonadota bacterium | reverse complement strand
ATGGTCGGCGAGATCCGCGACCTGCCGACTGCCGAGATGGCGGTGCAGGCCGCGCTCACCGGGCACCTCGTCTTCAGCACCTTGCACACCAACGACGCGGCGTCGGCGATCACGCGGATGCAGGACCTCGGCGTGCCGACGTACCTCATCTCGTCGACCGTGATCGGCGTGCTGGCGCAGCGCCTCGTGCGGACGCTGTGCGTCGCCTGCAAGCAGCCCGACCCGGCGGTCACGCTGGAGACGCTCGGCGAAGCGATCAAGCCGTGGAAGCTCAACGGTACGGTGAAGGCGTACAGGCCGGTGGGTTGCCTCGAATGCCGCATGACGGGCTTTCGCGGCCGCGCCGGCCTCTACGAGCTGATGACGATAGGCGACGTGGCGCGCGGGCACATCCATCCGCATCCGGACAACGGCAAGCTGCGGCACCATGCGTTGCAGGAAGGCATGCGGCCATTGCGCATGGCCGGGGCGATGAAGGTCGCCGAAGGCGTGACGACGCTGGAAGAAGTGTTGCGGGCTACGCCGGCCTGGGAGTGAGTCGCCGGAGCGAGGCGCCTATGAAATTGCGCAGCGCAGGCGACTCGGCTCAGAGGCCTGCTCGATCTCGCAAGGGGCAAATGCCGCTCAGGCTCTGACGCCCATCTCGATGACGGTGTCCCGTATCAGGTGCCCCGCGATGCTGAAGCGCGGCGGTATGCCCGGCAGCGCATCGATCGGATACCAGCCCGCACTCTCGATCTCGTCGGGCTGCGGCACGATCTCGCCGCCGGCCCATTCGGCCGTGAACGCGAGCATCAGGCTGTGCGGGAACGGCCAGCTCTGGCTGCCGAAGTAGCGCAGGTTCTTGACGGCGACGCCGACCTCCTCGGCGATCTCGCGCACCACGCATTCCTCGACCGATTCGCCCGCCTCGACGAAGCCGGCGAGCGCGCTGTGCATGCCCGGCGCGAAATGCGGCGCGCGGGCCAGCAGCAGCTCGCCGTCGCGCCAGACGAGCGCCATCATCGCCGGGCTGATGCGCGGATAGGAGACCTGTCCGCACTTCGGGCAGACGCGCGAGCGCTCGCGCACATGCGCCTCGGTCGGCGTGCCGCAGGCGCCGCAATAGCGATGCGCGCGGTCCCACTCGAGCACCTGCGCGGCGCGTCCGGCGAGCGCGAGCAGCGCCGCCGGGAACTGCATCATCGCGGCACGCAACGCGACCGGCTGCACGCTCGCCGGCGCGTCGGCGGCCGCGTACGTCCAGCAATCGACGCCGTCGAGCCGGCCGAGGTAGTGGCGCGCGGCGCTGCCGGCATCGGATGCAGGCCAGGGCTGCGGCGCGAAGGCCGACGGATCGGCGGCGGGCAGCAGCAACTTGCCGTCGACGAACGCGAACTGCCACGCGCGCGGTGTCGGATCGGCGGGCGGCAGCGAAGAGGGGACGAAGGCCATCGCGGGGCAGTGCAGGGGCCGGGGTCGGCGACCGCGCATTTACGCACATCCGGCGACGGCGCGCTCGCGCCTCAATGCCCGTCGTGCCCTCCATGTCCCTCATGATGGCCGCCCGGCTTCTTCACGTCGAAGGTCGCATCGTCCGGCGCGGCGCCTGGCGCCCGCACGGGCGGCGGCACGTCGCCCGCCTGCTCGCTCACGTACTCGCGCGCCTGCGTGCCCGGCGGATGCCGGTACCAGCCCGGATCGTCGTAGCGCCCCGCTGCGACGTCGTCGCGCACCTTCACGACGCTGAACATGCCGCCCATCTCGACACTGCCGTACGGGCCGTCGCCGTCCATCATCGGCAGCGTGTTGGCGGGCAGCGGCATGCGCATCGCGGCCATGTCGGACATGCCGCGCTCGCCCATCGCCATGTAGTCGGGCACGAGCTTCGCGATGCGCGCCGCGAGGTCGCCGGCGCCGACGCCCAGCATCGTCGGCACGCCGTGGCCCATCGCGTTCATCGTGTGATGCGACTTGTGGCAGTGGAAGGCCCAGTCGCCCGGCGTGGCGGTGAACTCGATCGCGCGCATCTGGCCGACACCGACGTCGACGGTCGCCTCCGGCCAGCGCGCCGACTTCGGTACCCAGCCGCCGTCGGTGCAGCTCACCTCGACGTGATGCCCGTGCAGGTGCATCGGATGGTTCGTCATCGTCAGGTTGCCGAAGCGGATGCGCACCCGATCGCCGCTGCGCGCGACGAGCGGCGCGATGCCGGGATAGACGCGGCTGTTCCAGGTCCACAGGTTGAAGTCGAGCATCGTGTTGATGCGCGGCACCGCGGCGCCCGGTTCGATGTCGTAGGCGGCGAGCAGGAACACGAAGTCGCGGTCGACGCGGTGGCGGCGCGGGTCTTTCGGATGAACGATGAACGAGCCCATCATGCCCATCGCCATCTGCGTCATCTCGTCGGCATGCGGGTGGTACATGTTGGTGCCGGCGTGCGTCAGCTCGAACTCGTAGACCCAGGTCTTGCCCGGACCGATCGGTGCCTGCGTGAGGCCCGAGACGCCGTCCATCCCCGACGGCACGATGAGGCCGTGCCAGTGGATGGAGGTGTGCTCGGGCAGGCGGTTCGTCACGTAGATGCGCACGCGGTCGCCCTCGACCGCCTCGATCGTCGGGCCGGGGCTCTGGCCGTTGTAGCCCCAGAGCCGCGCCGTCATGCCGGGCGCCAGCTCGCGCACCACCGGCTCGGCGACGAGGTGGAACTCCTTGACGCCATCGCGCATGCGCCAGGGCAGCGACCAGCCGTTGAGCGTGACGACCGGCAGGTAAGGGCGGCCGCTGGACGGCAGCGGCGGCGGCTGCGTCGCGGCGGTCGCCTGCGTGGCCAGCTCGGGCAGCGTGGCGGCGGCCGCGCGGCTCACCGCCACGGCGCCCAGCGCGCTCGCGCCGGCATGGCGCAGAAAGGCTCTGCGGGGCGTGGTCAAGGCATCTCTCCGTCGTCGGTATCGGTTCGGTCCGCGCGCGACAGCGGCCCGGCCAGCGCGGCCTGCAGGTCCGCATCGGCACGCCAGTAGCGGCGCAGCGCATCGACCGCGCCGCTGACGCTCGCGATCTGCTCGCGCGCATCGGCCAGCAGATCGAACACGCCGATCTGCATCGCGTTGTAGCGCAGCAGGTTCTCGGCCGAGACCGCTTGCGCGAGCGGCACGACGTCGTCGCGATAGCGCTGCGCGGCCGCATAGGCGCTGCGGTAGCCGGCGTACGCGATGCGGACCTCGGCACGCGCACGCAGCGCGGCGTCGGCCGCCTGCGCGAGGGCCGCTTGGTAGCGCGCTTCGGCCCGCACGACGCGCGTTTCGCCGAAGTCGAACAGCGGCAGCATCAGCTCGATCTCGTAGCCGTCCTCGCGCGGCTGGCCGGTCTGGCTCTTGTTCGCATAGCCGGCGTCGAGCACGTTGACCAGGCGGGTCGCGCGCGTCAGGCCGAGCGACTCGGCCAGCGCCGCGGCCGACTGCGTGGCCAGGCGCACGTCGATGCGCTGGTCGATCGCGGTCTGTTCGGCAGCGGGCGCAGCGATCGGCGATGGCGGCAGCGGCGGCAATGCGGCCGGCAGGCGCAGCCCGGTCGCGGCGGGATCGATGCCGAGCGCACGCCCGAGCCGCTCTCGCGCCGCCACATCGCGTGCGCGGGCATGTTCGAGCGCGATGCCGGCCTGCGCGACGAACGCCTGCTCGCGCAGCCGCGCCAGCGTACTGAAGTTGCCGGCCTGCTCCATGCGCCGTGCCAGCTCGGCGGCCGCATCGGCCGCGTCGTGCACCTGCTCGGCATAGCCGAGTTGCATGCGGGCCGCCACCGCATCGACATAGGCGCGGCGCGCGGCGGCCGCGGCATCGACGACACCGGCCGCGGTGCGCAACTGCGCCGCCGCATAGCGCTGCTGCTCGACGCGCTGCGTCACCGGCCAGGTGACGAGACCCAGCACATCGACCAGCACGCTTCGGTCGATCTCGACATGCCCACTGCTGCCGAGCCGGCCGAAACGCAGGCTGGGGTTGGGCAGCCGCCCGGCCTGCACCAGGTCGGCTTCGGCCACGCCGAGCTCGGCGAGACCGGCGCGCAGCGCAGGCTGGTTGAGCAGCGCGAGCTCGACCGCGCCGTCGGCGGTGAGCTCCCGGGCCAACAGCTCGGCGGTACGGCGACGTATCGCTTCGGTCGCATCGGCACCGCGCTGCGCCGGTACCGCGTGGCCGACGTGAGGTGCAGCAATGCGGTTGACGCCATCGACGCCGCCGTCCGGCGAGAATGCCGCGCAGCCGGCGAGCAGCAAGCCGGGAATGCAGGCCAGGCAACCGCGGAGATCCATGTCAGCGGCGATCCGGATCGGTGCCCGACAGCGATTCGAGGATCGGACATTCGGGCCGGTCGTCGCCGTGGCAGCAGTGCACCAGGTGCTCCAAGGTCGCCTTCATCGCGAGCAGCTCGGCCGCCTTCTGCTCGAGTTCCTTGATGTGCGCCTGCGCGAGCGCCTTCACCTGGCGGCTCGGCCGGCGCCTATCCTTCCACAGGTTGACGAGCTCGCCGATCTGCGTGATCGAGAAGCCGAGGTCGCGGGCCTGGCGGATGAAGCGCAAGGTGTGCACCTCGTTGCTGCCGTACTGGCGGTAGCCGCCCTCGGTACGCGGCGGCTCGGGAAACAAGCCGACCCGCTCGTAGTGGCGGATCATCTTGGCCGAGACGCCGGTCTCCTTCGACGCTTCACCGATGTTCATCGATCGTTCCTCATGCGGGGACTGTGCTGCGGGCTTGCGCGTCGGGCACGGGTGACTCGAGCGCCGTCGCGGCGGCGGGCTTCCAGCGGCGCAGCAGCAGCGCGTTGGCGACCACGCTGACGCTCGACAAGGCCATCGCGGCACCGGCGACCATCGGATCGAGCAAGCCGAACGCTGCCAGCGGCAGGCCGAGCAGGTTGTAGACGAACGCCCAGGCGAGGTTCTGGCGGATCTTCGAGTAGGTGCGCCGCGCGATGTCGATCGCATCGGCGACGAGCAGCGGATCGCCATGCATCAGCGTGATGCCGGCGGTATGCATCGCGACATCGGTGCCGGTGGACATCGCGATGCCGACGTCGGCCGCTGCCAGCGCCGGCGCGTCGTTGATGCCGTCGCCGACCATCGCGACCACGGCGCCGGCCGCGCGGTGCCGCGCCACGGCGTCCGCCTTGTCGGCCGGCAGCATCGCGGCTTCGACATGGGCTATGCCGCAAGCCGCGGCCGCCGCATGAGCGCTTGCGGCGCTGTCGCCGGTCACGAGCGAAGTCGCCACGCCCATCGCATGGAGCCGCGCGACGGCGGCCCGCGCGGTCGGCTTCGGCGCGTCGCCGAACGCCAGCAGACCGAGCAGCGCCGGTTCGTCCGGCGCCATCAGCCATGCGAGCGTGCGGCCGTCGGCTTCGTAGCGCTCGGCGACGCGCGTCCATGCGTCGTCGACCGCCAGCCCCGATTCTTCCAGCAGCCGCGTGCTGCCCAGCAGCAAGCGCCGGCCGTCGACGCGGCCTTCGATGCCGCGGCCGGGCAGGGCGCGCGCGCCGGCGACCGTCGGCACGGCCAGCCCCGCCGAGGCGGCGCGAGCCGCCACCGCGGCCGCCAGCGGATGGCTGCTCGCATGTTGCACGGCCGCCGCGAGACGCAGCACCTCGGCCTCGGCGACACCCGGCGCGGCGTGCAGGCCGAGCAGGGTGGGCTGGCCCTGCGTGATCGTGCCGGTCTTGTCGAACAGCACCGCAGTCACCGCATGGGCGCGCTCGAGCACCGCGGCATCCTTGATCAGGATCCCGCGACGCGCGGCGATGCCGGTGCCGACGAGGATCGCCGTCGGCGTCGCCAGGCCGAGCGAGCACGGGCAGGCGATCACGAGCACCGACACCGCATTGATGATCGCGCGCTCGACACCGGCGCCTGCCACCAACCAGCCGATCAACGTGACGAGCGCCATACCCAGCACGACCGGCACGAACACCGCACTGACGCGATCGACCAGCCGCTGGATCGGCGCCTTCGCTGCCTGCGCCGACTCGACGAGCGCGATGATGCGGGCCAGCGTGCTGTCGGCACCGACGGCTCGCGTCTCGACGACGAGCGCGCCTTCGCCGTTGATCGAGCCGCCGGTCACGCGGGCGCCCGCGCCGCGGGCGCGCGGCAGGCTCTCGCCTGTGACGAGCGACTCGTCGACGTGACTCGTTCCCTCGACGACGACGCCGTCGACCGCGATGCGCTCGCCGGGACGCACCAGCACGATGTCGCCCGGCACGACGTCGTCGATCGCGACCTCGGCGTCGCGGCCGTCGCGGCGCACGCGCGCCGTCGTCGGCCGCAGGGCAGCGAGTGCGGCGAGCGCGGCGAGGGTCGCCTGTTTCGCGCGGCCTTCGAGCGCACGCCCGAGCAGCACCAAGGTGATGACGACCGCCGCGGCCTCGAAGTAGAGGTGCGGCATGCCGTGACCGGCATGCGCCGCCAGCAGGTAGGCCGACAGCCCGTAGGCCGCCGACGTACCGAGCGCGACCAGCAGGTCCATGTTGCCGCTGCCGGCGCGCAGCGCGGCCCAGCCGGCACGGTAGAAGCGGGCGCCGAGCCCGAACTGCACGAGGCTCGCCAGCACGAGCTGCAACCACGGATCGAGCGCCCACGCGATGCCGAAGAGACCCAGCAGCATCGGCGCCGCGAGCGGCAGCGTCAGCAGCGCGCCGGCCGCGACCGGCCACCAGGTGTGCGCGGCTTCGGGCTGCGTCGCCGCGCGGCCTGCGACCACCGTCTCGGCGGCATAGCCCGCCTTGCGCACCGTCGCCTGCAGCATCGCCGCCGTCACGGTCGCGAGCGCCGTCACATCGGCGCGCTCCGTCGCGAGGTTGACCGTTGCCGCCGTCACTCCCGGCACGCGGCACAAGGCCTTCTCGACGCGCGCGACGCATGACGCGCAGGTCATGCCGTCGATCGCGAGTGCGACGTCGTGCGTGGCGACCTCGTAGCCCGCACCGCGCACCGCGGCCGCCAGCGTCCCGGCGCCGATGTCGCCCGGTGCCTGTACTGTCGCTTCGTCGGTCGCGCCGTTGACGCTCACGGCGGTCACGCCGGGCACGTTGCGCAGCGCCTTCTCGACGCGCAGCGCGCACGATGCGCACGTCATGCCGCGTATCGGCAGGCGCCAGGTCGTGGTGTCGGCCAGTGCTGTGGCCGTTGCTGTGGTGTTCATCGTTGCCACGATGCTGAACCCTCACAGCATGGGAATGTCAAGCCGGCGCGATGCAGGCCCGTCGTCGACAGGGACTTCCGGCACCTTGCGCTTGACTTTCCGACCATGTCAAGGCGCAGACTCCCGTCATTCACGATGCCGGAAGGGGTACCCGATGATCGCGCTCCAGGTCGACGACATGAGCTGCAACCATTGCGTCGGCGCGATCACGCGCGCCGTGAAGGAAGTCGATGCCGACGCCGACGTGCGCATCGATCTCGACACGCACCGCGTCGAGATCGAGCCGCGCCGCGGCAGTGCCGAGGCGCTGCTCGCGGCGATCCGCGACGCCGGCTACACGCCGCTGCAGATCGCCTGACGGCGGTCTTGGCCCTTACGCTGGCGGCGCGACCACCGCGCCGTCGATGTGGTGGCGTATCAACGCCTGGGCCACGAAGCCGCGCGCCTTCGCGTCCTCGACGTATGCACCGGCAGGCCCCTTAGTGGTAGTCCTGCTCCAGTTGATGACGGACCGCCAGCACCTGCACGCGACTCTTGGACTCGATTTCGTACAGTGCCACGTAGCCGGATGCCCCGCCTGGCACGACCATCTCGCGACGGGTCGTGCGGCGGCCCTGTCCCGCCTTGCGGAAGGCCCAGGGAATTTTCGAAAGCTGCTTTTCGATGACTTGCCGCAGGGTCCGCATGGCAGCCTCGACCTGGTTCAGCTCACTCATGTCTTGCGCACGGTCCAGCAGGAAATCGGCAAGACGAACAAGGTCGTCTTCGGCCGCCGGAGTGAACCGCACTTCACAGTGCGTGTCAGTCACGGCTTGTTGAGCAGTTCCCGACGCCGCGCGTCTATGCGCTTCTGAATCCGGTCGTCACGGCGGCCGCTAGGGAGGCCGGCTGCAGCCGTACGACCCTGCAGCGACAGCTCAACCGCTGCCTCGAGCGGGATCCACGAGGCGGCTTGGTCGGCTGGTACGCGCTGAAGCGGCGCGCCCGCGTGAAGGCCTACCTGCGCACGGCGCCGTTGTCCCAGGGACTGTTCGGAGAGCCGGCGGCGGTCGCCAGGGGTGCCGGCCTGTTCCAGATGTTCCTCGGGACGCATCCGGATCTGCAATCGAAACTCGACACCGAAATCCGCAAGAAGGCCAAGACCCATAGCTTCGCCTTGTCCAAGCAGACCAAGGCGGCTCTATCGAGGTTCTTCAAGAAGCTGTGCGAGAAGCAAGGTGTCAGCGACGCGAGCTACCCCCTTAACACGCGCACGTGCGCCGCGAAATCGCTGGCGCGATACGTCGACTCGTACTTGACGGCGCATCCCGGCGCCATCGCATCTTGGTACGGCGCCGAGGCGGCCGGACACGTCGGGTTGGGAGGCGGCAGCGAACGCATTGACTTCGCTCGCCGAGCGACCGACGTCGCCACGCTCGACGCTCACTGCATCGACTGCATCTTCACCATCGTCGTGGACACGCCCAGCGGCCCGCAGCCGATGGTCGTCAACCGCGTCTGGATCTACGCGCTGTGCAGCTTCAACCCGCCGGTGCTGTGGTCCATCGCCGCATCGTTCGGCGATCAGCCCAGTTCGTCGATCGTGCTCGAGATGCTGATGGCGGCGAGAACACCGTGGCACCCCAAGGACGTGGCTTCGATCGGCCTGCACTACAAGGACGGGGCAGGTTATCCGCACGGCAGCATCGAAGGCCTGGGGCCGCCCAACTTCGACTTGGTGCTGGTCGACAACGCGCTTCAGCACTTCGCGTCCCGCATCCTGTCCGCGTTCCGACGTATGGGTGCCACCGTCGAGTTCTGTGCCGTGGGGCAGTGGGCTCAGAGAGCGATTGGGGAACGCCTGTTCGGCACGTTGGAGGTGCGCGGCGGACTCCAGCGTCTGCCAAACGGCATGGCGAAATTCGACGGCAAGCCCACCGTCGCGCCTGCCGAGCGCGCGCTCGCCACCGGCGCGAGGTGGAGCGATGCGCTGCTGATCCTGGACGTAATCGGCGCCAACTACAACGCTGAAGCGCACAAGCGCCTCGGCAACCGCTCACCGCTGGAAGCCATGCATGCGAGCCGCACGTTCAGTGCCGAGCAGTGGTTCTATCGGCCGACGCCACCGGCATCGTTCCTTCGCGCCGAGATCGGCATGACCGTGATGAGGCGGCCTTTCGCGGGCAACCTGAAGCGAGGGGAGCGGCCGTACGTCGAGATCGACAAACTGCGCTACAGCCACCACGACATCGACTGGTCGCTGATCGGCACGGCGGGCATCTTCCACTACCCGGAGGGGGACGGGACATGGCTGCGGGCGTTCGACGAGTCAGGGAAAGAGATCGGTGTGCTGCGCGCCACCGGACCCACGGCGTCCTTCAAGTGCTCGCGCGCCTTGCGCAAGACCGTCAACAACCTCATCAGCCAGGGCGAACTGGACGGCGACAGTGACGACGTCGCTCGCGACTATGCGCTGTATCTGCAGCGCGCCGCGGCTGCGTCGAGCGAAGGGAAGGACTCGCCCAAGATCAATGCGCCCGCATCGCAGATGGCCGAAGTGCTGCGCATCGACGGGCGAACGGTACTGCCGTCCGCCCCGCGCGAGAAGCCGAAACTGGTCGTGGTCACTCCGCGCCCCTTCGGAGCGCGCAAGCCCAACTGGGGATCGAACGGAGCATAGAGATGAACGACAACGCCTCCTGCAGCAGGCTGCCTGCACATGCGTCCGTGGACCGTGTTGCGGCCTTGTCGGACGAAACTCTGCGCGGCCGACTCCGCAACGAGCATCCGCTCATCGTGGATACGGATTGCCTGATGTACACGCCGATGGTTCAGGAAATCTATGACATCTGCGCCTCTGCGATCGCCAATCGGACGGGCAGCTTCGTGTTCACCGGGCGCAAACGCGTTGGCAAGACGAGGGCAATGCGGCTGGTGTTTTGGGAGCTCGAGAAGGCATTCCCTGAAGTGCTGTTCCTGCGCGTGATTGCCACCGGCCGCTATGACACCAAGGAGCGAGGCTTCTACGAGACCCTGTACGCGACCTTCAACGAAGAAGCGGATCCGCGCGACCGGGCGGAAGTGCGCAGGCAGACGATCCGGAAGGCCTGGCTCAGCGCGGCGCGGGCGCGACGCGCCAACTGCATCGTGCTGTGCATTGACGAGATACAGGACTGGGGACCTCAGGAGATGACGTGGCTGAAAGGCATCGGCAACCACCTCGAGGAGTACCACCGCGTAGGGATGCTTTCCATTGCCGCCGGGTCCGAAGAGGTGGCGCAACGCACGCGCGCGTTGGCATCACAGACTCGGGGCGATTTGATCGGCCGCTTCATGGCGACCATCCTGCCCGTTCATGGATTCCGTTCGGCAGATGAACTGGAGGCCTATCTGGTCGGGTTCGACGACGCGGAGAAGTATTGCTATCCGCCAGGCACCGGCATCTCCTACACCGAGTTCTTCGTGCCAATCGCCTACTTGGGCGGGTTCAGGCTTGCCACACAGGCACCTGCGTTGTGGCGCGTGCTGTGCGAGTTTGCGGATCGCGAGCACGATTTCGGTATGCAGCGCGTCTCGTCCACGGTAAAGACCTTCTTCAACCTGCTCGCGCACGACCAACAATGCGCCAGCGAGAACGTGATCGAGCATTGGCGCACCGCGGTCCAGGCCGCACCGAACGTGTAGCCAATGAAGGACGACGCGACAGCAAGCTCGCGCGTGTCGGGCCTGAACTGGGTTGACCGCTGGGTCGCACCCTTCGAAGGTCCGATGACGATCGCGCTGAAGGCGGTCGCCGCGAATCCAGGCCCGCCCCGGAAGACCTTGCGCCGCCTGCTGAAGAACCCGTTCGCTACAACCACGGGAGTTGGTCTGGTCGGTCTGGTGATGGGCGAACGCCTGGTCGGCCACGAAGTCGGCGCCTTGATCGTGTCGCGCTCCGTCGCGCGATTGCTACCGAACCTCACTGACCTGGCCACGCAAACCAGGCTGCGAGTCTGTACGCGCTGCCTGGACGAAGGGGCCTTGCCGTATTTCCTTCAGTTCCCCGTGTTCACGCGCTGCCCGGTCCACGGCGTGCCGCTGCTGGAAGCGTGCTCGTCGTGCGGGCGTGGAACCTCACCATACCGGCTCGCGCCGATCGACCTGGATGTGACGCTGTCATGCCAAGGCTGCCGGCGCCCGTTCTCAGAGGCATGGGCCGCAGCGTCGTATCACCTGGACTGGGACCCGCATCAGCACGCCGGCGAGGCTCATCAACGAGTGCATGCGACGCTGCAGGCCCTGAATCGCGGCTACCGTCCGCTGGACTGGGGTCGCACCGGTCCCTGGTTCTCCGACGTCGATGCGCGTGACTTGCAAGCGATCGTGATGGCTTGCGCAGCGCAAGAGGTGTTGCCCGGCGGCATGGTTCCGGTTCCGGACAGGGCGAAGACCATAGCCTTGCGCACATGTTCGCTTCGGCAGGGATGGGAAATCAGGAAGAACGAAACCTCGCTGGCGCAGGCGACCGAGGTGTACGGTGTGCTCAGCGGCGTTGATCAGCTGATAGAGCGGGCAGGCAAGAGGGTTCGAGCCGATGCCCGTCCTTCAGCTGCAGCGTGCGGTCCGCGGCACCACGTCGACGCCTACAAGTCCGATAGGCTGGCGTGGGCGGATAGCCTGGCCCGGGAACTCTGGCGCGAGCAGATGTGGCTGATCGCCAAGGACATACAGCGGCAGATGCCCTGGTTGGGTCGCGTCCCAATCCGTGGTGT
>JAFEEF010000074.1 GCA_018241265.1 Pseudomonadota bacterium | reverse complement strand
GAGCCCGAAGGGCAACACGATCCACCTGATGATCGCCGCCTGGGCCTGGGGCGCCGACCTCGGCGAGGAAGGCATGAAGCGCTGCATCCGCGTGAAGACCTCGAGCTACACCCGCCACCACGTCAACATCACGATGACGCAGGCCAAGGCGGTCAGCAACTACAGCAACTCGATCCTCGCCAACATGGAAGCGACCGAGGACGGCTACGACGAGGCGTTGCTGCTCGACTCGGCCGGCTTCGTCAGCGAAGGCGCGGGCGAGAACATCTTCGTGATCAAGAGCGGCGTGGTCTACACGCCCGATCTGTCGGCCGGCGCGCTGAACGGCATCACGCGCAACACGATCTTCGCGATCTGCTCCGATCTCGGGATCAAGCTGGTCGAGAAGCGCATCACGCGCGACGAGGTCTACATCGCCGACGAGGCGTTCTTCACCGGCACCGCGGCCGAAGTGACGCCGATCCGCGAGCTCGACCGCATCGAGATCGGCCGCGGCTCGCGCGGCCCGATCACCGAGAAGATCCAGAGCGCGTTCTTCGACATCGTCAACGGCCGCAATCCGAAGTACGCCGAATGGCTCACGGCGGTCTGAACTTCCAGGAGTCGCATCGATGAGCAGCTCGCCTCCCGCCGCCGTCGAAGTCACGGCGCAGGAACTCCAAGGCCCCGGCGTCGTCTTCTGCCCGAATCCGAAGATGGCGTTGTGGAGCAACCATCCGCGCGTCTTCATCGACGTCGCGACGACCGGCCAGGGCCAGTGCCCGTACTGCGGCACGCTCTACCGGCTGAAGGCCGGCGAGAAGGTCCACGCGCATTGAGCTCGACGCGCCGGTTCGGCGCATGACGACGTGATGCGCTCGCTGATCATTGCGCCGCAGTGGATCGGCGATGCGGTGATGAGCCAACCGCTGCTCGCGCGCCTGTCTGCGCGCGGCGAGACGCTGACGGTGGCCGCGCTGCCGTGGGTCGCGCCGGTCTATCGCGCGATGCCCGAGGTCGGCGACGTGATCGAGCTGCCGTTCGCGCATGGCCGGCTCGATGGGTGGGCACGGCGTCGCCTCGGCGTCGCGCTGCGCGGCCGCTACGACCGCGCCTACGTCTTGCCGAACTCGATGAAGTCGGCGCTCCTGCCGTGGTTCGCGCGCATCCCGGTGCGCATCGGCTACCGCGGCGAGATGCGCGTCGGCCTCTTGACCGAACGGCTGCCCGATCCGGCCGGCCGGCCGCCGATGGTCGCGCACTACAGCGCGCTGGCCGGCGGCTCGCCGGCGCTGAACGAGCGGCCGCGGCTGCGCTTGTCGCGCCAAGTCGTGCAAGCCGCCGCGGCCCAGGTCGGCGTCGAACCCGGCCGCTATTGGCTCTGCGCGCCCGGCGCCGAATACGGGCCGGCCAAGGTCTGGCCGCCCGAGCGCTATGCGGCGCTGGCGCGGGCGCTGCATGCCGGGTCGGGCTGGCCCGTGCTGCTGCTCGGCTCGGGCAAGGAGGCGGCGCTCTGCGACGGCATCGTGCAGTCGGCGCCCGATGCCTGCCGGTCGCTGGCCGGGCGCACGTCGCTCATCGATGCGATGGCATTGATCGCCGGTGCGCGCGGCATGGCGAGCAACGATTCGGGGCTGATGCACGTCGCCGCGGCGTTCGGCATCCCGCAGGCGGCGGTCTTCGGCTCGACGAGCCCCGAGCACACGCCGCCGCTCAATCCGAACGCCCGCGTGCTGTGGCTGCGGGAAGAACTCGGCCTGGCCTGCATGCCCTGCTTCGAGCGCACCTGTCGCTTCGGACACACGCGTTGCCTGACCGGCGTGCCGGCGGAGCGCGTCGAGGCGGCGCTCGAAGAAGCCGTGCTGTCGGCGGGCGCGCAGGCGCGCGACACTGCGCCGTTGTGAGTCGGCCGGCTACGACGTCAGCTTGCCGACGTAGAGGATCGGCCCGGTCGGCGCGCCGGTCGGCGAACCGCCCGGCGGCTCGAGGCTCACCGCGAACGCCGCCGTGCCTTCGAGCACGCGGCGTTGCGACACGACGGTCGCGCCGTTCGCCGAGATCAGCCCGAGCGAGCGCGGCGCACCCTGCGCCGGCACCGACCAGAGCTCGAGCGCACGGTCGGGCTGCAGCGCGACGTTGACGAGCGGCCGCGTCACCATCGCACGGCCGTCGCCACTGACGCTCGCGACGAACGATGCCGGCGTGACGCCGCCCGGCCCGGGCGTCGCGGCCGACAGCACGACGACGATCGGCGGCTGCGTCGGCGCCGGATTGGCGAGCAGCACCGCGAGCGCGAGCACCGCAACGCCGGCCACCGCCGAGCAGGCGCGCCAGACCGCCAGCCGCGTCCACCAACCGCCGGCGGCCTGCGCGGCGGCCGTCGCCGGCAGCTCGCCGAACAACCGCCCTTCTATCCCTTTCCAGACCCGCGGCGAAGGCGCTTGCGGCAGCACCGTCGACGTCAGCGGAACGAGGCGCTGCTCCCAGCCACGCACGGCCGCGCGCAGCGCGGGGTGCGCCGGCAGCAGGCTCTCGAAGCGGCGCCGCGCCGCGCCCTGCAAGGTGCCGAGCACGTACTCGGCCGCCAGGCGATCGGCGAGTTCGGGGCGGCTGTAGTCCATGTCAGCGCGCCCCCTGCGTTGCCGCGGCGATGGGCAAGGCGGTCATCCGGCCTCCCCTTGCACGGCAGCGTCCAGGCAGCTCTTCAGCGCGATCAGCGCGCGCCGCACCCACGACTTCACCGTGCCGAGCGGCTGCTTGAGCTGCTCGGCGACTTCCGCATGCGACAGACCGTCGTAGAACGCCAGCGCCACGCTCTGCCGCTGCACGGCCGTGAGGCCCTGCATGCAGCCGGCCAGCGCGCGCGCATCCGATGCCCGGCTCAGCAGGTCGAGCGGGCCGGGGGCGTCATCGGCGACGGTGTCGTACACGTCGGATTCCTCGTCGTCGGCGGCGATCGTCGTGGATCGGAACTGCGGCTGGCTCCGGGCGCGGCGCAGGCTGTCGATGGTGCGGTTGCGGGCAATGCTCGTCAGCCACGTGAGCGGCTGGCTCTGCGCGGCGTCGTAGCTCTTGGCCGCGCGCCAGACGTTGACGTAGACCTCCTGCAGAAGGTCCTCGGCGAGCGCGCGGTCTCGTTGGATACGTAGGACGACGCCGAGCAGATGCGATGCGGTCTGGTCGTAGAGCGCGGCAAATGCCGCACGATCGCCGATTCCGGCGCGTGCCAGCAGCTGCGAGAGCTCGCGGTTGCGATCCGACCAGTCGTCCATTGAGCGCACGCGGCCTCGGAGCGCACCGCTCCTTACAATGGACCGCCACCGCAGACTATCGCTTATGCCGAGCCCGCGCCAGTTCGTTCTGACCCTCGCCTGCCGCGATGCCAAGGGCATCGTCCACGCCGTCTCGGGCTTCCTGTTCCGGGCCGGCTGCAACATCATCGATTCGCAGCAGTTCGGCGACGTCGAGGGCGACGACGCCACCGGCCTCTTCTTCATGCGGGTGCACTTCGATGCGCCCGACGCGCTGGCCGACGAGGCCGCGATCGAGCGCCTGCTCGCGCCGCTGCGCCGGGAGTTCGGCATGGAGACCGCGCTGCACGCGCTGGCGCGCAAGCCGAGACTTCTGCTGATGGTCTCGAAGCACGGTCACTGTCTGAACGACCTGCTGTTCCGCTGGCATTCGGGGCAGCTGCCGGTCGAGATCGCGGGCGTGGTGTCGAACCACCGCGACTACGAGGCGATGAGCGCGAGCTACGGCGTGCCGTTCCACCACCTGCCGCTGATGGCGGGCGCGTCGGCCGAGGCCAAGCGCGCGCAGGAGCGCGAGGTCGAGCGGCTGGTCGCCGAGCGGCAGGTCGACCTCGTCGTGCTGGCGCGCTACATGCAGATCCTGAGCGCCGAGTTCTGCGCCTTCCTGCGCGGCCGCGCGATCAACATCCACCACAGCTTCCTGCCCAGCTTCAAGGGCGCCAAGCCCTACTACCAGGCGCATGCGCGCGGCGTGAAGCTGATCGGCGCGACCGCGCACTACGTCACCGCCGAGCTCGACGAGGGTCCGATCATCGAGCAGGACGTCGAGCGCGTCGACCACACGCTGAGCGCCGAAGACCTGACGGCGGTCGGCCGCGACGTCGAATGCGTCGTGCTGGCGCGCGCGGTGCGTTGGCACGTCGAGCACCGCGTGCTGATGAACGGCCACAAGACCGTGGTCTTCCGCTAGGCCCCGACATGCAGCGCAGCAAGGCCGCGATGCCGCCGCCCGAATCGGCCGACGAGATCGAGGCACGCTTCTACGAGGCGATGCAGCAAGGCGACATCGAGAAGCTGATGGCGGTGTGGTCGGACGACGAGGACATCTGCTGCATCCATCCGGGCAGCCCGCGGCTGGTCGGCGCGGCGGCGATCCGGGCTTCGTTCGAAGCGATGTTCTCGGTCCGCGCCATCGATGCGCGGCCCGAGCAGGTGCGGCGCCTGCAGACGCTCGACTGTGCGGTGCACAGCGTGCTCGAGCATGTGCGCGTGACGACGTCCGACGGGCCGCAATCGGCCTACGTCGTCGCGACCAACGTCTACGTGAAGGGCGCGCTCGGCTGGCGTCTGGTGGCTCATCACGCGAGTCCGGCGACGGCGCGCGAGGCGACCGACGGCCTGCCGGCAGCGCCGCTGTTGCATTGATCCCCCGAGGCGCAACCACCGCTCGCCGTTCGACCGCATGCAAGGTTATCGCGCGCCGCGCTGGCTGATCGGCGGCCACGCCCAGACGATCTGGTCGGCACTCTACGGCCGCCGCTACCTCGGCCCGGCGCCGCGCTTCCGGCGCGAGCGCTGGACGACGCCCGACGGCGACTTCGTCGACGTCGATTGGCAGGACGCCGCGGCCGCCGATGCGCCGCTGCTGGTGCTCTTCCACGGCCTCGAAGGCTCGTCGGCGAGCCACTATGCGCTGTCCTTCGCGCACTGGGCGCGCCGCCATGGCTGGCGCTATGCGGTGCCGCACTTCCGCGGCTGCTCGGGCGAGATCAACCTTGCGCCGCGCGCCTACCACTCGGGCGACTACGAAGAGATCGGCTGGATCCTCGATCGCTTTCGCGCGGCCCACGCCGGCGCGATCGCCGCGGTCGGCGTGTCGCTCGGCGGCAATGCGCTGCTGCGCTGGGCCGAAGAGGCCGGCGACAGCGCGGCGCGCATCGCGCGCGCCGTCGCCGCGGTGTGCGCGCCGGTCGACCTCGCGGCCGGCGGCGGCGCGATCGGGCGCGGCTTCAACCGGCAGGTCTACACGCGCATGTTCCTGCGCACGATGAAGCCCAAGGCGCTGCTGAAGCTCGCCCAGCATCCGGGCCTGTTCGACCGCGCGAGGCTGCTCGCGGCGCGCGACCTGTACGCATTCGACAACGTCTTCACCGCGCCGCTGCACGGCTTTCGCGATACCGATGACTACTGGTCGCGCGGCTCGGCCAAGCCGCAGCTCGCGCGCATCCGCATCCCGGCGCTGGTGCTGAACGCACGCAACGATCCGTTCGTGCCCGCGGCCAGCCTGCCCGCGCCGCACCAGGTCGGCCGCCACGTCACCTTGTGGCAGCCGGCGCACGGCGGCCATGTCGGCTTTCCGGCCGGCCGCTGGCCGGGCCACTTGGGGACCTTGCCCGACGAGGTCATGGGCTGGATCGTGCGCCACGTCTGACCGGGCTTTGCGCGAAGATCGCGGCCATGGACGAGATCGTCGAAGCCGCGCTGCGCAAGTGGCCCCACGTGCCCGATTGCTACGGCTGGCTCGGCCTCGATGCGCGCGGCGACTGGTACCTGCGCGATGCATCGGCCCAGGCGGCCGGACCCTTTCCCCGCATCAAGGGCAGCCGCATCGAGCACGCGCGGCTGCGCGACTTCATCGGCCGCAACTACGCGTGCAACGAGGCCGGCGAGTGGTACTTCCAGAACGGACCGCAGCGCGTCTACGTCGAGCTCGAAGCGGCGCCGTGGATCTGGCGGCTCGTGCCGCCAGCGAGCACCGGGCCGGCGCTGACCACCCACACCGGCCGGACGGCGAACGCCGCCGACTGCTGGACCGACGAGCACGGGCGGCTCTTCGTCGCCAGCGACATCGGCCTCGGCATCGTGCACACGCAGGACATGGAGAGCGCCGCCGATGCCGTCGAGCAGGGGCAGTGGTCGCCGCAGGACATCCGCTTCGAGACGCTGCTCCGGCGCTACGGCGTGACGCTCCATCCGCAGCCGTCCGAAACGAAGAAGCCGGCCACGAGGCCGGCTTCCTGATCGGAACGAGGCGCCGGAGCGAGGCGCCTGTGAAACTGCGCAGCGCAGGCGACTCGACTCAGGGGCTTTCCGACTCCACGCGAAGCAAATGGCTCCCAGCCCCTGAGGCGCTGCGGTCAGCGCTTCGACGTCATCACTTCGAGCTGTCGACCATGTAGGTCACGACCGCCTTGATGTCGGCTTCGCTGGCGGTCGAACCGCCCTTCGGCGGCATCGCACCCTTGCCCTTGATCGCGCTGGCGACCAGCCCGTCGATGCCCTGGGCGATGCGCGGCGCCCAGGCGGCCTTGTCGCCGACCTTGGGCGCGCCGGCCACGCCGGTCGCATGGCAGGCCGAGCAGACCTGCGCGAACAGCGGCGGCGGCGTGCCGGCGGCCGGTGCGGCGGCGGCTTGCTGCTGAGCCGGCTCGGCAGCGGGTGCGGCCGCGGTGGCTTCGGACGTCGCGGCCGCGGGCGCGGCGGCCACCGGTGCCGGCGCGGCAGCGGTCGGCGGTGCGAGCTTGGGCTCTTCGAAGTTCGCGCCGACCTTGTTGGCCATGTAGACGACGGCGCGGCCGATCTCGAGGTCGGTGAAGTCGCCGCCGCCCTGTGCCGGCATGTTGCCCTTGCCGTGCAGCGCCGAGTTGAGCAGCGCGGCGTAGCCGGTCTTGACGCGCGGCGCCCAGGCGTCGGCATCGCCGAACTTCGGCGCGCCGAGCGCACCGGCGGTGTGGCAGGTCGTGCACTGCGCCGCGAAGACCTGCTCGCCGGTCTTCATCGCGGCCAGGTCGTTGGGATCCTTCACCTCGACCGTACCGACCGGATGGATGCGTGCGGCGATGCCTTCGGGCGTCATCGCATCGGTGCCGACATTGGGCTGGTGGTTCGACGATACGTAGCTGACCAGCAGCACGATGATCGAGATCGGCACCACGAAGGCAAACAGGACCGCCAGGACGAGCTGCTTGGGCGTCTTGATCGGGCCTTCGTGCGGGCCGTCGTCATGGGTCTGGCTGGAAGCGTCGCTCATGAAGTCCTCGGTGGATATTCGGTGGCGAGACGGCGGCAGCAGCCGGCCCTGAACCGGCCGGCCCAACGAGCAAGCCCGCGCCCGCGCAAAACCGGCAGATTATAGGGCCCGTGCTCGGGCGCCCCTCGGAGCACCGCCGGCCGCGCGATAGAATGCAGCCCGCTCCGGCTCCGCGCGTCCGTAGCTCAATGGATAGAGTACTGCCCTCCGAAGGCAGGGGTTGCTGGTTCGATCCCAGCCGGACGCGCCAACTACCGACGTGCGACGTGGCCGTGACGGCCGTTGCGATCCCTCACCGGGTCGCAGAACGTCTCTTAGCAATCGTTTTTTTCAATTCCGTTTCACTCCGCCGCGCCGGCGCCGATAACCCCAGGCACGGCCACCGTCTCCTCTCGAGGCGCGTGCCGGCGCCCATGAAAAAGTTCTCGCTGCGCCGCTACCTGCACCAGCAGGTGCGCAACCTCTTCTCGCTGCTGCCGCGGCCGATCCGCTTTCGCGTCTTCCGCTCGATGGTCGATTGCGACCCGGCGCCTGATCCGCGGCTCACGTTCAAGATCGCCGACACCAAGGAAGAGCTCGAGGCCTGCTTCCGCATCCTGCACGACGCCTATGTCGGCAGCGGCTTCATGAAGCCCGATCCGTCGGGCATGCGGGTGACGATCTACCACGCGCTGCCGACCACGACGACGCTGTGCGCGAAGTGGGACGGCCAGGTCGTCGGCACGGTCTCGATCATTCGCGAGGGCGTGTTCGGCTTCCCGCTGCAGTCGGCCTTCGACCTCGCGCCGGTGCGCGAGAAGGAAGGCAGCATCGCGGAGATCTCGGCGCTGGCGGTGCACCCGTCGTTCCGCAAGACCGGCGGCATCGTGCTGTTCCCGATGATGAAGTACCTCTACGAATACTGCGTGAAGTACTTCGACACCCGCCACATGGTGATCGCGGTCAACCCCGACCGCATCGACCTGTACGAGTCGCTGCTCGCGTTCCGCCGCCTGCAGGCCCAGGTCGTCGACCGCTACGACTTCGCCAACGGTGCGCCTGCGGTCGGCGCGACGCTCGACCTGCACTATTTCCCCGAGGCGCTCGATCGCACCTTCGGCGGCAAGCCGGTGCGCAAGAACCTGCACGAGTTCTTCATCCGGCTGTGTCTGCCCAACTTCGCGATTCCGCGCCGGCGCTACCACACGACCAACGATCCGGTGATGACGCCGGAGTTGCTCGACCACTTCTTCAACCGCGCGACGCACGTGTTCGCGACGCTCGACGAGCGCAAGAAGCGGCTGCTGCACTCGATCTACCACGAGCGCGAGTACCAGCGCGTGCTGCCGCCGCTCGTCATCAACGGCCGCCTGCCGCATCCGCTGCGTCAACACCAGCGCTTCTCGCTGAAATGCCCCGGCTTGTTCGAAGTGCGCGGTTCCGATGGACGGCCGGTCGGCCTGCAGGTGATCGAGGTGTCGTTGCAAGGCTTCAAGGCGCGCGCCGACCGGCCGATCGCGCTGCAGGAAACCGGTGTCGCGAAGATTGAGCTCGGCAGCGAGGAGCGCTCGATGTTCGACGCGCAGGCCGTGCGCGTCGAGACCTCCGAGGTCGCGAGCTTCTACGGCTTTCGGATCGTCGCGCCGGATGCGGCGTGGCGGCGTTGCGTGCTCGCGCTAGAGCACGGGCAGACGCACGTCGACCTGGCCGCCGCCTGAGGCGAACGGCCGGACCGAGTCCGCTTTCAGCCGCCCTGGCGCTCCGCCATCTTCGCCAGTGCGATGCTGAGCGCGGCGCCGCCGAGCGTCTTCACGAGCGTCGGATGCTCGGCGTAGAACGCGCTCATGCGGTCGACGATGCCGGGGTCATGCTGCTCGGCGTGGTCGGCGATCACCTGCACCTGGTCGGGCGTCAGCGCCGAGGCCTGGTCGGGCGACAGCGCCGCCGTGTTGCCGCCGCCGGCGAGCCGGCCGAGGATGCCCGCGAGCCCCGCACCGCCCGCGCCGTTGAGCAGCGAGCCGAGCGCCGCCGGGCCCATGCCGGCGATGAGCTGGTTCAGCATGCCGGCCTGCTGGTTCGCGTCGGCCTGGCCGAACAGCTGGCCGGCGATCTGCCCGAAGGCCGGTGTCGCGTCCGAGCGCAGCAGCGCCGACAGGCCCTCCTGCAGCACGTCGGGCGACACGTTGCGCGCCGCCTGGTCGTAGTGGCTGGCGACGTCGCCCTGCGGCGCTCCGTTGGCCGCGCCGCCCAGGTACTGCTGCAGCAGTCCGCCGAGATCGAATCCCATGGTCTTCCCTCCTTGTTTCGTGTGGCGACGGGCGCTTACCGCCGGAACGCCAGGTGGTAGAGCGCGAGCAGGATGACCGCGCCGACGATCGCGCCGATGAAGCCCGCCGTCTGCCCGGGTGTGTAGAAGCCGAGCATCTGGCCGAGGAAGGTGGCGGCAAGCGAGCCGCCGATGCCGAGCGCGGCGGTCAGAAAGAATCCGCCCGGTCCGGAGCCGGGCGTGATGATCTTGGCGATCAGGCCGGCGACGAATCCGATCAGGATGATCCAGATCAGGTGCATGTGGTCTCCTCGTGGTCAGTCACAGCGGCCGCGAGTCTTGCGCGTCATGCGTCGCGTGGAGGAGATTTACGTGACGTTTCGGTCATCGTCGCCGAAACGCGCCGACGCAGCGTCGGCGCCGCGACAGCGGCGTGACGCAGTGCACGGCCGGTCGTGCCGGCGGTCAGGCGCGGTGCGGGGCGGAGAGGGGCGGGACGTCATCGCGCTTCCTTCAGTCGTCGTACAACAGTCGGCGGCTCGGTCACTCAGCGGCGCCGTGGCTGCAGCGCCGCGCGACGGCGCCGCTCGCGGCTGTTCGCGAGGTGCGTGCGCATCGCGGCACGCGCGCCTTCGGCATCCTGGTTCGCGATCGCGTCGAGGATGCTCGCGTGCTCGGCATTGACGCGCCGCAGGTAGGCGGTGCGCTCTTCGTCGGGCGGCGTGGCCGGATCGAGCCGGGCGCGCGGAATGATCGCGCTGCCCAGGCTTTCCATCAGCTGCTTGAAGTGCGGGTTCTGCGTGGCGCGCGCGATCTCGAGATGGAACTGCACGTCGGCCGCCACCGCATCGCGTCCGGACTCGACGGCCGCCGCGAAGCCGTCGAATGCAGTCTGCAGCGCGGCGAGGTTCTGCGACGTGCGGCGCTGCGCCGCCAGGCTCGCCGCCTCGGTCTCGAGGCCGATGCGCAGCTCGAGCATCGCGATCACGTCGCGCAGGGTGGCGAGCTGCTCGGGCGCGATGCGGAACGGCGCCGTATCGCCCATGCCGACGACGAACGTGCCGATGCCGTGGCGCGTCTGCACCATGCCGGCGGCCTGCAGCTTCGACAGCGCCTCGCGCACGACGGTGCGGCTGACGTCGAACTCGTGCATCAGCTCGGCTTCGGTCGCGAGCTTCGTGCCGGCCGCGAGACGCCCGTCGCGCACCCGGTCGCTGAGCGCCTCGACGATCGTCAGCGCGAGCGTGCGCGGCCGGCGGCGTTCGGTCGGCAAGGCGATCTCGATCGGCACCTTGCGTGCCGTCGAGGCCGGTGCCGCGGGGGCGCGGCGGGCAGGGGGTCGTGTGGTCGGCATCGTTTCCCTCGGACAAACCCTAGTCGTGTACGGCTTGACAGCCCAACGGGCTTCCTCGAACAATCTGCGCAGTTGTACGACAACTGATCTCGACGTGCAACACGATCCAACCCTGCCCCATGGGTCGATGCGCTGCGCGCCGGCGTCCGGCCCGCAACGCTGATTTCCCGGTCCATCATGAGCACGCCCCCGGTCTGGTTCGAACGCCTCCTGCTGACCGGTGCCGCCGGCGGCCTCGGACGGCAGCTGCGGCCGCGGCTGAAGCGCCTCTGCCGCGTGCTGCGCCTGAGCGACGTCGCCGACCTCGGCCCCGTCGCCGACGGCGAGGAGTTCGCCCAGGCGCCGCTGCAGGACGCCGCGGCGGTGCACGCGATGCTCGACGGCGTCGATGCCGTCGTGCACCTCGGCGGCGTCTCGGTCGAAGGGCCGTTCGAGCCCATCCTGCAGGCCAACATCGCCGGCGTGCACCACCTCTACGAGGCGGCACGCAAGCACGGCACGCGGCGCATCGTGTTCGCGAGCTCCAACCACGTCACCGGCTACTACCGCCAGGACGAGGTCGTCGACCCGGACATGCCGGCGCGTCCGGACGGCAACTACGGTTTGTCGAAGGCGTTCGGCGAAGTGCTGTCGCGCTACTACTACGACCGCTACGGCATCGAGACGGTCTGCCTGCGCATCGGCTCGTCGTTCCCCGAGCCCAGGGACCGGCGCATGCTCGCCACCTGGCTCAGCTACGACGACCTCGAGCGGCTCGTCGTCGCGAGCCTGACGGCGCCGGTGGTCGGGCACCGCATCGTCTACGGCGTGTCCGACAACCGCACGACGTGGTGGGACAACGACCGCAGCGCCGCCGTGATCGGCTACCGCCCGCAGGACTCGTCCGAGCCGTTCCGCGCCGCGCTCGAAGCGGCCCAGCCGCAGGTCGACCGCAGCGATCCGGCCGTCCTCTACCAGGGCGGCGGCTTCGTGCGCAGCGGGCCGTTCGACTGATCGCGGTCGCCGCGCCCCTGAACGAACATCCGACAAGGAGGAGACATGAATCCGCAGTTTCGACCGAAGAACGCGCGCCTGCGCGGCCTGATCGCCACGGCCGCTGCCGTCGTCGCGTTCGCTGCCATTCCGGCCGCAGCGCGCGACTTCCGCTCTGCCGACGTCCACGCCAAGGACTTCCCGACCAACATGGCGGTCAAGTTCATGAGCGACGAGCTCGCCAAGGCGACCGGCGGCAAGGACAAGATCAAGGTCTTCGGCGACAGCGCGCTCGGCTCCGAGAAGGACACCGTCGAGCAGGTCAAGATCGGCGCGATCGACATGGTGCGCGTCAGCAGCGCGACCTTCCACGGCATCGTGCCGGAGTCGCTGGTGCCGTCGCTGCCGTTCCTGTTCCGCGACATCGAGCACTTCCGCAAGACCATCTACGGCCCGCAGGGCGACCGGATCCTCGCGGCGTTCGAGAAGGCCGGCTTCATCGGCCTGTGCTTCTACGAGAGCGGCGCGCGCTCGATGTACGCCAAGAAGCCGATCAGGAGCGTGGCCGACATGAAGGGCCTGAAGGTGCGCGTGCAGCCGTCCGACCTGATGGTGAGCCTGGTCTCCGCGACCGGCGCGTCGCCGACGCCGATGCCGTATGCGGAGGTCTACACGGGTCTCAAGACCGGCCTGCTCGACGCCGCCGAGAACAACATCCCGTCGTACGACGAGGCCAAGCACTACGAGTCGGCGCCGGTGTTCTCCGAGACCATGCACGTGATGACGCCCGAGGTCGTGGTGTTCTCGAAGAAGGTCTGGGACACGCTGACGAAGGAAGAGCAGGCGGCGATCCGCCAGGCCGCGAAGGACTCGGTGGCCTACTACGTCAAGCTCTGGGAGGCCAAGGAGAAGGACGCGCGCGCCGAGGTGCTGAAGGGCGGCGCGAAGATCATCCCGGCCGCCGAGATCGACCGCAAGAGCTTCGTCGACGTCGAGAAGCCGGTCTGGGACAAGTTCGCCAGCACGCCGGAGCTGAAGGCGCTGACGAAGTCGATCGCCGACACCAAGTAGCGGCTCGCGCCCGCGACCATGCAAGCCCTCGTCGCGCTGAGCGCGCGCCTCGCCCACGCGGTGCTGCTCGCCGCCTGCGCCTGCCTGGCGCTGCTCGGCATCGTGGTGCTCTATGGGGTCGTGATGCGCTATGCGTTCAGCGATGCGCCGCCGTACGTCGAGCAGGTCGCGCTGCTGCTGGTGATCTCGGTCGCGATGTTCGGCGCGGCGGCCGGCGTGCACTCGGCCGGCCACATCGGGCTCGACTCGCTGACGCGCCTCCTGCCGCCGCGTGCGCAGTTCTGGACCGGCGTCGTCGTCGACCTCCTGACCCTGACGTTCGCCGCGGTGCTGCTGTGGGGCAGCATCCGCATGGGCATCTCGACGCACCACGACACGATCCCGACGCTCGGCATCTCCGAGGCGTTCCGCTATCTGCCGCCGGTCATCGCGAGCGTGCTGATCATCGTGTTCTCGATCGAGCGGCTGCTCGCCGCCTTCCGACCCGAGCTCCGAGCCGCCTGATGGAACTCGGCGTCCTCTGCGGCAGCTTCCTGCTGTTCCTCGTGCTCGGCGTGCCGGTCGCGTTCGCGATCGGCCTGGCGTGCCTCGCGACCTTTGCGGTCGAAGGCTTGCCGCTCGCGACCGCGATCCAGATGATGGTCTCGGGGATGAACGTGTTCTCGTTCCTCGCGATCCCGTTCTTCATCTTCTCCGGCGAGCTGATGCTCCATGGCGGCATCGCCGACAAGATCCTGGCGTTCGCGCGCTCCCTGGTCGGCCATTGGAAGGGCGGTCTCGGCCTCGCCAACGTCGTCGCGTCGACCTTGTTCGGCGGCGTCTCCGGCTCGCCGGTGGCGGACACGTCGGCGATGGGCGGCGTGATGATCCCGATCATGAAGCGCGAGGGCTACAGCGCCGACTACGCCGTCAACGTGACGACGCACGCGTCGCTCACCGGCGCGCTGATGCCGACCTCGCACAACATGATCATCTACGCCTTCGCGGCGCAGGCCGCGGCCGGCACGATCGGCGGGCACACGGTGCATGGCGTGTCGATCGGCGACCTGATGTTCGCCGGCCTCGTGCCGGTGTTCTGGATCATGGCCTGCATGCTCGTCGCGGCCTACTGGCAGGCGGTGCGCAACGGCTTTCCGAAGCGCGCCGACGGCACGTCGATGGTCGAGCGCTTCCCGGGCTGGGCGGCGGTCGTGCGCACCTTCGTCGCGGCGATCCCGGGGCTCTTGGTGATCGCGGTGATCCTGGGTTGCGTGATGGGCGGCGTGACGACCGCGACCGAAGCCGCGGCGATCGCGGTCGCCTATTCGCTCCTGCTGACGACGATCGTCTACCGCACCTTGAACCGAGCCAAGCTGATGGCCTCGCTCGTCAAGGCGTCGAAGACGACCGGCGTGATCCTGCTCCTGATCGGCGTCTCGAACATGCTGCGCTGGCAGATGGCCTACCTCGAGATCCCCGACACCATCGAGGCCGCGTTGCTGCACGCGACGCAGACCCCGTGGCTGATGCTGCTCTACATCAACATCATCCAGGTCTTCCTCGGCATCTTCCTCGACATGGCTGCGCACATCCTGATCACGACGCCGCTGTTCCTGCCGCTCGCGATCCAGATGGGCGTCGGTCCGGTGCAGTTCGGCATGATGCTGCTGCTGAACTGCGCGCTCGGGCTCGTGCATCCGCCGGTCGGCACGGTGCAGTTTGTCGGCTGCGCGATCGGCAACATCTCGATCGGCGAGGCCACCAAGACCGCCTGGCCCTACTACCTCGCGATCTGGATCGCGATCAACCTCGTGACCTACGTGCCGTCCTTTTCGACCTGGCTGCCGTCGCTGATCACCGGGCACGTGGTGCTGTGAGTTCGGTCGCGTACGTCTCCCATGCCGGCAGCGGCGAGATCCGCGTGCTGCGGCTCGCCGACGGCGCGCTGGCCGAGATCCAGCGCGTCGACGTCGGCGGCTCGGTGATGCCGATCGCGATCGCGCCGGGCCAGCGCTTCTTGTACGTGGCGCGACGGTCTGAGCCGCTCGAAGTGCTGACCTGCGCGATCGATCCGGCGACCGGCCTGCTCGATGCACGCGGACATGCGCCGCTGCCGGACAGCATGGCCTACCTCGCGACCGATCGGAGCGGGCGCTTTCTGTTCGGCGCGTCGTACGGTGGCCACCGGATCACCGTCAGCCCGATCGATGGCGACGGCGTCGCTCAGCCGGCGCAGCAGGTGCTCGCCACCGGCCGCCATGCGCATGCGATCCGGCCCGATCCGACGAACCGCCATGTCTACAGCACGAGCCTGGGCGGCGATCACATCGCCTGTTGGCGCTTCGATGCGGCGACCGGCGCGCTCAGCCCGAACGAGCCGGCACAGGTCGCAGCGGCGCCCGGTTCGGGTCCGCGCCACTTCGTGTGGAACGGCGATGCGACACGCCTCACCCTGCTGTGCGAACTCGATGCGACGCTGCGGGTCTTCGACCGCGACGTCGCGTCGGGCGCGCTGCAGGAACGTCAGTCGTGCAGCTTGCTGCCGCCCGGCTTCGCCGGCAAGCCTTGGGCGGCCGACCTGCGGATGACGCCCGACGGCCGGCATCTCGTCGCATCGGAGCGCACGTCGAGCACGCTCGCGGTGTTCGCGGTCGATGTCGCGAATGGCGTACTGGCGCTGCGCGGCCATGTGGCCACCGCGACGACGCCGCGCAGCATCGCGATCGATCCGACGGGGCACTGGCTGATCGCGGCCGGCCAGGATGCCGACGCGGTCGCGCTGCATGCGTTCGATCCGGCGAGCGGCACGCCGGACCCGGCGCGCTACGTCGCCGTGGGCCGTCAGCCGGCCTGGGTGGAGTTCATCGCGCTCGGTTGAAGTCCGGCGTCAGCTCCAGCGCTGCCACCGCATCGTCGAGCTGCTCCAGCTTCGTCGCGCCGACGATAGCCCCATCGCGCCGCCCCTGCCGCGGGGTCGGAAGCAGCTTCCGGGCGCTACCGGCAGCCGTCATACTCGCCGGCTTCATCACATCGTCGTCGAGTCCTCCGATGAGAACCTCGCTCCTCGTTCCGGCCGCGCTGCTGGCCGGCATCGCCCTCACCGCGCAGGCCGCGCCGCCCGTCGCGCCGGTCAAGCCGGTGACCGACACCTTCTTCGGCACCACCGTCACCGATCCCTACCGCTACATGGAGGACATGGCCGCGCCCGACGTGCAGGCCTGGGCCAAGGCGCAGAACGCCGAGGCGCGCGCCGCGCTCGATGCGATCCCCGGCCGCAATCCGCTGCTCAAGCGCATCGCCGAGCTCGAAGCCTCGGTGCCGTCGCGCGTCGCCAACGTCAGGGTGCTGCCGAACGGCCTCTACTTCTACGAGAAGCGCGCCGCCGATGCGAACCAGTTCAAGGTCTATGTGCGGCACGGCCTCGGCGGCGAGGAGAAGCTCCTGATCGACCCCGAGGCGCTCGCCAAGACGACCGGCACGCCGCATGCGGTCAACTTCTACCAGCCGTCGGACAGCGGCAAGTACGTCGCCTACGGCATGTCCGAGGGCGGCTCGGAAGAAGCGTCCATCCACGTCATCGAGGTCGCGACCGGCAAGGAGATCATCGAGCCGATCGACCGCGCCCACTACACCGAGGCGTACTGGATGCCGGACGACAGCGGCTTCTTCTTCTTCCGCCAGAAGAAGCTCCCGCCGGGCACGCCCGAGACCGAGAAGTACAAGCACGAGACCTCGTACTTCCATCGGCTGAAGGGCAACGGTCCCGACCAGGCCATCATCACCGCGGGCGAATCGAAGGCGATCGAGATCCGTGCCGAGGAATCGCCGTATGTCGCGCCGGTCGCCGGGTCGCCGTACGTGATCGCGATCCCGGCCAACGGCGTGCAGCGCGAGTTCAGCCTCTACGTCGCGCCGCGCGCCAAGGTGCTCGATCCGAACGTCAAGTGGCGCAAGCTCTTCGACAGGTCGGACAACGTCACCGACTTCGCGATCCACGGCGACGACCTCTATGTGCTGACGCACCAGAACGCACCGCGCTTCAAGGTGCTGCGCACCAGCGTCACGCACCCTGACCTCGCGAACGCCGAGGAGATCGTGCCGGCGAGCCGCCAGGTCGTGGTGGGCCTGAGCGCTGCCAAGGACGGCCTCTACATCCGCTCGCGCGACGGCACGATCGGCAAGCTGTCACGCCTCGCATGGGGCAAGGGCGAGAAGCCGGTCGCGCTGGACCTGCCGCGCGCAGGCTCGCTGGACATCGCGTGGATCGATGCGCGCCTGCCCGGCGCGCTGATCGAGGTCGGCTCGTGGACGCGCGACTTCGTGTTCTATGCGTACGACCCGAAGAAGAACGCCTTCGCCGACACCGGCCTGCAACCGACCGGCCCGTACGGCGCGCCGACCGACCTCGAGTCGAAGGAGGTGCTGGTCAAGAGCTGGGACGGCGTCGAGGTGCCGCTGTCCATCGTCTACCCGAAGAACGCCAAGCGCGACGGCAGCAACCCGGTGCACCTGTACGGCTACGGCTCCTACGGCATCACCGACGATCCGGTCTACATACCGCGCTTCCTCGCCTGGTACGAGCTCGGCGGCGTGCGCGCGACCTGCCATGTGCGCGGCGGCGGCGCTTACGGCGAAGAGTGGCACCTCGCCGGCAAGCAGACCACCAAGCCGAACACCTGGAAGGACTTCATCGCCTGCGGCGAATACCTGATCAAGGAAGGCTGGACGACGAGCGCCAAGCTCGCGATCAACGGCGGCAGCGCCGGCGGCATCCTGGTCGGCCGCGCGATGACCGAGCGGCCCGACCTGTTCGCGGTCGCGGTGCCGCAGGTCGGCGTGCTGAATGCGCTGCGCGCCGAGTTCTCGGCCAACGGCGTGCCGAACATCCCCGAGTTCGGCACCGTGAAGGACGAGACGCAGTTCAAGGCGCTGCTCGAGATGGATGCGCTGCAGCACGTGAAGGACGGCGTGAAGTACCCGGCGACCTTGCTGATGACCGGCATCAACGACCCGCGCGTGCCGCCGTGGGAGTCGTTCAAGATGGCGGCGCGGCTGCAGGCGGCGTCGACGTCGGGCAAGCCGGTGCTGCTGCGCATCGACTACGAAGGCGGCCACGGCATCGGCAGCACGAAGACGCAGCGTCAGGAGGAATATGCCGACATGTGGAGCTTCATGCTCTGGCAGTTCGGCGACGCGCGCTTCCAGCCGGCCAAGCAGTAGCGCCAGGAACCTGCCGCGAGCGCGTCGGCGACGGCGCGCAGCGCGAGCTCAGAACTGCAGGAACGTCACGCCCGCCCCCACGCTCGTCTGCCGGAAGTTGTAGTCCGTCAACGTCTCGCCATAGCCGCTGAACACCTGCAGGAACCAGCGCAGGCCGTTGGGCTGGTCGCGGTAGACCGGATAGGTCAGCTCGAACTGCGCCGAGCCGCGGTTCAAGGTCTTCAGCGGGCTGCGCACCAGCAGCGATGCGGTGGCGCGGCCCGGCGTCCAGGTGAGCTGCAGGTCGCCGCGCCCGACGTAGCTCGTGATGTCGGGGTTGTTGTCGTTGTCCGGGTCTTCGCTGAGGCGCTTCCAGACGTGTGCGGTCAGGCCGACGTCGCCGCGCTCGAAGCCGGCGCCGAGGTAGACGCGGTTCCAGCTGCGCGACAACGGATCGGACTGGCCGTTCGATTCGTGCACGATGCCGAGCTGTCCGAAGCGCCACTGCCAGCCCCAGGGCAACGGGCGCAGGCCTTCGGGCGCGGGCACGACGACCATCAACTCGGGCTGGTAGTCGGTGTTGCGGAACGGCCGCGAGTCGGCGGCGTTGTAGACCTGCCAGAGCGATTGCTGCGTATAGCCGGCCCACAGGTCGGCGCCCGGCAGCAGCACGTCCTGCAGCAGCTTCGTTCGCAGCGACAGCTGGATCTTGCCTTCGGTGTGGCTGTAGTCGGGCGTCGTCACGGTCGCCTGGGTCGGCGAATGCGGCGTGCGGTTGATGTCGCTCGCGACGTGCACCGGCAGCACGAAGTTCGGATGGAAGCCGGTGAAGTTGAAGATGCCGCGCTTGTCGCGCGCATCGAGCTCCCAGTACTTCGACATCAGGCTTTCGCCGCCTTCGTTCAGCGGTACCGCGCTGACCGGCTCCTTGGGCGCGAGCAGCGTCGTCGGTGCCGGACCCGAGGCCGCGGGCGGCGGCGCGAGCGGCGCCTGCGCGCGGCCGGCGAGCGCGTCGTAGCAGGCGAGGCGATCGGTCGGCGCGCCGATCACGGCGCAGCGGGCCAATGCCTTGTCGGCGACTTCGTCGGCCGGCGCAGCGGTGCAGCCGAGCGCGACCAGGACGAACGCCGCGATGCGCGGCCAGGGTGTAGAGGACATGGATGGCAGAGCGGACGAGACGGAGCGCGGCAGCTTACCGTGCCCGGCGTCGGGCTTGCATTGGAACGGCGGGTGACATCGACTACATTTCGCGCTGGCGACGCCCGGCCGATGGCCCGGCGCGCCGGAGGAAGGAACGGAGAGATGCTGTCCACTTCCGGTGGAATGCATCGGATGCATTCCGTGCGGCGGGCCGGTTGCTGGCTCGCCCTGTCGATCACGCTGGCCTTTGCCGGCTGTGCGACGCGTGGCCCGTCGGGCGCTGCCGCATCGTCCGGTCCGTTCTGGGACCGCGATGGCCCCGAGCGCAATCCGCCCGCCGATCTCGACAAGGTGCCGGATGCCGAGCCGCGCGTCGAGGCGATCCTGCCGGGCGGGCCGAACAAGCCGTATTCGGTGCTCGGCCACAGCTATGTGCCGTTGACGCAGGACCAGGCGTACACCGAGCGCGGCCTGGCATCGTGGTACGGCAGGAAGTTCCAGGGCAAGCGCACGTCGAGCGGCGAGCTCTACAACATGTACGCGATGACGGCCGCCCATCCGACCTTGCCGATCCCGAGCTATGCGCGCGTGCGCAATCCGGCCAACGGGCACGAGGTCATCGTGCGCATCAACGACCGCGGGCCGTTCCATTCCGAGCGCATCGTCGACCTGAGCTACACCGCGGCGCTGAAGCTCGACGTGCTGCGCGGCGTCGCGCCGGTCGAGCTGACGCGGCTGACCTTCGACGACATCCGGACCGGCGCATGGAAGCGCGACCTGCTCGATCCGGGCGCGGTGCGCACCGCATCGGCGGCCGACGTGCTGCCGGCCGGCGCGACCGTGGTCGGGGCATTGCCGCCGCTGGCGACGGCGGTGCCGCCGGCGCCCACCGCGGTCGTGCCCGTGCCTATCCCGGTGCCTGTGCCCGCTCCGGCCGCATCGGACGCCGGCGCCCCGCTGCCCGGCGATGCCGCCGTGCTGCCGCCACCGGCAACGAATGCCGGCAGCCCGCCGCCCGTCGTTGCCGATGCGCCGAAAGCGCGTGCCTACACGACGGATGCGCGTGGCTACTGGGTCCAGCTCGGCGCGTTTCGAGTCCGCGATGGTGCGGTCGATTTCCAGAAGCGCGTCGAAGGCCAGATGACCGCGATCGGGCCGCTGCTCGCGATCTTTGCCGATGCCGCGTTCTATCGCCTGCAGGCCGGTCCCTATCCGGACCGCGACCAGGCGCGCGTCGCTGCCGAGCAGATCCGCGATCGGTTGCAGCTGGTGCCGGTGATCGTCGAGCGGCGCTGAGCTGCTCAGCGCGGTCCGAGACGCGCGCGTTGCGCCTGCAGGAAGCGGCGCACGGCCGGATCGGACTCGAGCCCGATCGCGCGCGCATAGGCGGCATCGGCCGCGGCATGGTCGCCCGCACGTGCCAGCAAGCCGGCGCGCGCCGCCCAATACGGCTGGTAGTCGGCCAGACGCGGGTCGTCGTCGACCTGCTGCAACGCGGCCAGACCGGCGGCCGCGCCCTGCGACTCCGCGAGCGCCACCGCGCGGTTGATCGCGACGACCGGCGATCCGCTCAGGCTCATCAGCGCGTCGTAGAGCGCAGCGATCGCCGCCCAGTCGGTACGGCCGCTGTGACGTCGGGCCGCATGCACCGATTGCACCGCGGCTTCGAGCTGATAGCGGCCGGGCGGGCCGCTCAGGCGGCTCGCGCGCTGCAGCAGCGCCTCGGCTTCGTCGATGAGCGCGTCATCCCACCACCGCGGATCCTGATCGGCCAGCGCCACGTAGTGCCCTGCCGCATCGCGCCGCGCCGCGCGGCGCGCCTCGGCATGCAGCATCAAGGCGAGCAACCCGCGCGCCTCGGCGTCATCGGGCAGCAGCGCGACCGTCAACCGGCCGAGCCAGATGCCTTCGCCGGCGAGGTTGCGCAGGCACGAGTCGGTGCCGGCCGGGTCGGACCAGCCGGCGCTGTAGGTCGCATAGATCGCACGCAGCACCGCGTCGACGCGCTCGGGCAGCTCGTCGGCATCGGGGATGCGGAACGGGATGCGCGCCTGTTTGATCTTCGCCTTCGCCCGCACCAGCCGCTGCCCCATCGCCGACGGCGCGACCAGAAAGGCCGATGCGATGCTCGCCGCATCGAAGCCGAGGATGGTCTGCAGCATCAGCGGCGCATGCACGCCGGCGTCGATGGCCGGGTGCGCGCAGGCGAACATCAGCGCGAGCCGCTCGTCCGGGATCGCACGCTCGGCGAGATCCTCGGTCGACAGGTCGGCGACGAGCAGCAGGTCGGGCGCGGCCGCGTCGTGGGTCGCGCGGCGCCGCGCCGCATCGATCATCGAGCGGCGCGCCGCGGTGTACAGCCAGGCCTCGGGGTTGTCGGGCACGCCATGCTGCGGCCAGTCGCGCAGTGCCGCCTCGAACGCGGCCGACAGCGCGTCCTCGGCCGCGGCGACATCGCGCGCCCGCGCCGCGAGGAACGCGACCAGGCGCCCGTAGCTGCGGCGCGCCGCCGCTTCGGCCGCGTCGCGGGCCGAGGCGTCCTGCGTCGCGTCGCCCAAGCTCGCATCCTCCGACGTCACATTTCCCAGATCGGCCGCACTTCGATCGTGCCCTCGGCCAGGCTCGGACAGCGCGCCGCCCACTTCAGCGCTTCGTCGAGGTCGGGCACGTCGATCATGTAGTAGCCGCCGAGCTGCTCGCGCGTCTCGGCATAGGGACCGTTCAGCACTTCGGTCTTGTCGCCGCGCAGGCGCAGCGAGGTCGCGGCGCTCGTCGGCTGCAGGCGCTGGCCGCCCTGCAGCACGCCGGCCTTGGCGAGCGCCTCGGCATAGGCGCCGTGGGCTTGCGACATCGCGGTCGCATCGGACGGGGCGCGCTTGGCGAGCGCGGCTTCGTCGCCGTAGATCATCACGAGGTACTTCATCGATCGTCTCCTTCGGAACGCCATGATGCGACGACATGCCGCACCTGCTGCAATGACGCGCGGCCGGCGTCCATTTCGACATCGCGCCGCCAGCCTGCGCGTCGGTAGGGATTGCGCGCGGCTCGACTGGTGGCATCCTTGCGCCCCAGATCATGACGCCGCATGCCTTCGTCGCGATGCCGTTCGGCACCAAGTCCGGTGCGGACGGTGCGCCGGTCGACTTCAACCGCATCTACGCCGAGCTGTTCGAGCCGGCACTGCGCGCGGCCGGCTATGACGTCTTTCGCGCCGACCAGGAGCAGCGCGCCGGCGACATCCGCTTCGACATGTTCCAGGAGCTGTTGGTCGCCGACCTCGTCGTGGCCGACCTGACGCTCGACAACCCGAACGTCTGGTACGAGCTCGGTGTGCGCCACGCGCTGCGTGCGCGCGGCGTGCTGCTGGTGCAGGGGCCGCGGCCGAGCCAGCCGTTCGATCTCTACACCGACCGCAAGCTCGTCTACCACCTGAAGGACGGCGCGCCCGACCCCGATCATCTGAAGGACGACTGCGACTCGCTCGCCCGCATGGCGCGCGCGACGCAGGGTGCGTGGCCGGGCCGCGGTACGAGTCCGGTCTACCAGCTCCTGCCCGAGCTGCGCGAGCCCGACTGGCGCAAGCTCATGCTCGCCGAGAGCAACGAGTTCAGCGATGCGCAGCGGCGCTGGGCGGGCCGGCTCGAAGTCGCGCGGCAGAAGGGCCGGCCCGGCGACATCCTGGTGCTGGCCGACGAGACGCCGAGCCGCGCGCTCTGGCTCGAGGCCAAGTGCAGCGCGGGCGATGCGCTGCTCGATCTCGAGCGCTTCGAGTTCGCACTCGAGCAGTACGAAGCCGTGCTGCAGGTCGAGCCCAAGCACAAGCGCAGCGCGCAGTCGAAGGCGATCTGTCTCGGCCGCCTCGGCCGTTACGAGGATGCACGCGAATGGGTGCGCCAGCTCACCGAGGACCATCCGCACGATGCCGAGTGCTGGGCACTCGCCGGCCGGGTCGAGAAGGACCAGTGGGCGATGCGCTGGCGCAGCAGCGCCGCCGAGCTCGCGGCGCCCGCCACGCCCACGCCGGCGCAGATGCGCGAGGCCGCGGCGGCCGAGGACGCGAGCCTGGCCGACGCGATCGAGGCCTATCGCAATGCCTTCACCAGCGACCCGAAGCTGCACACCGCGGGCGTCGCGGCGCTCGCGCTCGCGGTCATGCGGCAGCACCTCGGCGGCGACGCCGAACCGGGGCTCATCGAGCAACTGCACGGCGGCGCCGTGTGGGCCTGCGTCACCGCGCAGAAGCGCAACGCGGCCGACTACTGGGCGCGTGCCGGCCTCGCCGAGGTCATGCTGCTGGTCGCCGCGTCGCACGACGTCGTCGCGCGCAAGTTCATGTTCGCGGTGGCCGGCGCCAACCAGGACTGGTTCGCGCTCGACTCGACGCGCCAGAAGCTCGCGCTGCTGCGCGACCTCGACTTCCGCCCCGACGAGACCGCCGCGGCGCTGCAGATCGTCGACCGGGAGATCGCGCGCGCTGCGCAGCCGTTCGAGCCGCGCCAGGTGCTGCTGTTCGCGGGCCACCGGGTCGATGCGCCGGATCGTGCGCAGCCGCGCTTCCCGATGACCCTGGTGCCGGCCGCAGCGGCGGCGATCGGCCCCGCGCTGGATGCGCTCGAAGCCGGGCCGGGCGATCTGGCGCTCGTGAAGGCGGCGGCGGGCGGCGACCTGCTGTTCGCCGAGGCGTGCGCCGCGCGCGGCGTGCGCGTCCAGATGATGCTGCCGCTGCCCGAGCCCGACTTCATCGAGCAGTCGATCCTGTCGAGCGACGCCGGCGCCGACTGGCAGACCCGCTACTACGCGCTGCGCGAGCAATTGCCGAAGGACCCGCCGCACGTCATGCCCGACGAGCTCGGTCCGCTGCCGGCCGGTACCAACGCATTCGAGCGCTGCAACCTCTGGCTGCTCTACACCGCGCTGGCGCGCGGCGTCGACAAGGTGCGCTTCCTGTGCCTGTGGGACGGCGGCGGCGGCGATGGGCCGGGCGGCACGGCGCACATGTTCCGCGAGGTCAAGCGGCGCACCGGCCGCGTCACCTGGATCGACACGCGCAAGCTCGGCGCGCGGACCGACGGGCCATGAACTAGGGCTGTCGTGGCTGCGCCCCGCTTCGCATCATCGCGGCCGTACGGCCGAGCCGGCCGCCGAGCCGGTCGCGTCGCGCGGGCGCAGTGAAGACGCCCAGACGCCCACGACGACGGAGGAGCATCCCATGGCCACCAAGCCGTCCACCGCGGCCCGCGCGGTTTCGTTGCACATCGGCCTGAACGGCGTCAGCGCATCCGCCTATTCGGGTTGGGACGGGCCGCTCGCGGCCTGCGAGGCCGACGCCCACGACATGGCGGCGATCGCCAAGACCAAGGGCATGCAGTCGACCGTGCTGCTGACCAAGCATGCGACGCGCGCGGCGGTGCTGCGTGCGATGCGCGCGGCCGCCAAGGCACTGAAGGCGGGTGACCTGTTCTTCGTCAGCTACTCCGGCCACGGCGGCCAGGTGCCCGACGTCAACGGCGACGAGGCCGACGGCCGCGACGAGACCTGGTGCCTCTACGACGGCCAGTTGATCGACGACGAGCTCTACCTCGAGCTCAGCCGCTACGCCGCCGGCGTGCGCGTCCTCGTGCTGTCCGACAGCTGCCACAGCGGTACCGTGACGCGCGCACCGCCGCCGCTGCCGCCGCCCGGCACGCGCCTGAAGCTGATGCCGGAAGCGGTGGCGCGGCGCGTCTACCAGGACCACCAGGCGTTCTACGACCGGCTGCAACAGGACGTCGCGCAGGCCGTCGGCGACGCCAAGGCGATCGCCGATCCGGATGCCGCGCTCGCCCACGTCGGCGCTGCCGCGCATGCGGTGGCGCGGGTCGGCAAGTTCAATCCGGCGGTGGTGCTGATCTCCGGTTGCATGGACAACCAGACGTCGCTCGACGGCGACCACAACGGCGCCTTCACCGAGCAGTTGCTCCGGGTCTGGAACCGCGGTGCCTTCAAGGGCGACTACCACGCGTTCCACACGCGCATCAAGGCCGGCATGCCGGACACGCAGACGCCGCACCTGTACGCGCTCGGCAAGGCCGCGGCGATGCTGCGCGAGGCACCGTTCTCGGTATGACGACGGATGCCGCTTCGGCCGCCGCCGGCGGCGATACAGGGCCACGAAATCAGATCCAGGAGCCCGCGATGGCGACCCGCGCCAGCAACATCACCTTCATCGTCCCCGGCCAGCCGCGCAGCCCGCAGGCCGAGCGCGGCCAGGTCACCGCCTCGGTCCAGGTCGGAGCGACGCAGCGCGGCGCGGGCGATCCGGTGCGACTGACCGCGCGGCCCGGCGAGGACATCGTCGTGCTGACGATCGCCGGCGGCCCGACCCTGTACCTGAGCCCGGAGAACGCGCGCGACCTGCTGCGGTCGCAGGACGCCGGCGCGACGCGGAGCGCGGCGCCCGGCGGCGGCAGCGACGACGTGGTGGTCTCGCCGCAGCTCGGCTGGCCCGGCCTCGAAGCCGGCGCGACCCGCGGCGCGACGCGCGGCTGGCTCGGCCAGACGGTGCTGTCGGCGATCGACGTCGTGAGCGACCTGACGCACGATCCGGCCGACGCGCTGGCCGCCGCGGCCGTCACCCGGAAGGTCGACGGGCAGGTCGACGAAGGCGTCTATGCGTTGAGCGCCGATCCGCTGCCGGCGAACCTGAAAGAGGGTGGGAAGAGGCTGGACCAGGTGGCTGCGGCCACCGACGGCGGCCCGCTGCTGGTGCTCGTGCACGGTACCTTCGTCGACACCGTCAGCACCTTCGGCAAGCTCTGGACGCAGCATCCGCAGGCCGTGCGCGATCTGTTCGCGGCGTACCAGGGCCGCGTCCTTGCCCTCGACCACGCGACGATGGGCAAGAGCCCGATCGCGAACGCGCTGACGCTCGTGAAGGGGCTGCCGGCCGGCGCGCGGCTGCATCTCGTGACGCATTCGCGCGGCGGTCTCGTCGCCGAAATCCTGGCGCGGGCCTGCGGTGCGCCGCTGTCGCCCGACGACCTCGCGCTGTTCGGCGGCGCTGCCTATGCGCAGCATCGCAGCGACCTGCAGGCGCTCGTCAAGACCGCGCAGACCAAGGGCCTGAAGGTCGAGAAGGTCGTGCGCGTCGCCTGCCCGGCGCGCGGCACCTTGCTGGCATCGCGCCGCTTCGATGCCTACCTGTCGGTGCTGCAATGGGCGCTGACCCTGGCCGGCGTGCCGGTGCTGGGCGCATTGGTCGACTTCCTGCACGAGGTCGCGCGGCGCCGTGCCGATCCGGCCGAGCTGCCCGGCATCGAGGCCATGATGCCCGAGAGCCCGGTCGTCGCCTGGCTCAACCGGGGCGACCAGACGATCCCCGGCGAGCTGCGCGTGATCGCCGGCGACATGGAAGGCGACTCGGTGGTGTCGTGGGTCAAGACGCTGCTCACCGACGCCTTCTACTGGACCGACAACGACATCGTCGTGCAGACGCGCTCGATGTACGGCGGCGCGCCGCGCGCCGCGACGGCCGACGGCGCCGGCGCGAGCTTCTTCCTCGACGCGGGCTCGAACGTCTCGCACTTCAACTACTTCTCCAACGACAAGACCGTCAACGCGATCGTCGGGGCGCTGACGACCGACGCGGCGCCCGACTTCGCGGCGATCGGCCCGCTGTCGTGGTCGGGCAAGGACGCGAGCGGCACGCGCGCGGCGCTCGCCGCGGTCGCCCGTTCGAGCAGCGCCGGGGCGGCCGACAAGCCGGCGGTGTTCATGCTGCCCGGCATCCTCGGCTCGAACCTCAAGCTCGACGGCGAGCGCATCTGGCTGGCGTTCCGCTTCATCAACGGTCTCGCGAAGCTGGCATGGGATCCGGCGACCGCATCGCGCGTCGAGCCCGATGGTCCGATCGGCAGCGTGTACGACGACCTGATGACGCGGCTCGCGGACACCCACGAGGTGATCCCGTTCGCGTTCGACTGGCGCCGTCCGATCGAGGATGAGGCGTGCCGCCTCGCCGATGCCGTCGATGCGGCCCTGGCCGCGCGCAACGCGAGCCAGCAGCCGGTGCGGCTGATCGCGCACTCGATGGGCGGGCTGGTGGCGCGCACGATGCGGCTCGAGCGGCCCGAGACCTGGCAGCGCATGATGGCGCGCGACGGTGCGCGCCTCCTGATGCTCGGCACGCCGAACGCCGGCTCGTGGGCGCCGATGCAGACGCTGTCGGGCGACGACACCTTCGGCAACGCGCTGGTCGCGTTCGGCTCGCTGTTCCACAACGGCGCGACGCGCAAGCTGATGGCCGCGATGCCGGGCTTCGTCCAGCTGCAGGCCGGCCTGCTCGATCCGGCGCTCGGCCTCGGCCAGGCGGCGACGTGGCAGAAGCTCGCCGACGACGATATCGCCGCGCTGCGTGCGAAGAGCCTGTGGCACGACGAAGGCACGCAACAGGCCGTCTACGAATGGGGCGCGCCGCCGCAGGGCGTGCTCGACCAGGCCGTCGCGTTGCGCGGCCGTCTCGACGCCCAGGTGCCGACCCTGGGCGCCGACGCGGCGAAGATGCTGCTCGTCGTTGGCCATGCGCCGTTCACGCCGAACGGCTACGTGATGGGCAACGACGGGCTCGAGTACACCAACGTGCCCGACGACGGCGATGGCCGCGTGCCGTTGCAGAGCGCGCTGCTGCCCGGCGTGCGCACCTGGAAGGTCGATGCCGAACACGGCAAGCTGCCGTCGGTGGGCTCGGCATTCGCGGGCTATGTCGAACTGCTGACGACCGGCCAGACCAGCCAGCTCGAGGTCTATCAGCCGGCCGAACCGGCACCGTCGCGATCTGCCCTGATGCCGGCAACGGCCGATGCGACCGCGCTGGTGCGCAGCCGGCCGTCGCATGGCCTGCACGGCTCGCTGCCGCCGTCCAGTGGCGCCGACGTCCTCGGCGCGGATCCGGACAGCGGCGGCGCCGCCGGCGCGGCGGCAGGCGCCGGCGTGCGCGGCCGCACCGCGGCGCTCGCGGTATCGGTCTACAACGGCGACCTGAAGTTCGTGCGCCAGCCGCTGCTCGTCGGCCACTATCGCTCGGCGCTGCTCACCGGGTCGGAGGCCGTCGTCGATGGCCTCGTCGGCAAGGGCATGAGCCGCGCGCTGCAGGCCGGTCTCTATCCGGACGCGATCGGCACGCACCAGGTGTTCGGCAACCAGCGGCCGAATCCCGAGAACCCGCTCCAGATGGCGCGCCCGCTGGCGGCGGTCATCGTCGGCCTGGGCGAGGAGGGCAAGCTGCGCGAGGCCGAGCTGTCGTACACCGTGCGCCAGGCGGTGCTCGCCTATGCGCAACGCCTGTACGAGCAGGACGGCGCCGGGGCGGCGCAGTTCGAGATCGCGGCCACCTTGATGGGCAGCGGCGGTCAGGGCATCTCGGCCGACGCGTCGGCGCGCGCGATCGCGCAAGGCGTGCTCGACGCGAACCAGCGCATCGCCGCCAACGACTGGCCGCAGGTCGGCGGGCTGGTGCTCGTCGAGCTCTACCTCGACCGCGCGGGCGAGGCTTGGCGCGCGCTGCAGATGCTGCAGGCGGCCGCGCCGCAAAAGCTCCGGCTCACCGGCAGGATGACCTTCGGTCCGGGTGCGTTGCGCCGCTCGCTCGACTCGGGCTACCGCGGCACCGCCTACGACTTCATCAGCGCGCTGCAGGCGCCCGGCTCGAACGATGCCGACAACCCGCTGATCGCCTATGCGCTCGACACCAAGCGCGCGCGCACCGAAGTGCGGGCCCAAGGTACCCAGGGCACCCTGCTGCGCCAGCTCGTCGCGAAGGCGTCGAACGACGCGAATACCGACCGGCGCATCGGCCGCACCCTGTTCAACCTGCTGGTGCCGGTCGAGGTCGAGCCGTTCCTCGCCGGCTCGAGCGAAATGGTGCTCGAAGTCGAGCCGGCGACCGCCGGCATTCCGTGGGAGCTGCTGGACACCCATCCCGACGAGCATGCCGCCGACCAGCGCCCGTGGGCGATCCGCAGCCGGCTGGTGCGCAAGCTCCGCCTCGAGGACTTCCGCACCCGCGTCAGCGATGCGACCGCCGACGACGACGTGCTCGTGATCGGCGAGCCGGAATGCGATCCGGCGATCTACCCGCCGCTGGTCGGCGCCCGCAACGAGGCGCTCGCGGTGATCCAGCAGCTCACCGCGCCGGGCATCGGCCTTGCGGCCGACAAGGTCTCGAAGCTGGTCGACAACAACGACGCGCAGAGCATCATCGATGCGCTGTTCGAGAAGCGCTATCGCGTGGTCCACATCGCCGGCCACGGCGAGCCCGGACCCCAGGGCGGCGTCGTGCTGTCGGGCAAGCAGACCTACCTCGGCGCGAACGAGGTCGAGGCGATGCGCATCGTGCCCGAGCTGGTGTTTCTCAACTGCTGCCACCTCGCGGCGCGCGACGTGGCCGCCACGTTGGCGCCGCGGCCGCCGTACGACCGCGCCACGTTCGCGGCCAACATCGCCGAGGCGCTGATCCGCATCGGCGTGCGCTGCGTGATCGCGGCCGGCTGGGCGGTCGAGGACGAGCCGGCCAAGCAGTTCGCGACCGCGTTCTATGCGTCGCTGCTCAGCGGTGCGCGCTTCATCGAAGCGGTCGGCGCGGCACGCAGCGCGGCCTGGCGCGCCAACCGCAGCGGCAACACCTGGGCGGCCTATCAGTGCTATGGCGACCCGGAGTGGACGTGGCAGCGCGCCGGCGTCGACCCGCAGCGGCCGGCGCCACCGATCGGCAACGAGTTCGCGGCGATCGCGTCGCCGGTCTCGCTGGCGCTGGCGCTGGAGACGATCGCGACCCGCAGCAACTTCAGCAGGTCGCCGGGCGACCGTCCGCTCGACAAGCTGCGCTACCTCGAGGGCGAGTTCAAGTCGCAGTGGGGCGGCATCGGTGCGATCGCCGAAGCGTTCGGCGTTGCCTATGCGGCCGCCGGCGCGGACGACGACGCGATCGACTGGCTCGAACGCGCGGCCGACGCCGAGGATGCGAGCGCCAGCATGAAGGCCGCCGAGCAGCTCGGCAACCTGCTCGCGCGCCGCGGCGAGAGGAACAACGACGTCGCCGGCATTCGGCGCGGGATAGCGCAGTTGGCGACGCTCGCGGACACGCGGCCCACCGTCGAGCGCGCCAGCCTGCTCGGCTCGGCCTACAAGCGGCTGACGATGGTCGAATGGCGCGCCGGCCATGAAGCCGCCGCGGCGGCGGCGCTCGCCGAGGCGGCACGGCGCTACACCGCAGCCGCCGAGATGGCGCTGAAGATCGGCAGTCCCGACTATTTCTATCCGGCCAAGAACGGCATCAGTTGCGAGGTGCGCGCGGCCTTGCTCGGCAAGCGCAAGCTCGAGATCGATCCGGACCGCTGGAAGGCCGTGAACGACTCGATCCACAAGGCCGCGGCCGAGGTGCCCGACTTCTGGTCGGTGGTCGGACAGACCGAGCTGCTCGCGCTGCAGGCGCTCGCGCAGGCGCGGCTGGCGGCGGCGCTGCCCGGCATCAAGGCCGGCTTTGCCGATCTGTATGCGCGCATGCCGGCGAAGTCCAAATGGGACTCGGTGTCGAACGAGGCGATGTTCACCCTCCAGCCCTACGAGGCGCTGGCCGCGTCGCCCGCCGAAAGGCGTGCCGCGCGCGAGCTGCTGGCTACGCTCGCGCAGCACGCGAGCGCCGCGGCCCGGCAGTAGGCTGTGGAGCGCGTCAACGCGCGCCGGCGAGTCGGGCGCCGATGTCCCGATACGCTCCGGCGACGAGCGCCTCCAGCGCCGCCTCGTCGATGGCTGCGCCGGGCCGCAGCTTCACGTGCCGCATGTATTTGCCGTGGCCTTGCAGCAGGCCCGCGGGATCGGCGAGCGACGCGCCCTGGAAGAAGCCGACGTTCGCATGCGCCGTGTAGACGTTGACGTAGGCGAAGCCGGCATCGCCGATGCAGGCGGTCGGGCAGCCGTCGTGCATCAGCTCGCGCACGTCCGGGCCGCAGCGCCGCATGCGCTCGAACCAGATCTTCGCGATCGCGCCGAGCGCGGCCGGCCGCGATGCGAGCCACGCGTCGATCGCCGGATTGCGCAGGACGGCGCCGTTGAACGTCAGCAGCGCGGGCATGGCGAAGTGGCCGCGACCTAACGCCCGCCCGTGACGTCGAGGATCGCGCCGGTCGTGTAGCTCGCCGCATCCGACAGCAGCCACACGATCGCCTGCGCGATCTCGTCGGCCTCGCCGGGGCGCTGCATCGGGATGATGGATGCGCTCTTGTGGGCGCGATCGGCATCGCCGCCGGTCGCATGGATCTCGGTCGCGATGATGCCGGGCCGCACCGCGTTGACGCGGATGCCTTCGGTCGCGAGTTCGCGCGCGAGGCCGAGCGTGAAGACGTCGATCGCGCCCTTGGCCGCGGCATAGTCGACGTACTGGCTCGCCGCGCCGATCTTCGCGGCGGCCGACGACAGGTTGACGATCGCGCCGCCCTCGCCGCCATGCCGGGTCGACAGGCGCTTGATCGCTTCGCGCGCGCAGACGAAGCTGCCGGTCACGTTGACCGCGAACATGCGGTTCAGGCGTTCGACGGTGATCGCGTCGATGCGCGTCGCCACGTCGATCATGCCGGCGTTGTTGACGAGGCCGCGCAGCGGCGGCAGCGCGCGGTCGACCGCTTCGAACATCGCGACCACCTGTGCCTCGTCGGCGACGTCGGCCTGCACCGCGATCGCCCGGCCGCCGCCGTCCCGGATGCGTGCCACCACCGCGTCGGCCGCGGCACGGTCGCGCGTGTAGTTGACCGCCACCGCATCGCCCTGCGCGGCGCAGCGCAAGGCCGTGGCCGCGCCGATGCCGCGGCTGCCGCCGGTTACGAGCACGCTGCGTCGATGCTTCTTCGCGTCCTCGTCAGTCTTCATCGCCGCCGGGTGCTCCGTTGTCTTCGCCGTTGTCGCGCTGCTTGGCCATCTTGTCGAGCGTCGGCTTCAGGTCGACGAGGCCGTCGACGAAGCGGTCGGTCGGCACCGGCCGTGCCAGGCGCAGCGCGGGCGGATAGAGGTGCGACATGTAGAGCTCGTCGCCGTAGCGGTCGGTGCGCTGCACGTTGAGCCAGAGCGTCAGCGCGACGCCGGCGACGGCCGCGCCGATCGCGAGCCACCGGAGCATCCGGTAGCGCGCCGGCTCGACCGCGAGCAGGTGGAAGTACAGCACCGCCGCACCGATCGCATAGGTGCCGACGAACGCGAAATCGGTCAGCCAGGGCCACGAGAACGCGAACGCCAGGAGGCTCGGGATCGCGTCGACGAGGCCGAGCCCGATCACGCCGAACAGGAACACGCGCAGATGCCAGCTGAAGTGCGCCTGCCGCGTGAAGGTCTTCGACAGCAACGCCCAGGCGCCGCACCAGACCGCGGTGACGGTGACGGCCATCATCAGCATGCCGCTCATGCCGCGCGTCAAGGTGTCGGGATCGTTCTGTAGCCAGGTGCTGAACGCCAGGCCGACGAGCACGACGAGCGCGGCGATCGCGATCGTCGCGATGCGGCGGCGCAAGGTCGCGACCGCGGCGAGCGGCATCTCGGCCGCGAGCGCGAAGGCGGCGATGCGCACGCGCAGATGCGTGCGGCCGATGTGCAGGTCGACCGCGTCGCCGGCGTGCGGCACCAGCAGGCTGCGGTCGCCCGCCTGCAGCCGGCGCGTGCCGACCTGTACCGCGTTGTGGGCATCGGCGCCGACGACCAGCGCCGGGCCCTCGGCATCGAGCGCAATCTCGGCGTGGTGCGCCGCGACGTGCGGATCGGACAGCACGACGTCGTTGTCGAGCGCACGCCCGATGCGCAGCGGCCAGTGCGTGACGAGGAACGACTGGCGCGCCTGGCCGTCCCGGTCGATCACCTCGACGAGACCGCGCGGCGGCACGATGTCGGCGACCGGCGGCGCGATGTCTTCGTCTAGTGCCGCCATCCGAACGCCTCGATGTAGTGGCGCGCCAGCTTCTGCGCATTCGGGAAGCTCACGCCCTGCGCGTCGAAGCGGCCCTGCACGCCGGCCTGGTTCTGGTCGAGCGACGTGACGAGCACGGCGAGGTCGTAGAGCTGCGGCAGCTTCTTGTAGGCGCGCAGGCAGACGACCGCGCGCAAGGTCAGGCCGTTGCGGTCGACGAAGTCCTCGTGGCATTGCGGCTGCGTCTGGTACTCGGCGCGCAGCCGCACGAAGCTCTCGTTGCGGAAGCTCAGCGCATAGCGCGCCGCGAAGCGCAGGGTGCCGAGCTTCGAGCCGTCGTAGCTTTCGTGGCGCAGCGAGATCGAACCGGTCGTGAAGTCGCCGACGAAGATGCGCGTGTCCATCACGCAGTCGGAGCGCTCGACGTCCATGCCGCCGGTGCGCGACGGCTCGCTGCTGCCCCAGCAGCGCATGAACTGGTCGCTCGGCACGGGCACCGTGTAGCGCGGATGCGTGGCCGGTTTCCAGCCCTGCTGGATGAAGCGCTCGGTCAGGGTGGCCTGGTGCTGCATCAGCTGCTCGGTGACGATCGCATAGGCCGGGCCCTTGATCGGTGTCGCATCGCGGCCGTGCATCAGCAGTGCCGCGGCGAAGCTGCCCGGCACGAGGAAGCTGACCTGCTCGCCGTCGACGCGCCGCGCCACGTTGACGCCGACGACGCGGCCCGACTCGTCGAGCGCGGGGCCGCCGCTCATGCCGGCGCTGAGCGCGCCGCCGAAGAAGATCTGCGGATAGAAGCTGCGCTGTACCAGGCCGTTGTAGTTGCCTTCGGTGACCGCGAAGCCGACGTCGAGGGGGTTGCCGAGCGAGTAGATGCGGTCGCCCTGCTGCAAGGCCGGCGCGTCGGGGCGGAAGCTCAGCGACTCGAACTGCCGGCCCTTGGCGTCGGCCGCTTTCAGCAGCGCGAGGTCGTGCAGCACGTCGATCTGCAGGATCTGCACCGGCGCCTCGCGGCCGTCGGCGGTGACGTAGACGAGGTCGTGGCGCTCGGGCTTCAGCGCGGCCTCGGCGACGACGTGGAAGTTCGTGATGATGTGGCCGTCGGGCGAGACGAAGAAGCCGGAGCCGACCGAAGTCTGGCTCGCCCTGCCTTTCAGCACGGTGCGGATCTGGACCAGCTCGGACCGTGCTTCCTCGTAGATGCGGCGCGCCGACTGCGAGACCGGCGGCGGTGCCGATGCGGCCTGCTCGGCCGCCGCCGGCGCACCCGGCGCCACGGGTGCGGAAGCCGCCTGGCCCCAGGCCGCGATCGCACCGCAGGACAGCAAGCCGGCGCAGGCCCAGGCACGCAGCAGAGCTCTTTTCATCGCGGACGATTCTAAGAGCGGGCTCCGTGACCCTCGGTGCGGCGTGGACAGGCGCTGCTACAGTCCCGCCTCGCCGGTGCCGCAGGCGCTACCGGTATCAGACCGCAGGAGACCAGCATGCAACGCCGCCCCTTCCTTGCCGGCGCGCTCGCGGCGACCGCCGCCGTCGCGCTGCCGACCTTCGTGCGCGCGCAGACGCTCGAGAAGCCCAAGCTCACGATCGCGGTCGGCGGCAAGAACCTGCTGTACTACCTGCCGCTGACGATCGCCGAGACGCAGGGCTACTTCAAGTCCGAAGGCCTCGACATCACGATCGCCGACTTCGCCGGCGGCTCGCGTGCGCTGCAGGCGATGATCGGCGGCAGTGCCGACGTCGTGTCGGGTGCGTTCGAGCACACCATCAACATGCAGGTCAAGGGCCAGCGCCTGCGCGCCTTCGCGCTGCAGGGCCGGGCGCCGCAGATCGTGCTCGGCGTCAATCCGAAGACCATGCCCGGCTACAAGAGCCCGGCCGACCTCAAGGGCAAGAAGCTCGGCGTGACGGCGCCGGGCTCGTCGACGCAGGTGCTCGCGAACTTCGTGCTCGGCAAGGCGGGGTTGAAGCCGACCGACGTCTCGATCATCGGCGTCGGCGCCGGCAGCGGCGCGGTCGCGGCGATGCGCGCCGGCCAGATCGACGCGATCAGCAACCTCGATCCGGTCATCACGTTGCTGGTGCGCTCGGGCGACCTCAAGATCATCTCGGACACGCGCGTCGTCGCCGAGGCTGACAAGGTGTTCGGCGGCCCGATGCCGGCCGGCTGCATGTATGCGCCGCAGACCTTCATCGACAAGAACCCGGCGACGACGCAGGCGATCGCGAACGCGATCGTGCGCGCCGACAAGTGGATCCAGGGCGCCGGTGCGTCGGAGATCATCAAGGCGGTGCCCGAGAGCTACCTGCTCGGCGATCGCGCGGTCTATGTCGATGCTTACCTCGCGGCCAAGGGCGCGCTGTCGCCCGACGGCATGATCCCCGAAGCCGGCGGCGAGACCGCGCGGCGCGCGCTCGCGAGCATCGATCCGGAGATCGCCAACGCGAAGATCGACGTCGCGGCGATCTACACCAACGACTTCGTTAAGAAGGCCAACGCGAAGTATCCGAAGGGCTGACAAGCCGTGCCCGCCGCCGCGACTGCCGAACCGGCCGCGCTGCGCCTGGAAGGCGTGGCCTGCACCTTCGCGTCGCGCCACGATCCCGCGCAGCGCTACACCGCGGTGCAGGACGTGACGCTCGAGGTCGGCGCCGGCGAGTTCGTGTCGGTGGTCGGGCCGACCGGCTGCGGCAAGAGCACGCTGCTGAACGTCGCGGCCGGGCTGCTCGCGCCGACGCGCGGCCGGGCCGAGGTCTTCGGCCTACCACTCGCGGGCATCAACAAGCGCGCCGGCTACATGTTCCAGGCCGAGAGCCTGATGCCGTGGCGTTCGGCGCGCGACAACGTCGCGGCCGGCCTCGAGTTCCGCGGCGTCGCCGATGCGCATGCGCAGGCCGACGACTGGCTGAAGCGCGTCGGCCTCGGCCGCTTCGGCGACCGCTATCCGCATCAGCTCTCCGGCGGCATGCGCAAGCGCGTGAGCCTGGCGCAGACGCTGGTGCTCGACCCCGACATCATCCTGATGGACGAGCCGTTCTCGGCGCTCGACATCCAGACGCGGCAGCTGATGGAGAACGAGGTGCTGGACCTGTGGGCCCGCAAGAGGAAGGCGGTGCTGTTCATCACGCACGACCTCGACGAGGCGATCGCGATGAGCGATCGGGTCGTCTGCCTGTCGGCCGGGCCGGGCTCGCATCCGATCGGCGAGTTCGCGATCGACCTGGCGCGACCGCGCGATGTCGCCGAGGTGCGCACGACGCCGCGCTTCGTCGAACTGCACGAGGCGATCTGGGCCGTGCTGCGCGAGGAAGTGCTCAAGGGCTACCAGCAGCAACTCGCTGCGTGAAGACGGCATGCGCAACATCCGCCTGATCCAGCTCGCGCTGCTCGCTCTGCTTGTCATCGTCTGGCACGTGCTGACCAAGCCCGGGCTGATCCCGCCGTTCATGTTCGAGAACGACCAGCAGGCGGCGTTCTTCTTCGGCGAGCCGGTGAAGGTCGCGGGCCGGATCTGGAGCTGGTTCGTGACCGGCGCCGACATCTACCAGCACCTCTGGGTCACGCTCGTCGAGACGGTGCTGGCGTTCGCGATCGGCACCGGCTTCGGCCTCGCGCTCGGGCTGTGGCTGGGCCTGAGCCCGGTCGCGGCGGCGGTGCTCGATCCCTACATCAAGGCGGCCAACAGCATGCCGCGCGTGATCCTCGCGCCGATCTTCGCGGTGTGGTTCGGGCTCGGCATCGCGAGCAAGGTCGCGCTCGGCATCACGCTGGTGTTCTTCATCGTCTTCTTCAACGTCTACCAGGGCGTGAAGGAAGTGAGCCCGGTAGTGCTCGCGAACGCGCGCATGCTCGGCGCGACACGGCGTCAGCTGCTGCGCCACGTCTACCTGCCGAGCGCGACGAGCTGGGTGTTCAGCTCGCTGCACACGAGCGTCGGGCTCGCGTTCGTCGGCGCGGTGGTGGGCGAATACCTCGGCTCGTCGCGCGGCGTCGGCTACCTGATCCTGCAGGCCGAAGGCGCGTTCGACATCGACACCGTGATGGCCGGCATCGTCGTGCTGACGGTGTTCGCATTGGTGCTCGACGGTGCGGTCAGTGTCATCGAGCAGCGGCTGATGAAGTGGCAGCCGCGGGCTGCGGAGGCGGAGAAGCTCTAGCCTTTACTTCGACACCGGCATCGCGAACTCCGCCCCCTTCGCGATCGACGCCGGCCAGCGCTGCATCACCGACTTCTGGTGCGTGTAGAAGCGCACGCCTTCTTCGCCATAGGCGTGCATGTCGCCGAACAGGCTGCGCTTCCAGCCGCCGAAGCCGTGCCAGGCCATCGGCACCGGGATCGGCACGTTGATGCCGACCATG
>JAFEEF010000073.1 GCA_018241265.1 Pseudomonadota bacterium | reverse complement strand
GTGACGTTGGTGCGCTCGCCGACGTTGACGAACAGCGATCCTTCGCCGATCAGCACCGGCTCGAGGCCGGAAAGCTTCATCGGGGCGACGGTGGGACGGGTTGCGTTCATGGCGGACGAGCCTCGGGGCGCAGGTCCGCGCGCTGCTCACCGCGGACCGCAGGGGTCGGGCGAGCGCCGTTGAAACGATGCGATGCACCGTGCCCGAGCCTGGCAGCCTGACATCCGGGCCGTCGCAACGCTCCTCGGGCGAGGGATGAATTCTACGCGGCGGCGCGCTCCAGCTCGCCGAACAAGGCGCCGCCGTGCCCGCAACGCGGGCGATAGCGCGACAACTTGCCGGCGATCGCCGCGATGTGCGCCGGCGTCGTGCCGCAGCAGCCGCCGGCGATGTTCAGGAAGCCGGCCTGCGCGAACTCTTCCAGCAGCCCGGCGGTGATGTCCGGCGTCTCGTCGAAGCCGGTCTCGCTCATCGGGTTGGGCAGCCCGGCGTTCGGATAGCAGCTCACGAAGGTGCCGCCGGCGACCTGCGCCAGCTCTTCGATGTACGGCCGCATCAGCGCGGCGCCGAGCGCGCAGTTCAGCCCGATCGCGAGCGGCCGGGCATGCCGCACGCTGTGCCAGAAGGCGCTCACCGTCTGGCCCGACAGGATGCGCCCGGACGCATCGGTGACGGTGCCGGAGACGATCACCGGCAAGCGCTCGCCGGTCTCTTCCATCAGTTCATCGAGCGCGAAGATCGCCGCCTTGGCGTTCAGCGTGTCGAAGATCGTCTCGACGAGGAACAGGTCGCAGCCGCCTTCGAGCAGGCCGCTCGCCTGCTCCTTGTAGGCGTCGCGCAGCTCGGCAAACGTCACGTTGCGCGCCGCCGGGTCGTTGACATCGGGGCTGATGCTCGCGGTGCGCGGCGTCGGGCCGAGCGCGCCGGCCACGTAGCGCGGCTTGTCGGGCGTGCCGTAGCGGTCGCAGGCGGCACGTGCGAGCCGGGCCGCGGCCACGTTCATCTCGCGCGCGTACGGCGCGAGGCCGTAGTCTTCCTGCGCCACCGAGGTCGCGCCGAAGGTGTTGGTCTCGATGATGTCGGCGCCGGCCTCGAGGTATTGCTCGTGGATCTCGCGGATCACGTCGGGCCGCGTGAACTGCAGCAGCTCGTTGTTGCCTTTGAGGTCCTTCGGATGGTCCTGGAAGCGCTCGCCGCGGTAGTCGGCCTCGGCGAGCTTGTAGCGCTGGATCATCGTGCCCATCGCGCCGTCGAGGATCACGATGCGGTCCTGCAGGATCTGCGGCAGCTGTGCCGCGCGCGTGTAGGCGGGGATGTTCATCGCGCAATTGTAGGGACGCCGGCTTGAAGCCGCGCGAGGCTCACGCGCCGGCCGCGAGATGGACAGGGGATCGGGAGTCGGCGAAGCGCGACTCGTGGAATTCCATCACCCGCCGCCCGGTCTCGTCGGCGTGGCGCACCGCGTCGGCGAGCGCGCCTTCGAACATCATCCGGTTCGGCAGGTCGGTCAGCGCATCGGTGGCCGAGCGCTTTTGCAGCTCGCCCTTGGTGCGTCGCAGCGACGCGCGCATGCGTGCCTCGAGCGTCGACGACACCAGCAGCATCGTCAGCAGCGACAGCGAGCCTATCCACGACGGCATCACCAGCACGGCGGCCGGCAGCCGCAGGTCGTAGGCCGGGAAGGCCTGTTCCTGCAGGTCGGCCGTGAAGAGGCGGCTCAGGTCGGGGAATGGAATCATCCCGCCCGAGGCCTGTGCAGGCCGGTCGAGCCGACCGGAGGACGGTGCAGACGTGAGGTCATCCGCCCCTATGCGGAGCTTCCAGGCAATTCTTGAGGCATTTCGATCATTTTTAGCAACTGTCGCGATCGATGCGTCAGAAGCCGATGCCGCGTCGTTCGCGGACCTCCGGCTTGACGCGGTGCTCGGCTTCGAGCTGCGACAGGAACTCGTCCGGTTCGAACGCCTCGCCGAGCACGTCGACCTGGCGCTGTACCGCAGCAAAGTCGCCCGGCACGAGCGCGTCGAGGGCCTGCAAGCGCCGCTGCTGTTCGACCGTGAGGCGCGCCGCTTCGCCGGCCAGCGCCTCGGCGACGAACATGCGCTCGCGCTGCGGCGCGGCCAGCGCCTTGAACTGGACCTTGAAGGTGAAGCGGCGCAGCGCCGCCTCGTCCAGGTCTTGGAACAGGTTGGTGGTGCAGATGAAGATGCCGGCAAAGCGCTCCATGCCCTGCAGCATCTCGTTGACCTCGCTGACCTCGTAGGCGCGCTCGGCGAGGCGCCGGCTGCGCAGGAAGCTGTCGGCTTCGTCGAGCAGCAGGATCGCCTGCTCGGCTTCGGCGTCGGCGTACATGCGCGCCATGTTCTGCTCGGTCTCGCCGACGTACTTGCTCATCAGGTCGCTCGCCTGGCGCACCATCAGCGGCCGTCGCAGCGACCGCGCGATGTGCTCGGCCAGCGCCGTCTTGCCGGTGCCGGGCGGCCCGTAGAAGCACAGCGTGCCGATGCCGCGCCGCTCCAGCGCCTGCACGATGCGCGGCACCGCGAAGCGCGATTCGGTGTTGACGAGCGACAGGTCATAGGACGTCACGACGCGCCGCGCACCGCGCTCGCCGGCATCGTTGCCGAGCGCGCGGTCGGCATTGCCGAGCTGACGTTCGATGAGCGCCTGCGGATCCATGCCGATCTCGCCGGCGTCGGCGCCGGCCAGCCGGGCGAACTTGACCGCGGTGCGGATCTGCGCCGGCGTCAGGCCCTTGCGCTCCGCCAGGCGCGCCGCGAAACCGGGATCGACCGGCACGCCGGCCAGCGCGCGCGCCACCAGGCCTTCGCGCGCGCCCGGCGGCGGGCTCTTCAGCTCGAGGTGGTACTGGAAGCGGCGCCGGAACGCGGGGTCGATCTGGTCGATGCGGTTGGTCACCCAGATCACCGGCACCGGATTGGTTTCGAGGATCTGGTTCACCCAGGCCTTGCCGCTGACGCTGCCCGACGGCGTGCCATCGCCGGTATCGAGCCGCGCGATCACCTGCGCCGCGTCGGTCGAGATCGGCGGGAACACGTCCTCGACCTCGTCGAACAGCAACGCGACGTTGCGACTGCCCTTCAGGAAGACCTGGCTGATCTGCAGCGAGCGGTAGCGGTCGCGGCCGGACAGCGAATTGCCGTCGCGGTCGGCGTATTCGACCTCGTAGAGCTCGAGTCCGGCGGCTTGCGCGGCGACCTTCGCGAACTCGGTCTTGCCGGTGCCGGGCGGCCCGTAAAGCAACACGTTGACGCCCGGCTCGCGCAATGCGATGGCGTTGCGCAACAGCGCCGTCAGCATGCGCTGGTCGATGCCGACGAAATCGAAATCGCCCGGCGCGAGCTCGCTGCGGCTCGCCGGCCGGGTGAACACCGCCATCAGATCGGACGGCCCTTCGTAATGGCGCATCAGCACCGGCGGCAGCTGCTCGCTGACCTTCATCAGGTCGGCCAGGTCGGTGATGTTGTGCTCGGAGATCAGGTTCTCGACCATGCCGATGCGTTCGAGCCGCGAGCCGGCGCGCAGCGCCTCGGCGACGTCGGCCTCGTTGACGCCGGCGACGCTGGCGATCGCCGCGTAGGCCTCCTGCGCGCTCGACACCTTGAACTCGACGAGCAGGCCGCGCAGGTCGCGCTGGTAGCGCGCCAGGGTACCGTAGAGCAGCAGCGCGCGCTCGGCCGGGTTGAGCTGCAACAGCCCGGCGAGCGCATCGATGTTCTTCTCGACCAGCGTCGACTCCTTCTTCAGGCTCTGGCCGAGCCAGTCGGCGGTCGTGCCGAGCACCGACAGCAGGTCCTTGGGCGCGTCCTTGATGTACTCGTCGATGTAGAAGAACAGCGTCCCTTCCTCGTACGGACCGCGCCACGCGCCGTAGCGCGCCATGAAGGCGTCGTCGCCGAGCGCATCGTGCCCCTGCCACTGCTCGTTGTTGCGGCAGCGCTGCGCGAGGAACAGCCGCAGCCGCCCGAGCACCGATCCGGGCCAGACCAGATGACGGCCGGCCAGCGACATCAGGCTCGTCCAGTCGCGCCGCAGGTTGAAGCGCCCGGCATTGCGCATCGTCAGCGACAGCACGAACTGCGAGCACATGCGGTCGAGCACCGGCGCCTCTTTCAGGCCGGGTGACAGCAGCAGTCGGCTCTCGCCGTGAGACTTGGCCATCAGCGCTCCAACGTCGCGTCAGCGCGTGGGTTCAGCCCCGAAGGGCGCGCGCATCTTGGCGCAGTGTGGCGCGGGCGGCAAGTCCCCGCGCGGAGCGTTGGGGTTTGGGGCGCAGTGCCGGTTCAGCGCACCGCGCCGTCGTTCAGTGCAGAACGACGGGCTGCTGCATCAGCGACGCATAGCGCCCGATGTAGTCGTCGATCTCTTCCTCGGAAGGATGCGTCTCGATCAACGCTTCCACGCCTTCCTTGAAGCTCTGGGCCAGCGCGCCCTGGATGAAGATCTCCTTGCGCGCGAACTTGTCGACGATCTCGTAACCGCCGTGCGTGAGCACCGGCTGCGCCTCCTGCGCGGCCGGCGTACCGCTCGCCTCGGCCGCGACGTCGAACATCACGACCGCGTAGCTGTCCGAGTTGTAGAGCATTTGCATGGATGGGTCTCCCGCAGGCTACTTGTCGCCGATAACGCAAATTTCAAGCCGCCGGCCGACAGGAGGCATCGATCGCCCCGCGGATCGGGGGGCGTGGGCGCCGGCGACGGCCTCACGGCGCCACCGTCAACTGCTCGAGGCTCAGTTCGAGCGCATCGCTCTCGTTGGCGTTGCGCAAGGTGGCACGCACCGGCAGATGGTGGTGCTGCGGATCGAGCCAGACCGCGGCCATCGTGTCGGTCGGATCGCGCAGGACACGCTCGAACTTCTCGGCCATCAGCGACCCGGCCTGGGTCTCGATGCGTTCGCGGCCGACGTAGCGCATGCCCCAGACCTGCGCATCGCCGCGCGCGCCGACCACATGCATCGCGATGCGGCCATCCGGCTTCATGACCGCAGGATCGCCCGCCGCGATCGCGCAGAGCTGCATCATCCAGCTGAGGCGATCCTGCGTGCCGGGCCAGATCGGGTATTCGGTCGACGGTCCCGAGAACGTGATCTTGCCGGTGTCGCGCTGGAAGTTCGCCGCGATCGCCTGACGTCGCATGCGCTGGTCGGTGAAGCGCACCGGCGCGAGGCCGCCCGCATCGAAGATGCCGCTGCTCGCCTGCGTGATGATGTTGATCCCGATGACGCTGCCGTCGAGCCGCAGTTCGTAGCGGTCGCCGTCGTTGCGCCAGGTCATCTCGCCGGTGCCGCGCAAGACGCCGCGCTGCATCACGTAGCGCAGGGTCGCGGTCGGCGGCGGCCTGGTGCGGTAGGTCGGCACGACCTCGTTGTCGGCCGCGGGCGGCGCGGACGTCGGAGCGGCGCTCGACGGCACGGTTTCCTGCAGCGCTACCTGGACGTCGGGCGGCGCGACGGTCTCGGTCGCGATGGGTACCGTCCCGGTGGACGCGGGGGCGGCGTGCGCAACGGCCCGTCGGGCAGTGCGCGCCGGCGGGGCCGGTGCGGGTACAGGCCCATGCGCCGGCAAGACTGCCGGAGCCGGCTCGGGCACGAGCGCTTCCGGCGCAGGCTCGATCATGCGCACTGCGATGCTGCTCGTCGGCGCCACCGCGCCCGGCGCGGGTGCCGCCAGCCATGGCGGTGCGGCGACGCCCAGCAATGCGAGGTGCAGCGCTGCCGTTGCCGCGCTCAGCACCAGCAGCACCTTGCGACGCTGCGCGGCGGCCCGATTCGTGTCACGTGCGTGATCTGCATGCACCGACAATAGCCTGATCGTCAAAACCCCGCCCTGCAGTCGAATGAAGCTTGCCACCTACCGCGACGGATCGCGCGACGGCCAACTGGTCGTCGTGTCGCGCGATCTCGCGCTCGCCCACTATGCCAGCGGCATCGCGACGCGGCTGCAGCAAGTACTGGACGACTGGAACTTTCTCTCCCCCCAACTCGAGGATCTGTCGCTGACGCTGAACCAGGGCAAGGCGCGGCATGCGTTTCCGTTCGAACCGGCGATGTGCATGGCACCGCTGCCGCGCGCCTACCGCCATGAGCGCGACGCCGGCCTGCACGCCCCGTCCGACGACTTCAGCGGCGCCTGCGACGACATCGCGTGGCCGGGCGACGCGCTGCGCCTCGACGCCCAGGCGGCACTCGCCGCGATCTGCGGCGACATCGACGCCGGCGCGACGCCGGAGAGCGCGCTCGAAGGCATCCGCCTGCTGATGCTGACGCAGACGATCATCGGCAGCGCCGACGGCGCCGCACCGTTCGAGCTGATGACCGCCTGCGCACCTGTCGCGGTGACGCCCGACGAACTCGGAGGCGCCTGGCAGGGCGGGTGTCTGCTGCTCGACATCCGCAGCACGCGCAACGGCAAGCGCCAGTCCCGCCCCGCCGCCACGCCGGAAGCGCCGTTCGGCGCACGCATCAGCGCGTCGCTGCGCCGGCGCGGACTGCGCGCCGGCGCGATCGTCGCGAGCGCCCTGCAGATCGACGCCGCAACGGCCGAGCCGCTGCAGGCGGGCGATGAGCTGCGCATCGAGATCGTCGGGCCGGACGGCACCCATGTCTTCGGCACGATCGATCAGCGCGTCGAAGGCCCGACCGGAGCGGCCGGATGAGCCCGCGCTGGCCTCGTCTGGTCGCCGCTGCGCTGCTCGTCTGCACGAGCTGGGCGGCCCGCGCGGAGGATCGCAACCCGAGCTGCCCGCCGGAAGCCGCGGCGCCGACCGCGGAGCAGGTCCGGACCGGCCTGCGCGAGGCGCGCGATCGCGGCTTCCTGTGGCGCATCGACAAGGGCGGGCACCGCTCCTACCTCTACGGCACGCTGCACGTCGGCCGGCCGGCGTGGATCTATCCCGGACCGCACGTGCTGCAGGCCATGCGCGCCAGCGACACGGTCGCGCTCGAAGTCGATCTGCTCGATCCCGAGATGCAGCGCGCGATGCATGACGGCATGACGTCGCAGCCGCCGCTCGCGCTGCCCGAGCCGCTGAAGGCGCGCCTCGCGGCACAGATCCAGGCCGAATGCCTGACGCCGGCGGCGATGGCGCAGCTCGGACCGGAGATGCAGGTGGCGACGCTGTCGCTGCTGGTCGCGCGGCGCGATGGCCTCGATCCGGCCTATGCGATCGACCTCGCGCTGGACGGCTTCGGCCACGGCGCCGGCAAGCAGGTCGTGTCGCTCGAAACGCCGGCGCTGCAGCTTGCGGTGCTGCAGGCGCCGGACCCCAAGCAGGCGCTCGAAGCCGTCGAGAGCGGCCTCGACGACCTCGAAAGCGGGCGCGCCAAGCCACAGCTGCTGCATATCGCGTCGGTGTGGGAGGGGTCCGACTTCGACCAGCTGTCCCACTACGCGAGCTGGTGCGATTGCCTGAAGACCGATGCCGAGCGCACCGCGATGCGGCGTCTGCTCGACGATCGCAATCCGGGGCTGGCCGACGCGATCGACGCGCTGCACGCCCGCGGGCGCAGCGTGTTCGCCGCGGTCGGCAGCCTGCACATGATCGGCCCGCAGGGCTTGCCGGAGCTGCTCGCGCGACGCGGCTACACGGTCGAGCGCGTCGCCTACGGCCCGTGATCTTGCCAGCCGCGGAATTCCGTCTACCGGGCACGCAGCGGGCGCGTGCACAATGATCCGCATGGTCGCCGAACCGACGAGGAGATGACGTCATGAACGATCCGCTCGGATTCGCCAAGTTCGTTCCCGGCTTCGAGTTCATGCAGGGACTGGTGAAGAACGCAGGCGCGGCGCTGCCGAACATGGGCCAATGGGTCGCGCCGACGCTCGATCCCGAAGAGCTCGAAAAGCGCATCGAGGAGCTCAAGGCGATCCAGTTCTGGCTCGAGCAGAATGCCCGCCTCCTCGGGACGACGATCCAGGCGCTCGAAGTCCAGCGCATGACCTTGTCGACGTTGAAGACGATGAACGTGCAGATGGACCAGCTGCGCGAGTCGATGAAGATCGAGGTGCCCGAGGCGGCCCCCGCACCCGCATCCGAGCCGGCACCTGCCAGGACCGTCAGCGAGCCTGCGCCCCAGGACGAGAAGCCGGCCGCCGCGTCGGCGATCGATCCGATGCAGTGGTGGGGCGCATTGACGCGCCAGTTCGGCGAGATCGCCGCCGCCGCACTGAAGGATGGCGGCGCCACCCGGGAATTCGGCGCCGCACTGGAGCCCAGCGATCTCGAGACCGCAGCGCCGAAGCCCGCGGCCAAGCGCGGCGCGCGCAAGGCGTCGACAAGCAAGGCATCGACAGGCAAGACAGCGCCGCGCAAGACCGCCACCCGCAAGAGCGCGGCGCCACGGGCCGCGAAGTGACCGCCTTCTGGGTCGGCCATGCGCAGCATCCCGACGCGCGGATGGCGCTGGCCCTGGCCGCGGCGCAGATCGACGGCGCGCGCGGCGGTGCGCCGGCCACGCTCGGCTGGATCTACCTGACCGACCATCACGCCGACGCCGCCGACACGCTGCTCGCCGAGCTGCGCCTGCGCTGGCCCGGCACGAGCTGGGTCGGCGCGGGCGGCGTCGGCATCTGCGCGGGCGGTGCGGAGTATTTCGACGAGCCGGCCGTCGCCGTCATGCTCTGCGACCTGCCGCTCACGCAGTTCCAGGTCTATTCCGGCACGCGCCGGCTCGAAGCGTTTCCGGCCTACAGCGCGCTCGTCCATGCCGATCCGGCCACGCCGGAGTTGCCCGAGCTGCTCGCCGACCTCAGCGAGCGCACCGCCAGCGGTTACCTGTTCGGCGGGCTCGCGTCGGGCCGCACCGGCGTCGTGACGATCGCCGACGGCGTCTGGCGCGGCGGCCTGTCCGGCGTCGCGTTCGACGGCGGCGTCGGCCTGGTGTCGCGCGTCACGCAAGGCTGCCAGCCGATCGGCGCGGAACGCACGGTCACCGCCGTCGAGCGCAACGTCGTCACCGGCCTCGACGACGAGCCTGCGCTGGCCTGCCTGTTGCGCGACCTGCAGATCGACGCCCAGTCGGCCCGCGAGGCGTTGCCGCGGCTGCGCCAGACGCTGGTCGGGCTGAGCGACCCCGAGCCGACCGCCGGCGACGCCTTCCGCACGCCCGCGCGCCGTGGTGCGTTCGGCTCGGACACGCGCGTGCGCCACCTGATCGGCCTCGACCCCGGACGCGGCGGCATCGCGATCGCCGACGAGCCCGAGCGCGGCATGCGCCTGGCCTTCTGCCAGCGCAACGTCGAGGCGGCGCGGCGCGATCTGGTGCGCATCTGCGCCGAGATCCGCGAGGAGATCGAGCCCGAGATCCCGCTGCAAACCGCGGCGGCGCCGGCGCGCCGGCCCGCGCACCACGACCTGCGCGATGCGGCCGGCGGATCCGGCATCGCCGGTGCGATCTACGTGAGTTGCGCCGGGCGCGGCGGCCCGCATTTCGGCGCGCCGTCGGCGGAGCTCGCGATCGTGCGGCATGCGCTCGGCGACGTGCCGCTCGTCGGCTTCTTCGCTGCCGGCGAGATCGCGCGCCGTCATCTCTACGGCTATACCGGCGTGCTGACGGTGTTTCGGAACTGAAGCATGAACGCACCATCGTCCTTGGTCGCGCTGGCCGATCCTGCCGATACCGCGCAGCGTGCGGCGCGCCAGCGCGCCGTCGTCGCGGCGCTCACGCCGCACCTGCCGGCGCATGCGCTGCTCTGGCACGCCGAGGACACCGTGCCGTACGAATGCGACGGCCTCACGGCCTACCGCGCACAGCCGCTCGTCGTCGCGCTGCCCGAAACCGAGGCGCAGGTCGCCGCGGTGCTGCGCACCTGCCACGCGATGGACGTGCCGGTCGTCGCGCGCGGCGCCGGCACCGGCCTCTCGGGCGGCGCGCTGCCGCATCGGCTCGGCGTCACGTTGAGCCTGGCCAAGTTCAACAAGATCCTGAAGATCGATCCGCATGCGCGCACGGCGGTCGTCCAGTGCGGCGTGCGCAACCTCGCGATCAGCGAGGCGGCCGCGCCCTGCGGCCTGTACTACGCGCCCGACCCGTCGAGCCAGATCGCCTGCACGATAGGCGGCAACGTCGCCGAGAACTCGGGCGGCGTGCACTGCCTGAAGTACGGTCTCACCTTGCACAACGTGCTGCGCGTACGCGGCTATACCGCCGACGGCGTAGCGGTCGAGTTCGGCTCCGAGGCGCTCGACGTGCCGGGGCTGGACCTGCTGTCCGTCGTCGTCGGCAGCGAAGGCATGCTCGCGGTGATGGTCGAGGCGACCGTGCGTCTGACGCCCAAGCCGCAGCTCGCGCGCTGCATCATGGCCAGCTTCGACGACGTGCGCAAAGCCGGCGACGCGGTGGCCGCGGTGATCGCCGCCGGCATCATCCCGGCCGGCCTCGAGATGATGGACAAGCCGATGACGGCCGCGGTCGAGGACTATGTGCACGCCGGCTACGACCTCGAGGCCCAGGCGATCCTGCTGTGCGAAAGCGACGGCACGCCGGAAGAGGTGGCCGAGGAGATCGCGCGCATGGAAGCGGTGCTGGACGCGAGCGGCGCGACGCGCATCGAGGTCAGCGACAGCGAGGCGCAGCGCCTGAAGTTCTGGAGCGGCCGCAAGAACGCCTTCCCGGCGACCGGCCGCCTCAGCCCCGACTACATGTGCATGGACTCGACGATCCCGCGCAAGCGCCTCGCCGACATCCTGCTCGCGATCGACGAGATGCAGGCCAAGTACGGCCTGCGCTGCGCCAACGTGTTCCACGCCGGCGACGGCAACCTGCATCCGCTGATCATGTTCGACGCCAACGATCCCGACGAGCTGCACCGCTGCGAGCAGTTCGGCGCCGACATCCTCGAGACCAGCGTCGCGATGGGCGGCACGGTGTCGGGCGAGCATGGCGTCGGCGTCGAGAAGCTGTCGGCCATGTGCGTGCAGTTCGCGCCGGCCGAGCGCGAGCAGATGCTCGCGATCAAGCGCGCCTTCGACGCGAAGGAGCTGCTCAACCCCGGCAAGGCGATCCCGACCCTGGCGCGCTGCGCGGAGTACGGGAAGATGCACGTGAAGCGCGGCCTGCTGCCGTTCGCCGAGCTGCCGCGCTTCTGACGCCGCCATGGCCGACGCCGCACTGGACGAACTGATCGAACGCGTAGCCGCCGCGCGCGCGGCAGGCGCGACGCTCTGCATCCGCGGCGGCGGCACGAAGGACTTCTACGGCGAGGCGCCGGCCGGCGAGCCGCTCGACACCCGCGCGCTGTCCGGCGTCTCGAGCTACGAGCCGACCGAGCTCGTCGTCAGCGTGCGCGCCGGCACGCCGCTCGCCGAGCTGGAGGCGCTGCTCGCGACCCAAGGCCAGTGCCTGCCGTTCGAGCCGCCGCACTACGGCAACCCCGCGATCCCACCATCGGCCCGCGGCGCGACGGTCGGCGGCATGGTCGCCGCGGGGCTGGCCGGTCCGGCCCGCGCCGCCGCCGGCTCGGTGCGCGACTACGTGCTCGGTGCGACCCTGCTCAACGGCAAGGGCGAGGTGCTGACCTTCGGCGGCCAGGTGATGAAGAACGTCGCCGGCTACGACGTGTCGCGGCTGCTGGCCGGCTCGCTCGGCATGCTGGGCGTGATCCTCGAGGTCTCGCTGAAGGTGCTGCCGGTGCCGCCGGCGACGCAGACCCTGCGCTTCGAGCTCGACGAGGCCACGGCATTGCGGCGTCTCAACGAATGGGCCGGCATGCCGCTGCCGCTGAATGCCAGCGCGTGGTGGGACGGCATCCTCGTCGTGCGCCTGCGCGGCGCCGAGGCCGCCGTGCATGCGGCGCAGGTACGGCTCGGCGGCGAGGTCATCGCGCCGGCGCTCGCGGCCGGATTCTGGGATGGGCTGCGCGACCAGCACGACGAGTTCTTCGCGAAGGCGCAGGCCGCGGTCGACGCCGGCGCGGGGCTGTGGCGGCTGTCGGTGCCGTCGGTCGCGGCGCCATTGAAGCTGTCGGGCGAGCTGCTGATCGAATGGGGCGGCGCCGAGCGGTGGCTGTGCACGGCGACGCCGGCCGCGACCTTGCGCGACGCGGCGGCGCGTGCCGGCGGCCATGCGACGCTGTTCCGCGCGAAGGACAAGTCGGCCGGTGCGTTCGCGCCGCTCGCCGGACCGCTGGCGCGCTATCACCGCGCGCTGAAAGCCGCGTTCGATCCGGCCCGCGTCTTCAACCGCGACCGCCTTTACCCCGGACTCTGATGCAAACCCACCTTGCACCCGAGTTCCAGGGCACGCCCGAAGGCGCCGAGGCCGAGGCGATCCTGCGCAAGTGCGTGCACTGCGGCTTCTGCACCGCGACCTGCCCGACCTACCAGCTGCTCGGCGACGAGCTCGACGGGCCGCGCGGCCGCATCTACCTGATGAAGCAGGTGCTCGAAGGCGCGACGCCGACGCGCAGCACCCAGCTCCACCTCGACCGCTGCCTGACCTGCCGCAACTGCGAGAGCACCTGCCCGTCGGGCGTGCAGTACGGCAACCTCGTCGAGATCGGCCGGCGCATCGTCGACGAACGCGTCGAGCGCCCGGCCGGCGAGAAGGCGCTGCGCTGGGCGCTGAAGGAAGGCCTGACCTCGCCGCTGTTCGCGCCGGCGATGAAGCTCGGCCGGATGATGCGCCCGCTGCTGCCCGAGGCGCTGAAGAACAAGGTGCCGGCCGCTGCCGACGCCCATGCACGCCGCTGGCCGACCCGCACGCATCCGCGCAAGGCATTGATGCTGGCCGGCTGCGTGCAGCCGGCGATGATGCCCAACATCAACCGCGCGACCGCCCGCGTGCTCGACCATGCCGGCATCCAGACCCTGGTCGCCGACGCGGCCGGCTGCTGCGGCGCGATCCGGCTGCACCTGAACGACCACGAAGGGGGCCTGGCGAACATGCGGCGCAACATCGACGCGTGGTGGCCGCAGGTGCAGGCCGGCGGCGTCGAGGCGATCGTGATGAACGCGTCGGGCTGCGGCGCGACGGTGAAGGAGTACGGCCATGCGCTCGCGCACGATCCGGCCTATGCCGAACGCGCCGCGCGCATAGTCGCGCTGACGCGCGACCTGTCGGAGCTGCTGCCCGAACTGGTGCCGGTGCTGCAGCCGGAACTGGCGACCCAGGCCAAGCCGGCACTCGTCTTCCATCCGCCCTGCACCTTGCAGCACGGTCAGCAACTGCGCGGTCTGGTCGAGACGCATCTGGCCGCGCTCGGCTTTGCGGTACGCGTCGCCGCCGGCGAAAGCCATCTGTGCTGCGGCTCGGCCGGTACCTACTCGGTGCTGCAGCCGGATCTGGCCCATGCGCTGCGCGACCGCAAGCTCGGCCATCTCGCACCGAGCGCCGAGGAGACCATCGTGTCGGCCAACATCGGCTGCATCCAGCACCTGCAGACCGGTACCGCGACGCCGGTGCGGCATTGGAACGAGGTGCTGGACGACGCGCTTGCTGCGCACGGCCGACATATCACGGTCACGACCGTCAGCACGAAGAGGCTGCGGTTGTCGTCCCCGTCGCCCTGGGCCGC
>JAFEEF010000072.1:26655-26870 GCA_018241265.1 Pseudomonadota bacterium | reverse complement strand
ATGAACAACCTCGCCGCGACGCTCTCCCACCAGGGCGACCGTTTGGCGATGCTCCGGCGCCCACCGAGATCTACCCTCTTCCCCTGCACCACGCTCTGCCGATCGCATCCAGACACGCTCAGGTCGATGAACAACCTCGCCGCGACACTCTCCGACCAGGGCGAGCGGGCGGCGGCCCTCGCGCTCCAGGGGAGCGTGCTCGAAGTCCGCCGGCG
>JAFEEF010000072.1:0-26505 GCA_018241265.1 Pseudomonadota bacterium | reverse complement strand
GACACGCTCAGGTCGATGAACAATCTCGCCGCGACGCTCTCCAACCAGGACGACCGGGCGGCGGCCCGCGCGCTCCAGGAGAGCGTGCTCGAAGTCCATCGCCGCGTGCTCGGCGAGGAGCATCCGNNGACACGCTCAGGTCGATGAACAACCTCGCCGCGACGCTCTTCGCCGAGGGCGACCGGGCGGCGGCCCGCTCGCTCCTGGAGAGCGTGCTCGAAGTCCATCAGCGGGCGCTCGGCGAGGAGCATCCGCACACGCTCAAGTCGCTGGGCAATCTGGCCGCGACGCTGTGGCGGCTGGGTGATCTGGCCGGAGCGCGCCAACTCGAGGAACGTGCACTGCAGACCCGGCAGCGGACGCTGGGCGACGCGCATCCGGACACGCTGCTGGCGATGCACAACCTCGCGTACACGCTGCGCGACCTCGGCGATCGAGACGGCGCCCGGCAATTGGCAGAGCAGGCACTGGCAGGCCGGCGGCATGCGCTCGGCGATCACCACCCGGACACGCAATCAACCGCCGCACTCGCGGCAGGACTGGGCAGCGAGACCCCCGTGCCGGCACCCGGCGGCGACCCTGCGTCCTCGAGCGATGGCCGCATCCGGCAATCGATCGGCACCAGCTTGCTGACCTTCCTTCGCCGACTGCTCGGGTAGCCTCGGACGTTGTCGGCCGGCCGGCGCGGCCGCCGTCCGACGCGGGCGATCTCGCCTGTCGGACGCGGCTCACGCCGGCTCTCGATGACGGGCTCGCCGTCAACCGCTGCGGCCGGGCAGCGGCCGCGGCACTCGCCGTACGTGAGGCACGCCTTCGATGCCGGCCGCATCGCGCGGATCGACCGCGATACGCGCCCCCGGTCCGGGGAAGCGATAGCGGATGCGCGTGTGCGTGCCGAACACGGTCATGGCCTGTGCGCCGACGTACTGGAACTCGACCCACGCGCCGGCCGGGCCGGCCAGGGCCGCCGCCCGCCGGCCGTTGCAGCAACTGCTCATGCCGCCACGCCGTCGCCGTTCGGTGCCACCAGGCAGAAGCCTGCCTGCTGGTAGGCCTGGAGGCCGACCGACTGGCTGTTGACGATGGTCCGGTCCGCCGCGCCGACCTGGATGATGTAGCCGCACGGCTCCATCCCCGTCGTGTCCAGCGTCCAGCCGTCGCCGCCGGGTGCGGGCGCCGTGTTGACGAGGCCCGAGCTCGGGCTGGGCACGCCGACGCCCGCCGGGTTGACCGCCGGCAGCACCGCCAGGCCGTAGCTGCCCAGGTGCAGGTCGGTCGCGACGAAGCTGCCGGTCAGCACCGTGCCGACCGGGAACTTGCCGCAGTCGCCGGTGCCGGTCGAGATGTCGATCGCGACCTCGGGCGCCACGTTGTCGAGCTGGATCAGGTGCGTGTCGCTGCCCTGCGGATTGCCGGCGCCGTCGTACACCGAGAGCCGCACGTACCACAGCGCATTGCCCGCCGTGTCCCACTCCGCGAGCAGCCCGTTGATGTTGTCCTTGAAGTCGCGGTAGTGGAAGCGGTTGATCATCGGATCGGCCGTCACCGTGCTGGTGTTGCCGTACTGGTCGGTGACGACGAGGTCGGTCAGCACCGGCGTCCACACCGTGCCGTCGGGGCTGACTTCGACGACGTAGGTGTAGCCGACGATGGGTGCGCCCTGTGCCGAGACGCGGCCGCCGAACGGGCACGTCCGGCCGTACGCGTCGGGCGGCAGGTTGTTGGTCGCGAAGACCGCGCTCGGCGTCGTCATGCCGCGCGTCGCGACGTTGCCGATGTTGTTGTCGATCATCGAGACCGGAATGCCGCCGAGGATCGCGATGTGCCCGGCCGGCTCCTGCGAAGCCGGCGCGATCGTGATCAGCGTCTCCTCGCGGTTGCCCCACACCGGCACGTAGTTCGGATTGGCGCACGGCGGCGCGACGTTCCACGACAGGATCGCGCGGATCGGCACGACCTTCGGGCCTTCGGCGCAGGGCTGGCGATACGCGCTCAGATCGACCGGCAGGCGCACCGCGAAGTACACGCCGCCCGACGGCACGCTCGGCAGGTCGTAGACCCGGACCGATGCGGTGCCCATGCAGGTCGCGTACGCGCCGCTGCCGTCGAAGTCGGCCCAGAAGGTCACGTACTCGGCGCTGCCGCTCGTGCAGGCGTTGCCCGAGTAGCCCGACGACTTCTTCACGCGGACGATGCCGACGAGCTGGTCGGGCGCGTTCGGGTCGAGGCCGATGCAGGTCAGCTCCTCGTAGCTCGTGTCGCCGTCGGTCTTCGGGAACAGCGCGCCGATCAGCTTCGGATCGATGACGACGCCGGGATGGACGGCCTGGAACGCCTCGGCGCTCAAGGTCGAGGGCCCGGCGATGAACGCCGTCAGCTCCTGCAGCGCATAGCGGTGCGGCGGCACGCCCTTGTCGTGATAGAGGCTCGCGAGCTGCGTCGCGGTCAGCGTCTTCTGCAAGGTCGGGATGGGCGCGTCGAGATCGACGACGTCGCTCAGGTGCGGCGGCAGCTTCTTGACGTTGGCCACTGCACCGACGAGCTCGAACGGCAGGATGAAGCGGCGCGGCTCGACGAAGATGCTCGCATCGCGCACGTTGCCCCAGATCGGCGCCCAGTTCGGCGCGTTGGGCGGCGGCGGGTTGTTCCACGACAGGATGCCGCGCATCAGGATCAGCGGGTTGTCGAAGCACAGGCGGTTCGCCGGATCGACCGCCAGCGACACCGCGTATTCCAGGCGCTTGCCGCCTTGCGTGCCTTCCGGAATGTCGTAGGCCTGGAAGCTCGTCATGCCCTGGTCCTGCCAGCTCGCGCCGTTGTCGAACGACAGGTAGAAGCGCACGTACTCGGTGCTGCCGGGGCTGCAGATGCCGCCGCCGTAGCCGCTCGTCTGGTAGACGTAGACCACGCCTTCGAGCTGCTCCTGCTGCGGCTGGTAGCCGACGCAGCCGAGCTCTTCGTAGTAGGTGTTGCCGGCGATCGTCAGCACCGGCTGGAACGGACTTTCGGTCAGGTTGCCGAAGTAGTTCGGGTTGGCGAGCAACAAGCCCTTGAACGTCGCGCGGGCCTGCGCATGCTCGCCGCCCTGCATCGTCGCCGTCGACTTGCCGACCGCCTTCTTCAGATCGCTGTTCATGATGATTCCCTGCGCGCGAAGACCGCTCGCCCCGATCGCTGCGCGCGCACGAGAGGCGATGACGGGCCGCGGCGTCGCATCCGGGGAAAGCGGCATCGCGGAGTCGTCATCAGGCAGTACGGCGATCGCGGATCAAGCGGGACAGTCGGGTGCCTCCGATCCCTAAGACGCAGGACGAGCCCATCGCATCCGGCGGCCGTCAGCCGCTACGATGAAGCGACAGTCACTCACCAGGAGCCGACATGCGCGAGCGGCGCTTCAGCGTCTATGGCCGGCCTGTCGCCATCGCCGGCAGTCCGGGCGCCTGGACCGCGTTCGAACTCGGCGCCGACGGCAAGCGCAGCGCGGCCGGCTTCGTCGTGCCCGACTTCCTCGAAGAGGACGAGCTCTGCACCTACCTCGCCGATCTCTTCCACGAATCGGCGACGCCGTCGAACGGCGATGTCGTCCAACTGACCTGACGCGGACGCCGACGATGCCTGCCGCACCGATGTCCGACCGCGTCCGTGCCTATTGGGACGCCTTCCTCGCCGGCCGCACCGACGACGCATCGGCCCGCTGGTACGACACCTGCGTGTTCGACGACAACGAGCCGAGCGCGAACGCGCTGGCAGACTTGGTCGTGCGCGGCATCAAGCGCGCGACGGCCGGTCTCGTCTGGTCCTACGAAGCGGCCGGCCTGCCGATCCCGACTGCGGGCGATCTGAGCGTCGTCACGACCTGGCACGGCGAGCCGGTCTGCATCATCGAGACGACGCGCGTCGACATCGTGCCGTTCTGCGATGTCACGGCCGAGTTCGCCGCCACCGAAGGCGAAGGCGACAAGTCGCTGGCCTACTGGCGTCGCGCCCACGAGGCCTGCTACGCGCGCGAGTGCGCACGCATCGGCCGCACGCCGGCCGCGGACATGCCGGTGGCCTGCGAGCGTTTCGACGTGATCCATCGCGCACCCTGAGCCGCAGGTTTCGATGCCCCGGTCACGCGGCCCGAGGCAATGATGGGCCCGCATGTCTGTGGACGCACATCGATCACGACTGCCAAATCGCGTGGCATTGCGGCCGGTCTCGGCGGCCCTTTACAAAGTGAAGACACGGAGCACCGATCAGCGGTGCCGATACGGGATCGTCCGCGCCGAACCGGCGCATCCCGCCAGCCCCGAAAGACCCGCAAGCAATGAAACTCCAGGACCTCCGCATCGGCACGCGCCTCGGCGCCAGCTTCGGCCTCATCGTGCTGCTCATCGCGGCGCTGTCTTGCCTGGCGCTGCAGCGCATGGCCGTCGTGCAGGACAAGGTACGCGACATCACCGAAGGCAACAACGTGCAGGCGCTGCTCGCCAACGACATGCTGCATGCGCTCAACCGGCGCGGCCTCGCGCTGCGCGACATGCTGCTGTATGCGCGCAAGGACCAGACGGCTGCCGATACGCAGCGCATCGCCGACGAGGCGCGCCGCTACGACGAGCTGCGCGACCGGCTGGCGGCGCTGTTCGCAGCCGACCCGAACGTCTCGGCCGACGAGACCGAGCTGATGAAGCGCATCCGCGCCGCCGAGGCGCTGTCCGAGCCCTTCCTCGAGCGCAGCGTGCAGGCGTACGTTTCCGGGCACGACCCGCAAGCCGCGAAGGAGCTGCTCGAGCAAGCCGGCACCGACGGCTGGCGCAAGGTACTCGGCGATCTCGTCGCCTGCGAGGACGAATCGAACCGCGAGGCCGCCGCTGCCGCCGCCGACGTCTACCGGCATGCGCAGCTCGCCGTCGTGCTGATCGCCGGTACCGCGGCCCTGCTCGCGGTCGCACTCGGCTGGCTCGCGACACGCTCGATCACGCGGCCGATCCAGCGCGCGGTCGCGCTGGCCGAGAACGTCGCCGCGGGCGACCTGACGACGCGCATCGAAACGCCGTCGCAGGACGAGACCGGCCGCCTGCTGCATGCGCTGCAGCGCATGCAGGCGAGCCTGACCGGGATGGTGCAGACCGTGCGCGGCAACGCCGAGAACGTCGCGATGGCGAGCACGCAGATCGCGCAGGGCAACCTCGACCTCAGCTCGCGCACCGAAGAGCAGGCGAGCGCACTGGAAGAGACTTCGGCCTCGATGGAGCAGCTCGGCGCGACGGTGAAGAGCAATGCCGAGCACGCGAACCAGGCGAGCGCGCTGGCCGCCTCGGCGAACACGGTCGCAGGCATCGGCGGCGAGGTCGTCGGGCAGGTCGTCGCGACGATGAAGGAGATCGACGCCGGCGCCGCGCGCATCGCCGACATCATCGGCGTGATCGACGGCATCGCGTTCCAGACCAACATCCTGGCGCTCAACGCCGCGGTCGAAGCGGCACGCGCCGGCGAGCAGGGCCGCGGGTTCGCCGTCGTCGCGACGGAAGTGCGCAGCCTGGCCGGCCGTTGCGCCGTGGCCGCGAAGGACATCAAGGCATTGATCGGCGCGAGCACCGAGCGCGTCGGCCACGGCAGCAGCCTCGTCGAACGCGCCGGCGGCACGATGCAGGAAGTGATCGAGGCGGTGCGGCGCGTGGCGGCGGTGGCCGCGCAGATCAGCGATGCGAGCGTCCAGCAAAGCGCCGGCGTCGCGCAGATCGGCGAGGCCGTCGTGCAGATGGATCAGGCGACGCAGCAGAACGCCGCGCTCGTCGAGGAGAGCGCCGCCGCGGCCGAAAGCCTGCGGGCGCAGGCGCAGCAGCTGGTGCAGGCGGTGGCGGTGTTCCGGACCGCTTGACGCACTTCAGTCACCCGGCCGCAACCCGCGGCGCGCATCGTGCGCGCTCTCGAAGATGTGCGGCGCCACGCCGCGCTGCAGCAGCGCCTCGCCGAGCTTGGCGCGCAGGAACGCGCTCGTCGTGTAGCGCGTGACCTTCGCGTAGTAGCGGCCCGCGACGTCGCTCGCCATGTCGATGTAGGCATCGAGCACGTCGGGCATCACGAGGAAGTTGTCGTAGTCGACCAGCGCGACGACCATGCGGCCGAGGCCCGAGAGGTTGGTTTCGAGCACGTTGCGCAGCGCTTCCACGTCGGCCAAGGTGCGCACGGTCAGGCCTTCGAAGTTCGCGAAGAAGATGTCCTGCTCGGCGTCGTAGACGAAGCGCTGCGCCAGCGGCAGGCGCAGCAGCCGCTCGCGCAGGCCCATCGCCTCGGGCCGGAAGATCGCCACGTCCATCGTCGCGAGCGGCTCGGCGATCGCCGGGCGGAACGCCATGCGCGCCAGGATGTCGCGCTCGAGGTCGACGCCGGGCGCGATCTCGATCAGCTCCAGGCCGCCGTCGCCGAGCCGGAACACGCAGCGCTCGGTGATGTAGAGCGCAGCCTGCCCGCGCTCGCGCGCGACGCGGCCGCTGTAGGTCACATGCTCGACCTGCTCGACGAACTTCGGCACGCTGCCTTCGGCGACGATGCGCAGCCTGCCCTGTCCGACCTCGACCTCGAGGCCCGATGCGTTGAAGGTGCCGACGAAGACCACCTTCTTCGCGCTCTGGCTGATGTTGATGAAGCCGCCCGCACCGGCGAGGCGCGGTCCGAACTTGCTGACGTTGAGGTTGCCGTCGCGGTCGGCCTGCGCGAGGCCGAGGAAGGCGACATCGAGCCCGCCACCGTCGTAGAAATCGAACTGGTACGGCTGGTCGACGATCGCCTGGGTGTTGACCGCGGCGCCGAAGTCGAGGCCGCTCGCCGGCACGCCGCCGATCACGCCGGGCTCGGCGGTCAGGGTCAGGAGGTCGATGATCTTCTCCTCGACCGCGACCGATGCGATGCCTTCGGGCATGCCGATGCCGAGGTTGACGACGCTGTTGGCCGCGAGCTCCATCGCGGCGCGGCGCGCGATCACCTTGCGCTCGTCGAGCGGCAGGCTGTCGCGATCGGCCGGCGGCATGCGCAGCTCGGCGGCATAGCCGGGGTGGTAGGGCGTGACGAAGGTCTGCCAATGGTTCTCGGGCCGCGCGACGACGACGCAATCGACCAGCACGCCCGGCACCTTGACCTGGCGCGGATTCATGACGCCGCGGTCGGTGATGCGCTCGACCTGCGCGATCACGATGCCGCCGCTGTTGCGCACCGCGGTCGCGATCGACAAGGTCTCGAGCGTCAGCGCCTCGCGCTCCATTGTCAGGTTGCCGTCCGGGTCGGCGGTGGTCGCGCGCACGATGCCGATGTGGATCCGGAACGTCGGATAGAACAGGCACTCCTGGCCGCGCACGCGCATCAGCTCGACCAGTTCTTCGGTGGTGCGCTCGTTCATGCGCCCGCCGCCGAGGCGCGGATCGACGAAGGTGCCCAGGCCGATGCGGCTCAGGTGTCCGGGCCGGCCGCCGGCGATGTCGCGGAACAGGCACGAGATCACGCCCTGCGGCAGGTTGTAGGCCTCGATGCGGTTCTCGACCGCCAGCTTCCCGAGCTTGGGCACGAGGCCCCAGTGGCCGCCGATCACGCGCTTGATGAGACCGTCGTGCGCGAAGTGGTTCAACCCCTTGGTCTTGCCGTCGCCCTGGCCGCCCGCATAAACCAGCGTCAGGTTGCGCGGCCGCGCCTGCGCGAGGAAGCGCGCCTCGAGCGCGAGCGCGATCTCTTCGGCAAAGCCGATCCCGACGAAGCCCGAGGTCGCCACGGTGTCGTCGTCGCGGATCAGCTGCACCGCCTCTTCGGCGCTGACGAGTTTGCCGCCGCGGGCGTCGGGAACGATGGTGCGCAGGCGCTCGTGTCTCATGGTCCGGAACTCCGATCGCGGCAGGCGGCACGCTGCCGACGCGTGATCGTAAGGCGTGGCTCCGCACCCGGAAGACGCCACCGGGATCGACGCGGGCGGTCACGCCAGCGCGGGCCGGCACCGGAGCCGAGATTCAGCACGGGCATCGAGCCGATTTCTACTATAGTAGAGAGAGCGCCGCATCCCGGAGCCTCCGATCGACACCAGCCGCCACATCGCCCAGCGCCTGCGCGAGGAGCGCCGCCAGCGGGGCTGGTCGCTCGACGAGCTGGCGGGCCGCTCGGGCGTCAGCCGCGCGATGATCTCGAAGATCGAGCGGGGCGCGAGCACGCCGACCGCGGTGCTGCTGGCCCGTCTCTCCGATGCGCTCGGCCTGACGCTGTCGGCGCTGATGTTCGAGGCCGGACCGGCAGCACCGCACGCCGTCACACGGCTCGCCGAGCAGCCGCAGTGGACCGATCCGGCCTCGGGCTACACGCGGCGCCTGGTGTGCGCCGCCGAGCGCGAAGGCGATGCCGAGATCGTCGCGGTCGAGCTGCCGGCCGGTGCGCGCGTCCGCTTCGACCCCGCCGAACACCTGCGCATCGCCGGCCGCATCGTGCTGCTCGACGGCCACATCGAGGTCGTCGCGGCCGGCGAAATGCTGACGCTGGCGCCGGGCGACTGCGCGCAGATCGCGATCCACCTGGCGCACGAGCTGCACAATCCCGGCGCAACGTGCGCGCGCTACCTCGTCGTGCTGCGCCGCCAGGCCTTGCCGAAGCGACCGGCCGCTTGAGCCCATGGCCCGAGACGACGCCGCGCCCGGCCGGCGGCAACCCATGCGCGTTGCCGCGGCGGCCGTGGTGCTGCTGTTGCTGCCGCTCGGCCTGCAGGCGCTGGGCACGCACTGGGTGCGCATCGCCGACAGCTGCCTGCTGTACGTGATCCTGGCGCTCGGCATGAACGTCGTGGTCGGCTGCGCCGGCCTGCTCGACCTCGGCTACGTGGCGTTCTATGCGGTCGGCGCCTACCTCGCCGCGCTGCTCGCGTCGCCGCACCTCGCGAGCCACGCCTGGATCGCGGCGCTGTTCCCGGCCGGGCTGCACGCGCCGTGGTGGATCACCTTGCCGCTCGCCGCATCGCTCGCGGCCGGCTTCGGCGCGCTGCTGGGCGCGCCCACCCTGCGGCTGCGCGGCGACTACCTCGCGATGGTCACCTTGGGCTTCGGCGAGATCGTCCGCATCCTGATCAACAACCTCGGGCAACCGGTCAACGTCACGAACGGCGCGCAGGGCATCGGCCGCATCGACGCTGTGACATTGCTCGGCATCGACCTCGGCAAGCCATGGTCCATCGGCGACCATGTCGTCGCCTCCGTCACGCTGCACTACTTCCTGTTCCTGGCGCTGGCGCTGCTGACGCTCGTGATCTGCCGGCGCCTGCAGGACTCGCGCATCGGCCGCGCCTGGATGGCGATGCGGGAAGACGAGATGGCCGCCGCCGCGATGGGCCTGCCGCTGCGCAACCTGAAGCTGCTGGCCTACGCGATCGGCGCGAGCTTCGGCGGCGTGGCGGGTGCGCTGTTCGCCGGGTTCCAAGGCTACATCTCGCCGGAGTCGTTCACGCTGCCGGAATCGGTCTTCATCGTCGCCGCGGTCGTGTTCGGCGGCATCGGCCACCTGCGCGGCGTGATCCTCGGTGCAGTGCTGCTGACGGCGCTGCCCGAATTGCTGCGCTACGTCGTCAACCCGGTGCAGGCCGCGACGGATGGGCGGCTCGATGCCGGCATCCTGCGCCAGCTGCTGGTGGCGCTCGCGATGATCGTCACGATGCTGCTGCGGCCGCGCGGCGTGTGGCCGGCGCCCGAGCCCGCCGCCACCACGATTCAGTAGGCGACAGTGAACCGAGCCCGCGGATGGGCCGGCCGCTCGAGTTCGTCGATCATCGCGACCGCATAGTCCGGCACCGAGATCAGGCTCTTGCCCTGCGCATCGACCAAGAGCTGGTCGCCGCCGAGGCGGAAGCGCCCGGTGCGCTCGCCCGGCTGGATCAGCGCCGGCGGGCTCAGCATGGTCCAGGCCAGCGCCGGCTCGGCACGCAGCATCAGCAGCGCGTCGCGCGCGCCCAGCGCCGAGCCCTTCCATTGCGCCGGGAAGTCGGGCGCGTCGACGACCTGCACGCCGGGCGCGACCTCCAGGCTGCCGGCGCCGCCGACGACGAGCAGGCGCGGCACCCCGGCCTGCTTGACGGCCGCGACGATGGACGCGAAGCCGCGCACGTAGGCGGCACGCACGTCGTCGTGCGCATGGCCGCTGTAGGCGCTGATCACGGCGTCCTGGCCGGCGAGCTGCGCGGCGAGCGCGGCGGTGTCCGCAACGTCGACGCGCACGGCTGCTAGCGCCGGATGCGGCGTCAGCCGCTCGGGCCGGCCGACCAGCGCGCGCACGCGGTGGCCGCGCGCCAGCGCTTCCTGCAGCAGACCCGAGCCGATGAAGCCGGACGCTCCGATGAGGGCGATGTTCATGTCTTTGCTCCGTGGCGATGTCGATGGCGTCATTGTGGCCATCGCCACTGATTCGATAAACTGGCAAGTCGACGATGCTTTGTCATCGTTCGATTGACAATGCGACGGCCATGCCCGACGTCCGCGGACTCGACAACCTGCTGGTGTTCGCCGCCGTGGCCGAAACCGGCGGCTTCACCGCCGCGGCCGACCGGCTCGGCATGACGAAGGCCGGCGTGAGCCTGCGCATACGCCGGCTCGAGGAGCGGCTCGGCGCGGCGCTCTTCGTGCGCACGACGCGCCAGGTGCGCCTGACCGATGCGGGCCAGTCGCTCTACGACGAATCGACGCCGGCCCTCGTCGCGCTGCGCGACGCGCTCGCGCGTGCGGGCACGGCGCGCGGGGCGCTGAGCGGGCGGCTCCGGCTGGCCGCGCCGGTGGACCATGCGGCCCAGGTGCTCGCGCCGGCGGTGGCCGCGTTCGTCGCGGCGCATCCCGAGGTCGCGATCGAACTGCACACGGCCGATCGCATGATCGACCTCGTCGCCGAAGGCATCGACGTCGCGTTCCGGCTCGGCGAGCTGCGCGACTCGTCGCTGCGGGCGACGCGCCTCGGCAGCTTCGAGCAGGCCGTCGTCGCGTCGCCCGACTACCTCGCGCGGCGCGGCCGGCCGGCCCAGCCCGACGAGCTGGCCGCGCACGACTGGATCGCCTTCGCGCTGATGCGCACGCCGTTGACCTGGACCTTCACCAGCGCCGACGGCCGCCGCACGCAGCGCGTGCGCATGCGCGCGCGGCTGCAGGTCGATTCGAGCTCGTCGCTGCGCGCGCTGCTCGAAGCCGGCGCCGGCATCTCGGTGCTGGACGGCCGCAGCGTGGCCGCGGCGCTGGCCGCCGGACGCCTGGTCCGCCTGCTGCCCCGCTGGACCCTGCCGGCCGGCGGCATCTACGCCGTGTACCCGCCGGGCCGGCACGTGCCGGCACTGGCGCGTGCGTTCGTCGATGCCTACCGGGAGCGGCTCGGGCCTTGAGCCCGTCACCCTTGAGCCTGTCAGCAACGATCTGATACACAGCGCCATCCGACACCCGACCCTCGTTGCGCGATGATTTGCTCGGGGAAGCGGCGCCCTCACTTGCCGCATCAACACTGCGGAGACAACCACATGCGATATTGCTTTCGCTTGTTCGCGCTGATGGCGCTGGTGCTGGCAGCAGGGTCTGCCGGCGCCGATGACTTCCACCGCGGCCACCACCCGGCGCCGCCGAAGGTGATCCTCGACACCGACTTCAACACGATCGGCGATGACGGTCAGGCGCTGGCGATGCTGGCCCAGCTCGACGCCGCCGGCAAGCTGGACCTGCTGGGCATGACGGTCGCCACCGGCAACGCCTGGCTCTGGCAGGAATCCTCCGACGCGCTGAAGGCCGTCGAGCGGCTCGGCATCGAGCATTCGGTCGGCGTCTACCTGGGCGCGAAGTACCCGCTGCTGCACGACTACAACTCGTATCTCTACGAAGTCGCGACGCTGGGCGCGCCGATCGACTACGTCGGCGCCTATGCCGGCCCGCCGCCTACCTCGTGGAGCGACATCATCCCTCCGCCGGACGGCTTCGCGACGCACACCCGCCCGAAGCTGCTGCATGCCATCGACTTCATGATCGAGCAGATCCACCGCTACCCGCACGAGGTGTCGATCCTCGAGATCGCGCCGCCGACCAACCTCGCGATGGCCATCCGCAAGGACCCGACCATCGTGCCGCTGATCAAGCAAATCGTGACGATGGCCGGCCAGATGTACGTGTCCGGCAACGCCTACAACGACGTGCCCGAGTTCAATTGGTGGATGGACCCGGAGGCGGTGCAGATCGTGCTGCGCGCCGCGATACCGAAGGTGATCCTGCCGCTGGACCTGACCAACACCGTGCCGCTGACCAAGCCGGTGTACGAGCAGATCGCCAACCACCAGCCGGCCACGCCGATCACCACGCTGTATGCCAACGCCTACGCCCCGTTCTTCGGCTCCTCCCCCCCGCCGTACCCGCTCTACATCTGGGACACGACTGCGCTCGGCTACCTGGTCGACCCGACGTTCGCGACCGACGTGCGCACGCTGTGGGTCGACATGAGCACGACCTTCGACAGCAACTACGGCAAGTCCATCGTCTACACCAGCAACCCCTACCCGTCGATCCCGCTGTTGCAGCCGGCGACGGTGGTGTTCGCGTTCGACAACCCGCGCTTCTACGCGTTCTATGTCGATCTGCTGACCCGGCCGGTGCCGGTGCACGGGCACTGAAGCCTGCCGAGTCGCCGGAGCGAAGTCGCCTGTGAAATGGCGCAGCGCAGGCGACTCGAGTCGGAAGCTGCTCGACCTGCGCCGCCGGTTCAGGCCGCCAGCCCGATCGTCGCGGCCGCGTTGTAGCCCGCCGCGACGCTGCCGGCCATGCGCGGGGTCATCGCCTTCAGCTGCACCAGCGTGTTGTCGCCGAACACCATGTCGCTGCGCAACGAGACGGCCTGCAGGTGGCCGACGCTGGCCGAATAGCCGCTGGCGTTTGCATAGACCGTCTCGCAGATCGCCTTCGGCAGCGCGAGCTGGCTGGTCAGCAGCGCATTGCGGCCGTTCGTCGCGGTCGACAGCGATTGGTAGACCTCGAAGTGGATGTGCGGCCAGCGGCCCGGGTAGCAGGCCGGGAAGATCGTCGTGAACGTCACCTGCCCGAGGTCGTCGGTGACCTGCACGCCGCGCAGGTAGCTCTCGGCCGGCGCGGTGTAGAGCGAATAGGCGCCGTCGCGGTCGCAGTGCCACAGGTAGATCGCGAGGCCGGCCAGCGTCTCGCAGCTCGCGTTGGTGTTGGCCACCGTCAGCGTGAGGGTCAGCGGCACGCCTTGCGCGATCGTCGACGAGCCGAGAAAGCTCGGCCGGATGTCGCTGCGCACGATGCCGCTGGACGTCAGGATGTCCGATGTGGAGCCGGCCGCGTGGTTGGTTCCGTCGGCCGGATAAGGCCCGGCGGTCTCTTCGGGATCGGCGACGCAGCGCCGCCCGGCGAGCGGATCGACGGTTTCCTGCGCGACGGCGCTGCCGATGCCGCCGACCAGCGAAACGCCGGCCGCCGAAGCCAGCCAGCCCAGCATGCGGCGGCGGGCCTGCGCCTGGCGCGCGAGCGCATCGAGATCGTCGGCGAGTCCGCGGCCGTGCGGCGCGGCGTGTTCGAGGGCATTACGTTCCATGGCTGTCTGCTCCGATGTGGTTGCGCCGCCGTCGCGATGGCGGCCGGCGCAGTCTGATCAGCGTTCGTATCCGCTGCATGCCGGTTGCGTGTCGAGATGGACAAGAACGCAACCGAGCGGCCTGCACTAGCGCCCCGGCGCGCGCTCCATCGTCGGCGTGCGCTGCGCCGCCGCACCGAGGTGGACGCCACCATCCAGCATCAGCAGCTCGCCGGTCACGGTGCGCGCCCCGTCGACCAGCCACACGACCGCATCGGCGACGTCGTCGGCCGAGCAGGCCGTGGCCAGCGGCGCCATCGCCTCGTAGCCCGCCTGCACCTTGGCAAAGCCTTCGTCGCCGAGCCCGTCGCGGAACCAGCGCGTCGTGATCATCCCCGGGCAGACCGCGTTCACGCGCACGTCGGGCGCGAGCGCGCGTGCGAAGTACAGCGTCATCGAGTTCAGCGCGCCCTTGCTCGCGACGTAGGCCACCGACGAGCCGATGCCGAGCGCGCCGGCGATCGAGCTGACGTTGACGATCGCGCCGTGCTGTGCCTTCAGGTACGGCGCGCAGGCGCGGATCATCTGGAAGCTGCCGAGCGCGTTGACGCCGACGATGCGCTGGAAGGTCTCGGCATCGATCGCATCCCAGTTCGTCGGCCCGGCAAAGCTCGTGATGCCGGCGTTGTTGACGAGCGCATCGAGGCGCCCCCAGCGCTCGACCGCGGCCTGCGCCAACGCACGGCAGTCGGCATCGGACGCGACGTCGCCCCGCAGCACGAGCGTCTCGACGCCCGCCGAAGCGCCGGCCTCCGAGCAGGCGGACGCCGTGGCACGCGCTTCGGCCTCGCTCTTCGAGTAGTTGACGACGACGTTCCAGCCGCGGCGTGCCAGCGCGATGGCGCTGGCCGCGCCGACGCCGGTGCCCGAGCCGGTGATCAGGGCGACCTTGTTCGAGTGCATGGCGCTGGACTGGATCGTGGAGACGGTGGGAGTGTGACGCCGAAGCCATCTCACTCCAAGAGTGCGATCGTCTCCGCCAGCAGTCCGGCGCGCTCGGCACTCGGCCCGACCAGGATCTCGACCTCGCCCGCCTCGAACACGGGCTCGAGATCCGGCCCCAGGTACGCGAGTTCGGCCGCCGGCAGCTCGATCCGCGCCCTGCCCGCCTGTCCCGGCGCCAGCTTCAGCTTCGCATAGCCCTTCAGCTCGAGCAGCGGCCGCGTGACCTGCGCGACCTTGTCGCGCACGAACAGGAACACGGTTTCCTCGGCCTCGCGCGTGCCGTCGTTGCGCAGTTCGACGCTGACGTCGATCACGTCGTCTCGGCGCACGTTGCGCGGCTCGACGCGCAGGTCGGCATAGCGGAAGCGCCCATAGGTCAGCCCGTGACCGAACGGATAGAGCGGATCGTTGGCGACGTCCTGGTACTTGCTCGTGTAGTAGTCGGCCGGGTTCATCGGCCGGCCGCTCGGCCGCTGGGCGTAGTGGATCGGCACCTGGCCGAGCGCGCGCGGCCAGCTCATCGTCGTGCGGCCGCTCGGCGAGACCTGGCCGGTCAGCACGTCGGCGATCGCGTGGCCGGCCTCGACGCCGAGGAACCACGCGGCAATCAACGCATCGGCCCGATCGGCCAGCCACGGGATGACGAGCGGGCGGCCGGAGAAGAGGATCACCGTGACCGGGGTGCCTTGCGCGTGCGCACGCGCGATCACCGCTTCGGCCAGCGCCTGCTGGCGGCCCGGCAGGCCCGGATGAGCGCGGCTCGCGGCCTCGCCGCTCATCGTCGCGCGCTCGCCGAGGCAGAGGATCACCGCATCGGCGCCATCGCACAGCGCGGCTGCGGCGGCGATGCCGCCGTCGTCCGCATCGTCGATCGCGACGCCCGGCGCATGGCGCAGGTCGACGTCGGGCAGCGCGGCACGCAGTCCGGCGAGCACGCTGACGTGCGGCTCGTGCTCGCCGGCACCCCACCACGGGCCCTTCATCTCGCTCGCGGCATCGGCCAGCGGACCGAGCACGCACAAGGTCTTCACGCTCGACGGCAGCGGCAAGGTCTCGCGCTCGTTGCGCAACGCATTGCGCGACTCATTGCGCGACTCATTACGCAACTCATTGCGCAAGAGCACGATCGCCTTGCGCGCCACGTCGCGTGCGTACGCATGCCGCTCGGCGATGACCGCGGGCGCTTCGGCCTGCGCGCCGCGCCGGTACGGATCGTCGAACAGGCCGAGCTGCTCCTTCAGCCGCAGCACGCGCCGCACGCAAGCGTCGATCTCGTCCATCGACACCCGGCCCTGCTCGAGCGCGACCGGCAAGCCGTGGCGATAGGCGTCGGCCATCATGTCGATGTCGACGCCGGCCTTCAGCGCCAGCACCGCCGCATCGACGAGGTCGGCGGCGACGCCGTGGTTGATCAGCTCGGCGATCGCGTGGTAGTCGCTGATGATGACGCCGTCGAAGCCGTGCGCGCCGCGCAGCCAGTCGCGCAGCAGCGGCACGTGCGCGGTCATCGGCACGCCGTTCAGGTCGGTGAACGACGGCATTAAGGTCGCGACGCCCGCCTCCACCGCGGCCGCGAAGCCGGGCAGGTGCACCTCGCGCAAGGTCCGCTCCGAGATGTCGACCGCCGCGTATTCGCGCCCGCCGGCCACCGGCCCGTAGGCGACGAAGTGCTTGGCGCAGGCGGCGAGCGCATCGGCCGCCGCGAGGTCGGCGCCCTGGAAGCCGCGCACCTTGGCGCGCGCGATGCGCACGTTGAGCCACGGATCCTCGCCCGGCCCCTCGGCGGTGCGGCCCCAGCGCAGGTCGCGCGACACGTCGAGCATCGGCGCGAAGGTCAGCGCCAGGCCGTCGGCCGCGCCTTCGCGCGCCGCCTCGCGCGCGGTGCGCTCCCACACCGCTTCATCGAAGATGCCGGCCTCGGCGAGCGGGATCGGGAACAGCGTGCGATGGCCGTGGATGATGTCCAGGCCGATCAGGAGCGGTATGCCGAGGCGCGACCGCTCGACCGCGAGCCGCTGCATCTCGTGCGTCGGCCCCGGGCCGACCATGTTGAGCAGGTTGCCTATCGTGCCGTCGATGATCGACTGGGTCGAATCGCCCGCGATCACCGGGCCGGTGACGGCGTAGCTGGACGCCGTCATCGTGAGCTGGCCGAGCTTCTCGGCCAAGGTCATGCGGGACAACAAGCCGTCGATGCGATTCATCTCGCGCTGCGCTGAAATGGGATGCGACCCATGATGGCACGACACGACACACCCGGTGCGCACAGGTTGTGACAGCATCCCGTCATGCCGACGCCGACAGGAGCACGCCTTGCGCAGCGATGACCGAGATCCGAAGACCCTGGCCGCCTTGCCCGACGACGCGCTGATCGACGCGGTGCAGCGCCAGACCTTCCGCTTCTTCTGGGACGGCGCGCATCCGGGCAGCGGCCTGGCGCCGGACCGCCGCACGATCCATGACGTGCCGGTCGACGACCTCGTCGCGATCGGCGGCTCGGGCTTCGGCGTGATGGCGCTGATCGTCGCGGTCGAGCGCGGCTGGGTCACGCGCGCCGCCGCGCTCGAACGCCTGCGCCGCATGCTCGACGTGCTGCTGCGCGCGACCTGCTACCACGGCGTCCTTCCGCACTTCATGAACGGCGCGACCGGCGCCACGATCCCGTTCGGCCGCAAGGACGACGCCGCCGATCTGGTCGAGACCTCGTTCCTCGTGATGGGCCTCCTGTGCGCACGCCAGTACTTCGACGCCGACATGCCGGAAGAGCGGCGGCTGCGCGGCGACGTCGACACGCTGTGGCGCGACGTCGAGTGGAACTGGTACACGCAGGGCGGCCGCAAGCTGCTCTACTGGCACTGGAGCCCGAACAACGGCTGGGCGATGGACCACGAGATCCACGGCTGGAACGAATGCCTGATCACCTATGTGCTGGCGGCATCGTCGCCGCGCTACGCGATCGACCCCGAGGCCTATCATCGCGGCTACGCGGCCGGGCGGGACTTCCTCAACGGGAAGACCTACCACGGCATCGAGCTGCCGTTGGGCATGCCTTACGGCGGCCCGCTGTTCTTTGCCCACTATTCGTTCTGCGGGCTCGATCCGCGCGGCCTGGCCGACCGCTACGCCGACGACTACTGGGATCTCAACTGCCGCCACGTGCAGATCAACCGCGCTCACTGCATCGCCAACCCGCACGGCTACCGAGGCTATGGGCCGTCGTGCTGGGGACTGACCGCGAGCGACGACTACGCCGGCTATTCGGCGCATGCGCCCGACAACGACAACGGCACGATCTCGCCGACCGCCGCGCTCGCGAGCCTGCCGTATGCGCCGGCCGAAGTGCTGCAGGCGCTGCGCCACTTCCTCGTCGCGCACGGCGACCGGCTGTGGAAGCGCTACGGCTTCGTCGATGCCTTCTGCGAGCAGCACGACTGGGCGGCCGAGACCTTCCTCGCGATCGACCAGGGGCCGATCGTCGTGATGATGGAGAACCACCGCACCGGCCTGCTGTGGAAGCTCTTCATGAGCGTGCCCGAGGTGCAGGCCGGGCTGCGCGCGCTCGGCTTCCGCAGTCCGCACCTGCAGGCGACGCGGTGACGACGCGGTGATGATGAAGGCGGCGCACGATCCCGACTTCGACGCCTGGCTCGCGCATCAGCTCGCCTGCTCGACCGCGGGCCTGCTGGCCTGCATCTCGCAGGTCGGCATCGTCAAGCAGCGACCCGGCTTCGGCCAGACGATGCGGGCGCTGCCGGGCTCGATCGTCGCATCGCCGGTGCTGGCCGCCTACGACCCCGATCCCGACTACTTCTTCCACTGGTTCCGCGACGCCGCGGTCGTGATCGATGCGCTGCGCCTGCTGCACGTCGATGGCCAGTTGGGCCGCGAAGCGCTCGCGCTGCTGCACGACCATGCGCGCTTCAGCCTCGCGCTGACGCGGCTCGACGGCCGCGATGCCGTCGCGCAGCCGGGCCGGCGCGCGGCGGTCGCATCGGACTTCCTGCAGTTCCTGCGCGACGACGCGGAGCTCGCGCAGGTCCATGGCGACGCCGTCGCCGCCGAGGCACGCGTCAACCCGGACGGCACGCTCGACATCTCGCGCTGGTCGCGGCCGCAGCACGACGGGCCGCCGCTGCGCGCATTGGCGCTGCTGCGGTGGCTGGATGTGCCGGGGCTGCCGGCCGATCTCGCAGCGGACGTCGCCGCGCTGATTCGACACGACCTCGGCTTCACGCTGCGCCATGGCCATGAGCCTTCGTGCGACATCTGGGAAGAGGAAAGCGGCCACCACTACTACACGCTGCGCGTCTCGGCCGCGGCCTTGATCGCCGGCGCCGCATGGCGGCAGGCGGCAGGCGACGCGACCGAAGCGGCGGCACTGCGCAGCGCGGGCGATGCCCTGCAGGATCGGCTGGACGGCTACTGGATGGCCGACGGCGGCACCGCGGGCTACTACCGCTCGCGCGTGCTGCCCGACGGCCGCGACAGCCCGAAGGCGCTCGACATCGCGGTGATCCTCGCGGCGATCCATGCCGGCACGCCGGCCGGCGCACATGGCCCGGCCGATCCGCGCATGCACGCGACGCTGGCCCGGCTGGAAGCGCTGTTCGACGCCGCCTACCCGATCAACCAGGGCCGGACCGCCGCGCGCGGGCCGGCGATGGGCCGCTACGCCGGCGACGTCTACTACTCGGGCGGCGCCTACTACTTCTCGACCTTGGGCGCGGCCGAATACTGCTTCAAGGCCGCGTCGTGCGCGACCGCCGGCGAGGCTTCGGCATGGTTCGCGCGCGGCGACGCCTACCTCACGACCGTGCGCGCCCATACGCCCGCGAGCGGCGAGCTCGCGGAGCAGTTCGACCAGCGGACCGGCGTGCAGACCTCGGCCAAGCAGCTCGGCTGGAGCCACGCGGCGTTCATCTCGTGCACGGCCGCGCGCCGCGCCGCCGCGGCCTGACACTGCGGAGCCATGAGCGCGCGACCCGACGACAACGACGCGCCTGCCCGGATCGGCATCGTCCGCCAGGTCCGCGAGATCCTGTCGGCGCTGCGCGGCTCCGCGGTGCGACGCACGCTCACGCTGCTCGTGCTCGCCATCCTCGCCGTGCTCGCGCTGACGGCTTACGGACAGATCCGGCTGAACGGCTGGAACAAGCCGTTCTACGACGCGATCTCGCGGCGCGACCTGCGCGACTTCATCGTCCAGCTCGGCGTGTTCGGGATCATCGCGGGCGTGCTGCTCGTCCTCAACGTCGCGCAGCGCTGGCTCGTCGAGACCTTGAAGATGCGCCTGCGCGAAGGCCTCGTGACCGACCTCGTCGGGCTCTGGATGCAGCCGCGCCGCGCGTTCTGGCTGGCCGGCAGCGGGCCGATGGGCGTGCACCCCGACCAGCGCATGCACGACGATGCGCTCAAGCTCTGCGACCTGTCGGCCGACCTCGGCGTCGGCCTGCTGCAGGCGCTGATCCTGTTCGGCAGCTTCGCCGGCGTGCTGTGGGTGATCTCGGCCGACTTCAGCATCTTCTTCAACGGCCGCGACCATCCGCTGCCCGGCTTCATGCTGTGGGCGGCGATCCTCTATGCGGGGCTCGGCTCGCTGCTCAGCTACGGGGTCGGCAACAGCCTCGTGGCGCGCAATGCCGAGCGCTATGCGCGCGAAGGCGAGCTGCGCTTCTCGCTGACGCGCATCAACGAGCACCTCGACGGCATCTCGCTGGCGGGCGGCGAGGCCGACGAGCGGCGCCGCGTCGAGTCGAACCTCGCCGACGTGCTCGCGGCGACCGCGCGCGTGGTGCGCGGCCTCACCAACCTCACCTGGGTCACCGCCGGCTTCGGCTGGACCACGACGATCGCGCCGACGCTGGTCGCCGCGCCGTTGTATTTCTCCGGGAAGATCACGTTCGGCGGCCTGATGATGGCGGCGGCCGCCTTCACGCAGGCCCAGTCGTCGCTGCGCTGGTTCGTCGACAACTTCAGCATCATCGCGGACTGGCGCGCTACCCTGCTGCGCGTGTCGGGCCTGCGCATCGCGCTCACGGCCGATCCGGAGACGCAGCGCAGCGACAGCCGCATCGTCTACGAGGACGCCGCGCCGGGCACGCTCGCGCTCGAAGGGCTGGAGGTGCGCTACCGGCAGGGCCGCGACCGCCTCGACATGCGCGACCTGGTGCTCGAGGGCGGCGAGCGGCTGCTGATCCTGGGCGCGCCCGGCACCGAGAAGACGCTGCTGTTCCGCGCGCTCGCGGGCCTCTGGCCGTGGGGCTCGGGCCGCATGCGCCTGCCGCCGGGCGAGGCGATCCACTACATGCCGCGCGGCACGCCCTACCTGCCGCGCGGCACCCTGGCCGACGTGCTGGCCTATCCGATGGAGGCGTCGATCTACACGCCGGAGGCGATGAAGACGGCGCTCACCAGCCTCGGCCTCGAACGCATGGTGCCCCAGCTGCAGTCCACGCGGCGCTGGGACCGCGAGCTGAACATCGACGAGCAGCTGCTGCTCGGCTTCGCGCGCGTCGTGCTGCAGCGCCCGAACTGGCTCGTGATGGACGAGGTGCTCGGCGCATTCGACGACGACACCGTCGATTCGATCATCGACGTCTGCCACGGCCCGCTGGCGCACATGGGCGTCATCCACATCGGCTCGGGCGGACAGGCGCACGACCGCCTGTTCAAGCACATCGTGCACCTGGTGCCCGCGACCGGCGCCGATGCCGGCCGCATCCCCGATTCGATGCCGGGGGCGCTGACGTCATGAAGCCGCTGCGGTCGCATCGCCTCTTCGTGCTGCTGTGGCTGTGCGCGCTGCCGCTCTGGGCCGCGGCGGCCGGCGACTACGGCTTCGCGCCGCCGCGCAGCGCCGACGATCCGGCCGCCGCGGCCGTGATGCGCGACCTGGCGCAGCGCCTGATCCCGGTCTACCAGGAGGCCGACAACGACCTCTACCTCGCGAACATGACCGCGATGCAGGTCGTCTCGGGCGCCTACGGCGCGGCCTACGATTCGAGCCAGACGATGCGCGCCCGGCATCAGGGCAAGCCGATGGACAGCTCGTTCGACCGCGCCGTCATCGATGCGATCTACGCGCACGCACGGGCGCTCGAGGCGAACGACCACGTTCCCTTCGCGCAGGCCTACACGCGGTCGTTCCAGGACGTCGTGCAGCCGCTCGACGACCAGCGCGCCGCCGACATCATGGATCGCCTGGCGGCGCCGGTCGCGAGCTACCGGCAACCGGTGCAGCAGGCGTTCGACCGCTGGCGCACCAAGGGCAGCATCCCCGAGGCCGATGCCGTCGCGCTGGTGCGGACCTGGCTCGCCTACGAATCGCGGCGCAGCTATGCGGTGCTGATCCCGCAGCTCGCCGCCGCCGAAGACGAGCGCCGCTACAGCATCGAGACCGACGTCGTGATCCCGCTGCGCGGCCGCACCGTCATCCACGCGACCATCGTGCGGTCGACGAACGCACAGGGACCGCTGCCGGTGCTGCTGCGCTACACGCTGGACCCGCGCGACGACGACGCCAAGCGCAGCGCGATGCGCGGCTACGTCGGCATCACCGCCTACGCGCGCGGCCGCACGCCCGACGGCAAGGGCGCGGTCTGGCCGTTCGTGCATGACGGCGACGACGCCAAGGCGGTGATCGAATGGATCGCGCGCCAGGCATGGTGCGACGGCCGCGTCGCGATGCTGGGCGACGGCTACTCGGGCTACGTCGCCTGGGCCGCGGCACGCAAGCAGCCCGCGGCCCTGAAGGCCATCGCGACGATCGCGCCGATGGCGCCCGGCATCGACTTCCCGATGGCCGGCCAGATCTACCGCAACGCGATGGCGCGCTGGGCCGAGGAGTACGCGCAAGGCGGCCCGCCACCGGCCGACCTGAACGATGCGGCGCATTGGCGCGCGCGCGACGAGGCGTGGTACCGCAAGGGCCAGCGCTACCGCGACATGGACCGCATCTACCTCGGCCAGCGCAGCCGGCTGCTGCGCACCTGGCTCACCCATCCGAGCCACGACCGCTACTGGCAGAAGTTCCTGCCGTCGGCCAGGCAGTTCGCGCAGATCGACATCCCGGTGCTGACGATCGCCGGCTACTACGGCGGTGCCGATGCCGGCGCGCTGTACTACCACCAGCAGCATCTGCGCCAGCGCCCGCAGGCCGACGACACGCTGGTGGTCGGTCCGTACGACGCCAGCTCGATCCGCGACGGCACCGCGGCGAACTTGCGCGGACTCGCGATCGACGCGGTGGCGCAGGTCGACCTGCGCGACCTCTGCCTGCGCTGGTTCGACCATCTGTTCAAGAAAGCCCCGAAGCCGGCGCTGCTGCAGGACCGCGTCGTCTACGAGGTCCCCGGGGCGAACGAATGGCGCCACGTGCCGGCGCTCGACGCGCCCCAGCGCGAGCGGCTGCGCCTCTACCTCGACACGCGTCCGACCGAGGGACCGCACCGTCTGATCGCCGCGCCGGCGGAAGGCGACGCGGGCCAGGTCGAGGTGGCGGTGAACCTGGCCGACCGCCGCGACGTCGGCCAGCCGTGGACCGATGCGCTGCGCCTGACGCAACTGCCGACGCGCAACGGCATCAGCTTCGTCGGCGAGCCGCTCGCGAAAGACACCGAGATCGCCGGCGTGCTGCGCGGCGTCTTCGACATCACGCCGTCACGCCAGGACGTGGACCTGAGCGTCGCGCTCTACGCGCAACTGCCGGGCGGCGGCTACCAGCTGCTGTTCGACCCCTACGACTTCCGCGCCAGCTACGCGCGCGACCGCGTGCACCGACGGCTGCTGCGCGCCGGCGAGCGGCAGCTGCTGCCGTTCACGACCGAGCGCATCACCGCGGCCAAGCTGCCGGCGGGGAGCCGGATCGTGCTGGTGCTGGCGATCAACAAGCGGCTCGATCGGCAGATCAATGCGGGGAGCGGCAAGGCGGTGAATGCCGAGACGATTGCGGATGCGAAGGTGCCGATGCGGGTGCGGTGGCATGGGGGAAGTTATGTGGAGGTGTCGAGCGGGAAGCCGTGATCACGGCTCCGGTCTCTGTAACCAGCCACAGATGCGAGGACGGGTCTACCGCGTCAAAGCGCTGGTGTGCGACCTCGGCTCGAGTGCCACACCGAGAGCACTACAGGTTCGTCCTTACTGACCCGATAGAAACGATTCAATGCGCCGTAGCCGAGCGAAGAGTTCTTCGGGCGAGATCGTTTCGCCACGGTCGGCTTCGGCGATGGCCTCCTGAATGTCGGCCTCTTGCTCCGGGGATAGACGAACTACATCCTCGGCCCCGCGCGTGAGGACCGTGACCACTTCCCCTTCGGTCAACGAAAGGCCGTCAACGACCACCTTGCCTGCGACGACCTTGCCGGTAGCTACTTGCATGGTGTGACCGTAGTCCGAGCGGGTCCATCGAAAGATCGGAGGCGATCGAACTTCTTGCTCTCAGCATACTGGCTGCCGGCGCACGCTGTCAGGAGCGCTGCGACAGTGAGGGCGAACATTGCGGGAAGGGACACTTGCTTGATTCGAGACCATAAGGACCGACCAGTGATCTTGGTCGATTTCAGCGTTTGGATCGACTATTTTCGCTCGGCCGACCCCCTCAGTTGGCACTCCTTGACTTCAACCGACACATTGCGCATAACTCGGGCAGGCTCTCAGTCGAAGTAGATGTTATTTATAGTTATCCCTAATAGAGAGATTTGACTTACTTCGACTATTGGAAAAGAAGAGTATCGTTTGCCCCGCTTCTTCGACTAGAAAGTAGCACGTCGTCCCCGAAGACTCCAGAAAGATGCAAAGTTGGTCATCGCGAACTTCGTAGGTGCCGTTTGCGCTGCCGCGCTTAGAGTTCGCCACGAGCCCATTCGTCGTGAACGAAAGCTCCACGTTGCCATACTTCGCCTCATCAAGTGGATGTGGATAGATCCAGGTCTTGTTGAGAACCATGCCGGCATCGAGGTGCACCGCTCCCGCAGGCTTCGAGGCAAGACCTGATGCGACGATCTGCTTGTCGGGCCGCCGGCTCTCCGTCGGTAAGGGCTTCATTGGCACGGCTGACATCGCCGGCGTCGCCTGGCCACTACATTTGCCCGGCTTGGCCATTTCAAGGTGAGCGATGTCCTTCTTTCCCTGCCTCGGGAATCGACTCCAAGCCAGCCCCACCTACGAAAACGCCCATCTTTATGTATTGGCGGATGAAGTAGTTCTTCCCGGCTGCCAACAGCAGCTCGAGCGTATTCGGGGAAAACTCAGACTCCGTGTCGATCTTGTGCGTTTCTCCTCCTTGGACTTCCGTGTAGAAGAAGACATCTGGTGCGCTCTCGCCAACGCACTTGCCGTCGATCCAGATGTCCTTCTTGAGCGCCTTCCCTATAAAGCTGTTCCTGTAGATGTACACTCCCGCATTGCCAGGGCTCGGCTGCTTGAATTCCTTGGCTTTCGCCGACTCTTCTTTGCTAGCCATATTCACCGATGCGCATCCGGTCATGAATAGTGATACGGAAGTGACGAGAACAGCTACTGATTTCAAGTTAGGCGGCACTCTAGCTCGGGCAGTCATCATAAAGTCTTGTTAACCGATCAATCGAAATTTGCGGCGCCGGTGCGCCGATTGCCTGAGCCAGAGCGTTCTCCAGTGGGATCAGAATATCGGGAATTATCTTCAGCTCCCGCTTCCGCCAGTAGGTGTAAAGCCATTTGCGTTGATAGCTGCCTTCATCGTAGATGGAGGTCAGGAGGCCATAGAACTGGCTGACCTGACGGCGATGGAAGTCAATGGTTGATCGGATGAAGGTCGCGCGCTCTTCAAGATCAAGTGTCTCGAGCCACCCTCTGTCCTTGTTGCGCCGATCTATGAATCTCTGGCTCACGGTAGCCGGATTGACCTCGAGAAACTCCCAAAGGCTTCGGATAGCGATGTACATCTCTGCTGACCGGTACTCCGTGAGAGCCGGTACGAGGACTTGAAATCGGAGCGAAGCCTCTGCGATCTTGTTTGCTGCAGCGGCGCGTTCGAGGGCTCGGCCCGCATACAAGGCAGCACCGGCTGCCGCCACGGCAGATATGACGCTGACGGTGAGCGTAAGGATCTCAAGCGCGGACATTGCGTCTTGATGCCTGACGTTTGACCCGAGAGGCGTGCCCCGGCTTGCCGGGGCACGTCCTCTCGATGGAAGAGTTGGTCACGGGAGAGCCTTGAACAGCCTGCGTGCAGCCTCTATGAAGGAATCAATTCGCAGCAGAGGCTCAAGCCATACCTTGTCTTGCGCAGGATACGTGCCAGCGATCTGTGGGTCAGCGAGAAGGTCTTTTCCTGTGAGCGTCTTGAGGTTTTGGACGTACTTGTCGTCAATGACGCCCAAATTGTGTGCATAGAGGTGCCGATGCAATACAAGCTCTTGTACGCGCGGGAACTCCGTGATTGCAGTGAGATCGACGCCAACCGTTAGAAGCAATGCGACCGCCCCGTCACTTCCATTCCAGGGTTGAAGTCGTTGGAAGATGTTTTGCTTGTACAAAGGGTCTTGCCTGAGTTAACCGAGGTTCGCGTAGCCCTTCTTCAACGTGTAGTAGTCACGCAATCCTGTCTCTACGGAAGCGGCGATTCGGATGAGAGTTCCCATGTCAAAGAACCGATCAGAAAGCTGCAGCTTCCAGATATCCAAGTATGTGCTGCATGTTGGGAATCGCGCCACGCCTGCAGCTTGAAGTACTTGCTTTGATAGCGCATTGACCAAGATTGGACGTACCGTAAAGTGCGTCTCCGCGGCTCGCTCCAGGTCTGGGTTCACCATTGCGTGCAACTCCGATTCACCCTAACGCCAACGTTTGAGTTAACCGGCATGCCGCGGCAAAGCGCCTTGCCCGCGCAACCAATGATAAAGCAGGCGGTTGCGCGGGCAAGGTGCTTTGCCGTGGCATGTCCGGTTGAACGAAGGGTTAGCCCGCATATTTCACCGTAGG
>JAFEEF010000071.1 GCA_018241265.1 Pseudomonadota bacterium | reverse complement strand
GACACGCTGCTGCGCCACCCGAGCGTGGAAGACTGGAAGACGAGCTTCGTGCTCGACCGCGTAAAGAATACGACGGCGTTGCCGTTATGAAGCCCCTCGGCCGGCGGGTACGGCGGCCGATCACCCGAGGGGATGCGGGCCGGCTTGGTTGGGCCACGAAGGGGCCACCGCGTGGCCCTTGCCCGGCGCTCGGCCCGCGAAGAAGAGATGGATGAATGGCTTCTCATGACCGGGCTCCGTTCAGCAAGGCGTCGCGGCGCCGCGGCGCGCGTAGTTCCACCACGTCACGCCGATGCACAGCAGGTAGAACGCGAAGAAGATCCACAGCGCCGCCTCGGGCCCGCCGGTCAGCGAGATCGAGGTGCCGTAGCTCTTGGGGATGAAGAAGCCGCCGTACGCGGCGATCGCGGCGGTGAAGCCGATCGCGGCGGCCGCCTCGGTGTTGCCCTCGCGCGTGGCACGCGCCACCGCGTCGGCATCGCCGGCATCGATGCCGCGCAGCTTCTGGTTCAGGAAGATCACCGGGATCATGCGGAAGGTCGAGCCGTTGCCGATCCCGGTGGTCAGGAACAGCAAGAGGAACGACACGAAGAAGCCCGCGAAGCTGCCGCCCGTGCCGGCCGACGGCAGGAAGGACAGCACGCCGAGCACGGCCGCGGCCATCACGACGAAGTTCCACAGCGTCACCGACGCGCCGCCGAGCTTGTCGGCCAGCCAGCCGCCGAACGGCCGGATCGAGGCGCCGACCAGCGGGCCCAGCCAGGCATAGGCGAGCGGGTTGACGCCAGGGAACTGGCTCTTGATGAGCAGCGGGAAGCCCGCCGCATAGCCGATGAACGAGCCGAAGGTGCCGAGGTAGAGCAGGCACATCAGCCAGTTGTGGCGGTTGCCGAAGATCGCCGCCTGTGCCGCGAAGCTGGCCTTGGCGTCGGCGATGTCGTTCATGCCGAACCAGGCGGCGATCGATGCGATCGCGATCCACGGCACCCAGATGAACGCGGCGTTCTGCGTCCAGACCTGCAAGGTCTGGTGGTCGCGCACGATGGTCTGCGGGTCGCCGCCGAAGATGCCGAAGATGCCTGCCGTCACGACCAGCGGGCTCAGGAACTGCACCACCGACACGCCGAGGTTGCCGAGCCCGGCGTTGACGCCCAGCGCCGACCCCTTGCGCTCCTTCGGGAAGAAGAAGCTGATGTTGGCCATGCTGGAGCTGAAGTTGCCGCCGCCCAGGCCGCACAGCAGCGCGAGCACCAGCATCGTCGGATAGCTCGTCGACGAATCCTGCACCGCGTAGCCGATGCCGAGCGCCGGGATCAGCAGCGATGCGGTGGAGATCGCGGTCCAGCGCCGCCCGCCGACCAGCGGCACCATGAACGAGTAGAAGATGCGCAAGGTCGCGCCGCTCAGTGCCGGCGCGGCGGCCAGCCAGAACAGCTGGTTGGTCGAGTACTTGAAGCCGAGCGCCGGCAGGCTCACGGCGACGACGCTCCAGACCTGCCAGATCGCGAACGCCAGGAACAGTGCCGGCACCGAGATCCAGAGGTTGATCTTGGCGATCGCCTCGCCTTCGTGGGCCCAGAACAGCTTGTCCTCGGGCGTCCAGATCTGCAGCAAGCGCCCGCGCGGGGCGTGGAGGGTGGTGGAACTCATGGTGGGTCCTCCGGGAGGGAAGTCGTTCAGCGGGTCGGGCCTCGGGTGGCCAGCAGCGCGGGGCTCGCGCCGCCGATCACGTCGGTGTCGCGCACCTCGGTCCAGTACATCCAGATCAGCGAGACCCAGACCACGCCGTACATCAGCATGAAGGCCGACGAGCGCACGCCGGTCGCATCCATCAGCAGGCCGAACAGGATCGGCAGCACGAAGCCGCCGAGGCCGCCGGCCAGGCCGACGATGCCGCTGATCGCGCCGATGTTGGCCGGGTAGTCGTCGCTGACGTACTTGAAGGTGCTCGCCTTGCCGAACGCGAACGCGACGCCGAGCACGCCGAGCAGCGCGGTGAACGTGACCACGTCGAGGCCGATGTGGAAGGTCTTCGGGCCGCTCGCGGTCGCGACCGTGAAGTCGGTCTGCGGGTACGAGAGCAGGAAGAGGCAGATCCAGCTCACCCACATCACCCACCAGGTCACGCGGTGGGCGCCATAGCGGTCGGACAGCCAGCCGCCGATCGCGCGCAGCACGCCGCCCGGCAGCGAGAAGCAGGCCGCCAGCAGCGCGGCCACGCGGATGTCGAGGCCGTACTCGCCCACGTAGTACTGCACCATCCACAGCGACAGCGCCACGTAGCCGCCGAACACGATGCTGTAGTACTGGCAGTACTTCAGCACCTTCGGGTCGCGCAGCGCCTTGAGCTGGTCGGCGAAGCGCGTGCCCGACGCCACGAGGTGGCGCGGGTCGTGCGCGCTGCCGAGCCAGAACACGATCAGCGTGCCGAGCATCACCGCGGCGTAGACCTTGGGCACCATGGTCCAGCCGTAGGCGACCACCAGCGCCGGCGCGACGAACTTGTTGACCGCCGCCCCCGAATTGCCGGCGCCGAAGATGCCCATCGCCATGCCCTGGCGGCTCTTCGGGAACCAGCGTGCGACGTAAGGCGTGCCGACCGAGAAGGAGCCGCCCGCCAGGCCGAGCAGCAGGCCGATCGCGAGGAACTGCCAGTAGGCCGTCGCATAGGCCATCGCCCAGATCGCCGGCACGGTGGCGGCGAGCAGCAGCGCCATCACGATGCGGCCGCCGTAGCGGTCGGTCCAGATGCCGAGCGGCACGCGCACGAGCGAGCCGCTCAGCACCGGCATGGCGGTCAGCAGGCCGAACTCGGTGGCGCTCAGCCCCAGGGTCTTGCGCAGCGGGATGCCGACGACCGCGAACATCATCCAGACCATGAAGCAGACCGTGAAGGCGAGCGTGCTGGCGGCGAGCACGCTCCACGCTTGGCGACCTTGCGACGACGACGATGCGGCTGGCATGGCCATGACCGGTAACCTCCTGATGCTGAATGTCGCGCCGGGGCGGCGCGTCGAACATCCGCCGATCGGCGCTGCGGAAGGAGGAGGCCGGCGGCCCGCGGCTACGACCGAAGGACGATTCGCGCCGTGGCTTGACGGAGATCAACACGCGCCCGGATCGACTCGATAATCCCGGCCCGGAGGATCTTCGATGCCATCCACGCATCCGCTGCGCGACGCCCTGCACCACGAGGTTCACGCCCGGCCCTACGAGCGGCTCTACGCGCCGCTCGTGCTGTCGCACATGGCGATGGTCGGCAACGCCGGCGGCGCCGAGCGCGAGCACCTGGCGGCACTGCTGTCGTCGCGCCACCTGCCGGTGCCGGCCGACGATGCGAGCCACGTCGGCATCGATCTCGGCGGCCTGCGCCTGCGCTGGGAGAAGCACGGCGAGTTCCACACCTGCACGTTCTGGAAGCAGCTGGCCGGCATGCCCGAGGGTTTCGACGTGCTGCCGCTGCAGGACGTGCCCGCCGACTGGCTGCACGGCCTGCCGGGCCAGTGGCTGGTCGGCCTGCACGTGCTCGTCGCGCCGGCCAGCGGGCCGCGCGACGAGCCGCCGCCCCTGGTGCGCCAGCTGCTCGGCGAGGACAGCCTGGTCGGTGCCCGGGTGATGGACGACTCGGCCGATGTCTACACCGACTTCCGGCTCCACGCCGACGGCTACGCGCGCTGGATCGTCGTCGCCGGCGACGTGACGCCGCGCCGCCTCGGCCGGCTGGTGCAGCGCCTGCTCGAGATCGAGACCTACCGCATGATGGCGCTGATCGGCCTGCCGGTCGCGCGCGAGGCGGGCGGCGCGCTGGTCGGCGCCGAGCGCGACCTGGCCGACGTGGCCGAGCACATCCGCACCGCGCGCCCGGAAGACGAGCCCGAGCTGCTGCGCCGGCTGACCCGGCTCGCGGCCGATGTCGAGGGCCTCTATGCGCGCACGCATGCGCGCTTCTCGGCGAGCGCGGCGTATTTCGAGCTGGTGCAGCGGCGCATCGACGAGCTGCGCGAGGACCGGCTGCACAACCTGCAGACGCTGCGCGAGTTCATGGACCGCCGCCTGATGCCGGCGATGCAGACCTGCGCCTGGGCGGCCCGGCGCCAGCAGGCGCTGTCGGAGCGCATCTCGCGGGTTTCCAACCTGCTGCGCACGCGCGTCGAGATCGAGCAGCAGCAAAGCAGCCGCGAGCTGCTCGACGCGATGAACCGCAGGCAGAAGGCGCAGCTGATGCTGCAGAGCGCGGTCGAGGGGCTGTCGGTCGCGGCCGTCACCTACTACGGCGCGGGGCTGGTGGGCTATCTCGCCAAGGGGGCGAAGACGGTCGGCATCGGCGTGCCGCCCGATCTCGCGGTGGCGGTCGCGATCCCGCTCATCGCCGGGGCCGTGTGGCTGGGCGTTCGGCGGCTGCACCATGAGGCGCAGGCTGCGGCGACGAGCGATGGCGAGGGGACTCCGCGAAATCACTCATGAGGCGCCGCACAGCGAGCTTTGCCCGTTACCGCGCCAACGCCTCCAGTTCCTCGATCACTTCCGCCACAACGCGGGCACCGGTGGCTCGGAAGGCTTCCATCGACACGTCCATGGACGCCAGAAGTCCGAGGTTGGCGATGTGCAGCGCCTGATCGAGGTCAGTAGTTTTCCATCTGGCAGG
>JAFEEF010000070.1 GCA_018241265.1 Pseudomonadota bacterium | reverse complement strand
CCCCCTCTACTGGGCACGTTCCGATGCATTACTCACCCGTTCGCCACTCGTCGCCAGGTTGCCCCGCGTTGCCGTTCGACTTGCATGTGTAAGGCATGCCGCCAGCGTTCAATCTGAGCCAGGATCAAACTCTTCAGTTCGATCTTGAATTTGCTCAATGAATTGAAGTGAACTTCACTTCATGAGCGTTTAAGGTCCAGTAGACCTCGAGCCTTGCGGCTCTTGGCACTCGCCTTCAAACGCCCACACTTATCGGCTGTCAGTTTTTAAAGAGCTGGCCTTGCGGCATTTGCTGATTTTCGGCGTTGACCGTTGTCAGCGAAGAAAGCGATTCTGACATGTTTTTCTAAACCCTGTCAAGCGCTCGGCTTTCTGTTTTCTTCGCTGTTTGATGCCCCCTTACGGCGAGCACTTCGTTCAGCGAAGACCGCGACTGTAGCACGATTTTCGGAGCCGTCAAACTGGCGTCATTGAAGCCGGGCATTGGCCGCGTCGGCGGCCACCTCCGCCACAGCCCCTTCGACCCTCGCGGCGCGTGCAGCCGCACGTGCCACGGACGGAGCCTGCGCCTCGCGCATCAGCCGGCGCACCTGCGCTTCAGGATCGTCCGCGCTCAGCACGCTCTCGAGCCGGCTTGCCCAGCGCCGCGTATCGGTGCGCAGCACCTGCTGCTTGACGGCCGCGATCTGCGCCGGATGCATCGAGAATCCGCGCAGGCCCATGCCCAGCAGCACTTCGGTGAAGGCCGTGTCGCCGGCCATTTCGCCGCACACCGTGACCTCCTTGCCCGCGTCACGCGTCTGAGCGATGGCCCGGGCGAGCAGTTGCAGCACCGCGGGATGCCAGGGGTCGTAGAGGTGCGCCACGGCTTCGTCGGCGCGATCGATGGCCAGGGTGTACTGGATGAGGTCGTTGGTACCGACCGATACGAAGTCGAAGTAGCGCAGGAAGGCCGGCAGCATGATCGCGGCCGCCGGCACCTCGACCATCGCGCCGACTTCGATGTCGGCGCAGGCCCGGCCCGCGTCGGAGAGCTGCTGCTTCGCGCGCGCCAGCGCCTCGAGCGTGGCGCGCACTTCGCTGAGGTGCGCCACCATCGGGATCAGCAGCTTGACCTTGCCGTACGCACTGGCGCGCAGGATGGCGCGCAGTTGTTGCCGGAACATCGCCGGCTCGGACAAGCTCCAGCGGATCGCCCGCAGGCCGAGCGCCGGATTCAGCGCATGCTCGTGGCGCAGCTCGTTGACCGTGAGCCGCTCGAGCGGCTTGTCGGCTCCGATGTCGACGGTGCGTATCGTGACCGGCAAGCCCTTCATGGCGACGACGGCGTCGCGGTAGGCCTCGAACTGCTCGTCTTCGTCCGGCAGTTCGCCGTCGCGGTTCATGAAGAGGAATTCGCTGCGGAACAGCCCGACGCCGACGGCGCCAGCCTCGACCGCCGCCGTCGCGTCTCCCGGCAGCTCGATGTTGGCGAGCAGGTCGACGCGCTCGCCGTCGACCGTGATCGCCGGCGTGTGGCGCAGCCGCGCGAGCCGCTCGCGGCCGAGCTCGCTCTGGCGCTGCCGGAACCGATACTCCTCGAGCACGATCGGCGACGGATCGACGATCACGACGCCGCAATCGCCGTCGATCACGATCCAATCGTCCTGGCGTATCAACCGGCTCGCCTCGCGCGTGCCCACGACGGCCGGGATGTCCATGCTGCGCGCGACGATGGCTGTGTGCGACGTGCGACCACCGACGTCGGTGATGAAGCCGGTGAAGACGCTGCCCTTGAACTGCAGCATGTCGGCCGGCGCGATATCGCTCGCCACCAGCACCAGCGGGTCCTCGCCGGCAAAGTCGCGCGGCCCGACGCCCGCTGATGCAGGTGCCAGCGCGGCCGAGCCGCGCGCCATCGCGCGCAGCAGCCGCTCCACCACCTGCTCGATGTCGGCCTTGCGCTCGCGCAGGTATTCGTCCTCCATCTCGTCGAACTGGCGCGCCAGGACTTCAAGCTGGGCCGACAGCGCCCATTCGGCGTTGTAGTGGCGCTCGATGATCCACTGCTTGGTCGGCCCGCTCAGCGTGTCGTCGTGCAACAGCATCAGGTGCACGTCGAGCAGCGCCGCCAGCTCCGCGGGCGCCTCCGCCGGCATGTCGCGCTTCAGACCCTCGAGCTCGTTCGCGACGGCATCCCGGGCGTCGCGCAGCCGCGCGATCTCAGTTTCGACACGCGACTCGTCGATGAAGTAGTGCGCCACGTCGACGCGGCTCGACGCGATCAGCACGGCGCGTCCGATCGCGACGCCGCGCGATACCGGCAAGCCGAACAACTCGAAGCTCATGGCGGCATGCTAGCAGCCGCGAATGTCACCGAAAACGCGGGTTGAGCCCCATTTGCAGGACTTCACTTCGCGTCGCGACCAGATCGCGACCGATGTCATCCGGTCTTCACGCCGGCTTCATTCCGGCGTCACCGCGCCGGCTGGGCTACTGGCCCTCGCCGAACTTGTCGTTGATCAGCGCCAGCAATCCGTCCATCGCAGCCTGCTCGTCGCTGCCCTGGGTCTCGATCTCGACCTCGCTGCCGAGCCCGGCAGCCAGCATCATGACGCCCATGATGCTCTTCGCATTGACGCGGCGACCGTTGCGGCTCATGTAGACCTCGCTCTGGAAGCTGCCCGCCAGCTTCGTGAGCTTGGCGGATGCGCGCGCATGCAGGCCGAGCTTATTGCTGATGCTGACGGTGGTCTTGATCATGAGGGCCGGATTTCTGGGTCTGGTTCTGCGGCCGCGTGACTGCCACTTGCATCACACCCTGCGATGCACCGACCATCGCGCGCGCCACGACGGCGTCGGCCGATTCGCCCGCGTAGCAAAGCGACCGCCACAGCATCGGCACGTTGACGCCGGCCACCACCTTGATCTGGGCGCTGTCGTCACCCAGGCGCTGCGCGACGTTGCAGGGCGTCGCACCGAACACGTCGGTGAAGATCACGGCTTCGGGGGTACGCACGCGCGCCAGCATTTCGCGGGCGCGGCGCTCGACCTCCTCGATCGGCATGTCGGGCGGTACGTCGAGCGCCTCGAGCGTCCGGCTGCAATCCGGATAGGCATGCTCTGCCACCGATTTCAGCGAAGACGCGAGCGGCGCATGAGCGATGATCATCAACCCGGGCATGGCGGCGAATTATCGGCAGTTCCCACGCCGCTGCGGTGGTCGCGTGCAGGCCGATCGGGATCGCGCGGCGCAAAAGCGACAACCGCGGGATCGCGGCGACCCGTCCTTAACGCGCCGGGCCGACACGACGCCGACAAGCTCGCGCTACGGCAGCCGCAAGCCTGCAAAGAACGTCTCGACGGCCTCGTCCGACGGCTGCGCCCCGATCACGCTCGCCTGGTAGGCACGCATCCCCTTGGCGAAGTAAAGGGCGCGTTCGCGCATCGTGCGGCCGTCCGGCAGCCGGCCGCTGAACGCGGCGCGCACCGCCTCGGGATGCGGCGTCATGCCCGGCACCGACGCGGCGGCGAAGACCGGCTGCGCGGCGTCTATGTTGCGCAGCGCGGCCTCGCGCAGTTCGGCAAGCACGGGTCCGACCTGGGCCGGATCGGCCACGTCGACATAGCCGATCGCGTAGGTCGCATCGTCCGCGCTGCAGACGAGCATCTGCATCGAAAGCTGCGATCCCGCATGCGCCGCGAGCCGCAGGGCTCGCTCATGGTGGTTCGGACTGCACGGGAACATCGCGACGACATCTGCACCTTCCGGCGTCAACTCGCGCCAGTCGAGGGCCGGCGTGCAGGCGGTCAGGGCCGCGAGCGCGGCCGCGGTGCAGACACGAGATGCAAAGCTGCCCATCGATGCCGATTATCCGTGGCGGGTCGTCCCGGCCGACTGACACAATCGCTCGCCGCCCTTTCGACCAACACGACGACCGCATGACCGCAACGCCTCCTCCGGCCGCCCTGCCGCTCGCCGGCGTGCGCGTGCTCGACCTTTCCCGCGTGCTCGCCGGCCCGTGGTGCACGCAGACCCTGGCCGACCTCGGCGCCGACGTGGTCAAGATCGAGCGTCCCGCGGGTGCCGACGGTCGGGGCGGCGACGACACGCGCGGCTGGGGACCGCCGTTCCTCAAGGACCGCGACGGCGCCGAGACGCATGAGGCGGCCTACTTCCTCGGCGCCAACCGCAACAAGCGCTCGATCACGGTCGACATCTCGACGTCCGCCGGCCAGGCGCTGATCCGCCGCATCGCCGCGCAGAGCGACGTCTTCGTCGAGAACTACAAGGTCGGCGACATGGCGCGCTACGGCCTCGACGCCGAGCGCCTGCTCGCCGAACATCCGCGCCTCGTCTACTGTTCGATCACCGGCTTCGGCCAGACCGGCCCGTACCGCGAGCGCGCCGGCTACGACTATGCCGTGCAAGGCATGGGCGGGCTGATGAGCGTCACCGGACCGTCGCGCGCCGAGATCGCCGACGACGCCCCGGGCGGCGGCCCGCAGAAGGTTGGCGTCGCCGTGGCCGACCTGTTCACCGGCATGTATGCCTGCACCGCGATCCTCGCCGCGCTGCGCCACCGCGACCTGACCGGCCAGGGCCAGGCGATCGACATGGCGCTGCTCGACACGCAGGTCGCGATGCTCGCGAACCTCGGCGCCAATTACCTCGTCACCGGCAACGCGCCGCAGCGCGCCGGCAATGCGCACCAGAACATCGTGCCGTACCAGGTCTTCGAGGTCGCCGACGGCCACCTGATCCTGGCGGTCGGCAACGACCAGCAATACGTCAAGTTCTGCGAAGTCGCCGGCCGCCCCGAGCTCGCCGCCGATGCGCGCTTCGTGCGCAACGCCGACCGGGTGCGGCACCGCGCGGTGCTCGTGCCGTTGCTCGCAGCGGCCATGAAGACGCGCACGCGGGCCGCGTGGCTCGAAGCGCTCGAAGCCGCCAAGGTGCCGGCCGGGCCGATCAACGACCTGACCGACGTCTTCGCCGACCCGCAGGTGGTCGCGCGCGGCATGACGACCGCGATGCCGCATCCGCTGACCGACGACCTGCGCCTCGTCTCGAGTCCGATCAAGCTGTCGGCGACGCCGGTGCAATACCGGCGGCCCCCGCCGCTGCTTGGCGAGCACACCGACGAGCTGCTGCGCGAGCTCGGCCTCGATGCCGACGAGATCGCGGCACTGCGCCGCGATCGCGTAGTCTGAGCCTCGAAACACCTCGCAAGGAGCAGGCATGGCCGACTTCGTCCTCGTTCACGGCGCCTGGCACGGCGCGTGGTGCTGGAAGCGCATCGTCGCGCCGCTCTGGGCGGCCGGGGACCGCGCCTACGCCGTCACGCTGACCGGCGTCGGCGATCGCGCGCATCTGCTTGGCCCGCACGTCGGGCTCGACACGCACATCGAGGACGTGGTCCGACTCTTCGACTGCGAAGAGCTGTCCGATGCGATCCTCGTCGGCCACAGCTACGGCGGCATGGTGATCACCGGCGCCGCGGACCGGCTGCCGGGACGCGTGCGGCGCCTCGTTTACCTCGATGCGGTGGTGCCGCGGCCGGGCGAAAGCTGGTCGGCGGGCCATACGCCCGAAACGCAGGCGGCGCGCCGGGCCGCGATCGCCGAGCACGGCACGCTGCCGGCGCCCGATCCGGCCGTCTTCGGCTTGGCGGGCGACGACCGTGCCTGGGTCGCCCGACGCCAGCGGCCGCACCCCGGACGCTGCTACGACATGCCGCTCGACTTCGATGCCGCCCGCTGGGCGAAGCTGCCGCGCAGCTTCATCGATTGCACCGCGCCGGCGCTGGCGACGATCGCCGGATCGCGCGCGCGGGTGCGTTCGGAACCCGGCTGGCAGCTGACCGAGATCGCGACCGGACACGATGCGATGGTCAGCGCGCCGGAAGCGCTGCTCGCGGCATTGTCGGCATCGGCCTGACACTCGACGTCGCGCGCAGCGCGCGAAAGCGTGACTTCCTCACTCGTTGCCGCAATCATGCAGCCCATCGACGCTGGTGCCGGCAACCAAGCCGAACGACACTCCCGCGTCATGTTTCCGGGGCCATCGCCGCGCGTCGATCGCTGCGTTCGCCCGGCGGAATCACCCCACAAGACGAGGAAGATGGATGGCGAGGTCTGAAGTCCGGCACGACGCACCGGCACGCGGCGGCATGCGCGTGTCCGCCGCCGATGCCGAGCGCGCCGACCGCGAGCGTTGGCACGAACTGGTTTCCGAGCTGGGGGCGGCGATCGCCGAGCCGCTCACGTCGGCGCTCGAGCGCGTGCACGCGCTCGCCACGACCGGCAAGATCGACCGCGCCGGCCTGCGCGCGCTGCGCGACGAGATCGACCGCGCGCGCCAGATCGGCATCACCGGGCAGCAGCTCACGCGTTTCGCGTCCGGCCGCATCCGCCAGTCGCACGAGCGGCTCCAGCTCGCCGACGTGCTGCAGAGCGTGCTGACGCACCGCAGCCGCGAGATGCAGGCGCGCGGCATCGTCGTGAATCCGGTGCTCAAGCCGGCCGAGGTGAGCGCCGACGCGTCGCTGCTGTTCTCGCTGCTCAACACCACGCTCGATTGGGCGCTGGCGCATGCGCGCGCACAGGTCGACTTCGAGATCGACGCCCGTCCCTGGCCTGCCGCGACCCGGCTGAGCTGCCGCTTTGCACCGCACGGCGACGAGCCGCTCGACGACGGTGCCGAAGCCAGCCCGTCGCGGGCCGATCCGCTCACCTGGCGCCTGGTCGAGCAGACCGCCTGGACCATGGGCCTGACGGTCGAGCGCCAGGACACCGACGCGCACACGGCGCTCGCGCTCGAATTTCCGCGCAAGGGCAGCGGCGACATCGACGGTGTCAGCGCGACCGAGATCGACGAGGGCTTCGCGCCGTCGGCCAACTCGCAGCCGCTCGCCGGCAGCCACGTGCTCGTGATCGCGTCGCGGCGCGAGATGCGCGTGCAGATCCGCGACGCGCTGCGCAACATGAGCCTGATCGTCGACTTCGTCAATTCGGTCGACGAAGCGGCCAGCTTCTGCCGCGAAGGCCTGCCGCACGCCGTCATCGTCGAGGCGATCCAGAACGGCGAGCGCTTCGCGCAGTTCCGCCACGAGATCCGCGCCGAGGTGCCCGACTTCGTCTTCATCGAGATCGTCGAGGAAGGCGATGCGTTCGAGATGTCGACCTTCGGCGGCGAGTCGATGGCGCGCGTCGGGCGCGGCGTGCTCGGCACGTCGCTGCCGTCGGCCTTGATGTTCGAGCTGTCGAAGAGCCTCTGACCGGTGGTCCTGCGGTCTCCCTGCGAGATCGTCGGGCAAGCCGGCCGGCGTAAGATCGCGGCCCTGTTCCGGACGTGCTCGAGGCCCGCGATGAAACCTGCCCGTTATTTGGCCGCTGGCCTGGTCGCCGTGGCGATCGGCGTCGGCGCCTTCCTGGCCTTCGGGGGCAGCGCGGGCGGCACCGCGCCGAATGTCAGCTACACGCTGCTCGACGGCAGCAAGGGCAGCCTCGACCAGATGCGCGGCAAGGTCGTGCTCGTCAACTTCTGGGCGACGAGCTGCGACACCTGCATCCACGAGATGCCGCAAATGGTCGCGACGCACGAGAAGTACCGGAGCAAGGGCTTCGAAACGCTGGCGGTCGCGATGAGCTACGACCCGCCGGCCTACGTCATCAACTACGCCGAGACGCGCAAGCTGCCGTTCGGCGTCGTCATCGACAACACCGGCAGCTTCGCGAAGAGCTTCGGCAAGGTCCAGTTGACGCCCACCAGCGTGCTGATCGACAAGCGCGGCCGGATCGTCAAGACCTACGTCGGCGAGCCCGACTTCGTCGCGCTGCACCAGCTGGTCGAGAAGCTGCTCGCGCAGGCCTGATCAGCGCGCCCGTACGCCGACGATCGCGGCGCCGACGATCATCGCCGCGGCAGCGGCGATCCAGGCCGTGAACGGGCGCCCGCTGGTCCACACCAGCAGCAAGGTCGACGCCAGCGGCGTCAGGTAGCTCAGGATGCCGATCTGGCGTGGATCGCCGCGCTTCAGCGCCGCATCCCACAGATAGAACGCCGCTCCCAGCGGGCCGAGACCCATCACGCCGATCAACAGCCAGTCGCGCCCGGCCAAGGTCGTGGCCGGCTCGAGCAGCGCATGGCAGCCGAGCGCGAGCAGCCCCGACACCAAGCCGAACAGGCCGATCGCGGCGGTCGGGAAGTGCGCCACGCGCTTCGTCAGCAGCGAGTAGCTGGCCCAGATGAAGGCCGAACCGAAAGCCGGCAGGTAGCCCCAAGCGAAGCCCCCCGCCAGGCTGCGCCCGCCGACGATCGCGAGGCCCGCACCGGCAAAGCCCACGAGGGCCGCGGCGATGTGCACCCCGCCGACCCGCATGCCGGGCAGGAACAGCGGTGCCAGCACGACGATGAACAGCGGCCACAGGTAGTTGACGAGGTTCGCCTCGACCGGCGGCGCCATGCGCAAGGCGATGAACAGCAGGAAGTGGTAGCAGAAGAGGCCGTAGACGCCGAGCAGCAGGGTGCGCGGCGGCACCTTCCACTGGCGAACCTGCGGCCACGCCGGCACGCTGCCGATCACGAGCGCGAGGCCGGTCAGCAGGAAGGGCGGTACATGGGCGAGCGCCACGCCGAGCGACGCGAGCGTCGCCCACAGCGCGATCGCGCCGAGCGCGAGCAGGTTGGCCATGCGGCCCTTTCCGGGAGCGAGAGCGGGGGAGCGAGAACGCGCCGCGGCTCGATCAGGCCGCGTCGCCGACGCCGGCGTGGGCGGCCTGCTGGTCGGCGTGGTAGCTCGAGCGCACCATCGCGCCGACCGCGGCATGCGTGAAGCCCATCTCGCGCGCCTGGTCCTCGAACATCCGGAAGGTGTCCGGATGGACGTAGCGCCGCACCGGCAGGTGGTGCAGGCTGGGCGCGAGGTACTGGCCGATCGTCAGCATGTCGATGCCGTGCGCGCGCATGTCGCGCATCACGTCGAGGATCTCGTCGTCGGTCTCGCCGAGGCCGACCATCACGCCGCTCTTGGTCGGCACGTCGGGCGCGAATTCCTTGAAGCGCTTCAGCAGGCTCAGCGAGTACGCATAGTCCGATCCCGGCCGCGCTTCCTTGTAGAGACGCGGCGCGGTCTCGAGGTTGTGGTTCATCACGTCGGGCGGCGCCGCCTTCAGGATCTCGAGCGCGCGGTCCATGCGGCCGCGGAAGTCCGGCGTGAGGATCTCGATGCGCGTCCCCGGCGAACGCTCGCGCACCGCGCGGATGCAGTCGACGAAGTGGCCGGCACCGCCGTCGCGCAGGTCGTCGCGGTCGACGCTCGTGATCACGACGTACTTCAGCTTCAGCGCGGCGATCGTCTTCGCGAGGTTCTGCGGCTCGTCCGGATCGAGCGGATCGGGCCGGCCATGGCCGACGTCGCAGAACGGGCAGNNGCACTTGTCGCCCATGATCATGAAGGTCGCGGTGCCCTTGCCGAAGCATTCGCCGATGTTCGGGCAGCTCGCCTCTTCGCACACCGTGTGCAGCTTGTGCTCGCGCAGGATGCTCTTGATCTCGTAGAAGCGCGAACTCGCCGAGCCGGCCTTCACGCGGATCCAGTCCGGCTTCTTCAGCATCTCCGCCGGCACGACCTTGATCGGGATGCGCGCCGTCTTGGCCTGCGACTTCTGCTTGGCGCTGGGATCGTAGGTCGCGGCGGGCTGGGCCTCGCGGACCACGTCGTTGGTGCTCATCGGGTTCCTCCGGGCGCCGTCATCACCGGCTCAAGCCTCGCGCCAGCATGCTGCCCAGCGTCTCGGCCGCCTCGTCCCATGGCACCTGTATCCCGATTGTAGAAAGGTCGACGGTGCGCAGCCCGGCGTAGCCGCATGGGTGGATGCGCGCAAAGGGCTCCAGGTCCATCGCGACATTCAGCGCGACGCCGTGGTAGGTGCGGTGCCGGCTCACCTTGATGCCGAGCGCAGCGACCTTCGCGAGGCCCTCGAACGGGTCGCGCCGCGGGCCGGTCGGCGCGGCATGGCCGCGCGGGTCGTCCGGTCGCACGTAGATGCCCGGCGCCTCGGCGACGCGATGCCCGGTGACGCCGTATTCCGCCAAGGTGCGCAGCAGCGCATGCTCGAGACGAAACACGTACTCCTTGACGTAGTAGCCGAGCCGGCGCAGGTCGACGAGCGGGTAGGCGACGACCTGGCCCGGTCCGTGGTAGGTCACCTGGCCGCCGCGGTTCGTCGCGACGACCGGGATCGCGCCGGCATCGAGCACATGCTCGGCCTTGCCGGCGATGCCTTGCGTGTAGACCGGCGGATGCTCGCAGAGCCAGATCTCGTCGTCGCTCGCATCGGTGCGTTGCGCGGTGTAGGCGCGCATCGCCTCGACGGTCGGCGCGTAGTCGACGCGGCCGAGGCGACGGATCACGGGCGCGGTCACAGCACCATCTTCACCATCGGATGCGTCGACAGCGTGCGGTACAGCTCGTCGAGTTGCTCGCGGCTCGTCGCGTTGATCGTCAGTGTGACGCCGAGGTACTTGTCGCCCTTGCTCGGACGCAGCTCGATGGTCGCGGCGTCGTAGCCCGGATCGAAGCGGCGCGCGATCCCGACCATCGCATGCACGAAGCCGTCGGCGTTCAAGCCCATCACCTTGATGGGAAAGCGCGACGGATACTCGATCAGCGATTGCTCGGGCGGGATGGCGGCGGTCATCGGAGTGGCATTCATGCCGCACCATCTATGGGCGCGGCGGAAAACTTCAAATCGACTGGGTGGCCTTGGCGCGCTGATAGGCCTCGTAGAGTCGCGCATAGACCGGCCCGGGCTTGCCGCGCAGCGCGCCATGCCCGATCGGCGTGCCGTCCAGCGACGTGATCGGCAACACCTCCTTGGTCGCTGAACTCAACAGCAGTTCGTCGGCCGAAGCCACGTCGGCCTCGGGGATGGGCCGCAGGTTGAACGCGATGCCGACGTCCTCGCACAGCTCGCGGATCAGCTCGTAGCGGATGCCTTCGAGGACGTGCTCGCTCTTCGGCGGCCCGAGCACCGCACCTTCCTGCACGACCCAGACGTTGCTGCTCGATGCCTCGGTCAGGAAGCCGTTGCGGAACAGGATGGTCTCGACCGCGTTGTGGTCGGCCGACATCTGGCGCGCCATCACGTTGCCGAGCAGCGAGATGCTCTTGATGTCGGCGCGTTCCCAGCGGAAGTCGCGCGCGCTGATGCAGGCCACGCCCTGATGCCGCTGCTCGGCCGACGCCGGCTTCATCGGGTTGACCATCATGAAGACGGTCGGCTCGAGATCGGCCGGCATCACGTGATCGCGCAATGCGACGCCGCGCGTGACCTGGATGTAGACGAGCTGGTCCGCGGCGCCGGTCGCACCGTGCAATGCCGCGACCAGCTCGCGCGCCAGTTCGAGCCAGCGCTCGGCCGCCAGCGGATTGGCGATGCGCAGCTTGGCGAGGCTGCGGTTCAGCCGCGCCATGTGCTCGTCGAAGCGGAACAGCTTCGCGCCATAGGCCGGCACGACCTCGTAGACGCCGTCGCCGAAGATGAAGCCGCGATCGAGCACCGACACCTTCGCATCGCGTACGGGCACGAGTTCGCCGTTCAGGTAGCACAGGGTCTCGGGCAACGTCTGCATCACACCCCCGCAGGCAGTTCGTTTCAGAAGCCGTGAACAAGTCGCCGGGCTCGCAAGGCTGAGCAGCTTCCGAACGAGTCGCCTGCGCTGCGCAATTTCACAGGCGACTTCGCTTCGGCGACTCAGCTTACTTGATCCACAGCCGCAGCGCATCCCAGGCGCGGCCGAAGATGCCGGCCTGCTCGACCGGCTCGAGCGCGACCAGCGGCACGTCGATGACCGGTGCGCCGCCGGCCGTCGTGACCTTGATCGTGCCGACGCGCTGGCCCTTGGACAGCGGCGCGATCAGCGGATCGGTGCGCTCGACCTTGGTCTGCAGCTTGCCGCTCTCGCCCTTGGGCACGCTGACGAAGAGCCCGCCGGCGGCGCCGAGCTTGGCGACGTTCTCCTTGCCCTTCCAGATCGGCGGCGTGACGATCGGCTTGGTGTCGTCGAACAGCCGCACGTCGTCGTAGGCCTGGAAGCCCCAGTTGAGCAGCTTCTGGCTCTCGTTGGCGCGCGCTTCCATCGACGTCGTGTTGAGCAGCACCGTCAGGATGCGGCGCGGCCCGGCGCCCTTGCCGTCGGCCCCGAGGTTCGGGAATTCGCGCTGCGCGGTCGCGATCAGGCAATAGCCGGCGGCATCGGTGTAGCCGGTCTTGAGTCCATCGACCGTCGGATCGCGCCACAACAGCAGGTTGCGGTTCGGCTGCTTGATGTTGTTGTACTTGTATTCCTTCAGCGCGTAGTACTTGAAGAACTCGGGGAAGTCTCGAATGATGTGCGTCGCGATCGTCGCCAGGTCGCGCGCGCTGCTCTTGTGACCGGCCTCGGTCAGCCCGGTGGCGTTCTTGAAGCTGGTGTTCTTCAGGCCCCAGGCCTGCGCCTGCCGGTTCATCATGCCGACGAAGGCCTCGACGCTGCCGGCCACGCCTTCGGCCAGCGCCACGGCGGCGTCGTTGCCCGACTGCACGATCTCGCCGTGCAGCAGTTCGTCGACGGTCGGCGTCATCGTCGTGTCGATGAACATCAGCGAGCCGCCGGCCTTGCGCTCGTCCCAGGCGCGCCTCGACACCGACATCTTCTGGTCGAGCGCGAGCTTCTTCTCGTGGATCGCGGTGAAGACGACGTACAGGCTCATCAGCTTGGTGAGCGACGCCGGATCGGCGGGCGTGTCGGCGTCGCGCTCGGCCAAGGTCTGGTTGCTGGTCAGGTCGAGCACGAGGTAGTGCTTGGCATTGACCTCGGGGGCCGGCAGGGTCTGGGCGGCCGCGCCGCCGGCCATCGCCAGCGCCACGACGGATGCGCACAGGAAGGTAAGCAATCGATTCATCGAGGGTCCATGAGAGAGAAGTACATGCCACTGCGTGCGTCGCTTCGACGCGCATCGCGGACCAGCGTTCCGCACGCCGTTGCTCAATCCGCGTCGCTGCCTCGCAGCTCGCGCACGACCACGCTCTTCAGCAGCGCGAGCTGGCCGTGGAAGAAATGCCCCACGCCGGGAAAGACGATCACCGGCAGCGCTTGCGACCGGGCCCAGTCGAGCGTGGAGGCGAGAGGCGCGACGTCGTCGACCTCGCCGTGGATCACGATGCTGTCGGCCGGCACGGCGGGCATCGCCTGGCGCTGCGTCGACGGGCCGACGAGCACCATGCGTCGCGGGCGATCGGCCTCGGCCAACCGACCCGCCGCGGTCGCTGCCACGTAGGCGCCGAACGAAAAGCCGGCGAGCAGCAGCGGCTCGCCGGCGGCACGCTGCGCGGCGATCACCGCGAGCGCATCGTCGACTTCGCCGATGCCTTCGTCGAACGCGCCGGCCGAGCCGCCGACGCCGCGGAAATTGAAGCGCACGCTGCGCCAGCCGAGCTGCAGGACCGCACGCGCGAGCGTCTGCACGACCTTGTTGTCGAGCGTGCCGCCGCCCTGCGGATGCGGATGGCAGATCACGGCGACGCCGCGCGGGCTGCCGTCGGGCGCGTCGAGCGCGCATTCGAGGCTGCCGGCCGGTCCGGCCGTGGTGGTGCGTACGGTGCGCGGATTCATCGCGCGGTCACTTGCCGACATCGGGCGGCAGCACGAGCCGCTCGACGATGCGCCCCTGCTTCAGATGTGATTCGACGATCTCGTCGATGTCGTTCTGGTCGAAATAGGTGTACCAGACCGCATCCGGATAGACCACCGCGACCGGGCCGCCGGCGCAGCGATCCAGGCAACCCGACTTGTTGACGCGGACGCCGCCCGGGCCGGCGAGGCGCTCGGCCTTGACGCGCGACTTGCAGCGCTCGAAGCCTTCCTTCGCATTCTTCGGCAGGCAGGACTCCTCGCCGTTGTCGCGCTCGTTCAGGCAGAAGAAGATGTGCCGCTTGAAGTAGCTCATTGGTCCATTCTAGGCGGCGCGTCTTCGCGGGCCGCGATGAGGGTGAGCAGGTAGACGATCGCTGCATAGGGCCAGCCCCAGCCCACCCACTGCGCAGCGCCGTGAAAGCGGATGAAGCGTCCCTGCTCCCAGGCATGCAGGCTTTGCGCGAAGTACGGATCGGCCGGCGCCTTCGCGACCAGCAGCACCAGCGCGGTCAGCGCGATCAGCGCGAGCCCGGCCGCCGCACGCCGCGGCACCGGCGCGAGCAGCGCGGCGACGACGGCGCCGATCGCCAGCGCGATCATCGTCCCCGGCGTGTCCCACGCGAACGCATGCTGCGGACCGAAGTTCAGCGCGGTCGACACCGTCGTCGTCGCGCAGCCCAGCGCCACCGCGCCCGCCACCAGCACGAGACGCCGCCAGCCGCGCTGCGAGACGGCGAAGGCGATCATGCACGGCGCCAGGAGACCGAGCGCGATCAGCGCGATCTCGCTCGCCGGCGGCAGCGCGTCCCACGGCACGTCGCCGTCCGACCACGGCTCGACCCAGCCTTCGGCCGACGTGCCCTGCAGCGCATCGGCCAGCGTGTCCTGCAGCAGCGGCAACACCTGGCCGACGGCGAGCGGCACCGGCGTCGGGAACAGCAGCGCGATCGGCCACAGCACCAGCAGCACGAGGCCGCCGGCGCTGCGGCGCACGAACCAGCGGTCGCGCGCGCCTTGCCAGCGCGCTTCCCAGCCGAGGCGGTGCACGGTCCAGCCGAGCAGTGCGCCGACCACCGTGCCGAGCGCATTCAGCCCGAGGTCGACATTCGATGCGACACGCTGCGGCAGATAGTTCTGCAAGGTCTCCATCGCGAGCGACAGCAAGGTGCCGCAGGCGATCGCCCCGCCGAGCGCGAGCCCGGCCGGCCGCCGCATGCGCACGAGCGCGCCATACACCAGCGCGCCGAACGGTACGTAGCCGAGCAGGTTCGACACGAGATCGAACCAGGTCCACCAGCGCGGCCACGGCAGCAGCAGGAAGTCCCACGGCGCGACCGGCGGCACGCGCCAGTCGCCGAACGGGTACAGGCTCGCGTAGACGATCAGCGCTGCATACAGCCACGCCAGCGGCGGTGCGGAGCTGCGCGTGCGCGCCATCGGCAATTCGCTCAGAACGGCTTCACGACCACCAGCACGACGATCGCGGCGAACAGCAGCACGGCCGATTCGTTGAAGACCCGGAACCAGCGCTCGCTGCGCCGGTTGGAGAACTGCTCGAAGCGCCGCAGCAGCGCGCGGCACGCATGGTGGTAGCCGATCACGACGACGACGAGCGCGAGCTTCGCGTAGAGCCAGCCGCCGTGGTAGGCGTCGCGGTTGGCGAGCCACATCCAGAGCCCGAGCGCGAGCGCCGGCAGCATCAGCAGGCTCGTGAAACGGTAGAGGCGCCGCGCCATCAGCAGCAGCCGTTCGCGCTCGGCGTGGCTGTCGGGCGGGACCGCCGCCAGATTGACGAACAGCCGGGGGAGGTAGAACAGGCCGGCGAACCAGGCCGCGACGAAAACGATGTGAAACGCCTTGACCCAAAGCATCGGTCGATTATGCGGGCCGGTTCGGCGCGGCCTGGCCGCCGTCCGGTAAAGGCCGGCAACCGTTTGCAGCGCGCCCAAAAAGAAAGCCCCGGCGACATGGCCGGGGCGGAAAAAGCCTCAACGCTGTCATCACGGTAAGGCACCTGCTCAGGGAGGAAAAGCAGGGGACGACCACCTTGCGGCTATCATCCGCGTAACACTTTAGCAGATGTAACGGCGCGCGTGACGTTCTCGTGACCACCCCGCCGAACGTGTGGTTTTTCACGCACGGCTCGGCATGTCAGGCGCCGCAACGATCAACGAGCCGACCGCCGTGCACGCCTTCGCCCCCTTTCCCGCCCACCGCCCGAGGCGCCTCCGCCGCGACGAATACACCCGTGCGCTGGTCCGCGAGAACCGCCTCGATCCTTCCGACCTGATCCTGCCGGTGTTCGTGCTGGCCGGCCGCGCGACGACCCAGGACGTCGCATCCATGCCGGGTGTGCAGCGCGTCACGCTCGACCGGCTGCTGCCGGTCGCGGAAGAATGCGTCGAACGGAGGATTCCGGTGATGGCGCTGTTCCCGGTGATCGACCCGGCGCTGAAGTCGCCCGACGGCCGCGAAGCGCTGAATCCGGACGGGCTGATTCCGACCGTGGTACGCGAGCTGAAGGCGCGTTTTCCCGAGCTCGGCGTGATGACCGACGTCGCGCTCGACCCGTACACCAGCCACGGCCAGGACGGCCTGCTCGATCCGACCGGCTACATCCTGAACGACGAGACCGTCGCGATCCTCGCCGAGCAGGCGCTCGTGCAGGCGGCGGCCGGCGTCGACATCGTCGCGCCGAGCGACATGATGGACGGCCGCATCGGCGCGATCCGCCGCGTGCTCGAGGAGCGCGGCCACATCCACACCCGCATCATGGCGTACAGCGCCAAGTACGCGAGCGCCTTCTACGGGCCGTTCCGCGACGCGGTGGGTTCGGCCGCCAACCTCGGCAAGAGCAACAAGAAGGTCTACCAGATGGACCCGGGCAACACCGACGAAGCGCTGCGCGAGGTCGCGATCGACCTCGCCGAGGGCGCCGACATGGTGATGGTCAAGCCCGGCATGCCCTACCTCGACATCGTGCGGCGCGTGAAGGACGAGTTCCGCGTGCCGACCTTCGCCTACCAGGTGAGCGGCGAATACGCGATGCTGAAGGCGGCGGCGCAGAACGGCTGGCTCGACCATGACGCGGTGGTGCTCGAGAGCCTGCTGGCCTTCAAGCGCGCCGGCGCCGACGGCGTGCTGACCTACTTCGCGCTCGCGGCGGCGCGCCTGATGGCGCAGCGCTGACGCAGGGCCTGCGCGGCGCATGCGCATCTTCCGCATCCAGGGCGAACGCTTCGACGAACTGGCCGACCTGCCGGAGACGCTGCCGCCGCTCGGCTACTTCTGGGTCGGCACGAGCCGCGACGAGTTCGGCCGGCGCCTCGGCGACCTGCAGAGTGCGCTGCAGCGCTGCACCGGCGGCACGCTCGTGGACCTGCACGTGTCGGACCTGCTGAACAGCCAGCTGCCGTCTCACTACGACTACACGTCGTGGTACGACGTGCTGGTGTTCCGCCGGCTCGCGGCCGAAGGCGTGATCACCGAGCGGGGCGAGCCGGCAGCCGACGAGGACGTCATGCCGCCGTCCGACCTGCTCGAGCGCATCGACACCAGCGCGGTCGGCTTCGCGCTGTTCGACCGCGTGCTGCTGACGGTGCATTCGAACGAATGCCTGGTGCGCGAGTACTTCGCGAACCGGCTGCAGAGCCAGGCCGCGACCGATGCGCGCGGCGCAGCGCGCATGCCGCCCGGGCCGGCCGACCTGATGCTGCGCATGGTCAACCACATGGTCGACAGCTACCTCGAGCTGCGGCGCCTGCTCACGCGCCACCTCGACGGCCTGCAGCGCCGGCTGTTCGATCCCCACAGCGACTTCCGCGACTGGCAGACCCTGCTCGATTCGCGCAACACGCTGCATCTCCTGGAAGACACCTGCGAGGACCAGCGCGCCGCGATCACCGAATGGATCGACGGCCTCGACGAGCTCGACCGCCCGACCGACGGCGCCGCGCAGCGCGAGCGCGACCTCTTGCGCGTGCGCTCGCGCGACGTGCTCGAGCACATCGAGCGCGTGCTGACGCACGTGCGGCGGCTCGAGTCATCGGCCGAGAACGCGGTGCAGATGCACTTCTCGGCGCAAAGCCACCGCACCAACGACATCATGCGGGCGCTCACGGTGCTGACCGCGATCTTCCTGCCGCTCAACCTCGTCACCGGCTTCTTCGGCATGAACTTCGAGGGCCTGCCGCTGATCCACAGCGCGACCGGCTTCTGGGGCGTCGTCGCGGCGATGTTCGTGATCGGCGTGGGCCTCAGCTTCTACTTCCGGCGCAAGCGCTATCTCGGGCCATCGCGCTGACCGATGGCGTCCGACGCCACGACCGCCGATACCGTGTCGCCGCCCCGCGCCCTGTTCGACACGCGCCAGGCGCTGCTGCTGGCGGCGCTGACGATCACCTGGGGCCTGAACTGGCCGGTCATGAAGGCCGGCATCGGCGACTTTCCGCCGCTCTCCTTCCGGACCCTGTCCATGTGGCTGGGCACGCCGCTGCTCTGGCTGGCGCTGCGCCGGCGCGGCGTGCCGCTCGCGATCGCGCGGCGCGACTGGCCCGCGCTCGCCGGCCTGACGCTCACCAACATGCTGTTCTGGCACGTCGTCGCGATCAACGCGCTGGCGGTGCTGTCGTCCGGGCGCGCGGCGATCCTCGGCTACACGATGCCGATCTTCGCCGCCGTCTGGGGTGTCGTGCGCTACGGCGATCGTCTGCAGACGCGCCATGCGGCCGGCGTCGCCGCCGCGGCGATCGGCGTCGCACTGTTGTTGTGGCACGAGTTCGCGCGCATTGCCGGCCGGCCGATCGGTGCGATCGGCATGCTCGTCGCCGCCGCGGTCTGGGCGATCGGCACACAGCAGTTGCGCCGGTCCAGGCTCAACGCCCCCATCCTCGCCGTCGTGTTCTGGATGACCTGCCTCACGACACTCGCGATGACGCTGCTCGCCTGTCTCTTCGAGCAGCCGCGCTGGCACGCGCCCGGCACGGTGACGTGGCTCGCGGCGATCTACAACGCAGTGTTGATCTTCGCGTTCGCGAATCCGCTCTGGCTCGTGATGGCGCGCCGCCTGCCGCCGATGGCGTCGTCGCTGTCGATCATGCTGATCCCGGTGCTCGGCACGGTTTCGGGCGCGTGGTGGCTCGGCGAACGGCTGCACTGGCAGGACGGCGCCGCGATCGCGCTGATGATGGTCGCGATCGGCTCGGTCCTGTGGCCGAGCAAGGCAGCGGCGACGCGTCAGCGCGCGTAGGGATCGTCGAAGCCCAGCCCGACGAGGATCGCCGACTCGCGCGCCTCCATCGCCTTCGCGTCGGCGGCACGCGCGTGGTCGTAGCCCTGCGCGTGCAAGGTGCCGTGCACCAGCAGGTGCGCGTAGTGCGCGTCGAGCGCGACCGCCTGCTCGGCGGCCTCGCGCCGCACGACCGGGGCGCACAAGACGACGTCGGCGCTCACCACCGGCTCGTGCGCATAGTCGAAGGTCAGCACGTTGGTCGCGTAGTCCTTCGCGCGGTACTCGCGGTTCAGCGCCCGGCCTTCGTCGGCATCGACGATGCGCACCGTGATCTCGGCGGGTCGCTCGAGCGCGGCGCGCATCCAGCGCAGCACGCGATGGCGCGGCAGCAGCGCGCGGTCAGCCGCGTCGGCGAACTGCAGGCTGAGGGTGAGCGCCGGGCGCGTCATCTCAGAAGCTGTGAATGAATCCGGCGCGCCCGAGCAGGTCGCCAGAACGTGGCCGATCAAGGCGCAAAGCGCAGCCATAGCCCGAGCTATGGCGAGCATTTGCAACGCAGAGTGGCCAAGTGGTGGCGGCCTGGGCGGGTGTGTCGGGTTCGTTCACAGCTTCTTCAAGCCGACGCCGAACGTGCGGCGTCGTAGGCCTCGACGATGCGCGCCACGAGCGGATGGCGGACCACGTCGGCCGCGGTGAAGTAGGTGGTCGCGATGCCGCGCACGCCGCGCAGCACCTGCTCGGCGTCGACCAGGCCCGACGTGCTGCCCTTCGGCAGATCGATCTGGCTGACATCGCCGGTCACGACCGCCTTCGAGCCGAAGCCGATGCGCGTCAGGAACATCTTCATCTGCTCGGGCGTCGTGTTCTGCGCTTCGTCGAGGATCACGAACGCATGGTTCAACGTGCGGCCGCGCATGAAGGCGAGCGGCGCGATCTCGATCGTGCCTTTCTCGAATGCCTTGCCGACGCGCTCGAAGCCCATCAGGTCGTAGAGCGCGTCGTAGAGCGGCCGCAGGTAGGGATCGACCTTCTGCGCCAGATCGCCCGGCAGGAAGCCGAGGCGCTCGCCGGCCTCGACCGCCGGCCGCGTCAGCACGATGCGCTGCACCGTGCTGCGCTCGAGCGCATCGACCGCGCAGGCCACCGCGAGGAAGGTCTTGCCGGTGCCGGCCGGGCCGATTCCGAACGTCAGGTCGTGGCCGAGCATGTTGCGCAGGTAGCCGAGCTGGTTCGGCGTGCGGCCGGTCAGGTCGGCGCGCCGCGTGCGCAGCGCGATCTCGCCGTCGCCGCCGGCCGGTGGCGGCGCGGCCGCGTCCGACGCCACCTCGACCAGCGCGAGCTGCAGCTGCTCGTTCGACAGCGGCCGGCGCGCCCGCTCGTAGAGCAGCTTCAGCAGCGCGAGCGCATGCTCGGCATCGCGCTTCGGGCCCTCGACACGGAACGCCTCGTTGCGCCGCGAGATGCGCACGCCGAGCGCCTCCTCGATCGTGCGCAGGTGCTCGTCCAGGCTGCCGCAGAGATGGGCGAGCCGGGTGTTGTCGGGCGGCACGAAGGCGTGGCGGAGGATCACTGCAGGCAGTCGGTCGGCGAACGAGGCCGCGATTGTCACCGGGAAGCGTGCAGCATTGGCGAAAAGGGGCCGGGTCGCGGGCCGCTGCGCATGCCGTCCGAGGGCCGCCCGCGGCACAATGCGCGCCGATGCCGCTGCCCAGCCTCGCCAGCCTACTCGCCCCGCGACGCCGGCGACTGCCGGAGTGGTGGCGCTCGGCCCTGGGCACGTCGCTCGCCGGCCTGCTGATCGCGGCGCTGCTCGTCGGCTCGCTGGCGGGCTCCTGGTCGGACCGCACGCAGGGCGCGCCCGACAACGTGCAGACGATCTCGCTGGTGCTGTCGGTGGCGAGTCTGGCACCCGTCTTTCCGAACGCCGAGCCAGCCGCGCCGACCTACCTGCCCGACGACTGGGCGCAGACCCGTCCGCACCAGCAGGGCAGCGTCTGGTACCGCAGCCGGTTCGATCCGCCGTCCGGCACCGCGCCGGACGATCTGCTCGCGCTCTACATCGCGCGCGCCTGCAGCAACGTCGAGGTGCACCTCAACGGCCATCGCATCTACAGCGGCGGCCGCATGGTCGAGCCGGTGACGCGCAACTGTCAGTATCCGCAGCTCGTCCCGTTGCCGGCGGCGTGGCTGAAGCCGGCCGGCAACGTGCTCGACCTCCACGTGCAAGGCCATGCGCTGGACCGCGTGGCCTCGCGCCAGCGCGCCGGCGGCCTGTCGGAGTTGCGCATCGGCCCGCAGGAGCAACTGGCGGGCGAGTACGCGACCCGCCTGTTCTGGAGCGTGACCGCGGTGCAGATGTCGAGCCTGGTGCTCGCAGTGCTCGGCTGCGTGATGATCGCGATGGGCTGGATGCATCGGCGCGAGGCCTATATGTCGTACTTCGGCTGGCTGGCGCTCGCATGGGCGCTGATGTCGGCACGCCTGTGGCTGAGGAACCCGCCTTGGCCCGACGAGGTCAGCGAGTTCCTGGTCCTCACCGGCTTCGCCTTCGTCACCGCGCTGGCGGTGCAGTTCCTGCTGAGCTATGCGACGCTGCGCTCGCGCTGGATCGAGACCGGCCTCGCGGTCCAATGGGTGCTGCTGCCGGCCACCTTGATGCTCGCCGGGCCGGCCAACACCTTCATGATGGCGCAGGGCTGGAGCACGCTGCTGTTCGTCGAGATCGTGCTCGCCGCCGGCCTGCACCTGCTGACCATCTGGCGCCGCCGGCGCACCGACTTCTGGCCGATGGCGCTCGCGATCGGAACCGCGTTCTGCCTGCTGTGCGCCGACATCGCCATGCAGTACGGCGTGGCCGGCGTACCGCGCACGTCGTTCCTGCAGCTGTGCATGGCGCTGCTGTTCATCGGCATCGGCGCGCGGCTGCTGCAGGTCTTCGCGCGCACCTTGCTGGCGGCCGAGGCCGGCCGCACCAACCTCGAAAGCCGCGTGCAGGAAATCACGGCCGAGATCGAGCGCAACTTCGCGCAGCTCGCCGAGTTGCGCGTCGAGCAGGTCACCGAGAAGGAGCGCAAGCGCATCGCCGGCGACCTGCACGACGACCTCGGCGCCAAGCTGCTGACGATCGTCCACACCAGCGAATCCGAGCGCATCTCGACGCTGGCGCGCGAGGCGCTCGAAGAGATGCGCCTGTCGGTGCGCGGCTTGACCGGCAAGCCGGTGCGGCTGGCCGATGCGCTCGCCGACTGGCGCGCCGAGACCGTGCTGCGCCTGTCGCAGGCGAACATCGAAGCCGACTGGCGCAGCCCGCCCGAAGAGGTCGAGCAACTGCTGCCGGCGCGCGGCTTCGTGCAGACCACGCGCATCCTGCGCGAAGCGGTGAGCAACATCATCAAGCACAGCGGCGCGACGCACTGCAAGGTGCGCTGCGCGATCGGCGACCGCACCTTCGGCCTCACCGTGCAGGACAACGGCCGCGGCATTCCGATGGAGCTCGACGGCAAGCTCGACCGCGGCCACGGCATGTCGAGCATGAAGCATCGCGCCAAGCAGATGCAGGGCCAGTGCCTGGTCGAATCGGGCCCGGGCTATGGCACCGTGATAAGGCTCACGTTGCCGCTCTGAAGCGTTGTGTCACAGCGCCTTGCCTGCTGATACGATGAATTCGGGCGCATGTGATGCGCTCGGCATCCGAGGTTAGACCATGAACAACATCCTGCTGCTGGAAGACCTGCCCGAGATACGCGCCTGGCTCAAGGTGCTGGTCCGTGGCGTATTCCCGCAAGCGCAGATCCATGAAGCCGCGCGCGTGCACGACGCGCTCGAGCTGATCAGCGCCGTCAAGTTCAACCTCGCGCTGGTCGATCTCGGCCTGCCCGATGGTTCGGGCGTCAAGGTCGTCGCGGCCTTGCGCGAGTCGCAGCCCGAAGTGCAGTCGGTCGTCGTGACGATCCACGACGACGACGACCATCTGTTCCCGGCGCTGCAGGCCGGCGCGTTCGGCTATCTGCTGAAGGAGCAGGCGCGCGAACTGATCGCCGAGCAGCTCAACCGCATGAGCCAGGGCGAGCCGCCGCTGTCGCCGTCGATCGCGCGCCGCGTGCTGTCGCACTTCGCGTCGCAGACGCGCGAGCGCGACCCGATCGACAACATGCCGCACGTCGCGCTGACCGACCGCGAGAACGAGGTGCTGCTGCGCGTCGCCAAGGGCTACACGCTGCCCGAGATCGGCGTGCAGCTCAACCTGTCGCGCCATACGATCGCCGACTACGTCAAGCAGATCTACCGCAAGCTCAACGTGAGCTCGCGGGCCGAGGCGGCGCTGGAAGCGCAGCGGCTCGGGCTGTTCCGGCGCTGACGCGCAGCGACCGCGACGCGGGCCCGAACCAACTCAAGATCCCTTGGCCTTGTCCGTGCGTGGCGCTCCCTTGTCGTAGACGGACGGCAGGGGCTCGCGCGACTTGACGCTGGCGGCCACCCGCACGCTGATGCGCACGCCGCCCGCTGCGCGGGTACCGGCCGCGGGATCCTGCGAAATGATGGTGCCGGGCGTGAGCTTGCTGCCCTCGACCGGCACGGTCGCGCCGAGCCGCAGGCCGACGCTGCCCAGGGTATCGAAGGCGCTGCCGATGGTGCGGCCCACGAGCTGGGGCACGATGACGATGTCGGTGGTGACGGTGAGCTTGAGCGTGCTGCCGGCCGGCGCGAGGCTCTTGGCGACAGGCTCCTGCGCCGTGACGATGCCGGACAGGCCGGCCTGCTGCGCGCCGGAGTGAGCGTCGACCAGCGCGAGGTTCAAGCCGAGGGCGTTGGCCGTGGTGGCGGCGGCGGCGGTATCGAGATTCACGAGGTCGGGTACGGTGACGAGCGTCGGGGCAGCCAGCGGCGCCGACGCAGGCGCCGCGGGAACAGGGGGCGCCGGCAGGTCCGCAGCGGGCTTCCAGGCGAAGATCCACGCGACGAGCGCCGCGACGAAGACTGCAGTCCCGGCCAAAACGGGCAGCAGGCGACGGCGGCCAGGCGCCGTCGTCGCCATGCCGGTCGACGGTGCGGCAGCCGAGGACTCCCATGTCGGGGAGCTGGGCAGCGCCTGCGGCACGGCGTCGCCGGGGCGCACGCGCGCCAGCCGGTGCACGGCCTCGACGAGTTCCTTGATCCCCGCCCCGACCGGCCCGCGCAGGCTGAGAGCCTGCACATGGCGGAAAGCCAGCGGCGGCAACGCGTCGTCCAGCAGCACGGGCAGCAACCTGCCGCGGCGCAGACCCTCGATGACCTGCGCCTCGACGGCCTGGGACTGCACGCTCTCGCGCGACCAGAAGACGACGACGACGTCGGCCGCGTCGACGAGCCGCGTGACGACCTGGGTATAGGACTGGCCGACACCGATGTTGCCCTCGGAGCTGACCTCCAGACCAAACGACGTCAGCGCTTCCAGCAGCGGCAGCACGCGCGGCGTGTCGGCCTGGGCGAAGCTGGCGAAGACGCGCACGCCGTCCGACGCGGAAACGTCCGCTGCAGGCGCAAACTCGGGCGCGGCGGACGCGGGCCGCAGGTCGTCGCCGTCGGCAGGGCTAGCGGCGCTGAACGGCGGCGCGAGGGCGCCATTGGCCGCCGCCGTGGCCGCGGACGAAGGCGCATGCAGGTCCGACTTCGCCGCCGCCGGCTGCGACGCGACGCCCGGCGCGGACCCGAGCGCCTGCGGGGCCGCCCACGGCGACTGCCCCGACATCAGCCGCTCGATGAAGACACGGTAGCTCTGCGACAACGAAAGCCGGTCGTTGGAACCGTCGCGCACCGCGATGACCTCGCCATAGGCCCAGTCGGGCGTCTGCTGGATGAAGACGGTGTCGAAATACGCCTCCAGGCTGCACTGCGGCAGGCCGTTGCACTCGGCCAGCAGCTGCTCGAACATGGGCTGGTAGCCGACGAGGCCCATGTCGGGCTTGCCTCGGCGCCAGTCGCGCGAGAGCCGCTCCAGCGAAGTCTCGATACGCGAGGCCAGCGGATAGACGAGCAGCGGGCGCGGATCGCCGCCGTCCAGGCGATGGCTGACGGCGCGCTGCACGATGTCGCGCACGCCGGAGAGGCTTTGCAGATTGGGCGTGAACACGACGACGAGCTTCTCCGGCATCAGCGCGGTACAGATGCCGGAGATGTCGGTGAGGCCGGTGCGCGAGTCGATGAGCACCCAGCGGAACCGCGCGGCCAGTTCCTCGGCCAGGGCGCGGTAGATCAGCGGGCAGCGGTTGAAGAGCGCTTCCCAGTCGAAGGTGTTGACTCGCTTGGAGTAGCCGCTGTCGTCATTGCGTCCGGCACGCAGGATGGACACGCCGGGCACGTCGGTGGGGCAGATGAAACGTTCCAGCTCGATGCTGCCCAGCGCACGCTCTGCGGCCAGACGAGCCAGTTCCTCGGACTCCGGTTCGCTCTCGGGCAGCGCCTCCATCAGGGCGTGCATCAGGTCGATGAGGCCCGGCTGGTCGTCCAGGCCCAGGCTGGCGCCGGGGTCGGCGGAACGCAGTCGTGGAGGGAAGTAGCGGTGCAGGCCGGGTGCTTCCAGGTCCCAGTCGACGACGAGGACAGCGTTGGCGCCGTCCTTCTGCGCCTCGGCCAGCACGCAAGCCGAGTTGGCGAGCGCCATGGTGCGGCCGGTGCCGCCCTTGAACGAGTAGAACGTGACGACGTGGCCGCGGGCGGCCTTGGCGGCCAGCATCACCGGTTCACGAAGGCGGGCGCCCAGCCGGCACCCGCACCCGCGCCGGCCGCCAGGGCGGTGCGCCAGGTGCTGGCCGGCGGCGCCGGCGGCAACTGGAAACCCCGGCAGTGCTCGCAGGCCCTGTCTTCCAGATCCTGCAGCACCTCGAAGTGCTCCTGGATACGCTCGGCCACCTTGCGCACCTGATCGGCGAAGCAGGGATGGCGGTTGATCTGCACGTCGGCCAGCGTGAACTTCGAGAAGTCCAGCGCCTGGCGGGGGCCGAGCGGCGGCGGCAGGCGCTGAAAGCCGCGCATCACGACCGGGATGATGAGGCCGAGCGGAGATACGCCCGGCAGCAGCGATTGCCGCCGGGTTTCCACTTGCTGCATCGCCTCGAACTCGCGCCGGCAGAAATCCTTCTGCCCATAGATGGGCGTGTAGATCAGCACCATGCACACCGAATGGCACAGCGCCTGCGCGAGCTTGGGCTCCCAGATGGCGCCGACGGGAATGTCCTCGTCGATGAAGGCCTTGCGGTCGATCAGCGTCTCCAATTCCCCCTTCAACGCCGTCTTGAACTGGGCGACGAAGCCGTTGACGAGTTCCTCCTCGCCATGGCTGTAGCTGATGAAGCAGGAATACTGGAACTGAGGCATCGACGAGCTCGCGCGACGCGCGCGTGGAGGCTGCGCAGCGGGGATGCTAGCCGGCCCGATCCGCCAGCGATAGTCCCTCCGTCGCGCCCGGCATCCTATGGATTTGGGATGCGGCAGCCGGCGCGCGAGCGCGGCAAAGCCTGTCGCGATAATCCCGGCATGATCGGAAGCCTCACCGGAACGCTCGCGGCCAAGGCGCCGCCGCAGTTGCTCATCGATGTCAACGGCGTCGGCTACGAGGTCGACGTGCCGATGAGCAGCTTCTACAACCTGCCCGGCATCGGCGAGCGCGTCACCCTGCTGACGCACTTCGTGGTGCGCGAGGACGCGCAGCTCCTCTACGGCTTCCTGACGCACGACGAGCGCGCGACGTTCCGCCTGCTCGTGAAGATCTCCGGCATCGGCCCGCGCACCGCGCTCGCGATCCTGTCGGGGCTGAGCGTCGCCGAGCTCGCGCAGGCGGTCGGCCTGCAGGAGAGCGGCCGGCTCGTGAAGGTGCCGGGCATCGGCAAGAAGACGGCCGAGCGGCTGCTGCTCGAACTGAAGGGCAAGCTCGGCGATGCGCTCGTCCAGCCGGCGCATCCGACCGGCGCGGCGCAGGCCGACATCCTGCAGGCGCTGCTCGCGCTCGGCTACAACGACCGCGAGGCCGCGGCCGCATTGAAGGCGCTGCCGCCGGACGTCGGCGTCAGCGACGGCATCAAGCTCGCGCTGAAGTCGCTCGCGAAGTAGCCGGAGATCACGCGGCGCGGCGACGCCGCGCCAGGTAGCCGACAGCGCCCAGGCCGGCGAGCATCAGCGCACCCGCGGCAGGCTCGGGTACCGGCGGCGGCGGAACCGCCGTCAACGCCTCGTCGTACAGGCGGACCATCGAGATGCTGCCGCTCGAATATTCGCCCTGGCCGCCGCCGACGACGTTGTCGAGGAAGAAGTTGATGTGGTTGCTGGCGTCGATGTTCATCACCGTCGTCGTCAGCGTGGCCTGCGCGGAGCCGTCGAGGTAGAACGTCACGATGCCGGCGTTGTCGACCAGGAACACGTCGTGGTAGACGTCGTTCGTGAACGGCGCGCCGCCGCCGATCGGGTACACGTCGAGGTTGTTGCTCGGATCGACGTAGAAGCCGTCATCGGTCTGCCGGCTCGACACGTCGACGATCCGGCGCCAGGCGTTCTCGCGATCGGTGAACTTGAACACCATCTCGAGCGAGTACGTGTCGTTGCGCGTCAGGAGTCCCGTGCTGTCGAGCGTGAGACCGGCCTGATCGGTCACCGGGCTGGCCGCGCCCTGGAAGTTCCACACCGACTTCGTCGTGCCCATCACGCTGTCGGTCACGAAGCCGCTCTGGCCGAGCGGATCGGTGACGCTGAGCGCGGGCGCGCCGGCGACGCTCGATGCGAGCGTGCCGTTGAAGTCGTATTGCGCCACCGGCGAGGGCGCGGCCTGCGCGGCCAGGGTGGAGAGCGCGAGGGTCAACGGCGCGAGGGCCGGCATCAGGCGGGTGGGCATGGCTCGTCAGTGATCGACTGCAAACGAGCGCGAGATTAGAGGCAGCGCCCGCGTCGGCCCATCCCCGGGTCGAGGGTCGATATGCCGTCTTCGCCGATGGTCGTACGAAAAAATCAGTGCTTCGAATGGTCGGCCGCCGCGCCTTCGACGTCGACCGTGACGGTCGTCGTGCCGGCCTTCTCGAAGGTCAGCTTCAGCGGAAACGAGTCGCCTTGCTTCAGCGGCGCCTTCAGGCCGAGCAGCATCACGTGGTAGCCGCCCGGCGCGAGCATCACGGTCTTGCCGGCCGGCAGCGCGACGCCGTCGACCTGGCGCATCTTCATCACGTTGCCTTCCATCGCCATCTCGTGCAGCTCGACGCTGCCGGCCACGTCGCCCGAGACGCCGATCAGCTTGTCGTCGCTGCTGCCTTCGTTCTTCAGGCTGAGGAAGGCGCCGCCGTTGACCTGCGCCGGCACCGTCGAGCGTGCATACGGATGACCGATCGCGATGCTGCCGGCCTGGTAGTCATGGGCCTGCGCGGCGAGCGCGAACAGCGCGGCAGCGGTGCCGGCAAGCAAGGGCTTGGAGAGCTTGAACATCGGAGAGCGGAAGGGATGGCGGGTCCGTGATGATGCCGGAGCGGCGCTCATAATGCCGCATGAGTATCCACACCGACGACTTCGCCCCGCGCGGCCCGAGCAGCGCGCGCATCGTCGGCGCCGCGCCGGTGTCGCCGAACGAAGAGGCGATCGAACGCGCGCTGCGGCCCAAGGGCCTGGCCGAATACGTCGGACAGGCCAAGGTGCGCGAGCAGCTCGAGATCTTCATCGGCGCCGCGAAGAAGCGCGCCGAGGCACTCGACCATGTGCTGCTGTTCGGCCCGCCGGGTCTCGGCAAGACGACCCTCAGCCACATCATCGCCCACGAGCTCGGCGTGAACCTGCGCCAGACCTCGGGGCCGGTGCTCGAGAAGCCCAAGGACCTGGCCGCGATCCTCACCAACCTGGAGCGCAACGACGTGCTCTTCATCGACGAGATCCACCGGCTGAGCCCGGTCGTCGAGGAGATCCTCTATCCGGCGCTCGAGGACTACCAGATCGACATCATGATCGGCGAAGGCCCGGCGGCACGCTCGATCAAGCTCGACCTGCAGCCGTTCACCTTGATCGGCGCGACGACGCGCGCCGGCATGCTGACCAACCCGCTGCGCGACCGCTTCGGCATCGTCGCGCGGCTCGAGTTCTACAGCGCCGAAGAGCTTGCACGCATCGTGCGCCGCTCGGCCGGGCTGCTCGACGTGCCGGCCGACGACGAAGGCGCGTACGAGATCGCACGCCGCTCGCGCGGCACCCCGCGCATCGCCAACCGCCTGCTGCGCAGAGTGCGCGACTATGCCGACGTGAAGGGCGACGGCCGCATCGTCAAGACGCTGGCCGATGCGGCGCTGCGCATGCTCGACGTCGATCCGCAGGGCTTCGACATCATGGACCGCAAGCTTCTCGAAGCGGTCGTGCACCGCTTCGACGGCGGACCGGTCGGCCTCGACAACGTCGCCGCGGCGATCGGCGAAGAGCGCGACACGATCGAGGACGTGATCGAGCCGTACCTGATCCAGCAGGGCTACCTGCAGCGCACACCGCGCGGGCGGATCGCGACCTTGGCCGCGTACCGGCACCTGGGCGTCGCGCCGCCGCAAGCCGCGGGCGGGGATCTGTTCGGGGCGTAGCAGAGGCCGAGGCGCCAAGAAACCTCGCGTGCCGGAGCAGGCTTCCCGAAGCCGCGCCCTACGCCGAAAACTGATCGTCGAAGTACTCCCCCTCGCCCCGCACCACCGGCACGGCCCGCGCCTCCTCGCGCTTGCGCATCTCGACACGCCGGATCTTGCCGGAGATCGTCTTCGGCAGCTCCATGAACTCGAGCCGGCGGATGCGCTTGTAGGGCGCGAGGCGCTCGCGGCAGAACGCGAGGATGCTCTGCGCCGTCGCCGCATCGGGCGTCTGTCCCGCGACCAGCGTCACGAAGGCCTTGGGCACCGCGAGCTTCAACGGATCGGGCGACGGCACCACCGCCGCTTCGGCCACGGCCGGATGCTCGATCAGCACGCTCTCGAGCTCGAACGGGCTGATGCGGTAGTCGCTCGCCTTGAACACATCGTCGGCGCGGCCGACGTAGGTGATGTAGCCGTCGGCATCGCGGCTCGCGACGTCGCCGGTGCGGTAGTACCCGCCGCGCATCGCGTCGGCGGTGCGGCCTTCGTCCTTCGCATAGCCGCGCATCAGCGCGACCGGGCGGGCCGACAGGTCGATCGCGATCTCGCCTTCGTCCGACGGGCGATCGTCCGCGTCCAGCAGCACGATCGGATAGCCCGGCAGCGGCAGGCCCATCGAACCGGGCTTCAGCAATTGGCCGGGCGGATTGCCGATCTGCGCGGTGGTCTCGGTCTGGCCGTAGCCGTCGCGGATCGTCAGGTTCCAGCCGGCGCGCACCTGCTCGATGACTTCGGGGTTCAACGGCTCGCCCGCGCCGACCACCTCGCGCAGCGAGATGCGGTAATCGGCGAGCTTCTCCTGGATCAGCATGCGCCACACCGTCGGCGGCGCGCACAAGGTCGTCACGCGCTTGTCGACCAGGGTCTGCAGCACGCGCCTGGCATCGAAGCGCACGTAGTTGAAGACGAAGATCGTCGCGCCGACGATCCACGGCGCGAAGAAGCAGCTCCACGCATGCTTGGCCCAGCCGGGCGACGAGATGTTCCAGTGCACGTCGCCGCGTTGCAGGCCGATCCAGTACATCGTCGACAGGTGGCCGACCGGATAGCTCTGGTGCGTGTGCTCGACGAGCTTCGGCAGGCTCGTCGTGCCGGACGTGAAGTAGAGCAGCAGCGGCTCGTCGGGCCGCGTCTCGACCAGCGCGACGTAGTCGCCGCTCTTGGCGCGCGACTCGGCGAGGTCGTGCCAGCCGGTCACCGCGCCGCCGGCCACGATGCGCGTGAGCTCGGGCGCGAGGCCGTCGAACTTCGGCGCCAGCGTCGGGTTGGTCACGATGTGCTTGACCTCGCCGCGCGTCAGCCGGTCCTGCAGGTCGTCGCGCGTCAAGAGGTGCGTCGCCGGGATCATCACCGCGCCGATCTTGATGCAGGCGAGCATCACCTCCCACAGCGGCACTTCGTTGCCGAGCATCAGCAGCACGCGGTCGCCGCGCTGCACGCCCAGGCCTTCGAGGTAGTTGGCGACCTGGTTCGAGCGCGTGCGCATCGCGTCGAAGCCGACCTTCTCCTCGCGCCCGTCGTCGCCGATGATCCACAGCGCGGTCGCGTCGTTGTCGCGCGCCATCTCGTCGAAGTGGTCGAGCGCCCAGTTGAAGGTGTCGAGCTCCGGCCAGCGGAAGTCGGCATGCGCGCGCGCGGCGTCGCCGCGGTGCTGCAGCAGGGAGTCGCGCGCGGCGCGGAAGCGTTTCAGCGATTCGTTCATGGTCGTGGGGTCAAGCCGTTTTGGTGTCCTGCAGACCCAGTTCCTTCTTCATCTGCTCGCGCATCATGAACTTCTGGATCTTGCCGGTGATCGTCATCGGGAAGGCGTCGACGACCTTCACGTAGCGCGGGATCTTCTGGTGCGCGATCTGGCCGCGGCAGAACGCCGCGACCTCTTCCTGCGTCAAGGTCTCGCCGGGCCGCACGACGATGCAGGCGCACAGCTCCTCGCCGTACTTCGCGTCGGGCACGCCGATCACCTGCACGTCCTGCACCTTCGGATGGCGATAGAGGTATTCCTCGATCTCGCGCGGATAGAGGTTCTCGCCGCCGCGGATCACGAGGTCCTTGATGCGGCCGACGATGTTGCAGTAGCCCTCGTCGTCGATCGTCGCGAGGTCGCCGGTGTGCATCCAGCCCCCGTTGTCGATCGCCTCGCGCGTCTTCGCCTCGTCGTTCCAGTAGCCGAGCATCACCGAATAGGCGCGCGTGCACAGCTCGCCCGGCGTGCCGCGCGGCACGATGCGGCCGTCGGTGTCGACGATCTTCACCTCGCAATGCGGCTGGATGCGGCCGACCGTCGAGACGCGGCGCTCCAGCGGATCGGAGGTAGCGCTCTGGAACGACACCGGCGACGTCTCGGTCATGCCGTAGGCGATCGTCACCTCGCCCATGTGCATCTGGTCGACGACGCGCTTCATCACCTCGATCGGGCACGGGCTGCCGGCCATGATGCCGGTGCGCAGGTGCGACAGGTCGAAGCTCTCGAACCGTGGATGATCGAGCATCGCGATGAACATCGTCGGCACGCCGTAGCAGGCGGTGCACCGCTCATCCGAGATCGCCGTCAGGCTCGCGAGCGGATCGAAGCCTTCCGATGGATAGACCATCGTCGAGCCGTGCGTCAGGCAGCCGAGGTTGGCCATCACCATGCCGAAGCAGTGGTACAGCGGCACGGGGATGCAGAGCCGGTCTTCCGGCGTCAGCTTGATCGCTTCGCCGACGAAATAGCCGTTGTTCAGGATGTTGTGGTGCGACAACGTCGCGCCTTTCGGATGACCGGTCGTGCCGGACGTGAACTGGATGTTCACCGCGTCGTCGAACTGCAACTGCTCGCCGAGCGCCTGCAGCGCGGCCAACTCGTCGCGCGACGGCGGCGTCATCAGCTCGTCGAAGTTGTAGGCGCCCGGCGTCTTGGCGGCGCCGAGCCGGACCACGATGCGCAGCTCGGGCAGCTTCGCGCTCTGCAGCGCACCCGGCCTGGCGCCGGCCAGCTCCGGCGCCAGGTCGTTGACCATTTCGAGGTAGTCGGTCGTCTTGAAAGACGGCGCGAGGATCAGCGCCTTGCAGCCGACCTTGTTGAGCGCGTATTCGAGCTCGCTGCGCCGGTAGGCCGGATTGATGTTGACGAGCACGAGGCCGGCCTTCGCGGTCGCGAACTGCGTCAACGCCCATTCCCGGTTGTTCTGCGACCAGATGCCGATGCGCTCGCCGGGTTGGAGGCCGAGCCGGATCAGTGCGCAAGCGAGCACGTCGACCTGCTCGCGCATCTGGCCGTAGGTCATGCGCACGCCCTGGTGGCGCGACACGAGCGCCTCGCGCGCCGCGTGGCGCGCGCAAGCCTCGTCGAAGAACTTGCCGATGGTCTGCCCGATCAGCGGCTTGCTCGATGCGCCGTGGACATAGCTGAGTTGGGGCATGGTGGTGGGTCTCCTCGTGAGCTTGCCTCATTGTGCGACCGCCACGCCCGCTTGCAACCGCAGGGACGCTCAGATCCGCGGCGCCCTGGTATGGAAGTCGGTCAGCGCCTGGAAGGCTGCGCCGGTTCGGAACAGCGTGGCCTCGTCGAACGGCTTGCCGATGAGCTGCATGCCGATCGGCAGGCCGTCGGGGTCGAAGCCGCACGGGACGGCGAGGGCCGGCAGGCCGGTGAGGCTGGGCACGCCGGTGTACTGCATGATCGCCGACAGCATGTCCTCGGACTCGCCGTTCTCGATCACGACCTCCATCGCGCCGACCGGCACCGCGGTGAACGGCAGGGTCGGGCAGAGGAAGACGTCGACCTTCGTCGCGAACGCCGCGAGGAACTCGTTGCGCAAGAGGGACCGGTAGCGCTGCGCCTGCAGGTAGTGGGTCGCGAGCAGCAGTTCGCCCACTTCGAGCAGCGTGCGCACGTCGGCGCCGTAGTCGTCGGGCCGCTCGCGCAGCCAGCGCTGGTGGTAGGTGCTGGGCTCGGCCGACTCGATCGTGAGCTGCGCCGAGATGTTGCCGTGGATGTTGTCGATGCCCACCTCGACGACCACGGCACCCGCGTCTTCGAGCGTCTTCAGCGCCGCCGTCACCGCAGCGTGCACGGGCGGCTGCAGGTGGTGGAAGAAGTAGCCGGGCACGATGCCGATGCGCAAGCCCTGCACGCCGTCGCGCAGCCTCGCGAGATAGTCGTGCGTCGCGACGCGCGCCGAGGCCGGATCGGCCGCGTCATGGCCGGCGATGGCGCCGAACATCAGCGCGCAGTCCTCGACCGTCCGCGCCATCGGTCCGGCGGTGTCCATGCTCCACGCGAGCGGAATGATGCCGTGGTTGCTGACGCGCCCGTAGGTCGGCCGGATGCCGGCGATGCCGTTGATCGCCGACGGCAGCCGGATCGATCCGCCGGTATCGGTGCCGATCGCGCCGAAGCACATGCGGGCCGCCACCGCTGCGCCCGAGCCGCCGCTCGATCCGGCCGGGAAGCGCTCGGTATTCCACGGGTTGCGCACCGCGCCGTAGTGCGGGTTGTCGCTCGTGCCGCCCCAGGCGAACTCGTGCATGTTGAGCTTGCCGGTGAAGATCGCGCCCGCACGGCGCAACCGGCTCGTCACGGTGGCGTCGTGCGCCGGATGCCAGTCGGCGAGGATCTTGCTGCCCGCGGTCGTGCGCTGGCCCGCGGTCGCGAGGTTGTCCTTCAGCCCGATCGGCACGCCATGCAGCGGGCCGAGGTCGTGGCCGGCCGCGATCATCGTCTCGGCGGCCTTCGCGACCTGGCGCGCCTGCTCGTCGAAGACCGTGATGTAGGCCGAGAGCTTCGGATCGACGGCCGCGATGCGCGCCAGCGTGGCGTCGACCACCTCGACCGGGGAAACCTCGCGCTGCTTGATGCGCCGCGACAGCTCGGCCAAGCTCCAGTCGAGCAGCTCCGGGTAGGTGCGCGTCATGGTCAGCAGCCCTCCTCGTCGGGCGGCAGATGCGCGAACACGGTGACGGGCAGGAGATCCTGGTGCTCGGCCGCGCTCATTTTCAGGCTCAGCTCGTTGGCCGCCGGCAGCCAGACGGCCAGCAGCCCCGCGACGATCGCGTCGCGGCCGGGACCGAGCGGCAGGCCGGCTGCGGCCGCGAGCACACGCACGGTATCGGGTGTCATCGCGTCATCTCCATCTTCGACTCGATGCCGGGACGCCGGAACCTCGCGCGGCTCGCGAAGTCAATACTGCACGCCCCGCGTCAGCGCCCCATCCACCACGAGGTTCGCCCCGGTGATGAAGCTCGCCGCCGGACTCGCCAGGAAGGCCGCCGCGTTGGCCATCTCTTGCGGCCGGCCCATGCGCCCGGTCGGATTGAGCGCGAGCGCCTCGGAGAAGAGCTTCGGGTTGCCCCGCTCGATCTGCTCCCAGACGCCGCCGGCGAAGTAGGTGTTGCCGGGCGACACGGTGTTGGCGCGGATGTTCTTGCCGGCGAGCTGATAAGCCAGGCCCTGCGTGTAATGGATGATCGCCGCCTTGAAGGCGCCGTACGGTCCGGCCGCGAAATCGATCTCGCGACCCGAAACGCTCGAGATCGTCACGATCGCCGCGTGCTTGCTCTTCTCGAGCCACGGCAGCGCCGCATTGACGAGGCGCACCGTGCCCATCATGTCGACGTTGAAGCCGCTCTGCCAGCCGGCCTCGTCGCCGGAGATCGCCAGCGCCGACACGTTGGCGACCACGATGTCGATGCCGCCGAGCTGCGCTGCCGCATCCGCGACCCAGGCCTGCAGCGCAGGGCCGTCGCCGACGTCGACGGCGCTGCCGATCACCTTGGTGTCGTGACGCGCCAGCTCCGGCACCGCCGCGCTCACGCCGTCGGCATGGCGCGCACAGATCGCGACGTTCGCGCCCTCGGCGGCCAGCGTCTCGGCGATCGCGCGGCCGATGCCCTTGGTGCCGCCGGTGACGAGCGCGTTGAGTCCCTTCAATTGCAGGTCCATCGTGGTCTCCAGACTGAGGTCCCTGGTCCGTGGCGGCAAGGTGGAATCCGCGCAAGATCTTTGGCCAGAGGCTCCGGGCATCATAGCCGCGCGACGCGGCGGTCCGGTCAGGCCAGGTACTTCTTCTCGATGCCGGCGCCCACGGTGTACTTCGGATCGACGAAGTTGCCCAGCCGCACCTTGCCGCACTGGCTGAGCATCATGTAGGCGTCCCAGCGTTCGTAGCCGAACTCGGCTTCCATCCAGAGCACGAGTTCCTTGTAGGCGATGCGCGCGGCGTCCTCGAGCGGACGCGCGCTGCCGATCGCCATCACGACCGACTCGTTTTCGAGCCGCGGCCAGGCCAGCGTCCAGCCCTTGATCAGGTCGACGTGGATGGTCGTCGTGCTCGGGTACTCGACCGCCGTTCCGCAGACTTCGCCGTCGCCCTGGCAGGCATGCGCATCGCCGATGAAGAGCCGTGCCCCCGCCGTACGCACCGGCAGGTAGGTGATGGAGCCCGGGCCCATGTCGGGCAGGTCCATGTTGCCGCCGTGCGCGTCGGGCGTCAGCGTGTTGATCGAATCGATCTCGGGCGAGCAGCTCAAGGTGCCGATGTGCGGCCGGTACGGCAGCTTGACTCTCGGACTCCAGTAGACGCCGTCCTCGTCGACGTCGATCTTGCGTACGACCTCGGGCAGCGATTCGGCCAGCAGCGCCGTCAGCGACGTGCCGGACAGCGCGCCGAACTGCGGAATCATCGCGCAGGTGCCGCGCGGGTTCTCGCCGCGCGGCGCCATCTTCTCGATGTAGACCGCGACGGTGTCGCCCTTCTCCGCACCCTCGATCAGGATCGGTCCGTTCTGCGGGTTCGCGAACGGCAGCTGCAGCACCTTCGACGGCAGGTCGGCCGGCGTCTTCACCTTGCCGTTGAACGCGTCGCGCGTCTGCACGATCACGCGGTCGCCCGGCTTGATCGTCATCACGGCTTCCGTGTACGGACCGATCGTGTAGTGGAAGGTGCCCTGCTTGTCCTCGGTCAGCTCGTGCGTCGTGCCGACGCTGCCGCGCGCGACGCCGCGCTTGTGCATGATCGACGTCTTCAGCCAGTCCATCGCGCGTCTCCTTGGTTCGTCGTTCAGGCGCTCTTCGGGCGCGCTCTTCAGGTATGCACGCCGGTGTATTCGCTCATCACGGCCAGATCGGCGAGGTGCTCGCGCGGAATCTCGGCCCCGAGCTGGCCGCGCTTGATGACCAGCACGCGCTGCGACACCGTCGCGATGAAATCGAGGTTCTGCTCGACCAGCACGATCGTCAATTCGAGCCGATCGCGCAGCGCGGTCAAGGTCTCGGCGATCTCTTCGATGATGGACGGCTGGATGCCTTCGGTCGGCTCGTCGAGCAGCAGCAGCTTGGGCTTGCCGGCGAGCGCGCGCGCCAGGGCGAGCAGCTGTTGCTCGCCGCCCGACAGCGAGCCGCCCGGCCGGTCGAGCAGCGGCACGAGGCGCGGGAAATCGGCCAGCAGCCCATCGAGCGCCGCCGGCGACCGGTCGCCGGTCTTCACGAGCCCCATGCGCAGGTTGTCGCGCGCGCTCAGCGCCGGAAAGATCTCGCGGCCCTGCGGAACGTAAGCCATGCCGAGCCGCGCGCGGCCATGCGGCGCGAGCCGCGTGACGTCCTGGCCGTCGAACTCGATGCGGCCGGCGGTCGGCTTCAATGCGCCGATCAGGCAACGCAGCAAGGTCGTCTTGCCCATGCCGTTGTGGCCGAGGATGCCGATCGCCTCGCCCGTCGCGATCGCCATCGAGATCCCGTGCAGCACCGGGATGTCGCCGTAGCCGGCGCTGAGATCCGCAACCTTCAGCATGATCAGTGCGGCTTCTTGCCGAGGTAGATCTGCTGGATCAGCGGATCGCTCATGATCCGGTCCGGCGTGTCCTCGCGGATCACCTGGCCCTGGTGCAGCACGGTGACCTTCTTCGCGATCATGCGGATGAAGCTCATGTCGTGCTCGACGACGACGAGCGCATGCCGGCGGTTGATCTCGAGGATCAGCTCGGCAGTGCGCGCGACCTCGGCATCGCTCATGCCGGCGGCCGGCTCGTCGAGCAGGATCAGCGGCGGGTCGGCCGCCAGCACCACCGCGAGCTCGACCCATTGGCGCTGGCCGTGCGCCAAGGTGCCGGCGATCGCATCGCTTTCGGCCAGCATGCCGACGCGTTCGAGGGTCGTGCGCGTCACGTCGTCGGCGCGCTTTTGCGGATTCACGCGCCGCGCCGACAGCCAGACGTTCTCCCACACCGTCAGCCCATTGAAGAGGCTGGGCACCTGCGTCTTGATGCCGATGCCGAGCCGCCCCGGCTCGTGCGGCTGCGCGTTCGAGATGTCGTGGCCGCGGAACAGGATCTGCCCCGACGTCGGCTTGACCTGGCCGGTCAGCAGCTTGAAGAAGGTGCTCTTGCCGGCGCCGTTCGGTCCGATCACGCAGCGCAACTCGGCCTCGGCGAGCGTGAAGTTGACGTCGCGGGTGGCATGCACCCCCCCGAAACGCACGTTGAGCGCCCGCGTCTCGAGCAGCGGCGTGGACGCCGTCATGCTTGCTGTTCCTCGGCGCGCACACCGGCATCGCGCTCCGCCCGGATCTTCGGAGCATGGCGCTTCATCAAGCGGCCGAGCAGGTCGCCCAGGCTCGGCACCAGCCCGCGCGGCACCAGCAGCACGAAGACCACCAGGATCGCGCCGAGCACGAGGTTGGCGTTGAAGGTCTGCTGGGTGCCGATCTGCGTCGTCAGCCACTGGATCAGGATGCAGCCGACCACCGGGCCGATCAAGGTGCCGAGGCCGCCGACGATGACCCAGATGATGATCTGCGCCGACTGCGCGAGGCCGAAGATCGTCGGGCTCGTGAACGCGCCCCAGTTCGCGAACAGGCAGCCCGCGAGCCCGGCGATCGCGCCGCCGAGCGTGAACGCGAAGAGCTTGTAGGCGCGCGCGTCGTAGCCGAGCAGCAGCGCGCGCTGCTCGTTTTCCTTGATCGCGACGATGACGCGGCCGATGCGCGACGCGATCAGCGCGCGCAGCCCGGCATAGACGGCGATCAGCACGCCGAGCGACAGCTCGAACATGCCGCGCGGCGCGATCGCGGCATCGGTGTCGCCCGGCCAGTTGAGCGGCGGGATCGCCGGGATGCCGTTGAAGCCGCCGAGCGGCGCCTTGCCGATGCGCCACTCGGGGCCGGCGGTCGAGTTGACGAGGTTGAAGAGGATCAAGGTCACCGTCAGCGTGATCACGCCCATGTAGACGTCCGAGAGGCGCCCATAGAAGATCACGTAGCCGAGGATGGCCGCGAACAGCGCCGGCACGACGATGGACAGCAGGAACGGCACGGTGCTGTCGCCGATGTTCACGACCGCGATCGCGTAGGTGTAGGCGCCGAGCCCGAAGAACGCCGCCTGGCCGAAGCAGAGGATGCCGCCATAGCCCCAGATGTAGCCGAGGCTGACGGCGAGCACCGACATCACGATGTAGATCGTCACCTGGATCAGCGTGTAGTCGTCGATCACGCTCGGCAGGCCGAACAGCAGCACGATGCCGATCGCGACGCACAGCGCCGCGCTCTTCCACGACGCCGCGAAGGCGGCGATCCGCGACTTCACAGCGACCCCTTGAAGAACCGTCCGGTGATGCCCTGCGGCAAGAGCCGCAGCATCACGATCGCCGCGAACAGCAGCGCGACCTCGCCGAACACCGGCGTGCTGAGGAAGGCGGCGATCTGGTTGATCGCACCGAAGAAGCCGGAGGCGCCGATCAGCCCGGTGAGGATCGCCGGCCCGCCGCCGATCACCGTGATGAAGGCCTTGGCGATGAAGGCCGCGCCCATCGTCGGCACGACGCCGGTCAGCGGCGCGAGCAGCCCGCCGGCGAGCCCCGACAGCGCGGCGCCGACCGCGAAGGTCACCGAATAGACGCGGCTCGGGCTGATGCCGAGCGCATCGGCCATCGCCGGGTTCTGCATCGTGCCGCGCGCGATCAGGCCGAGCTGCGTCTTCAGCAGCACCCCCCGCAGCGCGAGCGCCAGCACGATCGCGACCGCGATGATCACGAGCGTGTAGACGCTCACCGAGTAGTTGCCGATCGAGAAGCTGCCGAGCGGCGTCGAGATGCCGGCCGTGGTGTTGCCGAACACCGACGTGACGATGCCGACGAGCAGCAGCGACAGGCCCCAGGTCGCGAGCATCGTGTCGATCATGCGGCCGTAGAGCCGCCGGATCACGAGCCGCTCGAGGACGACGCCGACGATGCCGACCGCGAGGGGTGCGACGACGAGCATCGCGATCCACAGGTTGATGCCGATCTTCAGCGCGCCCAAGGTCGCGTAGCCGCCGAGCATCAGGAACTCGCCGTGCGCCAGGTTGATGACCTTCATCATGCCGAAGATCACCGCGAGCCCGGCGGAGATGATCACCAGGCTGGCGATCGCGTAGAGCACCTGGATGATGACGATCGCGGCGAGGTCCATGGGTACTGCTTCGTCGTGGACGGCTTGCTCCCTCTCCCCGCCGGGGACAGGGCGAGGGAGAGGGGGCCGATCAGACTTTGATGACGTACTGCTGGTTGTCCTTCGGATTCTTCTTCAGGTCGCACACCGCGCTGGTATCCGACGGCGGCTGCTGCGAGAAGCTCTGCAGGATGTTGAGCTTCTTGTCCTTCACCTCGGCGATGCTGACGTTGAGCACGCAGTGGTGCGTCGGTCCGTCGATCGTCACCTTGCCGCTGGGCGCGTCGATCGAGATGCCCGATTCGAGCGCCGTCGTGACCTTGGCCGGATCGACCGAGCCGGCTTTCTTGACGCCCTGGGCCCACAGCTTGAAGCCCTGGTAGGTGCCCATCGCCAGCTCGGTGACGTTCGGATAGTCGGCGCCGAAGCGCTTGTGGAAGCGGTCGAGGAAGGCCTTGTTCTCCGGCGTCGGGATGCTCTCGAAGTAGTTGTAGGCGAGCAGGTAGCCGTTGGCCTCCTCGGCCGACAGCACGATCTGCTCGTTGCCGACCGAGAACGTCGTCGACGCGAGCGGGATCTTCTTGTTGAGGCCGGCCGCGGCCCACTGGCGGTAGAACGAGATGTGCGCGCCGCCGACCAGCGCCGACCACACCATGTCGGGCTTGGCCGCCTCGATCTTGCTGATCGTCGGGCCGAAGTTGGTGACGTCGAGCGGGAAGAACTCGATCGCGACCGTCGAGCCGCCGTTCTCCTGCGCGAACTTCTTGACCCACTGCGACGTGATCTGGCCGTAGTTGTAGTCGGCCGCGACGACGTAGATCTTCTTGCCCCACTTCTTCATCGCATACGGCACGAGCTTGCCGACCGTCTGCGCCGGCGTCACGCCGGTGCAGAAGATCCCGCGGTCGCAGACGCCGCCTTCGTACTGGGTGTTGTAGAAGTAGAGCGTCTTGGCGCGGTCGAGCACCGGCCGGATCACCTCGCGCGACGCCGACGTGATGCCGCCGTGCACCACCGCCACCTTGTCCTTCAGCGCCGCCTGCTGCGCGAACTGCGCGTAGAGCTGCATGTTCGACTGCGGGTCGTAGCTGATCAGCTTGAGCTTGCGGCCGATCAGCCCGCCCGCGGCGTTCTGCTCTTCGATCGCCAGGGTCAGCGCGTCCAGCATCGGCTTGCCGTAGATGTCGAGCCCGCCGGACAGGTCGTGGATGCTGCCGACCGCGATCTCGTCGGCCGCGAGCGCGGACAGGCTCGGCGCACCGATCGCGGCAGCGGCGCCGGCGGTCTTGATGAATTGACGACGATCCATGAGGTCAGCTCCAGGTGTGGTTGTGATAGGTCTTCGATCGCGCGGCTTGTCAGAACGTCTGCCAGTCCCCCGACTGCTCGAACGCCAGCGCGGCGCGGTAGATGGTGCCTTCGTCGTACGATTTTCCGATCAGCATCAACCCGACCGGCAGGCCGTCGACGAGGCCGCACGGCAGGCTCATCGCCGGATGGCCGGTGATGTCGAACGAGCAGGTATTGGGCAGCATCTCGAAGGCGCGCTGGATCACTTCCTCGAGCGGCGCGCCCGGCTTGGGCAGCGGCGTCGCGGTCAGCGGCAGGGTCGGCATCAGCAGCAGGTCGAAGTCCGACAGCGCGCCGTCGTAGGCGGCCTTCAGCTGGCGGTTCAGGTTCTGCGCCTTGCCGTAGAAGTGGCCGCAGTAGTTCTGGATGAAGTACTCGCCGAGCACCATCGTGATCTTGAGCGTCTCCGACAGTTCGTCGGCGCGCTTCTTCCAGCCGTTGTGGTAGTCGATCAGCGCGGTGTCGTACAGGCCCTTGTAGTTCAGCCCGTAGCCGTTGTCCTTCATCATCTGCTGGGTCGCGCCCTCGGCGGCGATCGGCAGCCAGATCGCCGGGCCGGCCGCATGCATCGGTATCGAAACTTCGCTGACCACCGCGCCCAGCCTGGCGAGCCGATCGGCGGCCGCGCGCACCTTGGCATCGACCTCGGCCATCGACTGCGGCCAGCCGAAGCCTTCCTTCACGATGCCGATCCTCATGCCGTTGACGCCGCCCTTCATCAGCTGGGTATAGGGCTTGGCTTCCCGGCCGGCGTGCTGGCGCGGGTCGAGCCCGTCGGGGCCGGCGAGCACTTCGAGCATCAGTGCGTTGTCGCTCACGTTGCCGGTCATCGGCCCGGTGTGGTCGATCGTCACCTCGATCGGCATCACGCCGGTGTAGGGCACGAGGCCGTGCGTCGGCTTCATGCCGTAGATGCCGCAGTACGACGCCGGCATGCGGATCGAGCCGCCCTGGTCGCCGCCGATCGCCAGGTCGACCTCGCCGGCCGCGACCAGCGCCGCGCTGCCCGACGACGAGCCGCCGGCCGAGTAGCCCATGCGGCGCGGGTTGTGCACCGGGCCGGACGCGCTGGTGTGCGATCCGCCCGAGAAGCAGAAATATTCGCAGACCGACTTGCCGACGATGGTCGCGCCGGCGTCGAGCAGCCTGGTCACGATGGTCGCGTCGATCGTCGGCACGAAGCCCTCCAGGGTCGATGCGCCGTTCATCATCGGCACGCCGGCGACGCAGACGTTGTCCTTGATGACGACCGTCTTGCCCGCGAGCTTGCCGCCCGGCGCACCCTGGATCGTCGCCTTCGCGTACCAGGCGCCGTACTTGTTCTCGTCGCCGGTCGGCTTGTGCGAGGCGCCGCGCGCGTACTTCACCGGCGGCAGGTAGTCGGGCATCGCATCGATCGCGTCGTACGCGTCGAAGTTGGGCTGCAGCAGCTGCCGGTAGGCCTCGGCCTTCGCGCTGTCGAGGTGGATGCCCAGGCTCTTGGCGACATCCTGGAGCTGGGTGGTGGTGGGGCGTGTGACTGCCATCGCGAGTCTCCCGTCGACTTGAGAATCGATGTCGCGGCCGGATGCCTCGGAATCCGATCGAAGCGCCGCGACGCCTGGCCCGGACCCGGGCATACACCGTTGCCCGGGTCGGGACCGCCGAGCCATTGTGGTGGGCAGTATTTTCCAAGTCAAGCACTTTATTTGCCTTGGAAAGTACATGACGATACCGGACCGACCGTCGCGACGATCCGCGCCGCGCGCCGCGCTATCGTCGGCGCTTCAGGCCGCCGGGCCGCTTCCTGCCTATCGCCATGCCCGCCAACGCACTCCACCTCGTCGCCGCCGCGCTCGCGCTGGTGCTGCTGACGTTCGCCGTCGGGATCTCCATGTTCGTCGTGCGCGTGCGCGAGGTGCGCCGCGTCGGCCTGCGCGCGGTGGTCGATTCGCGCGCGATGGCCAGCCAATTGCAGGACGTGCGCGCCGCCGACAACTTCCGCAACCTCTTCGAGGCGCCGGTGCTGTTCTACGCGCTGATCGCGATGGCGCTCGCGGTGCGGCTGTGGCCGAGCTGGCTGGTCGACTGCGCCTGGATCTACGTGGCGCTGCGCGCGCTGCACTCGCTGATCCACTGCACCTACAACAACGTCATGCACCGCCTCGCGGCGTTCGCGACCAGCCTCGCGCTGCTGGTCGTGATGTGGATCGCGTTCTTCATGTCGCTGCTCGCGATCCCTGGCTGATTCGCGGAGGGACGTCATGGCCGACACGGACCAGCTGTTCGCAGGATCGATCCCTGAGCTGTACGACACGCTGATGGTCCCGCTGATCTTCGAGGCCTACGCCGCTCACATCGCGGAGGTCATCGCGGCGACCTCGCCCGATGCGGTGCTCGAGACGGCGGCCGGCAGCGGCGTCGTCACGCGGGCGCTGGCGCCCAGGCTGGGCGCCCACGCGCGCTACGTCGTGACCGACCTGAACCAGCCGATGCTCGACCATGCGGCCGCGCATCAGGAGCCCGATGCCCGCATCGAATGGCGGCAGGCCGACGCGCTGGCCCTGCCGTTCGAGGACGCCTCCTTCGACGTCGTCTGCTGTCAGTTCGGCGCGATGTTCTTTCCCGATCGGGCAGCAGGCTACGTGGAAGCGCGTCGCGTGCTGAAGACGGGCGGACGCTTCGTCTGCAGCGTGTGGGACCGCATCGAGGAGAACGTCTTCGCCGACGACGTCACCGCCGCCGTCGCCGAGCTGTTTCCCGACGATCCGCCGCGCTTTCTTGCCCGGACGCCGCACGGTTACCACGATGTCGATCTGATCCGCGCAGACCTGCGCCGCGCCGGGTTCGCCGGCATCGAGGTCGAGACCCGCGCGGAGGTGAGTCGCGCCTCATCGGCCCGCGACGTCGCGACCGCGTTTTGCCAGGGCACACCGCTGCGCAACGAGATCGTCGCGCGAAATGCCGGGCTGCTCGGTCGAGCCACGGACCATGCGACCGCGGCGATCGCCGCCCGTCATGGCGCGGGGCCGGTGGCCGCCAAGATGCAGGCGCACGTGATCGTCGCGACGAAGTAGCCGGCCCGGCGCCGGAGACCGGTCAGCCCGACAGCCGCGTCAGCACGCGAAACACGTGCCCCTCGGCCACCGCGAGCCACACCGGCGCGTGGTTGAGCCCGTTGCCGGCATAGGCGCCGTCGCGTGCGCTGCGATACGGGATCGGCTCGCTGCCGGCGCCCGCCCAGCGCTCGGGATCGCTGAAGCCGCGCTCGAACAGCGCGGCCAGGAAGTGCACGCCTTCGTAGGTCGACTGGCCGAGCGAATTGAGCGTCGGCGCACGCTCGCCGAAGTGCGCGTGATAGCGCTCCTTGAATGCCAGGTTCGCGTCGGTCCCCAAGGTCGCGAAATAGCTCGACGCGACGTAGAGCCGCTCGGTGTTCTCGACCCCGATCGCGAGCAGTTCGTTCTCCTCGATCGCGGCCGACAGCCGGAGCGCCTGCCGCGCCTGGCCTTGCGCGCCGAACGCGCGGTTGAACTCGATCGCATCGTTGCCGATCAGCGAAAGCAGCACCGCATCGGCGCGCGTGCGCCTGAGCAGCGCGAGCACGTCGCCATAGTCGGCGGTGCCTAGCGGCACGTAGTGCTCGGCCACGACCTCGGCGCCGCACTGCGCGATGTAGCCGCGCGCCAGCCGGTTCGAGACATGCGGCCAGACGTAGTCGTTGCCGATCAGCGCCCAGCGGCGCGGCCGTTCATGGCGCGTCAGCCATTCCATCGCCGGGCGCAGCTGGCGCGCCGGCGTCTCGCCGATCGCGAACACGCCGGGCGTCGCCTCGCCGCCTTCGTAGAGCGGCGTGTAGACGATAGGGATCTGGCCGCCGACCGCCGACAGGATGCGCTGGCGCACGAAGCTGGTGTGCATGCCGACGAGCGCATCCACGTCGCCGGCATCGACCAGCGCGCCCAAGGTCGCCTCGACGTGCGGCGCATGGTCGTCCGCATCGACCGTCACGAGCCGGCAGGCACGTCCCGCGATGCCGGAAGCGCGGTTCAGCTCGGCTGCCGCGAGCTTGGCCGAGGCCAGCGCGGACGGCCCCCAGATGCCGGTCAGCCCGCCGAGCGGTATGCACAGGCCGATGCGCAACTCGCGCCGGGCGGCGCGCTCGCGCTCGTCGATGTCGATCGTCGGCAGCCATGCCGGCCGGCGACCGGTGCGATCGCCGCCGTAAAGGTGGGTACCGCACGAACGCGCGGTACGACCGTGGAAGCTGCCTGCAAGGAACGCCATGGATGCTCCAGCTGCCATTGTCGACGCAAGACGCCGGCCTTCGGCTCCTCGGAACTACTGCCCCGCGACGGGGCACGCGGCGCGTGACGGGCGGCGGGCGTGCATCCTTCGTGCCAGCCGACCGGCCGCGTGCCGGCGCGGTCAGGCCAGTTCGCTCGATTGCATCCGCCCGATGCCCTGCGCCGCCATCGTCTCCCAGGCGTTGGCGAGCGAGCCGTCGAGGTCGATCGCACGCGTCGCGTCCTCGATCACCCAGGTGTCGTAGCCGAGGCGCTGCGCGTCGAGCGCGGTCCACGCGACGCAGAAGTCGGTCGCGAGCCCGCACACATAGAGCCGCGTGATGCCGCGCTGCTTCAGGTAGCCATCGAGCCCGGTCGGCGTCCGGCGATCGGCTTCCTGGAACGCCGAATAGCTGTCGACGCCGGGATGAAAGCCCTTGCGCACGATGAGCTGCGCCTGCGGCAGGTCGAGGTCGGCATGCAGCGCGGCGTCGTGCGTGCCCTGCACGCAGTGGTCGGGCCAGAGCACCTGCGTGCCGTAGCCGAGCTCGGCGGTCTGGAACGGCTGCCTGCCAGCATGGCTGCTCGCGAACGATGCATGCCCGGCCGGATGCCAGTCCTGCGTCAGCACGACGTTGACGAAGGCCGGCCCGATCCGGTTGATCACCGGCACCACCGCCTCGCCGTCCGGCACCGCGAGGTGGCCGCCGGTGCAGAAGCCGTACTGCACGTCGACGACGACGAGGGCGGACCGTTCGTCCGGCGGCGGCACGGTGCGCGGCGGCGGCGAGGCGGGGTCGGCGGTGCTGGCGCTCATGGGCAAGGGGAGGTCCGTTACGTTTTGCGGGTGCCGCAGATACTTTCTTTGGAAAGCATCTACGCATAGAATCGTGCGGCGCGGCGTCTCTCGGACGCTAGCGCAATCACCATGCCCGAGCAAGACCTGTCGCAGTACCTCGCCTACCTGCTGGCATCGGCCCATCGCAACATGCGGATCGGCCTCGGTCTATCGATCGGCCAGACCGGCAACGATCAGGAGTTCACCGAGGAGCACTGGCGCATCCTGCAGGTGCTGTCCGACGAGCAGGGCCGGTCGATGGGCGATCTGGCCGAGCGCGTGCTCCTGAACGGCCCGGCGCTGACCAAGAACATCGACAAGCTGGTGAGCCGCGGCGTGGTGCAGCGCGCCGCCCATCCGGACGACAGCCGCAAGGTGCTGGTCTTCATCAGCGACCTCGGCCTCGAGACCGTGGCGCGGCTGAAGCAGCGGGTCGATGCGCATCACGACAGCATCGAGGAGGCGCTCGGGCCGCGCAAGACGAATCAGCTCAAGCGGTTGCTGGAGAGCTTCATCGCGGAGTCGCGGTCGGGCTGACGCTACTCGAGCATCAGCCGATACCCCACGGCGGTCTCGGTCAGCAGATGGCGCGGCTGCGCCGGATCGTCCTCGAGCTTGCGGCGCAGCTGGCTCATGTAGATGCGCAGGTAGTGCGTCTGGTCCGACTGCGTCGGACCCCAGACCTCGCGCAGCAGCATGCGGTGCGTGAGCACCCGGCCGGCGTTGGCGATCAGCGCGGCGAGCAGGCGGTACTCGATCGGCGTCAGGTGCACCGGCTCGCCGCGGCGCGTCACGCGGCGTGCTGCCAGGTCGACTTCGACCGCGCCGAAGCGCACGAGCGGGCTCGCGTCGTCCTGCCGCGCATGACGGCGTTGGGCCACGCGGACGCGCGCGAGCAGTTCGCCGACGCCGAACGGCTTGGTCAGGTAGTCGTCGGCGCCGGCATCGAGCGCCGCGATCTTGTCGGCCTCGTCGCTGCGCGCCGACAGCACGATGACCGGCAGCGACGACCAGCCGCGCAGGTCGCGGATGAAATCGACGCCGTTGCCGTCGGGTAGGCCGAGGTCGAGGATCACGAGGTCCGGGCGGCGCGTCCCGGCTTCGATCAAGCCCTGGCGCAAGGTCTCGGACTCGAAGACGCGCCAGCCTTCGGCTTCGAGCGCACTGCGGACGAAGCGGCGGATCTGGGGTTCGTCTTCGACGAGGATGGCGGTGGGGGTGGTCACGCGATGGAGGCTGCAGCCGGCGGCCTCGCAGCATAGCCAGATGGCGTTCGGCGGGCAGGCTGCGCCCGCGTCTAGCGCGCCGTCTCCGCAGCGGCGTTCGTCGGCCGCTGCGATTCCTCGCCGTCGGGCAGTTGCGGCGCCACGCCCAACGGCAACGTGAACGCGAATCTTGCGCCGCGCCGTTCCCCCGCCTCGTCGCCCGCCCCGTCGCCCGCCTCCACCCAGATGCGCCCTCCATGCGCCTCGACGATCGCCCGGCAGATCGCGAGCCCCAGCCCCACCCCCGGCGTCGACGACTCGCGCGTGCCGCGCACGAACTTCTCGAACAGCGCCTCCTCGCGCCCGGGCGGCAGCCCCGGCCCGTCGTCGCTGACGCCGACCACGAGATCATGGTCGCGCACCTCGGCCGCGATCGTCACCGTGCTGCCCGCCGGCGTGTACTTGGCCGCGTTCTCCAGCAGGTTGGTCAGCACCCGCTCGATCAGCACGGCATCGAACTCGACGAGCGGCAGATCGGCGGGCAGCGCCGTGACGACGCGGTGGCCGGCGAGTGCCGCGCCCATGCCCTGCAGCGCGCTGCCGACCACTTCCTCGATCGGCTGCCACGCACGGTTCAGCTGCACCGCACCGCTCTGCAGCCGCGCCATGTCGAGCAGCTTGTCGACCATCGCGCTGAGCCGCCGCGTGCTCGATGCGATCGCCTGCGCGGTCTCGGCCGCGTCGCCCGCCTGTCCCGCGGTCTTGGCGACCAGCATGTCCGCAAGCCCGTAGATCGCGGCCAGCGGCGTGCGCAGGTCGTGCGACAAGGTCTGCAGCAGCGAGTTGCGCAGCCGCTCGGACTCCATCTGCACCGTCGCATGCTGCGCCACGTCGACGTAGTGCACGCGTTCGAGCGCGATGGCCGCCAGCCCCGCGAAGGTCTCGAGCTGGCGACGCTGCTCGGGCACGAGCAGCGAGCGCACGTCGCGCGGCTGCAGCGCCAGCACGCCGCGCGCGCGCATCGGCGCCTTCAGCGGCAGGTAGAGCCAGGCGCTGCCGGGCAGCGTGTCGGTGGAAAGGCCGGCCGGCTCGTCGTGGTCGAGCGCCCATTGGGCGGTGCCGATGTCGAGCGTGGTGTCGTCGGTCGCCGAGGCCGGCGGCTGCAGCCGCTCGTCGAGATCGAGCAGGTAGACATGTGCCTGCGCGTCGAACTCGAGCGAGATGGCCCGCTCGGCGATCTCGATCGCCTGCTCGGTGAGCAGCACGTTCGACAGCTCGCGCGACACCGCGAACAGCGACCGCGAGCGCGACTCGCGCTCGGTGGCGCGCCGCGCCTCGAAGCGCAGCCCGGCCGTGAGCTGGCCGGTGACGAGGCCGACCACCAGCATCACGATGAAGGTCAGCAGGTACTGCACGTCGCTGACGCCGAACGACAGTTGCGGCGGCACGAAGAAGAAGTCGAACGCCGCGACGTTGACGAACGCCGCCAGCACTGCCGGCCCGCGGCCCAGCCGCACCGCGACGCCGACCACCGCCAGCAGGAACAGCATCACGATGTTCGCCAGGTCGAACACCTGGCGCAGCGGCAGCGCGACGACGGTGGTGGCCGCGCACGCCGCCGCTGCCCATGCATAGCGCTGCCACGACGCGGCCGGCTCCTGGGCGCTGCCGCGGCCGGCGGCGAGGCCGCGCCGGCGCGGTCGTGGCGCATCGGCGCTGCCGGCGCCGACCTGGATCAGGTCGACGTCGGGCGCGAGCTTGGCGAGCCGCTGCGAGAACGTGTCGCGCCGCCACCAGGGCCGCGGCCGGTCGTGCCCCATCACGAGCTTGGACAGGTTGTGCCGCCGCGCATGCTCGATCAGCGCCGTGGCCACGTCCTGCCCGGCCAGCACCGCCGCCGTCGCGCCCAGGTCTTCGGCGAGCTTGACGCTCTGCAGGATGCGATCGCGCACGTCGTCGGGCAGACGTTGCAGCGACGGCGTTTCGACGTAGGCCACATGCCAGGCCACGGCGAGCTGCTGCGCGAGGCGCGCCGCGCTGCGCACCAGCGGCTCCGGATCGCCGCGCGGGCCGATGCAGCAGAGGATCGCCGCCTCGGTCTTCCACACCGGCTCGACCGCCTGCGTGACGCGCCAGGCCTGCACGTCGTCCTCGATGCGGTCGGCGGTGCGACGCAGCGCGAGCTCGCGCAGCGCCATCAGGTTGCCCTTGCGGAAGAAGTTGCGGCCGGCGCGCTCGGCCTGCTCGGGCAGGTAGACCTTGCCGGCCGCGAGTCGCGCGAGCAACTCGTCGGCAGGCGTGTCGACCAGCACGACCTCGCCCGCCGCATCGAAGAAGGTGTCGGGCAGCGTCTCGTGGACGCGGATGCCGGTGATGCCGCCGACCACGTCGTTGAGGCTTTCGAGGTGCTGGACGTTGAGCGTCGTGTAGACGTCGATGCCGGCATCGAGCAACTCGTCCACGTCCTGCCAGCGCTTGGGATGGCGCGAGCCCGGTGCGTTCGAATGCGCCAGCTCGTCGACGAGGATCAGCGCGGGGCGGCGCCGCAATGCGGCATCGAGATCGAACTCGGGCAGCGTCTGGTCGCGGTAGGCGATCTGCGCAGGCGGCAATATCTCGATGCCCTGGAGCTGCGCCATCGTCTCGGCGCGGCCATGCGTCTCGACGATGCCGGCGACGACGTCGATGCCCTGGGCGCGCAATTGCCGTGCCGCGAGCAGCATCGCATACGTCTTGCCGACGCCGGCCGACGAGCCGAAGTAGATGCGCAGGCGCCCGCGCGCGGCGCGCGCCTCCTCGGCCTGGATCTGCCCGAGCAGTTGGTCGGGGTCGGGGCGGGTATCGGTCACTGCGCGATTGTCAGGCGCCGTCGAGCGCCAGGTTCAGCGCCAGCACGTTCACCCGCGGCTCGCCGATGAAGCCGAGGATGCGCCCCTGCGCGTGCGCCTCGATCAGCGCCTGCACCCGTTCGACCGGCAGGTGCCGCAGGCGCGCGATGCGCGGCATCTGGTAGAGCGCGGCGGCGACGCTGATGTCCGGGTCCAGGCCGCTCGCCGAAGCCGTCACCAGATCGACCGGAATCGGCGCCTGGTTGTCGGGATCGGCTTGGCGCAACGCCTCGACCCGGCCCCGCACCGCATCGATCAGCGCCGGGTTCAGCGGCCCGAGGTTGGAGCCGCTCGACGCGGTCGCGTTGTCGGCCATCGGCGAGGTGGCCGACGGCCGGCTCCAGAAGTGCGCCGGGTCGCTGAAGCGCTGGCCGATCAGCGACGAGCCGACTGCCTTGCCGTTGCGCATCACGAGGCTGCCGGCCGCCTGGTCGGCAAAGGCCGCCCTGGTCGCGCCGGTGACGACGAGCGGATAGACGAGCCCGGCGATGACGCTCAGCGCGGCGAACAGCACCAGCGCCGGGCGCAGGAGTTTGAAGATGGACATGGCGAGCAGACTCCGTTCAGACCAGGTGCACTGCGGCCAGCAGCAGGTCGATCAGCTTGATGCCGACGAACGGCACCACGAGACCGCCGAGGCCGTAGATCAGCACGTTGCGGCGCAGCAGCGCGGCCGCGCCGATCGCGCGGTACTTGACGCCCTTCAGTGCCAGCGGGATGAGGAAGACGATGATGATCGCGTTGAAGATCACCGCCGACAGGATCGCCGACTGCGGCGACGCGAGCCGCATCACGTCGAGTGCGCCGAGCTGCGGATAGGTCGACACGAACATCGCCGGGATGATCGCGAAGTACTTCGCCACGTCGTTGGCGATCGAGAACGTGGTCAGCGACCCGCGCGTCATCAAGAGCTGCTTGCCGGTCTCGACGACCTCGAGCAGCTTGGTCGGGTTGGAGTCGAGGTCGACCATGTTGCCGGCCTCCTTCGCGGCCTGCGTGCCGGTCGCCATCGCGACCGCCACGTCGGCCTGCGCCAGCGCCGGCGCATCGTTGGTGCCGTCGCCGGTCATCGCGACGAGGCGGCCTTCGGCCTGGTAGTCGCGGATCATCTTCAGCTTCGCTTCGGGCGTGGCCTCGGCGAGGAAGTCGTCGACGCCGGCCTCGGCCGCGATCGCCGCCGCGGTGAGCTTGTTGTCGCCGGTGATCATCACCGTCTTGATGCCCATGCGGCGCAGCTCGCCGAAGCGCTCCTTGATGCCGCCCTTGACGATGTCCTTCAGCTCGACGACGCCGACGACGCGCGTGCCGTCGGCCACGACGAGCGGCGTGCTGCCGCGCCGCGCCACGTCGTCGGCCGCGGCCTGCACGTCGGCCGGCCACACGCCGCCGAGGCCTTCGATGTGCTTCCTGACCGCCGTGCCGGCACCCTTGCGCACCAGGCGCACCGTGCCTTCGCCGGGCGCGCCGAGATCGACGCCGCTCATGCGCGTCTGCGCGGTGAAGGGCACGAACGTGGCGTGCAGGCTCTGCAGCTCGCGCTCGCGCACGTTGAACTTCTGCTTGGCCAGCACGACGATGCTGCGCCCCTCGGGCGTCTCGTCGGCCAGCGACGCGAGCTGCGCGACGTCGGCGAGCTGCTGCTCGGTCACGCCCTTGGCGGGAATGAAGGCACTCGCCTGGCGGTTGCCGAGCGTGATCGTGCCGGTCTTGTCGAGCAGCAGCACGTCGACGTCGCCGGCCGCCTCGACCGCGCGGCCCGAGGTCGCGACCACGTTCGCCTGCATCATGCGGCTCATGCCGGCGACGCCGATCGCCGACAGCAGCGCGCCTATCGTCGTCGGGATCAGGCAGACCAGCAGCGCGATCAGCGCGGTCACCGTCACCGCGGTGCCGGACTTCATCGCGTCGACGCTGAAGATCGACATCGGCAGCAGGGTCACGACGACGACGAGGAACACGATCGTCAGCGCGACCAGCAGGATGTTCAGCGCGATCTCGTTCGGCGTCTTCTGGCGCTTCGCGTTCTCGACCATGCCGATCATGCGGTCGAGGAACGACTCGCCCGGATTGACCACGATGCGGATCACGAGCCAGTCGGACAGCACGCGCGTGCCGCCGGTCACGGCCGAGAAGTCGCCGCCGGACTCGCGGATCACCGGTGCCGATTCGCCGGTGATCGCGCTCTCGTCGACCGAGGCGACGCCCTCGATCACTTCGCCGTCGAGCGGGATCACGTCGCCCGCTTCGGCCAGCACGACCATGCCCTTGCGCAGCTCGTCGGGTTGCACCGGGATCCAGCTCGCGCCGTGGCGCTGCGGCTGCTGCAGCTTCTTGGCGATCGTCTTCTTGCGCATGCCGCGCAGCGACGCCGCCTGCGCCTGGCTGCGCCCTTCGGCGAGGGCCTCGGCGAAGTTGGCGAACAGCACCGTGAACCACAGCCACAGCGCGACGGCGAGGATGAAGCCTTGCGGTGCTTCGCCTTCGCCCTTCAATGCCTGAATCCACAGGATCGT
>JAFEEF010000006.1:66111-212893 GCA_018241265.1 Pseudomonadota bacterium | reverse complement strand
CTGCTGCGGCTTGTCCTTCAGCCGTTCGCGCATTTCCATCACGCGCGGGTTGATCGCCTTCATCTTCGCCATCGACGTGTAGGCCTTGGCGTTGAACCAGTAGAACGCGATCTTCAGCAGCACCACGAGGCCGATGATCGACCAGCCCCAGTTGCCGATCAGCTTGTGCAGCTCGGTCAGAAGCCAGAACAGGGGCACGGCGATGGTCTTGAAGACGCCGTAGTCTTTGACGAGTTCGAGCCCGGGTGCAAGCGCGCTGAGCTTGTTCTCCTCCTCGGGTCCGGAGAACAGGCGCGCGTCGACGGTCTTGCTGGCGCCCGGCGCGAGCCATCCCATCGGCACGATCATGCCGACCGCGTACTTGTTCGTGTCGACGCGGCGCGCGAAGTACTCGCGCTGCACCTTGTCGGGCAGCAGCCAGGCCGTCGCGAAGTAATGCTGCACCATCGCGACCCAGCCGTTGTCGCTCGTCAGCTCGAAATCGGCCTTGTCGGTCGGATGCTCGTCGGCGCGCTTGTCGAGCGTCTTGAAGTCGATCTTCTTGTAGCGCGTCGTGTCGGTATAGACCGCCGGGCCGGTGAAGGTCGAATAGAAGTGCGACACGCCCGGCGCCGGGTTGCCGTCGCGCACGATCTGCAGGTAGAGCTGCGGGTCGACCGGCGCGCCCGATGCGTTGACGACTTCGGTCTTCACGTCGATCACGTAGCTGCCGCGCTCGAACGTGTAGGTCTTGACGAGCTTGACGCCGCTCGCGGCCGCGGCCTCGAAGCGCACCTGGAGCTGGCCCTGGCCGGGCTGCAAGGTCTTGTCGCCCGGCTCGACCGTCATCGGCGTCGCATGGTTCGGCAGCCCGGCGCCGCCGGTCGGGATCAAGCCGGTCTGCACGACGTAAAGGCGCTGGCTGGAGTTGTCGAGCAGCACCACGTCGGATGTCGTCGGGCCGGTTCCCTGGCCCCTGAAGAGCCCGACCAGCGGCTCGTACCACTTCTGCTCGACATGCTCGGGGACGCCGAGCAGCTCGAGACGCACGAGGCTGCCCCCTTCGCTGCTCAAGGTCGCCTTGACGAGATCGGTCGTCACGGTGAACCGCTGCACGGCCGGCGCGGCGGCCGACGAGGCTGCGCCGGCGACCGGTACGGCGGCCGCGGCCGCGGTCGCGCCGGGCACGGCCGTGGGTGTCGGCGTCGGCGTCGCGCTGGTGGCCGACGCTGCGGGATGCGGTACCGGCGGGGCGAAGAACGAGCGCTGCCCGTTGTGCACCTGCCAGTTGTCCCACAGGAGGAACAGCGACATCAGGAACACCATCCACAGCAGCGTGCGGCGGAAATCGGTCATGGGGACTTCGGATCGGTGGAGGGGACAGGCTCGGACGAGCCCAGCCCCAGGGAAGAGAACAGCCGCGGCAGCGCATCCGGCACCGGGTCCGGCCCGCCGGCACAGAACGGATGACAGCGGCACAGCCGATAAACCGCCAGTCCCGTGCCGGCGACGGCGCCGTGGCGCTCGAGCGCTTCGATCGCATAGACCGAGCAGGTCGGCTCGAAACGGCAAGCATTGCCCAGCCACGGGCTCAGCAAGAGCCGGTAGCCGCGCACCAGCGCGATCAGCAGGCGCCGCGGAAAGCGCAGGAGCGGCGACAGCAAGGTCATGGTGCCGCGTCAGCTCGAGTCCGGGCAACGGCGCAGCGCCCGGCGGCCTGGCGCAGCAAGCCCTCGAGTTCGGTGCGCACCGCGCGCGCCAGCGCCGCCGACGCAGCGCTCGGGAATTGCGTGCGCTCGAACGGCGCGCAGAGTCGCACCACCCACAGCCCGCCCGCCAGCGCTGCACGCCGCTCGGACACAGCGGCGCGAATCTGGCGCTTCAGCAAGGTGCGCGTGACCGCGCGGCGGGCATGACGCTTCGGCACCACCGCACCCAGCCACAACGGCAGCGCCGGCGCTGCCGCCGGCAAGTCATCCACAAGCTGTGCAGATGCTGTGGACTCGCTTGTTGATAACTTGTAGGAGGCCGCCTGTTCCGCCGTCCGGGACCGCGACGCAGGCCAATCGGCGACGTGATGGATCGCGAAGTGCGCACTTCTCACCCGGCTGCGCGCACGCAGCACCCGCTCGAAGTCGGCCGAGCGGGTCAGGCGAGCGGGGCCGGTAGCGGCCGGCAGCGCGTGGGCCATGCGGCTGGCGGATCCGGCGACCGTACGCGGAACGCGCGGGACGCCGATGTCGACGATCGCGACGATCGACCGCTCAGACCGACAGGCGCTTGCGGCCCTTTGCGCGGCGCGCGTTGATGACGGCGCGGCCGCCGCGCGTCTTCATCCGCACGAGGAAGCCATGGGTGCGGGCACGGCGGACTTTGGAGGCTTGATAAGTGCGTTTCATGATCGATCCGATCGACGGGAAGGCCGGCTCGATGCCGGCAGATGACGGGGTGACAAATGGCGGGGCGACAAATGGCGCGGTGGCACGCGGGTGGCAGCGGGTGGCAAATACTTGCCTTGACTTGCGCCCTGGCTTGACGGCACGGGATGGCTCAAGAGCACCGCCAAGGCGCCCCGTCACAAAAAATATGCCGCGCCGGGGAACCGAGCATTAAAGCAAATTCCGCCTTTCGGGTCAACGACTTGCACCGCCGCGCCTGCGTCCGCAGGGGGATTGACCGGCGGCGCGCGACTGTGGATAACTGCCGTCCCGCGCAACCCGGCGGCGTACAATCGCGCCGCTCCCAGAAGAACTTTTCCACAAGATGAGCGCTGACCTTTGGCAGCGCGGCTGCGAACGTCTGGCCGCCGAACTGCCCGAACAACAGTTCAACACCTGGATCAGGCCGCTGTCGGTGCCGGAGATCGCCGAGAACGGCGACGCCGCCACCGTCGTGACGGTGCGCGTGCCGAACCGTTTCAAGCTCGACTGGATCCGCAACCAGTACGGCGGCCGCATCGAGTCGCTGCTGAGCGAGCTCGCCGGCAAGCCGGTGCGTTTCGACATCGTGCTGGCGGCCGCACCGCAGCGCGCGGTCGCGCTCGCGAACCCGGGCGCTGCCGTGACCGCATTGCCGCTGATGCAGGCCGCGCAGGCGCTGGTCGCCAACGGCCACCGCACTTCCGTCGGCGCCGCGTCGCTGCCGATCGCCCCCGCTCTGTCGATCACGCGCCTGAACACCAGCCTGACGTTCGACAACCTCGTGCCGGGCCGCGCCAACCAGATGGCGCGCACCGCGGCATTGCACGTCGCCGGCGCGCCCGGTCAGATGTACAACCCGCTCTTCATCTATGGCGGCGTCGGGCTCGGCAAGACGCACCTGATCCACGCCGTCGGCAACGCGCTGCTCGCCGACCGGCCGAACGCCCGCGTGCTCTACCTGCACGCCGAGCAGTTCATCACCGACGTCGTCAAGAACTACCAGCGCAAGACCTTCGACGAGCTGAAGGCCAAGTACCACCAGCTCGACCTGCTGCTGATCGACGACGTGCAGTTCTTCGCCGGCAAGGAGCGCACGCAGGAGGAGTTCTTCAACGCCTTCGAGGCCCTGCTCGCCAAGCGCGGCCACATCATCATGACGAGCGACACCTACCCCAAGGGTCTCGCCGACATCGACGAACGGCTGACCTCGCGCTTCGACGCCGGCCTCACCGTCGCGATCGAGCCGCCGGAGCTCGAGATGCGCGTCGCGATCCTGATGCGCAAGGCCGAGCTCGAAGCCGCGCAGATGCCGGAGGATGTCGCCTTCTTCGTCGCGAAGAACGTGCGCGCGAACGTGCGCGATCTCGAAGGCGCCTTGCGCAAGATCCTGGCGTACTCGCGCTTCTCGCACAAGGACATCAACATCGCGCTGGCGCGCGAGGCGCTGAAAGACCTGCTGTCGATCCAGAACCGGCAGGTCGGCGTCGAGAACATCCAGAAGACGGTCGCCGACTTCTACAAGATCAAGGTCGCCGACATGTACAGCAAGAAGCGGCCGGCGTCGATCGCGCGGCCGCGCCAGATCGCGATGTACCTCGCGAAGGAAATGACGCAGAAGAGCCTGCCCGAGATCGGCGAGCTGTTCGGCGGCCGCGACCACACGACGGTGCTGCACGCGGTGCGCAAGATCGCCGGCGAGCGCCAGAAGAACAGCGAGCTCAACCAGCAGCTGCACGTGCTCGAACAGACGCTGAAGGGTTGACGGGTGCCGTCGCGGGCGACCGCTGTCAAGTAACAACGTTGGGGACAAGTTTCGAACAACCGCATGGATATCCACAGTCCCGGCTGCGCCCGGCCGGTTGTTCAAGTTCGGCGCAGCGCTTCCCGGGCCGTCCGTCCCCAGCGCCGGCGGTCTGGTAAGTGCCTGTCGGAAAAGGTGAAAATAGGCTTGTCAACAGAGCGCGCGGTCTCCTACTACTACGACCTTTTCAAGAGGTTCAAATGATTGTCTTGAAGGCAGCACAAGAAAAAATTCTCAACGCGCTGCAAGCCGTCGCCGGAATCGTCGAGCGGCGCCACACGCTGCCGATCCTCGCCAACGTGCTGATCCGCAAGAACGGCCCGCAAATCGAGCTGACGACGAGCGACCTCGAGATCCAGGTCCGCACGACCAGCGAGCTCGGCGGCGATGCGGGCGAGATGGCGACGACGGTGGGAGCGAGGAAGCTGATCGACATCCTGCGCTCGATGCCGTCCGACCAGACGGTGAGCCTGTCGCTGAACCAGAACAAGCTGACCCTGCAGGGCGGCAAGAGCCGCTTCACGCTGCAGACGCTGCCGGCCGACGACTTCCCGCTGGTGCAGGAAGCGGCCGACTTCGGCCCGACCTTCTCGGTGCCGCAGAAGACGCTGAAGGGCCTGATCGACCAGGTGCACTTCGCGATGGCGGTGCACGACATCCGCTACTACCTGAACGGCATCCTGTTCGTCGCCGAAGGCAAGAACCTGACCTTGGTCGCGACCGACGGGCACCGCCTCGCGCTCGCGCAGGCGACGCTCGCCAGCGAGATCCCGAAGCAGGAGGTGATCCTGCCGCGCAAGACGGTGCTCGAGCTGCAACGGCTCCTGAAGGACGAGAAGGACGGCGACGAGGCGCCGATCGAGATGCGCTTTGCGGGCAACCAGGCCAAGTTCAGCTTCGCCGGCATGGAGTTCGTCACCAAGCTCGTCGAAGGCAAGTTCCCCGACTACAACCGCGTGATTCCGAAGAACCACAAGAACCGGCTGACCCTGGGCCGCGCGCCGCTGCTGCAGAGCCTGCAGCGCGCCGCGATCCTGACGAGCGAGAAGTTCAAGGGCGTGCGCGTCAACTTCGAGCCCGGCATGCTGCGCATCGCGTCGAGCAACGCCGAGCAGGAAGAGGCCAAGGAAGAGCTCGAGATCGACTACAACGGCGACGCGATCGAGATCGGCTTCAACGTGACCTACCTGATCGATGCGCTCGGCAACATGAGCCAGGAGATGCTGAGCATCGAGCTGCAGGACAGCAACTCGAGCGCGCTGATCACGATCCCCGAACAGGCGGGCTTCAAGTACGTCGTGATGCCGATGAGGATCTGACGCGCCCTGCGCGGGCGCGCGACGCAAGCGGGCTGCGGCCCGCTTTGGCGTTTTGATCGGCTACCGAAATGACGAAGGGAGCGTCGAGTCTCCCGCAGGAAGAGCAAGCTATGAGCGATATCGCAAGCACCCCCGAAGGCGACGACAAGGACGACGCGGCCAAGGCCCAGAAGCAGGCGGCCGAGAGCGCGGCCTACGGCGAAGGCAGCATCCAGATCCTCGAAGGCCTGGAGGCGGTGCGCAAGCGCCCCGGCATGTACATCGGCGACACGTCCGACGGCACCGGGCTGCATCACCTCGTCTTCGAGGTCGTCGACAACTCGATCGACGAGGCGCTCGCGGGCTTCTGCGACGACATCGTCGTGACGATCCACACCGACAACTCGATCTCGGTGGTCGACAACGGCCGCGGCATCCCGACCGGCGTGAAGATGGACGACAAGCACGAGCCGAAGCGCTCGGCCGCCGAGATTGCGCTGACCGAACTGCACGCCGGCGGCAAGTTCAACCAGAACAGCTACAAGGTCTCGGGCGGGCTGCATGGCGTCGGCGTGAGCTGCGTCAACGGCCTGTCGAAGTGGCTGCGCCTGACGGTGCGGCGCGACGGCCAGACGCACTTCATGGAGTTCAAGCAGGGCGTGCCGCAGGACCGCGTGCTCGAGCAACGCGGCGGCGTCGAGATCTCGCCGATGAAGATCATCGGCGAGACCGAGAAGCGCGGCACCGAGGTGCACTTCCTGCCCGACCTCGAGATCTTCTCGAACATCGACTTCCACTACGAGATCCTCAGCAAGCGGCTGCGCGAGCTGAGCTTCCTGAACAACGGCGTGAAGATCCGCCTCGTCGACGAGCGCAATGGCAAGGAAGACAACTTCGCGTTCGCCGGCGGCGTGAAGGGCTTCGTCGAGTTCATCAACCAGGGCAAGAAGGTGCTGCACGGCAACGTCTTCCATGCCGTCGGCGAGAAGAACAGCGATCAAGGCACGGCGATCGGCGTCGAGGTCGCGATGCAGTGGAACGACAGCTACGGCGAGAACGTGCTGTGCTTCACCAACAACATACCGCAGCGCGACGGCGGCACGCATTTGACCGGCCTGCGCGCCGGCATGACGCGCATCATCAACAAGTACATCGAAGACAACGAGCTCGCGAAGAAGGCCAAGGTCGAAGTGACCGGCGACGACATGCGCGAGGGCCTGTGCTGCGTGCTGAGCGTCAAGGTGCCGGAGCCGAAGTTCTCCAGCCAGACCAAGGACAAGCTGGTCTCGAGCGAAGTGCGCGGGCCGGTCGAGGAGGTCGTCGGCAAGGCGCTCGCCGACTACCTCGAAGAGAACCCGAACGACGCGAAGATCATCTGCAGCAAGATCGTCGATGCGGCGCGGGCGCGCGAGGCAGCGCGCAAGGCGCGCGAGATGACGCGCCGCAAGGGCGTGCTCGACGGCATGGGGTTGCCCGGCAAGCTCGCCGACTGCCAGGAGAAGGACCCGGCGCTCTGCGAGATCTACATCGTCGAGGGCGATTCGGCCGGCGGCAGCGCCAAGCAGGGCCGCGACCGGAAGTTCCAGGCGATCCTGCCGCTGCGCGGCAAGATCCTCAACGTCGAGAAGGCGCGCTACGAGAAGCTCCTGACCAGCAACGAGATCCTCACGCTGATCACCGCGCTCGGCACCGGCATCGGCAAGGGCATGGGCGGCGACGACTTCAACGCCGACAAGCTGCGCTACCACCGCATCATCATCATGACCGATGCGGACGTCGACGGCGCGCACATCCGCACCTTGCTGCTGACCTTCCTGTTCCGCCAGATGCCCGAGCTGGTCGAGCGCGGCCACATCTACATCGCGCAGCCGCCGCTCTACAAGGTCAAGTTCGGCAAGGACGAGCAGTACCTGAAGGACGACAGCGAGCTCGATACCTACCTGCTCGGCGTCGCGCTGCGCGACGCGCGTCTCGATACCGGCGTGGCCGGGGCGACCGAGCTGCAGGGCGATACGCTCGCGACCTTGGCGCGCCAGTACGTGCTGGCGAAGAACGTGGTCGACCGGCTGTCGAGCTGGATGGACGTCGAGGCGCTGCGCGCGATCGCCAATGGCCTGGAGATCAGCCTCGACACGCTCGAAGCCGCCGAGACCTCGGCGCGCGAACTCAATGCCGCGCTCGCGAACGCCGAAGTCGCCGCCGAGTTCGACGCGCGCATGGACAAGCACATCCTGCGCATCAGCCGCATGCACCACGGCAACGTGAAGAGCAGCGTGATCACGCCCGACTTCATCCACGGCGCCGACTACGAGGTGCTCAGCGCGGCCGGCCAGACCTTCCGCGGCCTGGTCGGCGCCGAAGCGATCGTCAAGCGCGGCGAAGGCGAGCGTCAGAAGGAGATGCGCGTCACCGACTTCCGCCAGGCGATGACGTGGCTCCTGCAGCAGGCCGAAGGCGCGGTCGCGCGCCAGCGCTACAAGGGGCTCGGCGAGATGAACCCGGAGCAGCTCTGGGAGACGACGATGGACCCGGACGTGCGGCGCCTGCTGAAGGTGCAGATCGACGACGCGATCGAGGCCGACCGGGTGTTCACGATGCTGATGGGCGACGAGGTCGAGCCGCGGCGCAATTTCATCGAGGGGAATGCGCTCAGGGCGGCGAATATCGACGTGTAGCGATTGTCGGGTGCCACTTCCCCGACAACATCAACCCTCGGCCGAAGCCCAGGCCAGCGCTGATCCTGGCGGCGGCGATACCGCAAGCGTCAGGCGCTGCCCGATTCGTACGGCAGCGCCTCGGCCCGCCAGCGCAGCATGCCGCCGGCGAGGTTGGCGACCTGCGCATAGCCTGCCTTTTGCAGCAACACCGTCGCCTGCGCCGAACGGGCGCCCGACCGGCAGACCGCCACGACCGGCCGCGTCTTGTCGATCGCAGCGGCGCTGACCGCGAGCTGCGACAGCGGCAGCAACCGTGCACCGCGGATGCGGCCGAGTCCGCCGGTGAATTCGTCCGGCTCGCGCACGTCGATCACCTGGATCTCGCTGCCATGCGCGTCGGCCAGGCATTCCTCCAGGGCCGCCGGCTGGATCTCCCAGATGCCGCCGAAGTTGCACGTCAGCGGTGCCCACGACGGATCGGCCATCGTCGCCGCGGCCTGGTCCGGCTGGCCGCAGCGCAGGTTGGCCGGCACGGCGATGTCCATCAGCTTCGGATGCGGCAGGCCGAGGTGGTTCATGTAGCCGCTGAAGTCCGCCTCGTCGACGTCGCCACCGAGGCGCGGGTTGTAGCGGCGCTCCTCGGCGACGCTCGTGACCGTCAAGCCTCGGTAGTCGTGTGCCGGATAGAGCAGGCAGGCCGGCGGCAGCGCGAGGATCTGCTCGTGCACCGAGTGGTAGAGCCGTTTGGGGCTGCCCTGCTGAAAGTCGGTGCGGCCGCAGCCGCGGATCAACAGGCTGTCGCCGGTGAACGCCATGCCATGGTCGTCGAGCACATAGGTCAGGCAGCCGTTGGTGTGGCCGGGCGTCGCGCGCACCTCCAGGTGGCGCGTGCCGAACGGCACCTGGTCGCCATGCTGCAGCAAGCGGTCGGCGTTGGTCGCGCCCGACGCGGCCGACACCATGATCCGGCTGCCACCCTGCGCCTTGTGCAGCCAGGCGCCGGTGACGTGATCGGCATGGACATGGGTGTCCAGCGTCGCGATGGCGTGCAGGCCGAGCTCGCGCAGCAAGGCGCTGTCGCGCCGCACCTGCTCGAACACCGGATCGATCAGCAGCGCCTCGCCGGACGCCGGGTCGCCGAGCAGGTAGGTGTAGGTGGACGACTGCGGATCGAACAGCTGGCGAAAGACGAGCATGGGATCTCCGGACGCGCCACGAGCGCAGCGCAGAGTGTGACGCAGGTCGACCCGATCAGACCACCACGACCACCTCGATCCCGTCGTCCTTGCGCAGCACGTCGACGCCGACGCTGCGGTCGTAGCGCGTCAGCAGCAGGTCGACGCTGCGGCCCGGTGCGCCGAGCTGGCGCACGCGCATCCAGTCGATCGCGGCGGGCAGGCGCGGCGACTGCAACGCGACGCGGCCGCTTGCCGCGTCGTAGTCGAGGCCGAGGCAGGCTTGCAGCATCGCGAAGACCGCCGCGGCCGCCCAGGCCTGGGGCGAGCAGGCGACCGGATACAGGGTCGGCCCTTCGCCGGCGCGGCGCGGGAAGCCGCAATAGAGCTCGGGCAGCCGGTGCCCTTCGAAGTGCAGGCTCGCGTCGTAGATCGCGTCGAGCACCGTCACCGCCTCGGCGGTGTGGCCGTAGCGCGCGAGGCCGGCGGCGATCAGCGCGTTGTCGTGCGGCCAGATCGAGCCGTTGTGGTACGACATCGGGTTGTAGCGCGCGGTGTCGGTCGGGATCGTGCGCACGCCCCAGCCGCTCGCGAACGCAGGGCCGGTCAGCAGTGCGGCCAGCCGGTCGGCGCGTGCCTCGCCGGCGATGCCGCTCCACAGCGTATGCCCGGCGTTCGACGACGCGACGCGGCAGGCCGCCTTCGTTCCGTCGAGCGCGATCGCGTAGCAGCCGATGTCGTCGCACCAGAACGCGCGGTCGAAGCGCTCGCGCAACTGTTGCGCCTCGCCTTGCAGGCGCTCGGCAAGCGTCGTGTCGCCGAGCGCACGCGCGAGGTCGGCCGCGGCGCGTTTGGCCTGGTAGACATAGCCCTGCACTTCGCACAGCGCGATCGGCGCGTCGGCGAGCCGGCCGTCGGCATGGAAGACCGAATCCTGCGAGTCCTTCCAGCCCTGCTGCACGAGGCCGTCCTCGCTGCGCCGCGCATACTCGACGAAGCCGTCGCCGTCGGCGTCGCCATAGCGGTCGATCCAGCGCAGCGCCGCGAGCAGATGGGGCCAGAGCGTGCGGATCAGCGCGGTGTCCCCGGTCCAGCGGTGGTAGGCGCCGGCCAGCGCGACGAACAGCGGCGTCGCGTCGACGCTGCCGTAGTAGCGGCGGAACGGCACTTCGCCGGTGTTGGCCATCTCGCTGCGCCGTGCCTCGTGCAGGATCTTGCCGGGCTCGGCGTCGTTGCGCGGATCTTCTGCGGTCGCTTGCGTCTCGGCGAGGAAGCTCAGTACGCCCGCCGCCAGGCCCGGATCGATCCACAGCGCCTCCATCGCGGTCAGGATGCCGTCGCGTCCGAAGGTCGTGCAGTACCACGGCGTGCCGGCATACGGATAGCGGCCGCTGGGCAGGTTCGTCGTCAGCATCGCGAGATCGGAGGCCGAGCGCTCGAGCCAGCGGTTGACGAGCGGGTTCGACGTCTCGAGCGCGCAGCAGGCGACGTTGTCGGCCCGGCGCGATGCCGTGGCGGCGCGCAGCGCGCTGTCGTAGTCGAGGCGTGCAGGCGGCGTGCGCTCGCCGGTCTCGCAGGCGATCGTGCAATAGAGGTGCTGCTCGGCGCCGGGCGCGAGCTTCACGCGATGGACGGCGTGACCGCTGTCGAGGCGCGCCGGGCGCGGCGCGAAGGAGAGCCGCGTGCGGCGCGCCAGCCCGTCGCGTCCGCGGTAGGGCAGCACGACCTCATCGGCGCTGCAGACGGCGGGCTGCAGTTCGCCGGGACGCTCGCGCCGGATGCCGCGTACTTCGAACAGGTCGACGAAGTCGGCGCCGAACTGCAGTGCCAGCTCGATGTCGGCTTCGTCGCGTCCGTGGTTCGTCAGCCGGATATGCTCGAAGCAGGCGCTTGCCCAGAGCAGCTTGGCGCGGAAGATGTGCACCGTCCCCTTCTGCACCGCGGGCCGGCCGTCGCTCATCAGGTCGGGGTTCATCAGCTCGACGATCAGCAGGTTGTTCGCTTCCTTGATCGATGCGCCGAGGTAGAGCGGCCGGCTGCCGTCGATCGTCAGCTCCTGGACCGACAGGAAGCGCGTGTCGTCGTGGTAGAGGCCCTGCTCGCCCGGCTGGATGTCGCCGTGCGGATCGAACATCGCGAAGCTGTTGCCGTTCTTCAGCACCTGGCGGCGCTCCTCGCCGCCGCCACTCGTGACGGCGACATACCACTTATCGCCGATCTGGATCCGTTGCGGCATGGACTGCTCCTTGTGCGGGCGACACCGCCCGCCGCGCGATCAGCCGGCGGTAGACGTCGAGATGGCCCTCGGCCATCGTGCGTGCCGTGTAGCACCGGTCGAATGCGGCCCGGCACGCCGGGCGCGACAGCGCGCCGATGCGGCGGGCCGCGGCGATCGCTTCGGCCTGATCGTGGACGGCGTAGCCGGTGACGCCGTCGTCGATGATCTCGGGCACCGAGCCATGCGCATAGGCCAGGACCGGCGTGCCGCAGGCCAGCGCCTCGATCATCACGAGGCCGAACGGCTCGGGCCAGTCGATCGGCATCAGCAGCGCGCGTGCCCGGCCGAGGAACTCGCCCTTGTCCCGATCGCCGATCTCGCCGATGTAGCGCACGTGCGGATCGCTCATCAGCGGCCGGATCTCGCGTTCGTAGTAGTCGCGGTCGGCTGGATCGACCTTCGCGGCAACCATCAACGGCACGTCGCAGGCGATCGCGATCTCGATCGCGCGATCGAGGCGCTTCTCGGGCGAGATGCGTCCGAGGAACGCGAAGTACGCGCCCGGCTCGTAGCGCGGCGTATAGAGCCGCTCGGGCAGGCCGTGCGGAATCGTCGCGCACCAGCTCGCCCACGGCATGGGCCGGCGCTGGTCGTTGGAGATCGACACCAACGGCAGCCCGGCGAAGTGGTGATAGAGCGGTGCGAGGTCGGGCAGGTCGAGCCGGCCGTGCAGGGTCGTCAGCGACGCGGCCGGGCAGCGCCGCGCCAGCGCGAGGTGGATCGCATCGGTATGGAAGTGGATCACGTCATAGCGCCCGGCCTCGTCCCACAGCCGGTCGAGCATCATCGCGTGCCAGACCATCGGGTCGCGCCGGCGCTCGTCGAGGCGCAGGCTGCGCTCCAGCACCGACACATGGCGCGCCGCGGTACGCGAATCGCCGCTGGCATAGAGCGTGACGTCGTGGCCGAGCGCGACCAGCGTTTCGGTGAGGTACGACACCACCCGCTCGGTGCCGCCATAGCCTTGCGGCGGCACGCTTTCGTAAAGCGGCGCGACCTGAGCGATGCGCAGCCGCGACCCCGCGGCGCGGGCGACCGGCGGTCGTTCGATGCACTGCCGGAGTGCCCCGCCCGCAACGCCGAAATCGCTCTTCATGTCTGCCTCCGCGATGGCCGGTCGGGCGGCGATCGCCGACGGCTTGAAGACAATGTAGGAGGTGGACGCGGGCGCGCCCTGTCGGAGCGATCCGACCCCGCTGTAGGCGCGGAGGCCGCGGCGTCGTGCTCTGCCTGGTGGACGGCGGCGGCGGAACGCGCTGCCGTCCCTGGCCTGCGCCTCTATTCGACGAACTGCGCCCGCACCAGCCGCCACTCTTGCGGACCCGCCGAGTTGCGCGAGCAACCCAGCGCCTCCGGTTCGCTGCCGGCCGGCAGATCCGTGCGCGAGCGGTCGCCGGTGCCGTGGCCGGCTTGCCAGCGGTCGAGCCAGACGCGCAGCTTGCGCGTCGGATGGGTGTTCTTGACGAGGATCTGCATACCGTCGCGAGCGACGCAATCGCCTGCAGGTTCCTGGACGAACTGCACGTAGTGCGCCGCATCGTCGTCGGCCGCCCGGCCGGGCAACGCGAGGCCGAGCGTGAGCGACGCGGCCATGACGCTGCGCGTCAGCGCGCTGACGACGATCGCAAGCCGGCCGTTGCTTGATGCCACTGGGGCTCTCCCGCGCGACTCGGGTCGCGCGCGGAGCGATGGTAGCGGCGACGGCTGGCGGTGGCGCTCATCGCATCCGGCGCGCCACGAGCCAGCCACGCCGACAGCACGCCCTTCGTTCAGAAACGACAATGCGGCCCCTGGATCGGCACGTCCGTACGGCGGACGCCGGTCTGCCTCGGAGATCGGCATGCCCTACCCATCCGCATCCCGGCATCGCTCGTGGCGCAACGGACTCGCCGTCGTCGCGTTCGCACTGGCCGGGCCGGCGCTGTGTGCGCAGATCGTCGTCGGCCAGACCGCCGGCTACACCGGCACGGTCGCCGCGAGCGTGCGCGAGACTGCCGAAGGCGCCAAGCTCTACCTCGACGCGGTGAACGCGCGCGGCGGCGTGAACGGCCAGACGATTTCGCTGATCTCGCTGGACGACAAGTTCGATCCCAAGCTCGCCGCCGAGAACGCGCGCAAGCTGATCGTCGACCGCAAGGTCACGGCGCTGTTCCTGACGCGCGGCACGCCGCACAACGAAGCGATCGCGCCGCTGCTGGCCGAGTACAAGGTGCCGCTGGTGGCGCCGTCGACCGGCGCGATGATCATGCACCGGCCGGTCAACCCGTACATCTTCAACGTGCGCGCCAGCTACCAGCGCGAGGCCGAGCGCGCGGTGCGGCACCTCGCGACGATCGGCATCACGCGCATTGCAATCGTGCGGGTCGACGATTCGTTCGGCGCCGACGCGACCGCGGGCGCGGCCAAGGGCCTCGAAGCCGCGCACCTGACGCCGGTGCTGCAGGCGAAGTTCGATCGCAGCAAGCCCGACTTCAGCGCGATCGCGCCGAAGGTCGCGCAGTCGCAGGCGCAGGCGGTGCTGTTCCTGGCTTCAGGGCAGGCGGTGGCCGACGGCGTCAAGGCGATCCGCCAGGCCGGCTCGAAGGCGCAGGTCGTCACGCTGTCGAACAACGCCGCGAGCGGCTTCGTCAAGCAGATGGGCGACTACGCCTACGGCACGATCGTGTCGCAGGTGTTCCCGTCGGAGCGTTCGGCCGCGACCCCTTTGGTCGCCGAGGCGGCAGCGCTGCTCAAGGCCAAGGGCGCCGGCGAGCTGTCGCCGGCGATGATGGAAGGCTACGCTGCGGCGAAGGTATTGGTCGAAGGCCTGAAGCGCGCCGGCCCGGCGCCGACGCGCGAGAAGCTCATCGCCGCGCTGAACGGCATGAGCCGCTATGACCTCGGCGGCATGGAGCTGAACTACAGCCCGACCAACCACAGCGGGCTGGACTTCTCCGATCTGTCGATCATCGACCGCGAGGGCCACTTCAGGCGCTGATCAGGCGCTGATCGCCCTCAGCCGAGTCGTTGCTTGAGGAACCCCACCACAAAAGGGGTCGCCGCCGCGGCCAGGGTCGACGCGGTGGCCGGATCGATGCCGGCGCGTACCGCGATCGCCTCGGCGACACGCCCCGTCATCACGCCTTCGCCGCCTTCCTCGAGCGACTTGAAGAAGCCATCGCCGCGCACCAGCCCGGCGGCGAATGCGGAGAAGAAGCTCTTGCCCGCGTGCTCGCCGAGCAGGCCGCCGCTCGGTGCGGTGGTCTCGACATGCTCGGCGGCGCCGGCGGCCGCATGCGCGAGGATCTGCTGCGCATCGTCGGCATTCACGCCTTGTGCGCCCAGCGCCTGGACGGCCTGGGCGCCGTGGTCGGAGGCGAGGAATTCGGAAACGAGTTGCTGGACGTCCATGGGTGGTCTCCCGGAGTGGTTGCTGGGCGGGCAACGACTCTAACAGCGGCATGTGGCCGGATTGCGTCTGCGCCGCGTCGCCGCCGACGGACGGCAAGGCGCATGGCCCGGATCGCCTGCCGGCGCCCCAGGCTCGATCCCAGGCTCGATAATTCGCGCCCTCGAAATCCCCCGGACATCCGCCCTCGTGCTCGACCAGGATCCTGCGCTGCCCCCGGCCCGGACGCTGTTGCCTGATCGCTTGCGCGAGGGCCTCGGCGAGTGGTGGCCGCGGCTGCGGCCCTGGGTGTATGCGGCGGTCGGCACGGCGCTCATCGTCGCGATCGGCATCGCGCTGCGCCGCTCGCTGCGCATGGTGCGCTACCACGACATCATGGCCGCGGTGAGCGCGACGCCCGACCCGGCGATCGCGGCGGCCATCGTCGCGACGCTCGCGAGCTATGCCGCGTTGACCGAATACGACGCATCGGCGCTGCGCCACGTCGGCGCGAAGGTCGCGCGCCCGACGGTGCTGCTGACGTCGTTCGTCGCCTATGCGCTGTCGAACACGATCGGCCTCGGGCCGCTGTCGGGCGGCGCCGTGCGCATGCGGCTGTACGCTGCCGCCGGCATCGAGCCGGCGCTGGTCGCGCGCGTCATCGCGTTCAACACCGCCGCCTTCAGCCTCGGCATGCTGGTGTTCGGTGCGTTCGGCCTGCTGTGGGGCGGCACGGCGATCGCTCCGCTGCTGCACGTGCCGGCGTGGCTGCCGCGCGTGTCGGCGCTGCTGATGCTGGCGGCGCTCGCCGGCTTCCTCTGGCTGTGCGCGCGCCGCCGCGTGCTCGCGTTCGGCCTGCTCGGCCGCGCCTGGAGCATGCGCCTGCCGACCTTGCGCGAGGCCTTGCGCCAGCTCGTGATCTCGGCCTGCGAGCTCGGTGCATCGGGCCTGGCGCTGTGGTTCCTGCTGCCGCACGGCGATCTCGCGCTGCCGACCTTCATGTGCGTCTATGCGGTCGCGGTCACGGCGAGCCTGATCAGCCATGTGCCCGGCGGCGTCGGCGTGTTCGAAGCGGTGATGCTGCTGGCGGCCGGCACCGGCGTGCCGCACGACACCATGCTCGGCGCGCTGCTGCTCTACCGCGGCGTCTACTACGTGCTGCCGCTGGTGCTGGCAGCGGGCGTGCTCGTGACCTACGAGCTGCGCTCGGGCGTCGCGGCGCCGGTCGGACGGCTCGCGGTGCACCAGAGCCCGCGGCTGATGGCGGCCCTCGCGCTGGTGGCGGGCGTCTGGCTGATCGTCTCGGGCGTCACGCCGTTCACCGAGGACGCGCGCGACGTGCTGGCCGCGTTCCATGTGCCGCTGCCGATCATCGAGGCCTCGCACCTGCTCGGCAGCATCGCCGGCCTCGGCCTGCTGCTCGTCGCGCGCGGCCTGCTGCACCAGCTCGACGCCGCGTGGTGGGCCGCGCTCGTGCTGTCCATCGTCGCCGGCGTGCTGGCGCTGCCGAAGGGCATCGCGTTGAACGAGGCGGTGCTGTTGCTGACCCTGGCGCTGCTGCTCGTGATCTCGCGCCGCCAGTTCGACCGGCGCTCGTCGCTGTTCGACCAGCATCTGGAGCCCGAATGGCTGATGGCCCTCGGCGGCGTGCTCGCGGCCGCGGCCTGGATCCTGTTCTTCGCCTACCGCGAGGTCGCCTACAGCAGCCACCTGTGGTGGCAGTTCGAGCTCGACGGCCAGGCGCCGCGCTCGCTGCGCGCGCTGATGGGCGTGGCGCTGGCGGCCGGCGCGTTCGGCCTGTGGCAGCTGATGCGGCCGCCCGCCGGCGAGCTCGCCGAGGCGTCGCCCGGCGACCTCGAGCGCGCCGGCCGGATCGCGCTCGCCCATTCGTCGTCGGATGCCTGCTACGTGCTGATGGGCGACAAGCACCTGCTGTTCTCGGCGTCGGGGCGGAGCTTCCTGATGTACGGCAAGCAGGGGCGCTCGTGGGTGTCGCTGTTCGGTCCGTTCGGCGACGCCCACGAGTTCGCCGACCTGGTGTGGCAGTTCATCGAGCTGGCGTCCGACCATGGCGGCCGTGCCGCCTTCTACCAGGTGCGGCCGACGGACCTGCCGCTCTACCTCGATTGCGGGCTGCATGTGCTGAAGCTCGGCGAGCATGCGCACGTGCGGCTGCCCGAGTTCAGCCTGAAGGGGGGCAAGCGCGCCAACCTGCGCTCGGGCGTCAACCGCGGCGAGCGCGAGGGCCTGACGTTCGACGTCGTCGATCCGCCTGGCGTCGCGGCCTGGCTGCCGACCTTGCGCGAGATCTCCGACGCCTGGCTCGCCGAGCAGCGCGGCCGCGAGAAAGGCTACTCGGTCGGCCGCTTCGACGCCGACTACCTGCAGCGCCTGCCGATCGCGCTGGTGCGACGCGGCGACGAGGTGCTGGCCTTCGCGAACCTGCTCGCCACCGATGCGAAGGAGGAAGCCAGCATCGACCTGATGCGCTACCGTCCGGGTGCGCCGCCAGGCACGATGGACTTCCTGTTCGCGAAGATCATGCTGCATCTGCAAGCCGCGGGTTACGAGCGCTTCGGGCTCGGCATGTCGCCGATGGCCGGCATGGCCGAGCGCCGCAAGGCACCGCGCTGGCAGCGCCTCGGCCGGCTGCTCTACGACTACGGCGATCGCTACTACAACTTCCGCGGCCTGCACAGCTTCAAGGACAAGTTCGAGCCGGTCTGGGAAGCGCGCTATCTCGCATCGGCCGGCGGCCTGACGCCGGTGCTGGTGCTCGCCGACGTGGCGACCTTGATCGGCGGCGGCGTCAAGGGAGTGCTCGCCAAGTGATGGCGCGCATCGCTTTATGGCTCATGTCGCTGCTGCTGGGCGCTGCGGCGCAAGCCCAGACCATGGCGCCGGCGACGACGCTGTCGCATGGTCTCTTCAGCGACGTGCAGGTGCAGCGACCGGCCGGCGACGTGCGCCAGTTCGTGCTGCTCGTGATCGCGGGCGACGTTCCGAGCGCGGCCGAGCAACGGCTGGCGGCCCATGCGGTCGGCGCCGGCGCGATGGTGGCCGTGGTGCCGTTCGCGCCGTTCTACCGCCGGCTCGTCGCGCAGAGCAGCCGCTGCACCTACCTGGCCGGCGCGTTCGAGAACCTCGCGCGCTCGGTGCAGGCCGAGCAGCACCTGCCGACCTACCTGCTGCCGATGCTGGTCGGCAACGGCAGCGCGGCGGCGCTCGTCTATGCGGTCGCGGCGCAGGCGCCGGCGGGCACGTTCGCCTCCGTGATCTCGGCCGGCTTCTGCCCGCAGCTCGCGCTCGCGTTGCCGCCGTGTGCCGGGCCGGTGCTGCGCTGGCAGGCGGCTTCGGCGGGTCTCGAACTCCTGCCCGCGACCGTCGCGCTGTCGGCGCCGTGGACCGCGTTGCCCGAGGCGGGCGACGCGCCGCCGGCGTGTTCGGCCGCGGCGGCGCCATCGTTCGTGCGCCAGGTGCCGGGCGCCACGTTGGCCGCGACCGGGCTGGAGGCCGCCTTCGACACGCTGGCAAGGCACCACAGCGCGCTGGCCGCGCCGCCGGCGCAGCTCGCCGACCTGCCGGTGGTCGAGGTGCCGGTCGCGCCGGGCGCCGGCGGCAAGCGCTTCGTCGTGCTGCTGTCCGGCGATGGCGGCTGGGCCGGCATCGACAAGAGCCTGGCCGCGGCCTTCGCGACCGAAGGCATTCCGGTCGCCGGCCTCGATTCGCTGCGCTACTTCTGGTCCAGGCGCACGCCCGACGGACTGGCTGCCGACCTCGATCGCGTCGTGCGCTACTACGCGGCGCGCTGGCAGCGCAGCGACGTGATCCTCGTCGGCTATTCGCAAGGCGCCGACGTGCTGCCGTTCGCGCTCAACCGGCTGCCGGCCGCGACGCGGGCCCACGTCGTGCTCGCCGCGCTGCTCGGGCCGGGGCAGAAGGCGTCGTTCGAGTTCCATGTGTCCAACTGGATCGGCCCGAGCGGCGATCTCCCGATCGCACCCGAGGCGCAGAAGCTGCTCGCGGCCGGCACGCTGTGCGTCTATGGCGAGACCGAGCGCGACTCGCTGTGCCCGGAGCTCGTGCCGCTGCATGCGCGCGGGATGCCGCTCGCGGGCGGGCATCATTTCGGCGGCGACTACGATGCCCTCGCGGCGCGGATCCTGGCCGCCGCGCCGCGGTGACGCATGGCCTGCGGAAGCGGTCACGGGCCCGCGACTTGCATGCAGGCGAATGCGGTCCAGACCCGAGGCGGACGGTCCGCCGCGCGCGCATCATGAAGGGATGAACAAGGTGGCTAAGGTTCCTCCGGGCGTCGGCCCGAAACATCCCCAGGTCGTCGTGCTGGTCGGCGCGACCGGCGATCTGTCGAAGCGCAAGCTGCTGCCCGGGCTGTTCCATCTCGCCAGCGCCGGCTTCATCCCCGGGTGCCGCATCATCGGCGTGTCGCTCGACGACATGGATGCGAGCGGCTTTCGCGCGTTCGCGCGCGCCGCGCTCGACGAATTCGCGAGCCGCCGGGTCGACGTTGCAGCCTGGGACCGCTTCGCTGCCGGTCTCGACTACGTGCCGCTGGCCGCCGGTGCGGAGGTACTGAAGGCGGCGGTCGAGCGCGCCGAGCAGTCGCTGACCGGCGAGGTGCAGCGGCTGCACTACCTGAGCGTGCCGCCGAGTGCTGCGTTGCCGGCCGTGCGCCTGCTCGGCGAGGCCGGCCTCGTCGAGCGCTCGCGCATCGTGATGGAGAAGCCCTTCGGCACCGACCTCGCCAGCGCCAAGTCGCTGAACGCACGGCTGCACGAGGTGTTCGACGAAGAGCGCATCTTCCGCATCGACCACTTCCTCGGCAAGGAGCCGGCGCAGAACATCCTCGCGTTCCGCTTCGCCAACGGCCTGTTCGAGCCGATCTGGAACCGCAACTTCATCGACCACGTGCAGATCGACGTGCCCGAGACGCTCGGCCTCGGCAAGCGTTCGGCGTTCTACGAGCAGACCGGCGCCTACCGCGACATGGTCGTCACGCACCTGTTCCAGATCCTCGCGTTCATGGCGATGGAGCCGCCGACCGCGCTCGAGCCGCAGCCGATCAGCGAGGAGAAGAACAAGGTCTTCCGCTGCATGCTGCCGATCCAGCCGGCCAACGTCGTGCGCGGCCAGTACACCGGCTACCGCGACGAGGAAGGCGTGGATCCCGAGTCGGAGACCGAGACCTTCATCGCGCTCAAGTGCTACATCGACAACTGGCGCTGGGCCGGCGTGCCGTTCTTCCTGCGCACCGGCAAGACGATGGCCGAAGGCCAGCGCATCATCTCGATCGCGTTCCGCGAGCCGCCGAAGAGCATGTTCCCGCCCGGCTCGGGCGTCGGCGCGCAAGGGCCCGATCATCTGACGTTCGACCTCGCCGACGCATCGAAGATGTCGCTGTCGTTCTACGGCAAGCGGCCCGGACCGGGGATGCGGCTCGACAAGCTGAGCCTGCAGTTCGCGATGCACGACACCGGGCTGATCGGCGACGTGCTCGAAGCCTATGAGCGGCTGATCCTCGATGCGATGCGCGGCGACCGCACGCTCTTCACGACCGCCGAAGGCATCGAGCGGCTGTGGGAAGTGTCGGTCCCGCTGCTCGAAGCGCCGCCGCCGGTGCGGCTCTATCCGCCGGGGTCATGGGGGCCGAAGTCGATCCACCAGCTGATCGCGCCGCACGCCTGGCGGCTGCCGTTCGAACGGGCCTGGCGCGATCCGAACAATGCCGGCAGCTGATCCGCATGGGTTCGATCGCGGCGCGCACCACGGCCTTGCGCGTCAACGCGCGCCGAACGACGCTTTCTCGAACAGGTCCTTCAGCTCGCGTGGCTGCGAGCGCCAGTACTGATGCGGCGCCCGCACCTGCGCGCCGAGCTGGGCGGCGGCATGCCATGGCCAGCGCGGGTCGTAGAGCATCGCGCGGGCGAGCGACACCGCGTCGGCCTCGCCGCCCGCGACGATCGCGTCGGCCTGCTCGGCTTCGGTGATCAGGCCGACCGCGACCGTCGGCAGGCCGACCTCGGCCTTCACGCGCGCCGCATACGGCACCTGGTAGCCCGGCCCGAGCTTGATCGCCTGCTTCGGCGAGACGCCGCCCGAGCTGACGTGGATGGCCGCGCAGCCGCGTGCCTTCAGCGCCTGCGCGAACGCGACGGTGCCGTCGATGTCCCAGGCATCGGGCACCCAGTCGGTCGCCGACACGCGCACCCAGACCGGCTTGTCGGCCGGGAACGCATCGCGCACCGCATCGAAGACCTCGAGCGGGAAGCGCATGCGGTTCTCGAGATGGCCGCCGTAGGCGTCATCGCGATGGTTCGCGATCGGCGACAGGAACTGGTGCAGCAAGTAGCCGTGCGCGGCATGGATCTCGATGCCGTCGAAGCCGAGTCGCGCAGCGCGCCGGGCCGCCTCGGCGAACGCCTGCCGGAGGCGCGCGAGACCCTCGAGATCGAGCGCGACCGGGGCGTCCTCGCCGGCCGCATGCGGCACCGCCGACGGCGCGACCGCGCGCCAGCTTCCGGGCTCGCCGAGCGGGATCTGCAGCCCGCCTTCCCACGGCCGGCGGCTCGACGCCTTGCGGCCGGCATGCGCGAGCTGGATCGCGAGCGGCATCGGCGAGGCCGCCCGGACCGCGGCCCAGGTGCGGCCGAGCGCGGCCTCGGTCGCATCGTCGTACAGGCCGACGCAGCCGTTCGTGATGCGGCCTTCGACCGTGACCGCGGTCGCCTCGACGATCAGCAGCCCGGCGCCCGACAGCGCGAGGTGGCCGAGGTGGATCGTGTGCCAGTCGTTCATGCGGCCGTCGTCCGCCGAGTACTGGCACATCGGCGCGATGACGATGCGGTTGGCGAGAGACAGGCGGCCGATCTGCAACGGCTCGAACAACGCGCTCATACGGCGGCTCCGCAAGGCTGGGTCGTGGAAGGCGCGATCTTGGCAGGTCGCGCGGATTTCGGGCTTGCCCGGCCGGCGACATGTTTCGTCTTATATTTCGGGACGGCCCGCGTACCCGCATGGACGGGCCGCGCCACACGACGAAACCACGAGGAAGCTTGCGATATGACCCGACTCTTCGCCCGCGCCGCGCTCGCCTGCGCCTTCGCCGTCGCGACCCAGGCGGCGCCGGCCGCCGACCTCACGGTGTCGGCCGCCGCCAGCCTGACGAACGCCTTCAAGGAGATCGGCACGGCCTATGAAGCGCAGAACCCGGGGACCAAGGTGCTGTTCAACTTCGGCGCGTCGGGAACCCTGCTGCAGCAGATGGCCAAGGGCGGCGCGCCGGTGGACGTGTTCGCGAGCGCCGACGAGGCGACGATGGACGAGGCGCAGAAGCAGCAGCTCGTGAAGGCCGAGGACCGCCAGGACTTCGTGCGCAATGCGCTCGTCGTGATCGTGCCGTCGGACGCCAGGCAGACGCCGGCGACCTTGCAAGACCTGAACGCCCCCGCGATCAAGCGCATCGCGATCGGTCAGCCGGCCTCGGTGCCGGTCGGCCGCTACACCCGGGGCGTGCTCGAGAAGGCGCAGCTCTGGTCGGTGCTCGAGCCCAAGTTCGTCAACGCGACGTCGGTGCGCCAGGCGCTCGACTACGTCGCGCGCGGCGAGGTCGACGCCGGCTTCGTCTATGCGACCGATGCGGCGCTGATGCCGGACAAGGTCAAGCAAGCCTTCGCGGTGCCGAGCGAGACGCCGGTGCTCTACCCGATCGCGCCGCTCGCGGCGAGCCCGAACGCCGCCGAGGCGCGCAAGTTCGTCGCCTACATCCAGTCGGCGCCGGCGCAGGCGGTGCTCGCGAAGTACGGCTTCGGCAAGCCCTGACCGATCGGGTTCGCGGACCGCGGCGTGGAGCCGGCCTGGATCGCGCTCGGCCTGTCGCTGAAGGTCGCGCTGTGGGCGACGCTGATCGCCGCGGTGCTCGGCATCGCGGTCGGCTATGCGCTGTCGCGGCGGCCGTTCATCGGACGTGAGCTGCTCGATTCGGTGCTGCTGTTGCCGATGGTGCTGCCGCCGACGGTGCTCGGCTACTACCTCTTGGTCGTGATCGGCCGGCGCGGCGTGATCGGCGGCTGGCTCGACCGCACGCTGGGCATCCACCTGATCTTCACGTGGCAGGGCGCGGTGATCGCCGCGTCGGTGGTGGCGTTTCCGTTCGTCTGCAAGTCGGCGCGCGCGGCGTTCGAAGGCGTCGATCCGCAGATGGAGCAGGCGGCGCGCGTGCTCGGCGTGTCCGAGACCGGCATCTTCTTCCGCGTGACCCTGCCGCTCGCGTGGCGCGGCATCCTCGCCGGCGTGCTGCTCGCGTTCGCGCGCGCGCTCGGCGAGTTCGGCGCGACCTTGATGGTCGCCGGCAGCATCCCGGGCCGCACGCAGACCTTGTCGATCGCGGTCTACGAGGCGGTGCAGGCCGGCCAGGACGACATCGCGAACCTGCTGGTGCTGATCACGTCGGCGACCTGCATCGTGGTGCTGCTGGCCGCCGGCCGCCTCGCGCCGGTGCGCATGCCGGGGCGGCCGTGATGGACGCGATGCCGGTCTGGGACGTCGCGGTGCGCAAGCGCCTGGCGGCGGCCGACGGTCATCGTTTCGAGCTCGATGTAGCGTTCGCGAGCGATGCGCGGCGGCTCGTGCTGTTCGGTCCGTCGGGTGCCGGCAAGAGCCTGACGTTGAAGGCGGTCGCGGGCTTGCTCGAGCCCGACAGCGGCCATGTGCGGGTCGCCGGCGAGACGCTGTTCGACAGCGGCACGAACGTCGATGCCGCGCCGCAGCGGCGGCGCCTGGCCTATCTGTTCCAGGACTATGCGTTGTTCCCGCATCTGACGGTGGCGCAGAACATCGGCTTCGCGCTGCACGGCGGCTGGCGCAATCCGTCGCGGCGCGAGCGGCCCGTGGCGGTGCAGCGCTGGCTCCAGACCTTCGAGCTCGAAGCGCAGGCGGGCAACTATCCGGACCAGCTCTCCGGCGGCCAGCGCCAGCGCACCGCGCTCGCGCGCGCGCTCGTCAACGGGCCCCGCGCGCTGTTGCTCGACGAGCCGTTCGCCGCGCTCGACGCGCGGCTGCGCGTGCACTTGCGGCGCGAGCTCGCCGAGCTGCAGCGGCAGGTCGGCATACCGATGATGCTGATCACGCACGACGAAGCCGACGTGGCCGCGTTCGCCGACGAGGTGATCGGCATCGAGGCGGGTCGTGTCGTGGCGGCTCAGGCGAGCGCCGGCTGATCGTCGAGCGCGCGCAGCAGGCGGTCGACGCGTGCCCGGGCTTCGCTGCCGTAGTTGCGCTTCAGGTAGCGGAACACCAGCGCATACGCCGGCGTCAGCGCCTCGTAGTCGGTGCGCTTCAGCCGCATCGCTACGCAGGCTTCGTCGACGACGCGTTGCAGGCCGGCGGGGCGATGCGCGCGGTTCGCGAGCAGCTGCGCCGCATCGCCCGCCAGCGACAGCTCGAGCGTGAAGAGATCGAGTCCGGCCAGTGCGACCGCGCCGAAGTCTTCCCAGTCGAACAGCACGAGGTGGTCGCCGCTCAGCCGGCCGAGATTGTTGAGCACGAAGTCGCCGTGCTGCGGCATCGTCGGCAGCGCCGCGATGCGGGCGGCCGCGTCGCCCGCGATCCGTGGCGGCCGGCCGGCCGGCTGCACGGCGCGTGCGGCCTGGTACGCGGCGATCGCATCGAAGAGCTGCGCGGTGCGTGGCGTCTCGATCTCGCGGCCGGCCGCAGCCGACGGCATCGCTGCGAAGTAGGAAACGAGATCGCCGATCGCCCGATGGTCGGCGCCGGCTTCGAGCAGGAACGAACGCTCGACGGCGCGGTAGTCGATCGCGCGACACACCAGGACTTCGAGCGGCCCGTCGGTCGCGTAGCCGATGAACGGCGGCACCAGCGACGGATAGCTGCGGCTCGCCGCCGCATAGCGCGCGGCCTCGGCGCGCAGGCTCATGCGGTCGGTGAACTTCACGTAGGTGTCGCAGACGCCGCGGCGCGACAGCAGCAGCCACAGGCAGGCGCCGCGCGTCAGGTGGATCGTGTGCTCGAACGGCGCCCGGGTGTCGAACCAGCGTTCCTTGGCGAGCAGGTCCAGCACGCGCGTCAGCATGGCTTGCGCGCCCAGAAGAACAGGTCGGACTGCAGCAGGCCCGCGAGGCCGAGCCGTGCCAGCGCGATGCGCGCCGCGTAGCCCGGCAGCGAATAGCCGCCGCGCGACGAGCGCACCGCGCGCAGGAAGTGCGCACGCGATGCCGCGGCATCGGACGGGATCAGCGCCATCGGATCGGCGATCGTCGGCTGCACGTAGTAGCACTCGGCCTGCTGGAAGCCGGCGCGGGCGAGTGCGCGCCGGCAGGCCATCGCGCCGGTGATGCCGTCGGCGGACAACGCTGCGGCCGCCAGCGCCAGGCTGCGATCGGCGCGCGCGAGGCCGCGCAGCGCGCGTCCATGGGTCATGTGGCCGACGACGAGGCCGCCCGGTGCCAATGCGGCGCCGGCGCGCTTCAGCAGCTCCGCATTGGGCCAGCGGCCCTGCGTGCCGCGCACGGCGCTCGACGTCACGCCGAGCACCGCCGGCAATGCGATCGCGTCGTAGCGCGCGCCGTCTTGATCGAGGAGGGCCCGTCCGTCGTCGAGGCCGGCGAACGTGACGCCGCCTTCCCACTCCTCGGCGAGTTGCTCGTCGTCGGACGACGCCGCGACGATCAGCAGCCGCTTCGGCTCGGGCGCATCGTGCAGGCGGTACAGCACGCGCAGCCGTGCCGCACCCTCGGTGTACGGGTACTGGATGTCGGCGGTCGAGGCGTGCAGGCCGCCTGCGTGGCCGACGTCAGCGCTTCCTGGCGACGATGAGGGCATCCGGTGCGATCGGCCCGAACAGCGGGCTGCTGAACAAGGCCTCGTTGCGCAGCGCGCGCGGCGCATCGGGCTGGGTCGTCAGCATGATGCGCGTGCGGTACATCCAGGCGCCGATCGGCCGCAGGGCGACGATCTCGAGGCCATGGCGCTCGAGCAGCCCGCGCAGCTTCGGCAAGGTCAGGTCCATGCCGGCCATCGCGGTGCCGCCGGTCATCTTCTCGAACACCGCGTAGAAGGCGCGCGGGTTGCGGTGGCTGTTGATGAGCAGGTGGCCGCCCGGTGCGAGGCGCCGCACGATCGCGCCGAGTGCGCCCTCGCGCAGTTCGTCTTGCGCGTTGCCGAAGAAGCGGAACGCGCTCGCGAGGTCGAACTGCCCGATGTCGATCGAATCCTGCGTGAGGTCGGCGACCAGGAAGCGCGTGTCGGGACACTTGGCGCGGGCCTGCTCGAGCATGCCGGGAGAGATGTCGACCGCGGTCGAGTGCTTGGCGAGCGGCGCGATCTGCTGCGTGATGCGGCCGGTGCCGCAGGCGAAATCGAGGTAGCGGTCGATGCCGTCGGGATAGAAGCGCCGGATCAGTCCGGGCAGCAGGCGCTGCTCCCACGCCGCCATGTAGTTGTCGAACGGCGAATCGGCGAGGCGCGCGTCGTAGGTGTCGCCGCTGGCGACGTGACTCGAGCGGTAGTCGTCGTCGGCCGCGGCCGAGGTGATGGTGTCGATCGCCGGCATGGTCTGGAACGTGGCACGCCGGCGCAGCCCAGGACGGGCAGCCTGAAAGGCGCGGGAGGTCGATTCTGGCAGGCGGTCTGCGCTTGCGGGACTACCCTGGACAAGGGATTTCCTACTTTTTGCTCGATTCATCGGTGCTTTGGCGAGCAAGCGCTACCGCACGCTGACGGTCGAACGCTTCCACGCCGGGTCCTGCCACTTGCCGAACAGTGCGAGCAGGCTTGGCGTGCTGGCCTGCTTGTCGGCCGCCAGCGTTGCGAGATTCGTCACTTCGAAGCTGCGCCTGGCGCGCCCGTCGATGCGTGCCTCGCGTGCGAGCAACATCTTGTCGCCGCCCGGCACCCAGCCGGCGAATTCGATGTAGCCGAGTTCGGGATCGGCGGCCGCGGGCGGCAGCACGTCCAAGGTCCAGCCGTCGCCCTGAGCACGGAAGACCCAGAGCTCGCGCCACGTCGCCAGCGGCTGCACCGCGAGCGCGACGGCGCGACCGTCCGGACTGGTGCTGGCCGACGCGGTCCAGGCGACGCCGTAGGTGCAACGGCGCACCAGCGGCGTGGCGCGGCCGTGCTGCGCATCGACCAGCAGCACGCAGGTCTGACCCGGCTCGCCGGGCTCGGTGACGATGCTCGCGCGGACGCTCTCGCCCGCGGCCACCGGCAAGTCCGCGGCCCAGCGCGATGCGCCGACGCGGATCGCGGCGTCGATGTACTCGGTGTTGTCGTCGTCGGTCAGCTCGTTCTTGTCGACCGCCGCGAGCTCGTCGATCGCGCGCTGCGCTGCCTGGCGCATGCCGTTGTCGGCGCGCCGTGCACGCTCGTAAGCGATCGCCGACCAGACGCCGGCACGGCGCAGATGCAGACGGTTCTTCAAGACTCCCGGCAGCTCGGCGGCCGCATCGAGGCGATCGAGCAGCTCGGCGCGACCCTCGTCGATCTGTGCACGCTCGAGCGGCCGCAATGCCGGATCGACGCAATCGTGGCGCGTCAGCGCGAGTGCCGCGCGTGCCGCCTGCTCAGGCGTCGGTGCATACGTGTAGACGCGCCTTGCGGCGTCGCCGTCATAGCAGAGGCGGATCGCATCGCCCTGTGCATAGCTCTTGAACTGCACGCCATAGGCCGCCGCGATGTCGAGGCGCGCCGCTGCGGTCGCATCGCTGCCCTGCTTCTGCGCGGCGCGCCGTGCGAGCCGCTCGGCCATCGTGGTGATCGCGTCGAACGGCTCCGCGCCTATCGTGCCCGCCGGCGCCGCCTTCAGGTAGGCGGCCGCATAGGCGATGCCGAGCGCTTCCGAGCCCGGGGTGTCGCGCAGGAAGCGCGTCACCGCGAGCAGCTCGGGTGCTTCGGCGGGCGTGAGCGACGTGGTGCGTACCTGCGATGCCAGCACATAGCCGGCGCGCTCGCGTCGATGGTCGTAGACCTGCAGGTAGTCGACGCGCTGGCCGCGGATCTCGAGCAGGTCGCCTTGCCACAGCACGGCTTGCGGTGCGGCTGCATCGCGCGGCGCATTCCGCAGCGCGGCCTGGTCCTGCGTGACGATGGCGACGGACGCCAGGGCGGCAGCGAGCAGCATCATTCCGCTCCTTGCGCGTCGGTGGCTTGGGCCGGCGCGGCGGGCTTGTCGCTGCCGCCGATCAAGCCGGCCGCGAGAAACTTCCCGTCGGTACCGGGCGGCGCGATGATGACCTGGATCTTGTCCGAGAGCTTGTCGGCAATGGTCTTCTGAATCAGCAGCGGATGGCGGCTCACGAGCTCGCCGTCGCGGGCCATCTGCTCGCTCTCGATCTTGCCGACGCGGTCGAGCCGGTAGGCCTCGGCATCGGCGAGCTTCTGGCGCGATGCGGCCTCGCCATCGGCTTCGATCCTGCGCGCCTGCGCATTCGCCTCGGCGAGCTTGATGCGCGACGCCTTCTCGGCCTCGGCTTCGAGCTGGCGCTGCTCGATCTGCTTCTGCTTGAACGGCAGCACGTGCTTCATCGCCTCTTCCTGGCCGCGCGCCGCGATCACGGCCTCGCTCGCGGCTGCTGCCGCAGCGGTCTCGCGCCGCACCTTGTCGGCCTGCGCGACGAGCTCGGTCTCGGCGACCTGCTTCTGCTTCAGCTCGAGCGTGTAGCGCATCTTGTCGGCCGCGAGCTCCTCGGCGAGCAGGTTGTCGAGGCCCTGGCGGTAGTCGGCCGGCAGGTCGACCTTGCCCATCTGCACGCCGCGCAGCAGCACGCCGTCGGCCGCGAGCTTGCCGCGCAACTCGGCCTCGATCGATTGCTGGATCTCGACCCGCTTGGTCGAGAAGATCTCGCGCACGGTGTAGCGCGCGAAGGTCTTGTAGACCACGCCCTGCACCGCCGGCTGCACGATCTGGCCGCCGATGTCGTCGGGCAGGTTCTTCGCGATCGCGGTGATGCGGGCCGGGTCGAGCGCATAGCGCACCGCGAGGTCGACGCCGAGCGACAGTCCTTCGACCGACTGGAACGGCGCATCGCCGTCGGCGCGCCGGCCCTGCACCGGGCGGTAGACCTGATCGCGCAGGGGATAGGTGCGCAGGTCGTGCAGGGCGGGCAGCACCAGCACGCTGCCTTCGCGGAACTCGGCGGTGCCGCCGGTCAGCTCGTTGGTGCGCACGCCGACGTCGCCGTGCGGCACGCTCTTGAGCGGAGGATGCTGGATCAGCACGTAAGCGCCGCCGGCGGCGACAGCGAGGCCGACGATGGTCGCGCGTCCGGCCGCGACGGCACGGCCGCTGCGTGCCGCGGCGCCGCGCGTCTGTTGCCAGGCGCGGCCGTAGGCGGCGCGTATCGATTGCAGGATCTGTTGCAGCTTGGGGTTCATGGTGGCGGTCCTTGGGGTTGCCGAGAGCGTCTTCGTCTCTCGTGCAGCCCATTCTTCGAAGACACCGCGGAGCACTCAATGCGGCAGCGGGGCGACTTTCGCGACGCGCCGGCGGTGCGCCTTCCGGGTCCGGAAGAAAGACTCACAGCAACAAGGCTCGAAGCGCCCGAGGCCGCCTCGATAATCGATTTATGACCCGCGTCGCCGTGATCGAGGACGACCTGCCGACGAGCAACCAGCTCAAGGCCTGGATCGAGTCGGCGCGTCCCGGCATCGCGGTCGACCAGTGGTTCAGCCGCGACGATGCCGAGGCCGCGATCGCGCGCACCGCCTACGACGTCGTCGTGCTCGACATCGAGCTCGGGCGCGAGCGCCATGCCGGCGTCGCGATCATCAACGCGATCAACAAGCGCGCCGGCACGCCGGTGCTGGTCGTCTCGGCGATGCCGGCCGCGATCTACCGCGGCATCATGAAGGCGCTCGACGCCTGGGACTACCTGCAGAAGACGACCTTCGGCGAGGCCGACTTCATCGACACCTTCCTCGAGATTCTGCGTGCCGCGAAGCAACGCGGTGCCGCAGTGGCGCCCGTGCCGGCCGATGCCGAGCTGTCGCTCGATCCGCTGCGCCAGGGCGCGGCGCTGTGGCGCGGCCAGCGCGTCAACCTGCCGCTCACCGCGCAGCGCATCCTCGCGGCGCTGCATGCGCGGCGCGGCGACGTGGTGTCGTACGAGGAGCTGTTCCAGGTCGTCAAGAGCGGCCGCAACCGCGACAACATCCGAAAGCACGTCAGCACGATCCGCGACGCCTTCCGCGAGCTCGACGCATCGTTCGACGGCATCGAGAACGTGCCGATGCGCGGCTTCCGCTGGGTCGTCGACCGGCCGCGATGAGGATGCGGCTGCGCCTGCCGGGGCGCGTGCCGTTCGGGCTGCGCGTCTTCTTCCGCGGTGCCTTCGCGCTGCTCGCGTTCGCGACGCTGGCGCTCGCGGTCGGCGTGCTGCAGGACGAGAAGCGCCGCAGCCAGCGCGACTATGCCGAAGGCCTGCGCAAGAACCAGGCGCAGATCGCCGCGCGGCTGCGTCATCCGACCGGGCAGCTCGCGCTGCTCAATCCTTCGATGGCCGACCGGCCCGCCACGCCGCTCCGGCCGCTGGTGCTGCCGTTCTCGGCGATCGATTTCGACGACCGCGCGAAGGCGCAGCAGGCGGTCGAGATGGCAGGCTGCCGCGTGCAATACGCCGACGGCGCGACCTTGTGTGCCGGCGTCGGCAGCAATCCCTATGCGGGCGCGTTCGTCTACCTGGTGGGCAGCCTGGCGGTCGGCGATCTGGTCGCCCATGTACCGGGCGAGCTCGACTTGACGCACGCACACCGCGTGCGCGTCGACCTCGAGACGCGTGGCGAGCACTATGCATGGATGGCCCCGTTCGAAGCGAATGCCGACGACGGCCAGGGCGGCCGCCGAGGGCGCCTCACCGGCTTCGTTGCCGACCAGCCGATCACGCCGGCATCGCGGCCGGTGCGCGACTTCCGCGGCTGGCTGTGGCAGGAGGGTCGCTGCATCGACGCTGCCGCGTCCGAGACGTCGGGTTGTGCGAAGCGCGCCTATGTGTCGGTGCGCCTGCCGGTCGAGGTTTTTCGCGACGCGCTCGCGCAGAAGCGGCTCGTCTGGCCGCCGCCCGATCTCGATGCGATGCGGGTGCGCCTCAGGCTGTACCCGCCCGGCAGCGATGCGCCCTTGTTCGACAGCGATGCGGCCGGCGCGGTGGCGCCGTTCTCGCTTGTCGACCTGCGCGCGCTGCTGCTGCCCGGCGAGGCCTTGCGCGTGCGTGCGATCGGGCCGGACGGCACGGCCCGCGAGCTGTTTGGCGTCAGCGGCGCGATCGTCGACGATGCGCCGATCTCGCCGTGGCTCGCGCAGCTGATCCGGCGCCTGCCGTCGGAGAACGCCGGCCCGATCGAGTCGCGCGAGATCATCGTGACGCCGCTCGGCCGCTACGAGCTGCTGTTGACCGGCGACGAGCGCAGCGTGAACCGTGGTCTGGCGACGGTGGCGACGCGCCTGTCGTGGTTCGTCGGCGCGATGCTGCTCGCGATCGGCATCACGTGGCTCGCGATCGAGCTGCGCATCATCCGCCGCATCACGCTGTTGACGAAGCGCGCAGCGAGCGTGTCGACCGGCATGCGCGCCGACGGCAGCCTGGCGTCCATCGACATGACCGAGCTGGCCGGCGGCGACGAGCTGGGCGTGCTCGCGCAGGGCCTGCAGGACCTGCTGCGGCGCGTTCATGAGGACATGCGGCGCGAGCAGATCCGCACCACGCAGGAGAAGGACATGTGGCATGCGGTCGGCCACGAGATCGTCTCGCCGCTGCAGTCGCTGATGGCGCTGCACGGCGCGGACGACGACCCGAGCCGCCGCTACATCAGCCGCATGCAGCAGGCGGTGCGCGTGCTGTACGGCCAGGCGTCGCCGAGCGAGGCGCTGGAGTCGACGACCTTGCAGCTGGCCGTGCTCGACCTGAACGACTTCCTCGTGCACGTCGCGCGCAACGCGCCGCATGCCGGCATCGAGCACGTCGTCTACGAATCGGTCGGGCGACCTGTGCAGGTGCGGGCCGAGGACTATGCGCTCGAGGACGTCGTCACGCACGTGCTGCGCAACGCGGATCGCTACCGCTCGCCGGGGTCGCCGATCGCGATCCGCCTCGACGCCGGCGTGGCCGACGTGCGCGTCACGATCCACAACGACGGGCCACTTATCGATGCGGCGCTGATCGCATCGATCTTCGAGTACGGCGTGTCGGATCGCGCCTCCGCGGGCGAAGGACAGCGCGGCCAGGGCCTGTTCGTCGCGCGGACCTACATGGCCAAGATGGGCGGGACGATCGCAGCGGCGAATGTCGAGGACGGCGTGGCCTTCACGCTCAGCCTGCCGGCCGCGTGAGCCGGCGCTGCTCGCTCACTCTGGGCCATTCGGAACAGAGAGACGACGATGCTTTCCACGGCGCTTACTCACAAGAAGCAGGACCCGCAAGAGCCACAGAGCCCGTTCGGGCTGAGCTTGTCGAAGCCCTGGTGCCAACATCCAAGAGCTTTTCGACAAGCTCAGGGCGAACGGCTTCAGCACCGCGCGTTTCTTCGCGAACGCCGGGCGCGGTCATGGGCCTGGAATGCTTTCAAGACACTGCTGCCGATCTTCGCTTGCGTCGCGCCGTGGGCCGTGCGTGCCGCCGACGACACCGACCGCGTCCACGCCGCCGTCGATGCCGCGATCGTGCCGCTGATGTCCGCGCAGGACATTCCCGGCATGGCGGTCGCGGTGACCGTCGACGGGCGTTCCTATGTCTACAGCTACGGCGTGGCATCGAAGGAAACGAAGGTACCGGTGACGGCCGGGACGCTGTTCGAGGTCGGCTCCGTCAGCAAGACCTTCACTGCGACGCTCGCCGCCTACGCCGAAGCCACCGGCAAGCTGTCGCTCGACGATCATCCGAGCCGGTACCTGCCGTGGCTGCGAGGCCGGCCGATCGACGAGGCCACCCTGCTCCATCTCGGCACCTACACCGCCGGCGGGTTGCCGCTGCAGTTCCCCGACGCCGTCGTCGGCGAGGCGGCGACGCAGGCCTATTTCCGTGATTGGACGCCGATCGCTCGCCCCGGGTCGCGGCGCGAGTACTCCAATCCCAGCCTGGGCCTGTTCGGCCTCGCCGCGGCCAGTGCGCTGAACGACCGATTCGCCCACGCGATGGAGACCACGGTCTTCCGCGCGTTCGGCATGGCGGACAGCTACATCCACGTGCCGGACCGCAAGATGGCCGACTACGCCTGGGGCTACCGCGGCGCCAAGCCGGTGCGCGTCAACCCGTGGACGATCCTGCATCGGCTCGCACCGGAGCCGCGGTAAGCCCGTTCAGCGCAGTCCGAGCGCCGTCTGCAACGCCTCGGGCGACATCGGCCGGACGGCAGCCGGCTCGGCCAACAGCTCGACCATGCGCTGGTTGAGCGGCGCCGCCCGGCCGATGTCGCGCGCCAGGCGGACCACCGCGCCGCAGATCTCGTTGATCTCGGTCGGGCGGCCGAGCCGCAGGTCGTCGGCCATGCTGGAGCGCGCGTGCGGGTCGATGCGGCGGACCTCCGGCGAGATCACGCGAAAGATCGACGTCGGCAGGCGCAGTGCCGTCGGCAGCCCGCGCGCCGGAATCTTGGCAATGCCGGCCGGGCGGATGCCGGCGGCGCCGAGCACGACCAGCGTCTCGTCGATCAGCGCCGCGGTGCAGATCCGGTAGCCGCGTTCGTAGATCTGCTCGCGCAGCGGCCGACCGGACAGCGCATTGACGGGGTTGTTCAGGTTGACCAGCAGCTTGCCCCAAGCCACCGGCGCGAAGTCGGCATGCAGCACGAGCGGCAGGCCGCTCTGCGCGAAGGCCGCGACCCATGGGCGCAGCGCCGCGTCGTCCTGCGCCGCCAGTTCGCCGTTGGTGCCGCGATGGAAGTGTCCCGGCCCGACCTCGGCGACGTTGTACGGCACCATGCCGGCCAGCACTTTCAGCGCCGGTGCGGCCGCGCGCGCGGTGTCGGCGTTGCTGATGCCGTTCTGCATCGACACGACGAGCGTGCCGGCCGGCAGTGCCGCCGCCAGCGTGGTCGCGGCATCCCGGGTCGCGCCGCTCTTGACGGCCAGGAGCACGAGGCCGGGGCGGATGCCGGCGGGTATCTCCTGAGCGAGGCGCAGCGCGGCGGGTGCGATGACATGACGGGCACCGTCGAGATCGGTCAGCGTCAGGCCGTGCACGCGGAGTGCATCGAGGACGCGCGGCCGGCCGACGAAGGTCACGTCGGCGCCCGCGGCCGCGAGCATGCCGCCGAGGTAGCAGCCGATGCTGCCGGCGCCCATCACGAGCACCGGCGCGGGAAAGCCGGGCATGGTACGGCTCCTGGTTCGATGTTGAGTCGGCGCGTGCGGCATCGCCTGTAACGCGCAAGACCGCTGTCTCCGTCTCCTATTTTGGGCGCCGACGAGGACCGGGGGAAATCTTTTCTTCGCGCCGGCCGGGTCGGATCGCGGCGCATGTCGCGGCCGTCGCGCGCCGGCCCCCTAGCCTGACGCTTGCCGTACGCGCGCTGCGGCGCGCATCATCGCCAGCCTTGCGGCGGCGCCGCCGCGTGCCTGCGAGGACCAGCGCATGTTCGACACACCGGTGATCAACGTGGCCATCGGCCTGGTGTTCTGCTTCGCCGCGACGGCGCTGGCGGCCAGTACGCTGACCGAGGCGCTCGCGTCGCTCGTCAAGCTGCGCGCCAACACGCTGGTGTCGGGCGTGCAGAAGATGTTCAACGACCCGAAGTTCGAGGGCTTGGCGCTGTCGATCTACAACCATGCGCTGGTCCATCCGCAGGGCGACGGCGGCATGAAGCCGACGGCGCGCTTCTGGAGCTACCGAGGGCCGTCGTACATCCGCGCGCGCGACTTCGCGATCGCGACGGTCGACAGCCTGCAGGAGGTACCGGGCGACATGGCGAGGCTGCAAGCCAAGGTCGACGCGCTGCCCGACCCGCAGCTCCGACTGCTGCTGCAGGGCATGCTGGTGCGCGCCAAGGGCGACGTCGACCACCTGCAGGGCCAGATCGCCGACTGGTTCAACGCTTCGATGGACCGCGTGTCGGGCAACTACAAGCGCCAGGCCCAGCTCATCAGCTTCCTGCTCGGCCTGCTGCTGGCGGCGACGATCAACATCGACTCGACCTATGTCGCGATGACCTTGTGGCAGAACCCGGCGCTGGCCGGCAAGATCTCCGACCAGGTGGCCGCGATCACGCTGAAGGAGCCGGATGCGCAGGCAGCGATGGCGCAGCTCTGGAAGCTGCCGGTCGGACCGGACCTGCTGATGCGCAGGCCCTGCGACGGCGGCGAGATCGTGTGCGTGGTCGGGCACCGCATCACCGGCTACAACCTGCTCGGCTGGTTGATCACCGCGGTCGCAGCGGTGTTCGGGGCGCCGTTCTGGTTCGACATGTTGCAGAAGCTGGTGCAGTTGAGGGGGTCGGGGCCGAAGCCGGGGGAGGCGGCGAAGGCGTAGAGGCCCGCTTACCTGGTAAGCGGTCGGCTACAAGGGGCCGTCATCTGGAGGAATTGCCCATGCCCGCAGCCACCCTGACCGACAAGGGCCAGGTCGTGATCCCGGCCGAGATCCGCGCTCGCTTCGGGCTGACACCGGGCACGCAGGTGGAGTTCGTCGACGACGGCGGCACGATCCGGCTCGTCGTGCGGCGCCGGGTCGAACGAAGCGATCCCGCCGCGGGCTTCGCCATGATCAAGGCGCCGCCGGCGCCGGCCGGTGGCCGGCGTCTGGCCGATTTCGATGCGGCGGACGTCGCCCGGCAGCCGTGATCGCGGTCGACACCAGCATCCTCGCGCGCTTCTACATCGACGATCCGGCCGATCGCGAGGCGGCCGCGCAATCGCGCCGGGCCAGGCGGGTGATGCTGGAGTCGGCCGCGATCTTCGTTCCGCTGACGGTCGTGCTCGAGCTCGAGCGGGTGATGCGCGGCTTCTACCGCCTGGAGCCCGAGTCCTTCTGTTCGGCGGTCAACCACCTGCTGGGGATGGCCCATGTGACCGTGCAACATTGGGAGGCGATCAGTGATGCGGTTGCGCTGCATGCGCAGCGGCTCGACTTTGCGGACGCGTTGCATTGGAGGCTGAGTGCCGGCTGCGAGCGGCTGGTGAGCTTCGACGACCGCAAGTTCGTGCGCCGGGCGCGCCGGCTGGCGGGGCCGCGCGTATCGGATCTGCCCGGGCTCGCACTGCCGGCAAGTTGAGCCTTTGGGGAGGCCGCGAAGGCGTTGCAGTTCCTGGTCCGGTCGAAGTAGTGGGCGAATTGCGAATGTTCGGTTTCGACCCATTGCGGACTTCGTGCGCGCTGATCTGTCCGCCTGGAAGCGGACATCCGCCGTCGCTGGCTGAACGTACACTGGAACACATGGAGTTGCTGCGATCGCTTCCACGCAATATCGTGATTGCCGCCGTGGCTCTAGCTTTGGCTGTTGCCATGGCTGAGCTGATCTCGCTAACACTCGCGGCTTTGGTGCCTTCAGGGAACATCTCAGCCACCGGAGGCAAGGCTGAAGGTGTTCTCTTTGTCAGCCCTTTGGTGCTTGTCTTCTATGCTGGCCCATTGCTGGGCGTCCTGCGCGAAAAGGGAAGAGTCGCGTGGCTCCTCGGAAGTTTCTTTGGCATCCTGCCGGGGCTTCTGCTCGGCCTTCTGGCGGGCGTTGCCGCCTACGGATCTTTGGTTGGGCTTCTCGCGGGGCTTGGTGCGGTCGCGCTTACTCGACTCAGCGTCGGCGCCTGCCGACACACCGATATCCGCGAATAGGACAGCGCTGCGCTTCTAGCTCATTGCTAAAAGCAACGTGCTACGGCAGCCAGCCATCCTGAAGCCGACAGTCGCGCCAGCCGCTTGTGGCCGAATCAGTTCGCGTCGGGCTTCCAGTCTACGAGCATCTCAAACCGCTCCGAGCTGGCAGCCTTCTCGAACGCGCTACCCGGCGGAGCATCGAGAAAGGGGAGGATGCCTGGGTCGTAGTTTGCGATCGTGCTGACCTCGTAGACCTCCATGTGCGCCGGATTGTTCGCATAGGCCTCATCTTCGAAGCCCGAAAAGAAGCGCCACCCACTGTCGGACTCGTGATCGGAGGCTTCGCGATACATGAAGCGGACCGGAAGTCCATCGACCGCTATGTGATCGGTGGCCAAGCACCCACCCATCGCACCGACCAGCGGCCGCATCTCGTGCCCTTGCAGCCTGAAGGCCTTCTTAGTCATCTGCCATCGTCGCTGAGGTGTGCGTCAACGTCACGTTGAGGGGTCATCGCCAGCGTCTTGAGAGACCGCTCGTGGCCGCAAACAGCCTGTCATCGTCGACCTGGGACGTCGCAGGCTCGCATGTCAGCCGGTCATCACCGCTGCGCCCGATCCTTCTGATTCTGCGCCTCGATCCGCTCCCGCGCCGCCCGCCAGTCGTCATCGCTCCACGACCGCAGCTCATAGAAGTTGCCGCCGGTCGCCAGCGCGTTCCCTCCGTCCATCATGATGCTCTGCCCGGTCAGCCAATCGCACTGCCCGCGCGCGAGCAGAAACGTCGCGAGGTTCTGCAACTCGCTCATCCGCCCCGGCCGCGCCATCGGGTTGTGCGCCTTGCTCCGCGCCCCGGGCTCTTCGCCCGGGTTGAGCCGCTTGCTCATCCCTTCGGTCGGGATCTCGCCCGGCCCGACCGCATTCAGCCGGATCCCGTAGCGCGCCCACTCGACGGCCAGCGACTTCGTCATCACGTCGATGCCGGCCTTGCTCATCGCCGACGGCACGACGTACGGCGAGCCGTTGTCGACCCAGGTGACGATGATGCTCATGACGCTGCGCCACGGCTGCTCCGGCGTCCACGCACCGGATCGCGCCTCCGCGATCCAGCGCTTGCCGACCGCCTGCGTCACGTAGAAGGTGCCGTGGAAGACGATGTTCGCGATCGCGTCGAAGGCGCGCGGCGACAGCGCCTCGGTCGGCGAGACGAAGTTGCCGGCCGCGTTGTTGACGAGGCCGGTGAGGCCACCGCTCGCCCACAGCGCGTCGACCATCTCCTCCACGCTCGCCGCGATGCGGATGTCGACGCCGTAGGTGTCGATGCGCCGCTCGGGGAACTGCGCGCGCCAGGCGTCGGCGGTCGCGTCGCAGACCGCCTTGCGGCGGCCGCAGATCGCGATGTCGGCGCCCAGGCTCAGGAAGCGCTCGGCCATCGCCCGGCCGAGGCCCGTGCCGCCGCCGGTCACGAGGATGCGCTGGCCGGCCATCAGCGCGGGGTGGTACATCGACTCCATCGCAAGACTCCTTGGATCGTGTGGTTGGTGCGGCCAGCTTGGCGTGGCGGCACGGCCCGACGCAGCGGGTTTTCCCGCTCGGCGCGCGCCGTGCGTCCGGATCGTCGCGCGCCGCGTAAAGGCTCGTCGCACGCGGGTTGATCCGCTCTAGCCGCGGGCCGGCGGATCGCCTACGTTGCGTGTCCGGCACCGCGGTGACATCAGGAGGAGATCGCGATGAGCACCCACGACGTATCGGCCGACTCGTTGGCGCTGCAGCGCCTGTACCACTGGGAGCGCACGGCGCCGGAGCGCGTCGTGCTGACCCAGCCGCTCGGCGGTGGGGCGTTGCGCGACTACACGTGGGGCCGGATCGCCGACGAGGCGCGCCGCATGGCCGCGCATCTCGCGGCCCAAGGCCATGAGCCTGGTGCGCGCATCGGCCTGCTGTCGAAGAACTGCGCGCACTGGCTGATCTGCGACTTCGCGATCTGGATGGCCGGCCATGTGTCGGTGCCGCTCTATCCGACGCTCGCGGCCGGCACGATCCGCCAGATCCTCGAGCACAGCGAGGCGCGGCTGCTGTTCGTCGGCAAGCTCGACGGCTGGGAGGCGATGCGGCCCGGCATCCCCGACGGGCTGCCCTGCATCGCCCTGCCGCTGGCGCCGCCGACCGGCTACGTGCAGTGGAGCGCCATCGTCGAGCAGACCGCGCCGCTCGCCGGCCAGCCGGTGCGCGCACCCGACGAGCTCGCGACCATCATGTACACGTCGGGCACGACCGGCATGCCGAAGGGCGTGATGCACAGCTTCGGCGGCTATGCATGGTCCATTGATGCGGCGCTGAAGCGCGTGCCGTACCGCGACGACACGCGCGTGCTGAGCTACCTGCCGCTCGCCCACGTCGCCGAGCGCACGCTGATCGAACACGGGTTGCTCGCGACCAGTGCCCACGTCTACTTCGCCGAAGCGCTCGAGACCTTCGCCGCCGACCTGCAGCGCGCGCGGCCGACCTTGTTCTTCTCGGTGCCGCGGCTCTGGGTCAAGTTCCAGCAGGGCGTTAGCGCGAAGCTGCCGCCCGCCAAGCTGAAGCGCATGCTGAAGGTACCGATCCTCGGCGGCATGGTGCGCAAGAAGGTGCTCACCTTGCTCGGCCTCGACCAGTGCGAGTTCGCGTCGGGCGGCGCGGCGCCGATGCCGGCCGAGCTGCTGCAGTGGTATGCCGACCTCGGCCTGCCGATCGTCGAGGTCTATGGGATGACCGAGAACTGCGGCGTCTCGCATGCGACGCTGCCCGGCGTGCAGCGGCCCGGTACGGTCGGGCTGCCGTACGTCGGCGTCGAGTCGCGCGTCGACCCGGCGACCGGAGAAGTGCAGATGAAGAGCGACGGCCTGATGATGGGCTACTACAAGGAGCCCGAGCTGACGCGCGCCGCGTTCACCGACGACGGCTGGCTGCACACCGGCGACAAGGGCGTGCTCGACGGCGAAGGCTATCTGCGCATCACCGGGCGCGTGAAGGATCTGTTCAAGACCAGCAAGGGCAAGTACGTCGCGCCGGCGCCGATCGAGGACAAGCTCGGCGCCAACGTCGCGATCGAGGCCTGCGTCGTCACCGGCGCGAACCTCGGCCAGCCGCTCGGACTCGTGATGCTGAATGCCGAGGCGGCCGCCAAGGCGCGCGATGCGGCCCTGCGCCAGGCGATGCAGGAGCAGCTCGCGGCGCACCTGCAGGGCGTCAACGCCGCGCTCGATCCGCACGAGCGGCTCGACTGCCTGGTCGTCGTCGGCGACGCGTGGACGGTGGACAACGGCTTCGTGACGCCGACCCTGAAGGTCAAGCGCAACCGCATTGAGGAAGCCTATGCGGCGTCCTACGAAGGCTGGGTCGGCAGGCGGCAGCCGGTCGTGTGGGCGGCCGGCTGACCTGCGCGACGTTCAGCCGGCGTTGCGCCAGTTGCCGTGGAAGCCCGCCGGCACGCGGTGCGACAGGTGCGCCAGCGCGATCGGCCCGGCCGCGACGTCGGTCGCATCGAAGACCGCGAGGTCGCTGCACTGCGTCTCGGCGCGGAAGATCACGCTCAGCAGGTAGCCGTCGCCTTCGGCGGCGTCGGGCCGGCGCGGCACGAAGATCGGCTCGCCGCATCGGTCCTCCGGACCAGGGCGCCACAGCGCGACACGGCCGCTCGCATGGTCGATGTGGGCGATGCCGCTGCGCGATGCGAGTCGCCCTTCCGCATCGGTCACGGCGCCGGCCTGGAAGTAGCCGTGCCGATACGGCCGGCCGGTGTAGCGCTCGTCGAGCCGCGGGAACTCGCCCGGATGATCGTCGAGCGGTTGTTCGTCATAGCGTTCGGTGCCGCCGTTCGGGTCGAGCGTCCAGCGCACCAGGCACGCGCTCGGCGGGGCGTCGGTCGACGGACGGCCGTCCGGCAGCGGGAACAGCGGCGCCACCGGGTACTGCATCATGTCGCAGACGACCTTGCCGTCGGGCGTGTCGTAGGCGTTCATCGGGTGGAAGACGTAGCTCGGGTCGCCGCGGAACCAGCGTGCATCGGCGACCGATCCGCGCCGCGGGATCAGCGCGACGTGGGTGCCGAGTTCCGGCTCCCACGCATAGGGCGGCCGGCCGGTCTGGGCCCGCTCCATCGAGCCGGTGAGCGGGAAGATCGGCAGCACGATCCAGTCCCGCGTGACGACGAAGTCGTGGACCATGCTCGGGAACGGCGCCGCCAGCATGTCCGAACGGACCAGGCGGCCGTCCTTGTCGGCGACATGCAGCGCGACCTCCGGCGTGTAGCGTCCCGTGGCCGCATAGCCGAAGAACACCATCTCGCCGTCGGCGTCGATCTTCGGATGCGCCGTCATCGGGCCGGCCAGCCGGCCGCCGTAGTTCCAGCTGCCCTTGGAGGCCAGCGTCACCGGATCGACCTCGAACGGCGCATGCGCCTCCTCGAGCGCCAACAGCCGCCCGCCGTGCCACACGACGTTGGTGTTGGCGAGCGTCGACCCGAGCTCGACGATGCGCGGATCGCTGTAGCGCGGGTTGCCGAATGCGCCCGACAGGCCCTCGCGCTCGGCATGCTCGAGCTCCCACTTCGGCGTGCGCACCCAGCGGTTGCGGTAGGCCACGCGGCCGTTCTCGACATGGAACGCGTGCAGCATGCCGTCGCCGGCGAACCAGTGGTACGGTCCGCGCGGCGCGAACTGCGGGTTCGGTCCGTTGCGGTAGAGCCAGCCGTTCAGATCCTTCGGCAGCTCGCCGCTGACCGGCAGGTTGTCGGCGTCGCACTCGGCGAGCAGCGGCGCGTAGTAGCCGCGCAGGAACGGCTCGTCGGAAGGAAAGGGGAGTGCCATCGAAAGCTCCGGCTGCGGACGGTGCAGCGGAGCGATGCTGGCACGAAGGACGGCGCGGCGCCAGACCTCGTCGGCCGCGTCGATGTAGCCGACGAGCACCGGGCGGATGCGGTCCGGCGATGCGCGCGTCGCAGCGTCCAGCGGCAGCGCCTCGAGTTCCTTCAACGCGCGCGGAACGACTTGCCGTGCTCGTCGAGGTCGGCGTGCAGCAGCCAGCCGATGCTCGGCATGCCGTGCTCTTCGTCGCCGTCCCGCATGTGCCACTTGGCGCCGAGCGACCAGTCGGAGAAGCCGCTCGCCGAAGGCTGGCCGTCGGCGCTCTGGTGCGCAAAGCCGTCGGTCTCGGCACGCAGCTCGACGGTCTCGCCGACGCCGATGCGCAGCAAGGTCGGTGTGGTGCGGGTGCGGGTCGTGAGGCCGCCGCTCGACGTGCGCCCGGACTGGTAGCCGGTCTCGATCTGGAAACGGCCGCGGCCGACGACGTCGCTCGATTCGACGAAGTCCGGCCGGTCGGTGACGATCGCTTCGTCGGCGGCCCGCGCTTGCGGGGCGTGGGCGAGGCCCGCGAACGCCAACGCGATCGCGGTCCAGCCGGTTGCCCGGCGCAGCGCCCGAGGCAGCGCCGGAAGGGAAGTTCGGGAGGGGGTCATCGTCGGGCTCTGTCTCGGCGTCGCGGCTGGAAAGTGGATCGAGCGGCCGGAAATGACCGGCTGCAGCCGGTTATCGGTCTGTGCAAAGTTTCTTGAAGTGGGCTCAATTGCAAACAAGCTGTGCCGAGGGGGTCGCAAAAGCGGTAGCGCTATCAATCGCTAGCATGGTGCTCCCTGGCGCCTGGCGCCCGACTGCCGAGAGGAAACCGACGATGAGAGAAAACCGCTTGCGCACGATCTGGAAGACGGGCGGCGCTGCCGTGAACGGCTGGCTCGCGATCCCGAACGGCTTCTCGGCCGAGACGATGGCGCATCAGGGCTGGGACACGCTGACGATAGACATGCAGCACGGCATGATCGACTACCAGGCGATGGTCGGCATGCTGCAGGCGGTCTCGACGACCCCGACCGTGCCTATCGTGCGCGTTCCGTGGCTGGAGCCGGGCATCCTGATGAAGACGCTGGACGCCGGTGCCTATGGCGTGATCTGCCCGATGGTCAACACGCGCGAGGATGCGCAGCGGCTAGTCTCGTACACCCACTATGCGCCGCAGGGCTCGCGCAGCTTCGGTCCGGTGCGCGCGCTGCTTTACGGCGGCGCCGACTATCCGCGCCATGCCAACGAGACGATCGTCGCGTTCGCCATGATCGAAACCGCGCAGGCGCTCGACAACCTCGACGCGATCCTCGGCGTCGAAGGACTCGACGCGGTCTACATCGGCCCGTCGGACCTGTCGATCGCGCTCGGTTGCGCGCCGGCGTTCGACGACCTCGAGCCCAAGGCCGCCGAAGCGGTCGAGCACATCCTGGCGCGCGCCAAGGCGCACGGCGTCGTCGCCGGCATCCACAACGGCGCGCCGGAAGCTGCGCTGAAGCGCATCGCCAAGGGCTTCCAGTTCGTTACGGTGGGTTCGGATGCGCGGCTGATGGCGGCAGCCGCCCAGCAGGCGATCGCGAAGATGCGTGCCGGCGCGGCGGCGGCGCCGGGTTCGGCGTCGTACTAGCGTCGCGGTTCAGAACCTGTGAACGAAATCCTCGACGCGGAGCGCTGAGCAGGTTCTGAGCGAGTCGCCTGCGCTGCGCAGTTGCATAGGCGCCTCGCTCCGGCGACTCAGTCGAACAGGCCAGGGCCGTCGCCCAGGACGGCGCGCTCGATCTCGAGCAGCCGCAGCTTGGTGCGCGTGCCGCCGGGCGCCGAGAAGCCGCCGGAGCGACCGCCCGCGCCGAGTATGCGGTGGCAAGGCACCACGATCGGGTACGGATTCGCACCCAGGGCCTGGCCGACCGCTCTGGCCTCGGTAGGCGCGCCGATGCGCGCTGCGAGCTCGCCATAGGTCAGCGTGCGGCCCGGCGGGATCGCGCGCGCCGCCTCGTAGACGCGGCGCTCGAACGACGCGATGCGGGCCATGTCGAGCGGCACCTCGAGGAGATCGCGCGGCTCGCCGGCGAGCAATGCGCGGATCGCATCGATGACCTGCGCGATCGCGGCAGGCGGTGGCGCCTCTTGCGCAGCCGGATAGCGGCGCTGCAGCAGAGCCCTCGACGCCGCCGGCGTGGCAGCCGGCAGCGACGTTCCGACGATGCCTCCCGTGCCCCAGACGATCGCGCAATCGCCGATGGGGGTGGCGAACAATGCATAGGAGGTCGAACTCATCGGATCGCGGGCGGCTCGGCGGACGAAGGTGCGTTGGTCGATGTTGCCTCAACGCGCGAACCGCTGCCGGCCGTGATGCGGAGACGCTCCGTGGGCTAGGGATGGCAGCCCCCGGGTCTGCGTGGTCATATCGGCGGCTGTGCCGACGCGGCATGGGGAGGACATCGCAGTGGTCACCGACGAACAGCTCCAGCAGATCATGCCCAACCTGCCGGCGGCCAAACGCCAGCTCTACCTGGCGCATCTGAACGCCGCCCTCGATCTCTGCGGGATCAACACGATGTTGCGCACCGCAGCGTTCCTCGCGCAGATCGCGCACGAGTCGGGCGAGTTTCGCTGGATGGAGGAGCTCTGGGGCCCGACCGACGCGCAGAAGCGCTACGAGCCGCCGAGCACGCTGGCGACCAGTCTGGGCAACACCGAGCCGGGCGATGGCGCGCGCTTCAAGGGACGCGGCCCGATCCAGATCACCGGGCGCTCGAACTACCGGCGTTACGGCGACCTGCTGTCGATCGACCTGATCGGCCAGCCGCAGCAGGCTGCAGCGCCGGAGGTCGCGTTCCGCACGGCGGGGCTGTTCTGGAAGACCAATGGGCTGAACGAGCTGGCCGACATCGAAGACTTCGTCAAGATCACGAGGCGAATCAACGGCGGTACCAACGGCCTGCCGGATCGGCAGATGTACTACGCGCGCGCCAAGCAGGTGCTGGCCGACGACTTCGTCGCTGCGCCGCCGACGACCCGCGGCAGCGTGCGCGCGGCGGCGCCCCGCCTGCCGGATGGCCTCGAGCCGATGGGGCGTGGCAGCGAAGCCATCGCGGAACTCGAAGCGGCGGCCGCGCCGGTCGCGGGCACCAAGAAGACAGCGCCGCGCAAGGCGCCCGCCAAGAAGGCTGCGAAGACGGTCGTTGCGAAGAAAGCGCCCGCCAAGAAGGCGGCGACCAAGAAGGTCGCAGCCAAGAAGGCCGCCACCGCACGTCGGCGTGGCGCCTGACCGCTGTCGCGATCGATCTGCGGCCGATCGATGCACCTACTCGCTCGATCGGCTTGCGGGCCGGCACGGCACACTCCGGCCTATTGCCGGAATCTGAGCGGTCGACCCGATGTCCTTCACCTCCGCCCGACGCATGAGCTGCGGCACCGTGATCCTGCATCCGCGGCGCGAGTTGCTGCTTTGCCATGTCACCGGGCAGGATCACTGGGACCTGCCCAAGGGCGGCATCGACAGTGCAGAGACGACGCGCGAGGCGGCGCTGCGCGAGACGCGCGAGGAGACCGGCCTCGTGCTGGCCGCCGACGAGCTCTTCGATCTCGGCCGGCTGCGCTATACCGCCAAGAAGGATCTGCATCTCTATGCGATCGTGCTGCCCGGGCTCGACCCGGCGACCTTGCGCTGCGAGAGCTGGTTCATCGACCGTTGGAGCGGCCGGCGCCGGCCCGAGATGGACGGCTATGCCTGGGTCCGCTTCGACGCCATCGCGAGTCGCTGCACGTCGAACCTGACCGAGCTGCTGCGCGATCGGCTCGACCTCGATCGGCTGCTCGCCGAGCTGACGCCGCCGGCAGCGCTCGCCGCCTGAATCACGCCGGCGCATACGCGCCGTCCGACATCCGCAACGGGCCGCCGGCGGCGCCGTCGAGCGAAGGTGCTACGCTCGCGCGCGTCGCGGCCCCGTCGGCGGCTGCCGCCGGGTGGGCGGATTCGACCGCCTGTCGGCGTCGTTCGCCTGGGGCGACGCAGGCCGGCAGGCGCATGGCGACGATCACGACACAAGGCCGGGCGGATGGATGTGCGCGCAAGCGCAAGCAGCAGACGCAAGCAGGCGACATGACACGAGGACGCGAGCGCGGCGGTCGTTGCGGGCGCGCCGCTGACATGCGGCGCGCGCGCGCCTGCGGCCTCACGCTGGTCGAGTTGATGATCACGATCGCGGTCATGGCGATCCTGATGTCGCTGGCCGCGCCGTCGTTCACCACGCTCGTGATGAACAGCCGCGTCAACACGCAGCTCGACAGCTTCTTCAACGGGCTCAACTACGCGCGCAGCGCGGCGCTGAACCAGTCCTTGTACGTGCACGTCTGCCCGGTCGGCGCGGTCGACGCATCGCCCGATTGCGGCGCGCAATGGAGCGCCGGCTGGATGGTCGTCAGCGTGCCGGCGAGCGGCCCGGCGACCGTGCTGCAGAGCTGGCGCGCCGCGACGCAGGGGCCGGTGATCTCGTCCGAGCCGGTAGGCGGCACGCCGGCCACGCAGGTCAATTTCGATCCGCGCGGCCTGGCGGGCAACCAGGCCAACTTCAAGATCTGCGACGCGCGCGGCGCTGCCTATGCCCGTTCGCTGCAGGTATTGCCGACCGGCTTCGTCCAGGCCGGGCCGACGCCGGGCCAGGCGGTCTGGGGCGGCGCGCTCGCCTGCCCCTGAGCGCAGCGGATCGAGCGCGATGCAGACCCGGCAGCAGCGTCGACATCGCGGCTTCGCGTTGCTGGAAGTGTTGATCGCGGTGCTCGTGATGGCCTTCGGGATGCTCGGCATCGCCAAGCTGCTGATCTTCACGACCCGCTCGAACGCGTCGAGCGGGATGAAGCAGCAGGCGATCCAGTCGGCCTACAACATGCTGGACCGCGTCCGCGCCAACCGCACGAGCGCGCTCGCCGGCGGCTACGACGCGAGCGACGTGACGACGACCGGCACGCCGGTGCCGCCCGCCCAGCCGTCGGTGCTGTGCGACAGCACGGCCTCTTGCAGCGCCGCGCAGCTCGCGACCTACGATACCTGGTACTGGCTGGCGAAGGATTTGACCGCGCTGCCGGCCGGCAGCGGGTCGATCGTGCGCCAGCCGTCCGGCGCCGCGACGCTCGTGACCGTCACGGTGCAATGGGACGACTCGCCGGCCCAGGCGCAGCTCGGTGCTGCGGCATCCAGCCCGGCCGGCAGCCCGAACCTGGCGCGCTTCGTCGTGCAGACGCTGCTATGACGCGGACGCCTCATCATCCGCACCAGCGCGGCTTCACGCTCGTCGAGATGCTGGTCGCGCTGGCGGTCGGCGTGATCCTGGTCGGCGCGGTGATCGCGGTCTACATCGCGCAGTCGCAGACCTACAAGAGCTCGAACACGCAGGCCGCGATCCAGAACGCCGAGAACGCGATCGGCGCGCTGGTGACGCCGGTCGTGCGCAGCGCCGGCTTCGGCGGCTGCGCGACGCTGAGCGGCGCGACGTCGACGCTGGCGCCCGGCGTGCCGCCGCCGCTCGGCGCGATCGCGACGGCCGGTACGGTGCTCGTCGGCTACGACGCGGCCGGCACGGCCGGCGGCACCGGCTCGTCGCTCGCGATCGCTGTCCCAGGCACGCCGAACGACCCGGACACCAGCCATTGGACGCCGGTGCTGGACGACTCGCTGGCCGGGCAGGTCGCGCCGGGCAGCGACGTCCTCGTGGTGCTGGGCGCCGTGCCGGGGGCGTTGCCGGTCGCGGCGACGGCCATGGTGGACGGATCGAGCAACCAGCTCGTGCTGGCCAACACCAGCGGCTTCGCGGCGGGTCAGGCCGTGGCGCTGTCGGACTGCGCCAAGACCTCGGTCTTCGCCGCCAGCACCGTGGGCGCGCAGGTGCTGACTCATTTGGTTTCCGGCGGCCCGATCGCCAATGCGGTCGAGACACTCGGCGTCGACTATGCGCCCGGCGCGCAGGCGGTGCCGCTGCAGCAGACCGCCTACTTCGTCGCTCAGGATGCGCGGGGCGGCCCCGGCTCGCTGGTGCGCGCGACCTACGGCACGGGCAGCACACCCGGCTGGAACGTGCAGTCGCTCGTGCCGGGCATCGATACGATGCAGGTGCTCTACGGCATCGGCAGCGCCGGCACGCCGGCGCAGTACGTGTCGGCCGGCGCGGTGACCGATTGGGGTACGGTCTACAGCGTGCGCCTGGGCTTCCTGATCGAAGGCGACGCCGGCTCGGCGGGGCTCGGCAGCGCCGTGTCGTTCAACGTGCTGGGCACGGCGGTGACCGCGCCGTCCGACACGCGCCAGCGCCGCTATTTCGAGATGACCGTCGGCCTGAGGAACGCCGCGCCATGAATCGCCCGACGCGCCGGCCGATCGAACGCCCCGCACGCGGCGTGGTTCTCATCACGACCGCGGTGCTGCTCGTCGTGCTGATGATCCTGGCGCTGGCCGGCGTCTCGATGATCAGCACGCAGACGCGCGTCGCGACCAATTCGGCCGATGTCCAGGTGGCCTACCAGGCCGCGGAGGGTGCGCTCGCGACGGCGCAGAACCAGCTCATCGCCGGCACCATACCGGCGACGGACTTCGTTGCGAACGCGCACGGCTACTACCGCTTCGATACCAGCGGCGTGCAGCCGCCGGTGTGGAGCGACGCGTCGATCTGGAGCGATGCCGGCAAGGTGGTGCAGGGCACGCTCGGCAACGCCGCCGGGGCGCTCGGCTATGCCTACGTGATCGAGCAGCTGCCGCCGGTCATCCGGCCCGGCCAGGCGATGAACCGGCCGACCCAGGTCTACCGCATCACGGCGCGCGCAACCGGGCGCAGCGGCAACGCGCCGGTGGTGCTGCAAAGCACCGTGCAGCTGCAGTAGGAACGGACGCCGCGATGCCGACCTTGCGTACCCTGCTGCGCCGCCCGAGCCGCCGCACCGGCGTGGCGCTGCTCGGCGCGGTCGCGCTGGTCGGTGCCGGCTCGGCGATGCTGCTGTCGGCGATCGCGGCCAGCCCGATCCTGGCGATCTCGCAGGTGCCGTTGGCGATGACGACGCCGAGCCGCCCGCGGGTGCTGATCGCCGTCGCCAATTCGCAATCGATGGACGCCGGCCTGAGCGGTGCGCTGATGACCGGCGCCGGCTCGCTGAGCGGCGACCTCGCGACGTTGAACGCGTCGACCTCGCCGCTGCGCTATGCCGTGCCGGCCGGCTTCGTGCCACCGCTGCAGGCCGCCGATGCCTCGGGCACCGCGCCGTACACGGTGACGGCCGGCACGGCGCTCGCCGACAACGGCCCGAGCCGACTCAACATCGCCAAGGCCGGCATCCAGGCGGTGCTGCAGACCTATGCGCAGAACACCGACTTCGCGCTCGCGGCCTACGGCATCACGGCGCCCACCGTCTACACGACCTGGACCTACTACATGTCCCCGCCGGGCGGCGGCTTCGCGTTCACCAGCACGCCGGATCCGCAGCAGCGCTATGTCGCCAACCCGTGCCGCGGCTACACGACGGCCTCGACGACGGTGCTCGCCAATTGCACGGCGATCGCGAATGCCGGCCTCTACGATCCGTCGACGCTCGCGGCGAGCGCCTACATGCAGATCGGCGCCGCGAGCGACGATCCTTCGATCAACGACGTGCTGTACGGCCGCAGCCTGCCGGCGGTGTTCGTCGACTACGGCGTGCCGAGCCCGCCGACGCCTTATCCGCCCAGTTCCACCTATCAGCTCGCCGACTACAACGCCAACGGCGTCGTCATCTCCTATCCGTCCAGCGTGCCCGATTCGAATCGCATGGTGCGCTCGACGAATGCCGGCTACGTGCCGTATGCGCCGCAGATCATGTACGTCGAGCGCGGCTATGGCTACGCCGGCACGCAGTCGGCCACCGGCGCGAGCGTCCTCGTGCCGATGACGGCGCTCGGTGCGAGCCCGAGCGCGAGCGCCGTGACGACCGCGACGGCAGCGTTCACGCCTTTCCTGCAGCCCGAGACCAACGACGCGACGACGACCGAGATCAAGGCCGCGGCGCTGCAGTCGCCGGTCGCCGGACTGCTGACGAGCGCGCAGAGCTACCTGGCGGGCCTGTCGGCCCCGGCCGATGGCGCGTGTCCGCAGCCGCAAGTCGTGGTGCTCGTCTCCGACGGGCTGCCGACGCAAGACCTCGCCGGCAAGATCTGGCCGCCGCTCGGCAGCGCCGCCGCGCAGGGCTACGGCGTGACGGCGAGCTTCAACGGCGACGGGTCGCTGGCGAGCACGAACGACCAGGCGCTCGCGGACACGATCACCGCGCTGCAGGCGCTGAAGACGGCCGGCATCCAGACCTACGTCGTCGGCATCGGCGCCGGCGTCGACGCCACCGCGAACCCCGGCGCGGTCGCGGCCTTGCGCGCGATGGCGATGGCCGGCGGCACCGGCAGCTACTACCCGGTGAGCAGCTCGACGGCGCTGGTCGACGCGCTGAACACCGTGCTCGTCTCGGCGCAGAACGGCACGCAGACCACGACCGCGGCGGCCGTCAGCGCGACGCGCCTGCAGGCCGGCAGCGTCGCCTACCAGGCGAGCTACACCGCCAGCGACACGCCGTACCAGGACTGGACCGGCGACGTGGTGGCGCGCAACCTCGATCCGACCACCGGCCAGCCGACCGGCGCGGCGCTCTGGTCGGCGCGCGACCAGCTCGACGCGCAGGCGCGCCAGGCGACGCGGCTGATCGCGACCTGGAACCCCGACGTCCCCGGCGGCGCCCGCGGCGTCCCGTTCGAATGGGCGGCGGGCGGTCCGGCCGGGGCGATCAGCGCCGCGCAGCAGGCCGCGCTGCAGCCCGCCGACACGCAGGGTTCGAGCCGCCTCGCCTACCTGCGCGGCGCTGCGAGCGGCGAGTTGCGCAACGGCGGCGCGTTCCGCAACCGCTCGCACGTGCTCGGCGACATCGTCGACAGCCAGCCGCTTTACGTCGGGACGCCGCAAGGGCCGTCGTTCGACCCGAGCTACTTCGCGTTCCAGGCCGCCCAGGCGAGCCGGCCGGCGATGCTCTACGTCGGCGCCAACGACGGCATGCTGCACGCCTTCGATGCCGCCAGCGGCGACGAGCGTTTCGCGTTCGTGCCGAACGGCGTCTTTGCGAACCTCGCGAACCTGACGGCGCTGACCTACAACCAGCACCACCAGTTCTTCGTCGACGGGCCGCCGCAATCGGGCGACGTGCAGTTCGCCGACGGGTCGTGGCATACGCTGGTGGTCGGCGGCGCCGGCGGCGGCGCGCGCAGCATCTATGCGCTCGACGTGACGGCGCCGCAGAACCTGACGACCGAATCCGCGCTCGCGTCCGCCGTGCTGTGGGAGTACGCCGATGCCGACATGGGCCTGTCGTACAGCGTGCCGCAGCTCGCGCCTGTCGCGGCGCCGCCCGGCTACGCGGTCTTCTTCGGCAACGGCTACAGCAGCCCGGGCAACCACGCGATCCTGTACGCGGTCGATCCGCAGACCGGTGCGTTGCTGACGAAGATCGATCTGTGCGCCAGCGTCGCCGACGCCTGCTCGGCGGGTGCGCCCGAAGGACTGTCGACGGTCGCGATCGGCCAGGCCCACGGCCTGCAGGGCCAGCCGATCACCCAGGTCTATGCCGGCGACCTGCAGGGCAACCTGTGGGCGGTCGACGTGTCCGACACGACGCCGTCCAACTGGCACCCGCGGCTGCTCTTCAAGGCACGCGACGTCGGCGGCAATCCGCAACCGATCACGACCGCGCCGGTCGTCACGCTGAACCCGAACTATCCGCGCCAGCAGGGCCTCTTCGTGATGTTCGGCACCGGCCAGCTGCTCGCTCCCAACGACCTGCTGAGCCATCAGACGCAGACCGTCTACGGCATCTGGGACCAGCCCGGCGCGGCGCAGGTCTTCACGCGCACGAACCTGCAGCAGCAGACGCTCACGCTCGTCAGCGCCGCGACGTCGGGTCTGCCGCAGGACATCCTGACCGATACCAATGCGACGGTGAATTTCGGAACCCAGGTCGGCTGGTATGCCGACCTGCCGGTCGGTGGGCAGCGCGTGACGACCGATCCGCAGCTGTTGAACGGCACGTTCCTGACGACCTTGAACCAACCCCCGGCGTCCGGCTGCGGGGCCGCGCCGACCGCGATGCTGCTCGAGCTGACCTACGCCAACGGCGGCGCCTTCGCGCTGCCGCAGCTCGACGTCAACGGCAACCTCGCGATCGACGCGAACGACCTCTACCTCGGCCGCGTGCCGGTCGGCATAGGCGCCGGCTCGATGCGGTCCAGCGGCTACGCCAGCGCGCCGGCGATCCGCGGGCCGAACACGGCCGGCCAGATGGTCAAGAGCATCACGCTGTCGACCGGGCAGCAGGCGACGATCATCAATCCGAACAACAACCCGCGCACCGCGTCGTGGTGGCAGATCCAGTGACGATGGCGCAGCGGCCGCAGCGCGGCTTCACGCTGATCGAGTTGATGGTCGCCCTCGCGATCGTCGCGGTGCTGGTCGCCGTGGCGTTGCCGAGCTACACGAGCCACGTGCTGCACTCGCACCGCAGCGATGCGATGGCGACGCTGGCGCAAGACCAGGCGATCATCGAGCGCTGCTATGCGCAGAACTATTCGTACGCAGCCGATCAGCCCTGCACCGCACTGCAGATTCCGCAGACTTCACCACAGGGCTACTACACGATCGCGTTCAGCAACCGCGACGCGACGCATTACACGCTGACCGCGACCGCGATCCTCTCGCAGCTCGACGACACGACCTGCCGCACGCTGTCGATCGATCAGACCAACAACAAGACGGCTGCCGATGCGAGCGGCACGCCGCAGTCGTCGTGCTGGAATCCGTGAGCGCGGGCATCGTCGCGAAATCGGCCAGCCGGATCAGTCAAGCCCGCACCGCCGCCCGCACCACGCGCGTGACCTCCGCCAGCCAGCGCCGCCGCGCCTCCGGCTGCAGCAGGTCGATGCCGAGGAACGACGACAGCGTGTAGCGGTTGGAGAGGTAGAAGTAGCCGAGCGCGGCCATCGTCAGGTAGACGTTGCGCACATCCAGATCGGCGCGGAACACGCCGCGCTCCATGCCGACGGCGAGGATGCGCTCGAGGATGTCGAGCACCGGCCGCGACAGCTGCTTGACCTTGACCGACTTCGTGATGTGCTTGCCGCGCAGCAGGTTCTCGTTGGCCAGCAGCGCGACGAACTCCGGATGCGCGACGTAGTAGCCCCAGGTGAATTCGACGAGCCGGACCAGCGCCGCTTCGGGATCGGCGAGGTCGAGCGCCAGCGCCGCCTCGGCTGCGCCGAGTTCGACGTAGACCGACTCGAGCACCTCGATGTAGAGCGCCTCCTTGCTGCCGAAGTAGTAGTAGATCATCCGGTCGCTCGACCGGCCGGCGCGCGAGATGCGCTCGATGCGGGCGCCGCTGTAGCCGTGCCGCATGAACTCGTTGCGCGCGGCGCGCAGGATGCGCGCGCGGGTCAGTTCGGGATCGCGGCGGGCGGGCATGGCGGGCGTGATGATTTCGAGTACGGCGTTCGGCGGTCCGCCGATCATCGTCCATCCGCACCGGCACGCTCTTTGCAAACCGCGCCGCGCATGCTAGATTGACCCGAGAATGAAGTAAACACTTCATACATCGGTAGCGCACGTTCGATGGAGCAGAGGGCGGTGCATCTCCGCCCTCATCGGCCGATATCGACGGATCGCGCACCGGCATGGCGCAGTGCTTGCAAAGGGACTTCGGCTTGGCGGCAGCATTCCCCGCACGCTACGAGCGGCCCGCATCGCTGGATGCGGCGCTGCGGTTGCTCGACCGCGGCCCGTGGCAACTGCTGGCCGGCGGCACCGATGTCTATCCGGCACACGTCGGCAAGCCGGTGGCGGCGCCGCTGCTCGACCTCACCGGCATCGCGGCGCTGCGCGGCATCCGGCGCGACGACCGCGGCCACTGGTTCGGCGCGACGACGACCTGGACCGACGTGCTCGACGCCGACCTGCCGCCCGTGTTCGACGCACTGAAGCGCGCGGCGCGCGAAATCGGCGGCGTGCAGATCCAGAACCGCGGCACGCTGGCGGGCAACCTCTGCAACGCGTCGCCGGCGGCCGACGGCACGCCGGTGTGGCTCGCGCTCGATGCCGACGTCGTGCTCGGCAGCGCGACCGGCGAGCGCCGCCTGCCGGTCGCCGGATTCGTGCTCGGCAGCCGTCGCACCGCGCTCGCGCCGGGCGAGATCGTGCTCGGCCTGCACGTGCCGGCGCGGCGCGGCGCGGCGTCGCGCTCGCACTTCCAGAAGCTCGGCGGCCGCCGCTATCTGGTGATCTCGGTGACGATGGTCGCGCTCGCGGTCGATCTCGATGCCGACGCGCGCATCGTGCAGGCGGGCGTCGCGGTCGGCAGTTGCTCGGCGCGTGCGATGCGCCTGACGTCGCTCGAACGGCGCATCGCCGGCCGGCGCCTCGACGAGGTCGAGGTCCTGCCCGACGACGTCGCGACGCTGATGCCGATCGACGACCTGCGCGGCAGCGGCGCCTACCGGCGCGACGCGACCGCGACGTTGCTGCGGCGCGCCTTCGCGGCGCTCGCGTCATGAACCGCCGCGACCCGAACCTGCCGCTCGCCGAGCGCCCGTTGCGCGTCATCGACGTGCGCATCAACGGACGGCCGTGCGAGCTCGCCTCCGATCCGGGCGAGCGCCTCGCCGACGTGCTGCGCGACGAACTCGGCCTGACCGGCACGAAGATCGGTTGCCACGCCGGCGATTGCGGCGCCTGCACCGTGCTGCTCGACGACGCGCAGGTCTGCGCCTGCATCGTGCCGCTCGGCCAGTGCGACGGCCATGCGGTCACGACGGTCGAAGGCCTGGCCGGACCCGACGGCAGCCTGTCGCGCCTGCAGCGTGCGTTCATCGCACATGGCGCCGCGCAGTGCGGCATCTGCACGCCGGGCATGCTGATGAGCGCCGAGTCGCTGTTGCGCGCCCATCCGCATCCGACCGAAGCCGAGGTATCGGATGCGCTCGGCGGCGTGCTGTGCCGCTGTACCGGCTACCGCAAGATCGTCGAGGCGGTCTTGAGCGCCGCGGCCGATGTCGAAGCACCGCTGCCGGCTTCGCCATCGGCCGGTGCGGCGGTGGGCGCGCGGGTCGCGCGGCTGGATGGGCCCGACAAGGTGCGCGGCCTGGAGCGCTTCGGCGCCGATCGCTGGCCCGACGCCGGCATCGCCGGCACGCTCGCGATGCGCGTGATCCGCTCGCCGCATGCGCATGCGCGCTTCACGCTCGGCGACCTCGATGCGTTCAAGGCACGCTGGCCCGGCGTCGTCGACGTCGTCACCGCGGCCGACGTGCCGCACAACGCGTTCGCGATCTTCGCGCCGCTGCGCGACCAGCCGGTGCTCGCCGACGCGCGCGTGCGCTTCGCCGGCGAGGCGGTGATCGCGCTGGTCGGTGATGCCGCGGTGCTCGCGGCGATCCCCGATGCCGACCTGCCGATCGGCTACGACGTCTTGCGCGCCTACGGCGACATCGACGGCGCGCTCGACGCGGCGCAGGCCGGCGTGCTGCTGCAGGACGCCTGTCCCGACAACGTGCTGTGCCGCGGGCGCGTCGTGCACGGCGATGTCGATGCGGCGCTGGCCGATGCCCACGGCATCCGCGCGAGCGCGACCTTCGAGACCGCCTACGTCGAGCACGCCTACATCGAGCCCGAGGCCGGCCATGCCGAATGGCTGGACGAAGGCGACCGGCCGCGCGTGCGCATCGTCGCCTGCACGCAGACGCCGTACATGGATCGCGACGAGGTCGCGCACGTGCTCGACCTCGCCCCGGAGCAGGTCCACATCGTGCCGTCGGCGATCGGCGGCGGCTTCGGCGGCAAGCTCGACCTGTCGGTGCAGCCGCTGCTCGCGGTCGCGGCGATGAAGCTGAAGCGTCCGGTGCGCCTGGTCTACGAGCGGCCGGAGTCGATGCGCTCGACGACGAAGCGCCATCCGGCGCGCATGGGCGCGACCTTGACTTGCGACGCACAGGGGCGGCTCGGTGCCTACGACTTCCGCGGCGACTTCAACACCGGCGCCTATTCGTCATGGGGACCGACGGTCGCGAACCGCGTGCCCATCCACGCGAGCGGCCCGTACCGCGTGCCGCACGTGCGTGCGCTGACGCGCGCGGTGCTGACGCACAACAGCGTCGCCGGCGCGTTCCGCGGCTTCGGCGTGCCGCAGGCGGCGCTGCTCGGCGAGCGGCTGATCGACGAGCTGGCCGAGCGCTGCGGCATCGATGCGCTCGAGTTCCGCCATCGCAACGCGCTGCGCGCCGGCGATGCGACGTGTACCGGCCAGGTGCTCGCGGCGAGCGCCGGGCTGCAAGCCTGTCTGGAGGCGTTGCGGCCGGCCTGGCAAGCGGCGCGCGCGGCCGCCGACCATCACAACGCGACGCGCAATGCGACCAACGGTGCGACGAGGCGCGGCGCCGGCATCGCCTGCATGTGGTACGGCATCGGCAACACCGTGATCGCGAATCCTTCGACGATGCGCGGCAGCCTGCGCATCGATGCGGCGCGCGGCGCGTACCTCTTCCTGGCCAACGGCGCACAGGAGATCGGCCAGGGCACCGCGACGATCATGCCGCAGATGTTCGCCGATGCGGTCGGGCTGCCGCTGTCGTCGGTGGTCCAGGTGATGGGCGATACCGACCTGACGCTAGACGCCGGCAAGTCGTCGGCGTCGCGCCAGACCTTCGTGTCGGGCAATGCGGCGCGGCGCGCCGGGCTGGCGCTGCGGCGGCAGTTGATCGACCTCCTGGGCGCGGACGACACCGTCCTGCTGCGTCTCGACGGCACCCGGCTCGTCGCCGGCGACCGTCGCGTCGATCTCGCGGCGCTGCCGCGCGATGCGCAGGGCGACGTGTTCAGCGGCGAAGGCCACTTCGACCCGCCGACGGTGCCGCTCGATGCCGACGGCCAGGGCGTGCCGTACGCGACCTACGGCTTTGCGGCGCAGATCGCCGAAGTCGAGGTCGACGTCGAGCTCGCTACCGTCCGGCTGTTGCACATCCACGCCGCACACGACGTCGGCCGCGCGATCAATCCGACCCTGGTCGAAGGGCAGATCCATGGCGGCATCGCGCAGGGCATCGGCCTGGCGCTGATGGAGGAATACGTCAACGGCCGCACCGACAACCTGCACGACTACCTGATCCCGACGGTCGGCGACGTGCCGCCGATCACCGTGCATCTCGTCGAAGACGCCGAGCCGCTCGGCCCGTGGGGCGCCAAGGGCGTCGGCGAGCCGGCGCTGGTGGCGACCGCGCCGGCGATCCTGAACGCGATCCACGCCGCGGTCGGCGTGCGCATGGACCGCGTGCCGGTGACGCCGAGCCGGCTGCGCGAGGCGATCTTGCGGGCCGCGGCGGCGCATCGATAGACCGCATGTCCACCACCCCCGATCCCCGCTCCGACGGCCGGCCGCTGATCCCGGTCGTGCTCGAGCACACGCGCGCGCCCGAGCGCATGGCCGCCGACAAGGTGCGCTGCGAGGCCTGCCCGGTGCTGTGCCAGATCAGCACCGGCAAGCTCGGCGCCTGCGACCGCTGGGGCAATGTCGACGGGGAGCTGCGCCGTCTCGACAGCGTGCACCTCGTGCAGCGGCCCGGCGCCGAACTCGTCGAATGGAAAGCGGCCAAGGACGGCTGGAACGGCGCACTGCTGGACGACGCGCCGGTGTTCGTCTCGGGCCTGGGCGCCGGCACGACCTATCCGGACTACAAGCCGGCGCCGTTCATCGTGGCTTCGAAGCACGAAGGCGTCGACATGGTGACGGTCGTCACCGAAGGCATCTTCAGCTACTGCAGCTTCAAGGTGAAGATCGACACCGACCGCTGGCTCGGCCCCGAGCAGGCCACGGTGCGCCACCAGGGCGAAGCGGTCGGCCATGTCTCGACGATGGAGTACGGCTCGCAGTTCCTCGCGCTCGGCGGGGTGCACCACCTGACCGGCGGCTCGAAGCGCGAAGGCAAGGTCGCCTGCGACATGATGGTCGCGCTCGGCAACCGCGCACCGGTGGAGCTCGCGATCGAAGGCGGCGCGACCGTCACGGTGCAGGCCGGCCAGGCGCCGATCGTCGACGGCATCGAAGAGCGCCGCATGCGCGTCGGTTGCGGCTCGGCGACGATAGGCATCTTCGCGCCGCAGTGGGCCGGCCATGTCGACGAGGTGGTCGTGATCGACGACCACATCACCGGCGTGCTGTCCGAGCACCAGGCCGGCAAGTTCCTCGACATGGCGCCGACCGGCATCCGGCTGCGCGGCCGCAAGTCGACGCCGGGACGCTACTTCCAGGTCGCCAACCCGGGCAGCGGCTGGGGCGGCACCGACATCACCGATCCGCTGGCCATCATCGAGACCTGGGATCCGCGCCATGCGCGTCCCGGGCTGCGCATGCTGATGGTTTCGACGACCGGCGAGGACGCGGCGTGGTTCGTGCTCGATGGCGACCTCGTACCGCGGCCGGCGGCGATGCCGGATGCGGTGCAGCGCGTCGTCGAGCGCATCGGCGAGAACTGCGAGCCTTCGCTCTGCACCGTGCTGTACGTCGCCGGCGCCGGCGGATCGCTGCGCGCCGGCGTCACCGACAACCCGGTGCGCCTGACGCGCTCGATCAAGGACCTGCTCGTCAACGTCACCTGCGGCGGCGCGCCGGTCTATGTATGGCCGGGCGGCGGGATCACCGTGATGGTCGACGTGAGCCGCATGCCGGCGGCGAGCTTCGGTTCGGTGCCGACGCCGGCGATCGTGTCGCCGATCGAGTTCACGATGCGGCGCGCGGACTACGAGGCGCTCGGCGGCCACATGGACTCGGTGCGGCGGCTCGAGGACGTGCTGGCCGGCGGTCGCTACCGGCTCGTCGACGGCATCTCGGGCAATCCCTGGCCGCTCGCCGGCGTGCCGCGATGACCGGCGCCGGGCCGCAACGGCACGCGCTCGGCGACGGCCGGCAGCACTTCCAGCACGGCCCGATCGATTGCATCGTCGGCGCCGACGGCGCGCCCGAAGCTTCTGCCGCGGGCTTCGAGCGCGCCTGGCAGCGCTTCGTCGGCGTGCTCGACGAGCTCGTCGCCGAACTGCCGCTGCTGCGCGCGAACCTCGGTGCGATCGACGTCGCGCCGCAAGGCCGCATCGCGCGCCGCATGGTCGATGCCTGCCGGCCGCATGCGCAGGGCGGCCGCTACCTGACCGCGATGGCCGCGGTGGCCGGCAGCGTGGCCGACGAATTGCTGGTCGCGTTCGACGATCCGCGCATCACGCGCGCCTGCGTCAACAACGGCGGCGACATCGCGTTGCGCCTCGTGCCCGGCACCGGATACCGCATCGGCATGGTCGGCAATGTCGATGCGCCGGCGCTCGACGCACGGCTGCGCCTGACCGCGGCCGACGGCGTGCGCGGCATCGCGACATCGGGCTGGCGCGGGCGCAGCTTCTCGCTCGGCATCGCCGACGGCGTGACGATCTTCGCGGCGACCGCGAGCGCCGCCGATGCCGCCGCGACGGTGGTCGCCAATGCGGTCGACGTCGACGACGCGCGCATCGTGCGCCGACCGGCGAACAGCGTGCGTGACGACAGCGATTTGGGCGATCTGCTCGTGACGTGCGACGTGCCGCCGCTGCCGGCCGCGCTGATCGGCCTCGCGCTGGCCCGCGGCGCCGCCCAGGCCGAGCACGAGATCGCTGCCGGCCGCATCGTCGCCGCGGCGCTGCACGTGCAGGGACATCTGCGCCTCGTCGGGCCGTTGTTCGCGCAGGCCGAAACGGCGTCCCCGGCTTGGCCCAGAATCGACGTTCCGCAGCCGCCGTCGCCTCCGCACCGGATCCGCGTCGGCACCGTGCTGCATCGCATGGAGTCCGAACGATGATCTTCCCGGCTGCCAACGGCCTGCCCGCCGTCGACGTGAGAAAGCTCGTGCTGCAGGTCGAGGACGTGTGGCACGACGGCGGCCCGCATCTCGATGCGCCGCTGCAGCGCGGCAGCATCGCCGCACTCGTGAAGAACCCGTACGCCGGCCGCTATGTCGACGACATCCAGCCGATGATGGAAGCGCTGAAGCCGCTCGGCCGCGAGATGGCCGGCCGGCTGATCCGGGCGCTCGGCGGGCCGGCGCGCATCCAGAGCTACGGCAAGGGCGCGCTGGTCGGCCTGGCCGGCGAGACCGAGCATGCGGCGCTCTGGCACGTGCCGGGCGGCTACGGCATGCGCGACCTGCTCGAGGCCTCGCATGCGATCGTGCCGTCGACCAGCAAGATCGGTCCCGCCGGCACCGCGATCGACGTCCCGCTGCACCATCGCATGGCGGCCTACGTGCGCAGCCATTTCGACACGCTCGTGGTTTCGGTCGCCGATGGCCCGCGGCCCGACGAGATGATGCTGGTGCTCGCGATGGCCACCGGGGCGCGGCCGCATGCGCGCGTCGGCGGACTCCAGGCGAGCGAGATCTCCAAGTTCGACGGCCAGCGCTGAACGTCTTTCCCACAGCCGCAGAGAGAGTTTCCACACCATGACCAAGCCGCTGCTCGCCGCGCTGACGCTGGCCCTCGCCGCCGTCGCCGCGCACGCCGACGACACGATCAAGATCGGCGAGATCAACAGCTACAAGGCCCAGCCGGCCTTCCTCGATCCGTACAAGAAGGGCTGGGAGCTCGCGGTCGAGGAAGTCAACGCCGCAGGCGGCGTGCTCGGCAAGAAGATCCAGGTCGTCTCGCGCGACGACAACGGCAACCCGGGCGATGCGGTGCGCGTCGCCGAGGAGCTGGTGTCGCGCGAGGGCGTGTCGGTGCTGGCCGGCACCTTCCTGTCGAACACCGGCCTCGCGGTCACCGACTTCGCGAAGCAGAAGAAGGTCTTCTTCCTGGCGGCCGAGCCGCTCACCGACAAGATCACCTGGGCCAACGGCAACCGCTACACCTTCCGCCTGCGGCCGTCGACCTACATGCAGGTCGCGATGCTGGTGCCGGAGGCGGCCGCCTTGAAGAAGAAGCGCTGGGCGCTGGTCTACCCGAACTACGAGTATGGCCAGTCGGCGGTCGCGACCTTCAAGACGATGCTGAAAAAGTTGCAGCCCGACGTGGAGTTCGTCGCCGATCAGGCGACGCCGCTCGGCCGCATCGATGCCGGCCCGGTGACGCAGGCGCTCGCCGATGCCAAGCCGGATGCGATCTTCAACGTGCTGTTCGGTGCCGACCTGACGAAGTTCGTGCGCGAGGGCAACACGCGCGAGCTGTTCAAGGGCCGCGAGGTCGTGAGCCTGCTGACCGGCGAGCCCGAGTACCTCGAGCCGCTGAAGGGCGAGGCGCCGACCGGCTGGATCGTCACCGGCTATCCGTACTACGGCATCCAGACGGACGAGCACAAGAAGTTCTTCCTCGCCTACTTCCGCAAGTACAACGAGTATCCGAAGCTCGGCTCGGTGGTCGGCTATTCGACGATCTGGTCGCTCGCCGAAGGCATGAAGAAGGCGAAGTCGACCGACACCGAGAAGCTGATCGAAGCCTTCAAGGGCCTGACCTTGACGACGCCGCTCGGCAAGGTGACCTACCGCGCGATCGACCACCAGTCGACGATGGGCGCCTACCTCGGCAAGACCAAGCTCGAAGGCGACAAGGGCGTGATGACGGACTACCGCTATCTCGACGGTGCGAAGTACCTGCCGAGCGACGACGAGGTGAGGAAGCTCAGGCCGGCGGATTGACGAGCGCCATGACGCTGTCGGCCCTGCTGCTCCAGTTCCTCACCGGCCTCGCGTCCGCCTCCGCGCTGTTCCTCGTCGGCAGCGGCCTGTCGCTGATCTTCGGCGTCACGCGCATCGTCAACTTCGCGCACGGCTCGTTCTACATGCTCGGGCTGTACGCGGCGATCGCGCTGGCCGGCGTCTTGGGTGGCGGCGTGCTCGGCTACTGGGGCGGTGCGCTGCTGGCCGCATTGCTGGTCGGGCTGCTCGGCGCCGCGATCGAAGGCACGATCCTGCGCCGCCTCTACGCCGCACCCGAGCTGTACCAGCTGCTCGCGACCTTCGCGCTCGTGCTCGTGATCCACGATGCGACGCTCGCCGCCTGGGGGCCCGAGGACATCCTCGGCCCGCGCGCCCCCGGCCTGCGCGGCGCGATCGACATCCTCGGCCGGCCATTCCCGAGCTACGACCTGTTCCTGATCGCGCTCGGGCCTATCGTGCTGGTGCTGCTGCGCCTCGTGCTGGCGCGCACGCGCTTCGGCCTCCTGGTGCGCGCCGCGACGCAGGACCGCGAGATGGTCGGCGCGCTCGGCGTCGACCAGCGCTGGCTCTTCACGTCGGTGTTCGCGCTCGGCAGCGGCCTCGCGGCACTCGGCGGCGCGCTGCAGATGCCGCACGAGCCGGCGAGCCTCAACCTCGACCTCGCGCTGATCGGCGAGGCCTTCGTCGTCGTCGTGGTCGGCGGCATGGGGTCGATCGGCGGCGCGTTCGTCGCGAGCATCGTGATCGCGATGGTCAAGGCGTTCTGCATCGCGGCCGGCGAGATCTCGGTCTTCGGTTCGCCGTTTCCGCTCAGCAAGCTGACCCTGGTCGCGGAATTCATCGTGATGGCGCTGGTGCTGGTGTGGCGGCCATGGGGCCTGTTCGGCAAGCCGCAGGCGGCGGTGCGCGCGACGGCGGCGCTCGACACGCCGTTGCGTCCCTTGCCCAGGCGCTGGCGGCGGCTCGGCAGCGTCGCGCTCGTGCTGCTCGTCGCGGTGCCGTTGCTGCAGACGGTCGCGCCATATGCGGTGGTGCTCGCGATCGACCTGCTGATCGCGGTGCTGTTCGCCGCCAGCCTGCATTTCGCGATGGGGCCGGCGGGCATGCATTCGTTCGGCCATGCGGCCTATTTCGGCCTGGGCGCGTATGGCGCGGCGCTCGCGCTGACCGGCCTCGCGCTGCCGATGCCGCTCGCGCTGGTCCTTGCGCCGTTGCTCGCGTTCGCCGGCGCGTTGCTGTTCGGCTGGTTCTGCGTGCGGCTTTCGGGCGTCTACCTCGCGATGCTGACCCTGGCGTTCGCGCAGATCGTCTGGTCGGTGATCTTCCAATGGGATCAGGTCACCGGCGGCAGCAACGGGCTGATCGGCATCTGGCCTTCCGAGTGGCTGGCGCCGAAGCCGGCCTACTACCTGCTGACCCTGGCCTGCACCGGCGCGGCCTGCCTGCTCTTCGCCCGCATGCTGCATGCGCCGCTCGGCCTGGCACTGCGGGGCAGTCGCGACTCGCCGCTGCGGGCCGGCGCGATCGGCATCGACGTGCCGCGGATGCAATGGCTCGCATTCGTCATCGCCGGCACCGTCGCCGGGCTGGCCGGCGCGTTGTTCGCGTTCGCGAAGGGCACGATCTCGCCCGAGACCCTGGCGGTCGGCAAGTCGGTGGACGGCCTCGTGATGGTGCTGCTCGGCGGCCTGCAGACGATCTCCGGACCGTGGGTCGGCGGCGCGCTCTTCACCTGGCTGCAGGACACGGCGGCGCGCCAGACCGACTACTGGCGTGCGCTGCTCGGCGTGATCATGCTGGCGCTGGTGCTGGTGTTCCCGCTCGGCATCGCGGGCAGCCTGCGCCGCGTGTTCCTGCGGGAGCCGGGATGAGCGGCTTGCTGCAGGTCCGCGGCCTGACGAAGTCGTTCGGCGGCGTGCGTGCGGTCGACGGCGTGAGCTTCGATCTCGCCGCGGGCGAGATGCTCGCGCTGATCGGCCCGAACGGCGCCGGCAAGTCGACCTGCTTCAACATGGTCGGCGGCCAGCTCGCGCCGGACTCGGGGTCGGTGATGCTCGGCGGCAGCGAGCTCGTCGGCAAGAAGCCGCACGCGATCTGGCGCCTCGGCGTCGGCCGCACGTTCCAGATCGCCGAGACCTTCGGCTCGCTGACCGTGATCGAGAACGTGCAGCTCGCGCTCCTGTCGCATGCGCATCGGCTGCTGCGTTTCTGGCAGCCGGCCCGCACGCAGTTCCGTGCGGAGGCGCTCGCCTTGCTCGACAGCGTCGGCATGGCCGACGCCGCCGAGCGCGCGATGGGCGTGCTGGCCTATGGCGACGTGAAGCGTGTCGAGCTCGCGATCGCGCTCGCGAATGCGCCGCGCCTGCTGCTGATGGACGAGCCGACCGCCGGCATGGGCCCGGCCGAGCGCCATCTGCTGATGGCGCTGACGAAGCGGCTCGCGTGCGAACGCCGGATCGGCGTGCTGTTCACCGAGCACAGCATGGACGTGGTGTTCGCGCATGCCGATCGCATGCTGGTGCTGGCGCGCGGCATGCTGATCGCGGGCGGCGCGCCCGAGGTCGTGCGCGACGATCCGAAGGTGCGCGAGGTCTACTTCGGCATGGGCACGACCTTCGCGCCGGATGCGCATCGGGAGCGCGCGCGTGCTTGAGGTGAAGTCGCTCGCCGCCTGGTACGGCAAGGCGCAGATCCTCTACGACGTCGACCTCGCCGTCGGCGACGGCGAATGCGTCGCGCTGATGGGTCGAAACGGCGCCGGCAAGTCGACGACGATGAAGACGCTGATGGGCCTGGTGCCGCGGCGCCGCGGCGCGGTGCGCTTTCGCGGCCACGACATCTCGACGCTGCCGTCGCATCGCATCAGCCGGCTCGGCCTCGGCTGGGTGCCGGAGGATCGCCGCATCTTCACCGACCTGACGGTGCGCGAGAACCTCGCGGTCGCACGCCAGCCGGCACGCACCGGCGCGCCGAGCTGGACCGAGGCGCGCCTGTTCGAGTTCTTTCCGAACCTCGCTGCGATGCCGGACCGTCCCGGCGGCCGCATGAGCGGCGGCGAGCAGCAGATGCTGACGATCGCGCGCACGTTGATGGGCAACCCGTACCTGGTGCTGCTCGACGAGCCGTCCGAAGGCGTGGCGCCGGTGATCGTCGAGCAGCTCGTGCGGATGATCCGCGGGCTGAAGGAGGCCGGCGTCGCGATCCTGCTGTCCGAGCAGAACCTGCACTTCGCGCAGCTCGTCGCCGACCGAGCCGTCGTGCTCGAGAAGGGGCAGGTTCGGTATGCCGGATCGATGGACGCGCTGTTGCGCGACGAGCAGTTGCAGCGCAGCCACCTGAGCGTATGAGGGGACGATCTCCATGAGCCGCATCGCAGGCATCGACGTCGGCGGTACCTTCACCGACCTGATCCTCGTCGACGGCGCCAGCGGCGAGGTACGGCTCGCGAAGGTGCCGACCACGGTGGACAACCAGGCCTACGGCGTGCTCGCGGCGCTCGATGCGGCCGGGGCCGACGCGGCGTCGCTCGATGCGATCGTGCACGGCACGACGACGACGACCAATGCGATGCTGGAGCGCAAGATCGCCAAGGTCGGGTTGATCACGACCAGGGGCTTTCGCGACGTGCTCGAGCTCGGCCGGCGCACCCGGCCGACGCCGTACGGCCTGACCGGACGCTTCGTGCCGCTGATCCCGCGCGAGCTGCGCCTCGAGGTCGACGAGCGGCTCGACGCCGACGGCGACGTGCTGGTGGCGCTCGACGAAGCCGGCGTCGAACGCGCCGCGCGGGCACTGCTCGATGCCGGCGCCGAAAGCGTCGTGATCCACTTCCTGCACAGCTACATCAACCCGGCGCACGAACGGCGCGCCGCCGAGATCGTGCGTGCGCTCTGGCCCAATCCGCACGTCACCGCCGGCCACACGGTGGTCGCCGAATACCGCGAGTACGAGCGCGGCACGACGGCAGCGGTCAACGCGGCGATCCAGCCGGTGCTGCACCGCTACATCGCGCGGCTGCAGGGCGAGCTCGCAGGGCGCGGCTATGCGCGCGAGCTGCTCGTGATGCAGGGCAACGGCGGCACGGTGGCCGCGAGCCTGGTTGCCGAGCATGCGGTCAACACCGTGATGTCGGGTCCGGCGTCGGGCGTGATCGCCGCGGCGGTCACCGCGATGCAGGCCGGCCGCGTGCCGGGCGAGTTCGCCGACATCGTGACCTACGACATGGGCGGCACGTCGAGCGACGTCGCGTTGGTGCTCGACGGCTTGCCGAGCGTGTCGAGCGACCTCGAGCTCGAATACGCGATGCCGATCCACGTGCCGATGGTCGACGTGCACACGATAGGCGCGGGCGGCGGCTCGATCGCGTCGGTCGATGCCGGCGGCATGCTGCGCGTCGGCCCCGAGAGCGCCGGCGCGACGCCCGGACCGATCTGCTATGGCCGCGGCGGCACGCGGCCGACGATCACCGATGCGAACCTCGTGCTCGGCCGGCTCGACCCGGAGCGGCTGCTCGCGGTCGACCATCCGGTGTCGGTGGACGATCTTCGGCGCCTGCTCGTCGAGCAGATCGGCGCGCGCCTCGGGCTCGATGCCGATGCGACCGCGGCCGCGATCCTGCGCGTCGCCAACGACAAGATGGCCGGCGCGGTGCGCATGGTGAGCCTGGCGCGCGGCCACGATCCGCGCGACTTCGCGCTGTTCGCGTTCGGCGGCGCCGGCCCGCTGCACGCCGGCGCGCTGGCGAAGGAGCTCGGCATCCCGAAGGTGCTGGTGCCGGCCCGACCCGGGCTGACGAACGCGCTCGGCTGCGTCGTCGCCGACTTGCGGCACGACTTCGTGCGCACCGTGAACCAGCCGCTGGAGGCTCTGGACGAAGGGCGCGTCGAGGCGCTGTTCGATGCGCAGATCGCGGCCGGTCGCGATCTGCTCGCGCGCGAGGACGTCGCGATCGAGGAGGTCGTCACGGTGCACCGCGCCGACATGCAGTTCCAGGGGCAGAGCCACATCCTGCCGGTGGCCGTGGCCGACAAGGCGATCACCTTGTCGGCGTTGCGCGCGGCTTTCGAGGCGGCGTATTGGCAGCGCTTCGGCGTCGCGCTGCCGGAGATCCGGCCGGTGCTGGTGAACCTGCACACGGCGGTGATCGGCAAGCGGCGCGGCGTGCCGCTGGCGGCGATCGCGAACGCGCGGCCGGCGGCGTCGCTGGAGGGAGCGCGGCGTGCCGTGCGGCCGGTGTGGTTCGAGCGCGGCGGCTGGCAGGACACGCCTGTGTATCGCCGCGAGGCGCTTTCCGAAAGCACTGCATTTCAGGGACCAGCCATCGTCGAGCAGATGGATTGCACGACAGTCGTGGCGCCGGAAGATCGCGTCTCGATCGACAGGATGGGAAATCTGCTGATCGAGATTGCCGAGGACTAGACTTCGAGAGATCGCTGCAGGAGCCACCGCACATGTCCAGATTGCCCGTCGAAGCGCTCGAAGCCGAGGCAATGAAACTCTCTCCGCTGGAGCGAGCAGAGCTCGCGGACCGGCTGTGGCTCAGCGTGCATACGCGCGAAGAGGTCGATGCCGCGTGGGAAGCCGAGGTGGAGCGGCGTATCCGGCAGATCGATGCCGGCGAGGTCGAGTGCGTGCCCTGGGAGGCGGTGATGACGGAGTTGCATGACCGGCTGCGTTGATGGAACTGCTCGTCCATCCGGTAGCGCGACGCGAGCTTGCGCAGGCGCTGGACTGGTGCGGCGACCGATACGGACGCGATGCCGCGGATCGGCTGCTGAACCGGTTCTTCAAGGTCGGCGAGCTGTTGTTGCGTGAACCCGAGATCGGAACGCCCTCAGGCCGGCGCGCACGCGAGTTTCCTCTGCAGCGGTTCCCTTTCACGCTGGTCTATCGGATCGAAGGCGAATCGATCCACGTCGTCGCGCTCAAGCACCAGCGTCGTATGCCGGGTTACTGGGCAGGCCGCTGAACCTCGCGCGCATCTGGACAGTCCACCATGACCATCGACCCCATCACCCTCTCCGTCCTGCAGAACGGCCTCAACCAGGTCTGCAACGAGATGGACCTGGCGTTCGTGCGCAGCGCGTTCAGCCCGGTGATCGCCGAGGCGCTCGACCGTTCGGACGGCATCTACCACCGGGACACCGGCGAGCTGATCGCGCAGGGCGAGCTCGGGCTGCCGGTCTTCGTCGGCACGATGCAGTTCACGGTGCAGGCGGTGATCGACAACGTGCGGCGCAATCATGTCGAGCTGCACGAAGGCGACGTCTTCATCGTCAACGACCCCTACCTCGGCGGCACGCACCTGATGGACGTCAAGTTCGTGCAGCCGTACTTCCACGACGGCCGGCTCTGGTGCTGGCTCGCCAACACCGGCCACTGGCCCGATACCGGCGGCATGGTGCCGGGGGGCTTCTCGGCGAATGCGACCGAGGTCGAGCAGGAAGGCCTCAGGCTGCCACCGGTCAAGCTCTACAAGCAGGGCGAGCTCGACCATGAGATCCTGTCGATCATCCTGTCGAACATCCGCATCGCCGACCAGCGCATCGGCGACATCAAGGCGCAGGCCGCCGCGCTTTCGACCGGGCAGAAGCGCTTGGCCGCGCTGCTTGCGCGCTATGGCGCGGGCACCGTCGAACAGGCCATTGCCGAGCTGAAGCGCCGCGCCGCACGCCAGATGCGCGAACGCATCGCGGCGATCCCTGACGGCACCTACACCGGCGAGGCCTTCGTCGACTCCGACGGCGTCGTCAACGAGCCGCTGCGCATCGCGATGACGATCACGAAGTCGGGCCGCACGGCCGACGACGCGAAGCTCGTGTTCGACATGAGCGGCTCGTCGCCGCCTTGCAGGGGGCCGATGAACAGCGTGATCGCGACGACCAAGTCGTCGATCTATCTCGCGGTGAAACACGTGTTCCCGGACGTCGCGATCAACGCCGGCACCTTCGAGCCGCTCGAGATCGTCGAGCCGGACGGCACCTTCCTCTATGCACGCTATCCGCGGCCGGTGTCCGGCTGCGCGGCCGAGGTCAGCCAGCGCATCGCCGAGGCGGTGTTCGCGGCACTCGGCCATGCGATTCCCGGGCAGCTGTTCGGCGCGCCGGCCGGCACCAGCGGCAACTTGGGCGTCGGCGGCTGGGATCCGAAGAAGAAGCGCGCCTACGTGATGTACGTGATCTCGGGCGGCGGCTACGGCGGCAGCCCGGCCGGAGACGGCCTCTCGAACGGCTGCTCGACGATAGGCATCTCGAAGACCACGCCGATCGAAATCATGGAGCAGCTCTATCCGGTGCTGTTCGAGGAGTACTCGCTGCACGAAGGCTCGGGTGGCGCCGGCGAGCACCGCGGCGGCTTCGGCGTCAACTACCGGATCCGGCTGCGCCGCGGCGAGGCGCGCGTCTCGATGGTGATGGACCATGGCCGCAGCGGCCCACCCGGCGCGCTGGGCGGCGCGGCCGGCGGCGTCAACACCGTCGCGATCGTGCGGAACGGGCAGACCCATGTGCCGGAGCACCTGTCGAAGGACCAGGACATCGCGATCGGCGCCGGCGACCTGATCTGCGTCTCGACGCCCGGCGGCGGCGGCTACGGCGACCCTGCGCGGCGCGATCCGGAGGCGCTGCGCCGGGACCTGGCGCGGGGCTACTACACGCGCGGCCAGGCAGCGCGCTTCCGCACCGGTTGAAGGTCGCGCCGCGCGCCCTGGCCATCGGCCATACTGGCGGCCGTCTGCCTGCCGGAGCGGCCGTCATGGTCACGTTGGTACGCCTGTTGCTGTTGCCGCTGTTGTTGCTTCCCGCGCTGCCCGCGGCGGCTGCCGACACGCCCGACTGCAGCCGCCCCTACACCTTGGCACTGCACGACCACGGCCTGCTCTATTCGAGCCAGACCGGCGAAGGCATCGACAAGGACATCGCCGACGAGCTGGTGCGGCGCAGCGGCTGCAAGTTCGGCATCTCGCTGATGCCGCGGGCGCGCATCTGGCAGCTGATCGAATCCGGCGCGCTCGACTTCAGCCTGTCCGGCATCACCAACGAGGCGCGCGACCGCTATGCGGCGTTCGCCTGGTACGTGTCGAACAAGTACTACCTGCTGGTGCGCAAGGATGCCGGCGTGAAGTCGGTGGCGGACTTCGAGGCGCGCCGCGACCTGAAGCTCGGCGTGATCCGCGCGTTCCGCTACAACCCGGGCGGCAACCGGCTGCTCGACAAGCTCGATGCGGAGCAGCGCGTCAGCTATGCGACCGACCTCGGGCCGCTCTACGAAGTGCTGCTGCAGAACCGCCTGCAGGCGATGATCATCGAGCCGTTCGACTATCCGACGATCGAGCAGGCGGCGATCCGCGCGCAGACGACGATCCTGGAGTTCGACGATCCGCCGGTGCCGCACGGGCTCATCATGTCGAAGCAGGCGCTGTCGGTCGAGCAGCAGCAGGCCTGGCGCGCGCTCGTCGATGCGATGCGCGCCGACGGCACGATGCAGCGCATCTTCGAGAAGTACTTCGCGCCCGACCTGGCCCGCGCGATGACGCAGTTCTGAAGAGACGCATGCTGCAGCCGTCGCGCTCGCGACCGGTCCGCCGCCACGGGCCGCGACGATGACGCGCGCGCCGTGGCTTGCAGCGTTGGTCGGCGCTGCGTCGCTGGCCATCACGCTGGGCTTGTGGCGCCATGAGCGCGCGTTGGAGGAGGCCAGTCTGCGCGCCAGCTTCGATGCCGGCGTGCGCCAGACCGCGACCCGCGTCGAGCAGCGCATGGCCGGTTACGAGCAGATGTTGCGCGGCATGCAAGGGCTGTTCATGGCGTCCGATCCCGTCACCCGGGACGACTTCCGCGCCTACGTCGATGCGTTGCTCGGCGGCACCGACTTCGCCGGGCTGCGCTCGATCGCGTTCGCCGCCCGGGTGCGCAAGCCCGACGGCAGCGATGCCGCGCCGATCCTCTACAACGCGCCCGAGACCGCGCAGAACCGCGGCCTGCCGGGCTACGACCCGCTGGAGGATCCGGTACGTCGCGCCGCCCTGGAGCAGGCGCGCGATTCCGGCCGCACCGCGATCACGCGACGCATCCGGCTGCAGACCGAAGGCGGCACGGAAACGGTCGGCGGCTTCCTGATGGTCGTGCCGATCTATGCACGCGGCCAACCGATCGACAACATCGCGGCGCGTCGCGCGAACCTCGTCGGCTGGGTCTGGACCGCGTTTCGCGTCAAGGACCTGATGGCCGCGCTCTACGGCGAAGGCATGCCGGGCCTGGACGTGAGCGTCTACGACGGCGTCGACCTCGCCGACGACGCGCTGATGTTCGAGGCGCAGCCCGCGCCGGCGGCGGCGCGCTTCGATGCACAGGAATACGTCGGCTTCGCCGGCCACACCTGGACGTTGCGGATCCGCAGCCTGCCCGAGTTCGAGCAGCGCCGTCTGGCCGCGGCCTCGCAGATCATCCTGGCCGCCGGCGGCGGGCTGTCGCTGCTGCTGGCGTTGCTGACCTACCAGCTCGCGACCGGCCGGGCCCGCGCCTACGCCAAGGCGCAGGCGATGACGCGCGAGCTGCGCGCCAGCGAGGAGCGCTACCGCCGCATCGTCGAGACCGCGAACGAAGGCATCTGGGTCGTCGACGCGGACAACCGCATCAGCTTCGTCAACCCGCAGATGCTGCAGCTGCTCGGCCATGCCGAGGCCGACATGCTCGGCCGGCCGCTCGCCGATTTCGTCGAAGGCTCGCAGCCGCCGCTCGCCCGCATCGATGCCGGCCACGCCGCGCGCGAGTTCGCCTGGCGGCGGCGCGACGGGTCCGCGCTGTGGGCGCTGCTGTCGGTCAGCCCGCTGGTCGATGCCGATGGCCGCCCGGCCGGTGCGCTCGGCATGCTGACCGACATCACCGAGCAGCGCCGGGCCGACGCCAGGCGCACGTTGCTCGAAGCGCGCCTGCGCGAATCGCAGAAGATGGAGGCGATCGGCACGCTCGCCGGCGGCATCGCGCACGACTTCAACAACATCGTCGCGGCGATCCTCGGCAACGTGGCGCTGGCGCGCCAGCAGGTCGACACCGCCAGTCCGGCCCAGGCGCTGCTGGCGCAGATCGACCATGCCGGCGTGCGCGCGAGATCGCTGGTGCAGCAGATCCTCGCGTTCAGCCGCATGCAGCCGCAGATGCTGGTGAGCCAGCCGCTGGCCCCGCTGGTGCAGGAGGCGGTGGCGCTGCTGCGGTCGAGCCTGCCGGCCGGCGTCGAGCTGGAGACGCGGATCGCCGAAGCGACCCTCCATGCCGGCGTCGATGCGACGCAGATCCAGCAGGTGGTGCTGAACCTCGGCACGAACGCCTGGCATGCGTTGCGCGACGGCAGCGGCCGCATCACCGTCGGTCTGGAGCCGGCCTCGCTCGATGCCGACGCGGCGCGCGGGCTCGGCGGCGTGTCGCCCGGGGAGTATGCGCACCTGTGGGTGCGCGACGACGGCGCCGGCATGGACGACGCGACGCGAGCGCGCGTGTTCGAGCCGTTCTTCACGACCAAGCGCATCGGCCAGGGGACCGGGCTCGGGCTGTCGGTCGTGCACGGCATCGTGCGCGCGCACCAGGGCGCGATCGCGGTCGACAGCGCGCCCGGCCGCGGCAGCACCTTTCATCTCTATTTCCCGCGGCGCGAGCCGCAACCCGAGGCCGCGGCGGCCGAGCCGGCCGCCGTGGCGCCGCCGCGCGCGCAGGGTCAGCATGTGCTGTACGTCGACGACGATCCGGCGATGCTGCTGATGGTCGAGGCGCTCTTGCTGCAGACCGGCTACCGCGTGACGAGCGCCGACGGGCCGAGCGACGCGCTCGCCGCGGTGCAGGCGGCGCCGGACGCCTACGACGTGATCGTCAGCGATTACAACATGCCCGAATGCAGCGGCCTCGACCTCGCGGCGGAGCTTGCGCGGGTGCGGCCGGATTTGCCGGTGGTCATCACGTCGGGCTACATCACCGACGAGATGCGAACCGCGGCGACGCGCCTGGGCGTGCGCGCGCTGCTGCAGAAGGAGTACACGCTGGAGAAGCTGGCGGCGGTGCTGCATGCGACCCTGCAGTAGTACGCGATCGCGGCCGAGGCGAATGCAGAATGGAAGCTCCGGGCTCCTCGCCGCCAACGCCGCCACCGCCGTGAACCGCATCCTCTCCTCCGGCTACTTCACCGCCCCGGTCGCCGAGACCGATCCGCTGATCGCCGATGCGATCGCCGGCGAGCTGGCGCGCCAGCAGGACGTGATCGAGCTGATCGCGTCGGAGAACATCGTCAGCCGCGCGGTGCTCGATGCCCAGGGCTCGATCCTCACCAACAAGACCGTCGAGGGCTATCCCGGCAAGCGCTACCACGCCGGCGCGGCGCATGTCGACATCGTCGAGCGCGCCGCGATCGAGCGCGCCTGCCGCCTGTTCGGCTGCGCCCATGCGAACGTGCAGCCGCACTCCGGCAGCCAGGCCAACCATGCGGTCTGGCATGCGCTGGCATCGCCCGGCGACACGCTGCTCAGCATGGACCTCAACGCCGGCGGCCATCTGAGCCACGGCGCCGACGTGAACTGCAGCGGCCGCTGGTTCCGTGTCGTGAACTACGGCGTGCGCGCCGACAGCGGCCTGATCGACTACGACGAGGTCGTCGACCTGGCGCGCCGCCACCAGCCCAGGATCGTCGTCGCGGGCGGCTCGGCCTATCCGCGCGCGCTCGACTTCGCGGCGTTCCGCCGCGCGGCGGACGTGGCCGGCGCGAAGCTCGTCGTCGACATGGCGCACTTCGCCGGGCTCGTCGCGGGCGGCGCGCATGCCGATCCGTTCCCGCATGCCGATGTCGTGACGACGACGACCTACAAGTCGCTGCGCGGGCCGCGCGGCGCGGTCATCCTGTGGAACGACGCCGCGCTGACGAAGCGCATCGACAACGCCGTCTTTCCCGGTCTGCAGGGCACGCCGTACCTGCATGTGCTGGCGGCCAAGGCGGTCGCGCTCGGCGAGGCGCTGCGGCCGGAGTTCCGCGCCTATGCCGAAGCGGTGCTCGCGAACGCGCGCGGGCTCGCGGCACGCCTCCGGCAACACGGCCACGCGCTCGTCGGCGGCGGCACCGACACGCCGCTGATGCTGGTCGACCTGCGCCCGCAAGGGCTCGCAGGCGGGCCGGCCGCGCAAAGCCTGGAACGCGCCGCGATCATCGCGAACATGAACCCGATCCCGTCGGATGCGGCCGATCGCAAGGTGATGTCGGGGCTGCGCTTCGGCGTGTCGGGCGCGACGACGCGCGGTTTCGGGCGCGCCGAGTTCGACGTCGTCGGCGACCTGATCGCCGAGGTGCTCGCCGCGTTGCAGCGCGGCCCGGACACCGCGGCGGTGGAGCGCTCGGTCGCCGAGCGGGCGACCGCGCTGGCGCGGCGCTTCCCGATCTACGGCTAGCGGCACGCCACCGGTTGGTGGCAAGATCGCCGCATGGACGGCGGCTATGGCATCGAATCACCGGCGGCGCACAAGCCATCGCCCCATCGCGCACCGGCGCGCTACCTGGTTCTGATCGATGCGGGCGGATCCGCCGTGGCACGGCTCTTCATCGCGAGTCGTGCGCTCGTCGGCGAGTTCGATGCCGGGTCCGAAGAGGTCGCGGTGATGACCAAAGGCCTGACACCGGCCCTCGGTGCACTCGGGGCGGAGTGGGACAAGGCGCTCGACGGCCACAGCGCCGCCGAGCGTGGCGCCGCCGAGGTCTATACGCTGGACGTCTGACGTCGCTTCCTGGAATCGGCGGCTTGAACGCTCCTACCTCATCCGAAGCCGCCGACCCGCGCGAGCGTCTGCTCTACCGCATCGCCACGAGCCTCGAGCGCGGCGACTTCGTCAAACTCGTGCTGTCGAAGCCGCTCGAGCGCGACCGTCCGCAGGGCGAACGCGTCTCGGTCCGGCCGCTCGCGCTGCGCGGCGTGCCGCGCCTGAGCTTCGTGCACAGCCATGCGACGCGCGACGTGACGAAGAACCTTCCGGTCGATGCCGGCCTCGACGCCATCCGGGAGCTGCTGGTGAGCAGCTACGCCCATGCGCATGCCTACGGCGTCGGCGAGGAGCTGCATTGGCTCATCAGCCGCAAGGGCCAGCAGACCTTGCGCAGCGTGGCGCGCGCCTCGGGCCCGGATGCGCCGGCGGCACCGGTGCCCCACGACCGCGCCAAGCAGCGCTGGGTCGCACTCGATCGGCCGTTCCTCGCCGCGCTCGGCGTCACCGATGCGCGCGGCACGCTGGTGCCGGCGATGGCGCGCAAGTGGAAGCAGATCAACAAGTTCGTCGAGATCGTCGACCATGCGCTGGCCGCCAGTGCGCTGGCCGGACGCCGCGGCTTGAAGGTCGTGGACTTCGGCGCCGGCAAGGGCTACCTGACCTTCGCGCTGCACGATCATCTGGCGCATGCGTTGCAGCTCGCGCCCGAGGTCGTCGGCGTCGAGCTGCGCGACGACATGGTCCGGCTGTGCAACGACGCGGCACGGCGCGTCGGCGCCGTAGGCTTGCGCTTCGAGCATGGCGACGTGCGCACGCGGGCGCCCGAACGCGTCGACGTGATGATCGCGCTGCATGCCTGCGACACCGCGACCGACCATGCGATCCATGCCGGCATCCGCGCCGGCGCCGACGTCATCGTCTGCGCGCCGTGCTGCCACAAGGAAGTGCGGCCGCAGATGCGGATGCCGGCGCTGCTGCGGCCGATGCTGCAACACGGCGTGCACCTCGGTCAGCAGGCCGAGATGGTGACCGACAGCCTGCGCGCGCTGCTGCTCGAAGTCGAGGGCTATGCGACGCAGGTGTTCGAGTTCGTCGCGCTCGAGCACACGAGCAAGAACAAGATGATCCTCGCGACGCGTCGCGCCGTGCCGGCTGCAGCGAGCGAGGCGCGCGCGCAGGTCGCCGCGCTGAAGGACTACTACGGCATCGGCGAGCAGAGCCTGGAACGGCTGCTCCAGGCGGACGCTCAGGCGGTCGCCGCGGCTTCGTCCACCGCAGCGGCGAAGCGCTCGATGTCGTCGTCGTCGTTGTAGACCTGCGCCGACAAGCGCGCCCAGAGGCGCCCGCCGCGTGCCATCACCGGCGCTTCGATGCGGCGCTCGAACAGCAGCCAGTCCTTCAGGCGCTGCGCTTGCGCCGCATCGGCGCCGAGGCGCGCCGGCAGCGGCACGCTGACCATGCAGCCGATCATCGACTCGGGCGTCGTCCACGGCGTGCCCCAGCGCGCGGCAAGGCGCCGGGCCGCGTTCCGGGCCAGCGCATGGTTGTACGCCCGCATCGCGTCGGTGCCGAGGAATTCGGTGATGAACGCGATGCCGTCCGGCGCGCACAGCCAGGGCGTCGGATCGCGCGTGCCGGTCCAGTCGAACTCCTGGTGCCAGCCGACGTCCAGCCCCCACGAGATCACGCTGGGATGGAGGCCCGCCTGCCGCTCCGGTCGCGCCCACAGCACGCCGCAGCCGCGCGGCGCGAAGGCCCATTTGTGCAGGTTGGCGACGTACCAGTCGACGCCGAGCGACCCGAGGTCGACCGCGATCGCGCCCGGCGCATGCGCGCCGTCGACGAGCACCGGCACGCCGTGCGCCCGGCACAGCGCGGCCATCGCTTCGACCGGCAGCACCAGCGCCGTTTCGGACGTGACGTGGTCGATCACCGCGATGCGGGTGCGTTCGGTCAGGCCCGCCTCGAGTGCCGCCAGGCAGGCCGCCGGGTCGGTCGGCGGCGTCTGCAGCGCGACGGTCGTGACGCGTGCGCCGCGTTCGCGCGCGACGTAGCGCGCGGCGCGCTCGACCGCGCCATAGGCATGCTCGAACAGCAGGATCTCGTCGTCCGCCTCCAGCCGCAGCGAGCGCAGCACCGCGTTGATGCCGCTGCTCGCGTTGTCGACGAGCACGAGATCGTCGCCGCGTGCGCCCAGAAAGCCGGCGACCCGCTCTGCCGCGGCGCGCAGGCGCCGCGGCTCGGCCGGCGGCGCGGCGTCGAGGCTCATCAGCTCGCGCAGCAGGAAGCGTGCCGGGTGGCGCTCGATCTCGTCGCGCAAGGCCTGCTGTGCGGCGAGCACGCGGCGCGGCGTCACGCCGACCGTGCCGTGGTTCAGGTACACGGCGTCGGGCGCGAGTGGCCAGTGCGCGAGCATGGTCCGCCCGAAGGCGGTGGGCATCAGGGGCACGCCACGATCTTGAACTCGACGCGGCGGTCGAGCGCATCGATCGCGTTGTCGGTGCCGCTGCCGACGATGTTCTCGCGAAAGCCCATGCCGCTCGATTGCAGCCGCGCCGTCAGCGTCGCCTGCTCGCCGTTCAGGCGCTGGCGTATCACGTTGGCGCGCTTCAGCGACAGGGTGTCGTTGACCTGCTCCGTGCCGGTCCGGCTGGTGTGTCCGACGACGTTCATGCAGACCTTGGCCGACTGCGCCTCGCGCGCGATCTGGCGCAGCCACATCGGATAGACGCCGCTGATGCGCGGGTCCGACCAGAACTCGGTCGTGCCGGGGTTGAACAGGAACTTCACGCCGAGTTCGTCGTACTGGATGCCGAACGCGACGACGCGTCCGAATGCCTGCTCGGCTTCGGTGGCGTGGCCGAGCCTGGTCTCGCTGAGGTAGAGCCCGTTGAGCACGCGGAGCTGCTCGCCGGCGGGCATGCTGAGCGCGCTGCGATAGCCCGACAACGCCTCCTGGTAGTGCTCGGCGTTGTAGGACGCCGTGGCCTGGTCGATCACCGGCGCGACCGCGAAGCGCTCGAGGTAGTACTTGTCGGCCGGCCCTCCCGGCTTCGTCGCCGTGGTGCGCACATAGCCGTCGATCACCTGGTCCTTCACGAGGACCGGGCTGTCGCGGTAGTAGGGCAGCGGCGTGTGGTCCAGTCCCTGGTCGCGCGCCAGTGCGGTGGTCTGCGCGATGACCTGGCCGGTCTTCAGGTCGGTCAGCGCCAGGTTGATGCGGCGCGCCGGATCGGACCGATCGGACGGCACGCGCGTCATCGTGCCGGTCAGCAGCCATTGAGCCCTGGCGAGGCTGTCGACGCGGAAGGGCAGGATCTCGAACAGCTCGGCCTTGGCGTTCATGCGCTCGGCGACGCGCTGCTGCAGCAGCTGCGTCGCCACGGTCTGCTGGCCGGTGCTCGCGTCGAGCATCGGGTCGAGCACGATGGTGCGCCGGGCGGCCCGGCCGAGCAGCCCCGGCGTCTGCTGGGTTTGCTGCACGAGGCCGTCTGCGGCCTGCGCGACCGCCTGTTCGAAGGGCAGCACCTCGTTGGCGACCGCCACGGCGGCCTTGGGCGGTTCGGCGCAGCCGGACAGGCCCAGCGCCAGGACGGCCGCGGCGAGTGCCCACAGCGCGGGCGCGCGAAGCTTCGGCGTCATCGGCACTCCTTGCGCAAGAACGCCGTCTCGCTGGGCGTGAGTGCTTCCAGAGAAGCCTTTTGCAGCATGTCGCTGCACTGCACCGAGGTTTCCGCGACCGGTGCGGATGCGCGTACCGCGCTCGGCCGCGCGGCGCGCGGCACCCTGTCGGTCGAAGCGATGTTGCTCGTCATGCGGGTTTGCGACGCAGGTGCTGGTACGGGTGCGGCAGCAACCGGTGGCAAGGCCGCCGGCGTCCGTGCCGCCGGCGGCGCGAGGATGCGTGCCGGTGCCGGCGCGGTGGCCGACACAGCGTGCGGTGCCGGGATCTGCCAGGCCAGATAGGCGCCGGTACCGGCGAGGACCGCGAGCACGCCGGCCGACACGGCGAGCACGCCGACGCGGCTGCGGCCCGGGGCCGTGCCGGTTTCGGTGGTTACGTCGGATTCGACCGCGATCGCCGATTCCGCGAGGGCGGGCGCGCTGGCCTGCGCTTCGGATGCGAGCGGCATGACGGGTGCCGGCGCCGTCTCGACCGGTGTCGGCATCCGGCGCGGTTTCACGATCGTGCCGGTGGTGGTGAATTCGGCCGGCCGGGTAGCGACGAACTCGGTCGCCTGCACCGAGGCCGAGCCGCGGCCGTCGAGCAGGTCGCGGAACTCGGCAACGCTCTGCGGCCGGTTCTGCGGCTTGACTGCGAGGGCCGCATCGATCGCCTGCAGGAACGGCGCGCTGTAGCGGCCGGCCTCGCGGGTGCCGAGCGGCACGTACTGGTCCTCCATCAGCCGCTCGACCGACGACATCGGCGGCTTGCCGGTGACCGCGAAATGCATCACCGACGCCAGCGCATAGAGGTCGGTCCAGGCGCCCTGGCTCATCGACTCGACTTCGCCGTACTGCTCGATCGGCGCATAGCCGGGCTTGAGCATCACGGTCAGCGCCTGCGTCATGTCGCCGATCACGCGGCGCGCCGCGCCGAAGTCGAGCAGCAGCGGACCGCTCGGCGTCAGCAGGATGTTGTCGGGCGCGATGTCGCGGTGGTAGCAGCGCGCCGCATGCATGGTCATCAGCGCATCGAGCAGCGGCCGCAGCCAGGCGCGCAGCTCGGCCTCGCTGGGCGGCCGGCCGAGCTCGGCGAGCGCGTGCTTCAGGGTCGCGCCTTCGTAGTACGGCATCGCCATGTAGGCGGTGTTGTTCTGCTCCCAGAAGCGGTAGACCTTGACGAGCGACGGATTGTCGAAGCGCGCCAGCATGCGCGCCTCGTTGACGAAGCTCTTCAGCCCGACGCGGAAGGTGTCCGCGTGGCGCTCGGCCTTCACGACCACCTGGGCCGACCCGTGCGCGCGCGTCGCGATCGACGCCGGCATGTACTCCTTGACGGCGACTTCGCGCTGCAGCGTATGGTCGTAGGCGAGGTAGACGATACCGAAGCCGCCCTCGCCGACCAGGCCGACCACCTCGTACTCGCGCAGCCGCGTGCCCTCCGGCAGCGTGTGGACCGACAGCGACGCGCGCGCGACCGCCGCGGCCAGCGTCGGCACCACGCTCGGGTCCGGCTGCGTGGGGAGCGACGATTCGTTCTGATGGGCGGGGTACTGGCTCATGGCTACGGTCGCGGCTCCGGTGCGCGCCTTCGTCTCTGGTGTCTCCGGTATCAGGCAGGCAGGCCCGCGGATGCGCCGGTGCGGCGTCGGAACATGCCCCAGCCGGTCATCGACATCACGACGTCGCAGTCCTGGTTCAGCACTTCCCACTGCGAACGCACCAGGCCGACGTTCGGACGGCTCGCCATCGGCCGGGCCTCGAGGACGGTCAGGCGCACGCTCAGCACGTCGCCGGGGTGGACCGGACGCTTCCACTTCAGCTCGTCGATGCCGGGGGAGCCCAGACTTGCCGATTCGAGCAGATAGTCGTCGCACATCATGCGCATCGCCATCGCGCAGGTGTGCCAGCCGCTGGCCGCCAGGCGGCCGAACAGCGAGCCGCGCGCGGCCTCCTCATCGACGTGGAACGGCTGCGGGTCGAACTCGCGGGCGAACGCGATCACGCCCTCGCGCGTCACCGGCATATGCCCGAATTCGCGCACCGAGCCGACCTGGAAATCTTCCCAGTGGAGACGCGCGGCACGGGCCGGCGGGTTGTTCGTCGCGCTGGACGCAGGTTCATTTCCGCTCACACCCCGGAGAATACCGGTTCGGCGGGAGCGTTCGAGCGTGCGCGAGTGCCGAATGCGGACTCTGCACTTTTTGCGATGTGTGCCGGGCGGCGGCCCGGCGGGTCCGGATCAGGCGCCGTCGCCGAAGAAGTGGCGGAAGATCTCCGGGGCGGTTACTTCGCGCGTTGCGAGGCCTTCGAGCGGCTCGCGAAACGGCGTCGGCGCGCTGTCGGCGCCATCGAATGCGCCGGGCAGGGTGTCGTCCCAGGCCGTGCCGCGTTCCTCCGCCCGTGCATCGAGCCGTGCATCGAGGTCGGCGCGGCCGGAGGTCCGGCGTTTGCGCGCGGCGAGCTGCGCCGCGAGCGATGGCAGCTCTTCCCATTCGATGCCGCCGTAGGCCACGGCGCGGTGGGCATCGGCGAAATACTGCTTGGGTTGCGGAATCTGGCTCATGGTGCGGCTGTCCTCGCGACGGAGCGATGGCGACGCTTCGCAGCTTAGTTTTCGGACCTAGCCGGCAAAGACTGAAAAAGCGCGGCTCGATCGCGCCAGTTTCGCGCGACCGCCGCGCGACTGATGTCGCAGTTGCGGCGCTTCAGCCGCGTGCGAGGAGGTCTGGCGCCCGCATCGGTGCGCGCAGGCGCGCGTCGCGCAGCATCTGCGCGCGCGTGTACGGAGCGCTGCGACCGGAGATCGCGAGCGACAGGCGCGTGACGATGTCGTGCGAGCGGGACGGCGGCGCGCTGCCGACGAGCAGCGGCACGACGGTGAACACCGCGAGCGGCAGCCACGCCGGCAGGCGCACGGCCGGCACCCGCGCCAGCCAGAGCGCGGCGGCGGTCGCCAAGCCGCCGAGCGCCCAGCCGGCCAGCACCTCCGACAGCGAATGCGCGCCGAGCACGAGCCGCGAGTAGCCGACCAGCGCGGCGAGCGCGATGCCGCCCGCCAGCGCGATGCGCTCGCGCAGCGGCGAGCCGGAGGCGAGCACCCGGAACAGCAGCGGGTAGACCACCGCGGCAAACATCGAATGACCCGAGACGCCGGTGTAGTTGATGCCGGCGATCCCGACCCCATAGCCGATGAAGGCGATCTTGCTGGCGGTGGTCAGCGCGACGGCAGCGCTCATCAGCCCGAACCACCAGCCGGCCAGTGCCCGCCCGTTCGGGCGCAGCGCGAACCAGGCGAGCACGGCGAAGGTCGCCGGCAGCATGACCTGCGCCTCGCCGAGGCGCGTGATCAGATGCCACGCCGGGTAGCGGGCGGCCGCCAGCTCGTAGTACATGCCGTAGTACATGCGCGAATGCTAGACCAGCGCTTGCGACCCGGGTCGGGAAGACCCGCAAGCCCCGCGACCATCCGCCATGAACGATCGTGGTACGGAGCCGATGCCGGGCGTCCCGCAAAATCGGCGCTGTCTACGCCCGCTCGCCCTCGATGCTGAACCGCGCCTCGTTCCGTCAACTGCTCGCCGTGGCCTTCCTGCTGGTCCCCGCGCTGCTGGCGGTCGTGTCGGTGCGCGGTCTCTACACGCTCGAGCGCCTGATGGTCGAGAGCCGCCAGGGCGCCGAGCATGCCGCGCGCGACGCCGTCAACGTGCAGCGCGTGGCCGAGCGCAGCGTGACGATGGAGCGCTCGGCGCGCCAGTTCCTGGTGCTCAACGACGCGAGCCTGCGCGAGCGCTTCGACCAGGCCGCGCGCGAGGCGTCGGAGGCGGTGGCGCAGCTCGGCTCGAGCCGGCTCGCGGCGGCGCAAGTCGCGGCCTGGCGCAAGGAGCTCGCCGCGATCGAGGCCGAATTCGCCGAGTCGACCTTGCCCGTGGCCGACCGCGACCTCGCGCTGAGCAGCGCTTTCCGCGACCTCGGCGACCTCAACGCGCAGATCGCCGAGCAGGTGCAGCAGGGTGCCGAGGCGCAGCGCCAGGCGCTCGTCACGCAGCTCGAAGAGGGCCGGCGCAAGCTCGCCCAGCAGGTCGCCGGCGCGATCGTGCTGGCGGCGCTGATGGCGGCCGGCTTCTCGCTCTGGCTCGGTCGGCCGCTGAAGCGGCTCGAATCGGCGATCGTCGGGCTCGGCGAGAACCGCATGGACGACGTGATCGACATCCCCGGGCCGGCCGACATGCGCGCGCTGGCACGCCGGCTCGACTGGCTGCGGCTGCGCCTGACCGAGCTCGATGCCGACAAGGCGCGCTTCCTGCGCCACGTCTCGCACGAGCTGAAGACGCCGCTGGCGGCGTTGCGCGAAGGCGTCGCGCTGCTCGAGGAGGGCGTGGCCGGCGAGCTGAACCCGCGTCAGCGCGACATCGCGCGCATCCTGCGCCAGAATGCCGCGGCGCTGCAGGGGCAGATCGAGGAGCTGTTGCGCTTCAATGCGGCGGCCTTCGAGGCGCGCCGCCTCGCACGCCGGCGCATCGATCTGGCGCAGCTGATCCGCGAGCGCGTCGCCGAGCAGCGCCTGCAGTGGCAGGCGCGCCGTTTGCAGATCGACGTGAGCGACGGTCCCTTGTGGGTGGAGGTCGATCCGGACAAGCTCGGGGTCGCGCTCGGCAATCTGCTGTCCAATGCGATCCGCTTCAGTCCGATGGAGAGCCGCATTCAATTCATCCTGTCCGAAACCTCGACCGGCGCGCGCGTCGATGTGCGCGACGGCGGGCCCGGCGTCGCGCCGGCCGACCGCGAGCGCATCTTCGAGCCGTTCTACCGTGGCGAGCGCCAGCCCGAGGACGCGGTGCGCGGCAGCGGCATCGGCCTGTCGATCGTGCGCGAGGTCATCGCGGCGCACGGCGGCCGCATCGAGCTGCTGCCGGACGGGCCGGGCGCCCACTTCCGCATCGAGCTTCCGCATGCGCGCCATGGCTGAGCGCCTCCGCGTCCTGCTGCCGGCGCTGCTGCTGGCCGGCTGCGTCACGTCCAAGCCGCCGCCGGCGCCGCTGCCCGAGCCGCTGATCAAGGAGGTGCAGGTGCCGGTCGAGGTGGTGGTGCGCGTGCCCGAAGTGAGCGACCAGGACCGCGCCGCGCGCGCTTTCCTCGACTACTACGAGCGCGTGCGGCAGATGGCGCCGGCCGAGCTGCAGCGCGAGTTCGTGCGGCTGGATGCGCCGGCCGGGCCGGAGCAGGTGCTGCAGATGGCGCTGGCGCTCGGCCAGACGCGCAACCCGAGCGATACGGTGCGCGCGCTCGGCCTGCTCGACCCGCTGCTGCACTCCAGCGATCCGCAGGCCGCGCCGTGGCAGCCTTGGGCGCGCCTGCTCGCGGCACGCTACGGCGAGCAGCGCCGGCTGGAAGATCACGTCGAGCGCCAGAACCAGCAGTTGCGGGAGGCGCAGAAGCGCCAGGACCAGGTGTCGCAGCAGCTCGATGCGCTGCGCGCGATCGAGCGCAGCATGACGCCGCGGCCGGCCGCCGCGGCGAGCAGGGTGTCCCCATGACGTACCCGTCGGCCGAGGGGCTCCAATGACTGCCCACATCCTGCTGGTCGACGACGACCCCGACCTGCTGCAGCTGCTGTCGATGCGGCTGGTGGCGGCCGGCTACCGCGTCAGCGCGGTCGGCTCGGCCGAGGAGGCGCTGGCGCAGCTCGCCGTCGAGCGGCCGCAGCTCGTGCTGAGCGACGTGCAGCTCCCCGGCATGGACGGCCTGGCGCTGTTCGATCAGATCCGAGCCAAGCACCCGTCGTTGCCGGTGATCCTGCTGACCGCGCACGGCACGATTCCCGACGCCGTGGAAGCGACCGCGCGCGGCGTCTACACCTACCTGACGAAGCCGTACGACGGGCTCGCGCTGCTCGACAAGATCGCGCAGGCGCTGGCGCTGTCGGCGCCGCCCGACGAGCTGGCGAGCGAAGCCTGGCGCGCGCCCATCATCAGCCGCTCGGCGCGCATGGCCGAATTGCTGACCGAGGCGAAGATGGTCGCCCGCTCGGATGCCAGCGTGCTGATTCGCGGCGAGAGCGGCACCGGCAAGGAGCTGCTCGCGCAGGCGATCCATCAGGCGAGTCCGCGCGCACGCAGCCCGTTCGTCGCGGTCAATTGCAGCGCGATCCCCGAGGCGCTGCTCGAGTCGGAGCTGTTCGGCCACGTCAAGGGCGCGTTCACCGGCGCGGTCACGAGCCACCGCGGGCTGTTCCAGGCGGCCGACGGCGGTACCTTGTTCCTCGACGAGATCGGCGACATGCCGCCGGCCTTGCAGGTCAAGCTGCTGCGCGTGCTGCAGGAGCGCTCGGTGCGGCCGGTCGGCGCGGCGCAGCCGGTGACGATCGACGTGCGGGTGCTGTCGGCGACGCACCGCGACCTCGATGCGGCGATGGCGCAGCAGCAGTTCCGCGAAGACCTCTACTACCGGCTCAACGTCGTCACGCTGACATTGCCGACGCTGGCCGAGCGGCGCGAGGACATCCCGCTGCTGGCGAACCACTTCCTGCAGAAGCTCGCGGCGAAGTACCAGAAGCGGCTGAACGGCTTTGCGCCGGATGCCTTGCGCGCGCTCAGCACCGCGGCCTGGCCGGGCAACGTGCGTCAGCTCTACAACGTCGTCGAGCAGGTGTCGGCGCTGAGCACGTCGCCGTTGATCCCGCTGACGCTGGTGCAGCGCGCGCTGCGCGTGCCGACGGTCGAAGTCCTGAGCTTTGCCGACGCGCGCCACCGCTTCGAGCACGAGTACCTGGTCGGCCTGCTGAAGATGACCGACGGCAACGTCGCCGACGCGGCGCGTTTGGCTGAACGCAACCGGACGGAGTTCTACCGTCTTCTGCAGAAGCACGGGCTGACACCCGGGCTGTTCCGCGCCGACGGCAGCGCTCCGGATGCCGCTGTCGCCGATTGACGACGCCCTGTCCCCCTGGGGAAACCCGTAGCGACACAGCGAGCCCGGCATCTTGTCGCCGGCCGGCGACGCTTTTCCGGCGGTTTCGGGCCAGGGCGCTGCGACGCCCTTCCCCGGCCGCCGCTCGATCTACATAAGAGATTGATTCAGAAGAAGAAATCCCCATGGCACGGGGGTTGCAGACAGGCAGGCCAAGCGGCGCATCCGCGCCATGTGGACTCTTTGCCTCCGAAACACCATGGATCAATCCGAAGCCACCCGGCTGGACCGGCCCGAGGGATCGATACTCGAGCAGATTTTCCCGACGCCGACGCTGACGCCGCCACGTGAAGCGAGCGCGCCGCCGGTCCATCGCGGCTCGATGATTCCGAAGGCCTGGACCGGGTTCTGGCCCGGGCTGAAGCTCGGTTTGACGGGCAAGGGCGCCGCCGGCAAGGTGCCCGCGGCCGAACGCGCGCCGTGGGAGCGCGCCGCCGTGCTGCGCCGCCGCACGCTGCTCGGACTCGTCGCCGCGACCGGCGTCGGCGCGGCCGCCTTGCTCGTCCATGCGCAGCCGATGTTCGACCATCCGGCGCTGCGCGTGCTGCAGGTCGCGCTGTTCAGCCTGCTGTTCACCTGGGTGTCGGCCGGCTTCTACACGGCGCTCATGGGCTTCTACGTGCAGGTGCGCGGCGACCGCCACGGCCTGTCGCTGGACGCCGGCCGCCACCAGCCGATCCGCGCCGATGCCCGCACCGCCGTGATCATGCCGATCTGCAACGAGCAGGTCTCGACCGTGTTCGCCGGCCTGCGCGCGACCTACGAGTCGCTCGCGACGACCGGTGCGTCGCGTCTGTTCGACTTCTACATCCTGTCGGACACGAACGATCCGGCGATCCGCGCCGCCGAGCTCGCCGCCTGGTCGGAGCTGCGCGACACGCTCGGCGCCGGTGCGCGCGTCTACTACCGCTGGCGCCAGCGCCGCACCCACCGCAAGGCCGGCAACGTCGCGGATTTCTGCCGCCGCTGGGGCAAGAACTACCGCTACATGACCGTGCTCGACGCCGACAGCGTGATGAGCGGCGAGTGCCTCGTGACGCTGACGCGCCTGATGGAGGCCCATCCGCAGGCCGGCATCATCCAGACCGCGCCGCAAGCATGCGGCCTCGACACCGTGCACGCGCGCTCGCAGCAGTTCGCCGGCCGCACGACCGGACGCCTGTTCACGACCGGCATGCAGTACTGGCAGCTCGGCGAGTCGCACTACTGGGGCCACAACGCGATCATCCGCGTCGAGCCGTTCATGAAGCACTGCGCGCTCGCGGCGCTGCCCGGCACGGGCGGGCTGTCGGGCGGCATCCTGTCGCACGACTTCGTCGAAGCCGCGCTGATGCGCCGTGCCGGCTACCACATCTGGCTGGTGCCGGAGCTGCAGGGCAGCTACGAGCAGCAGCCGCCGAACCTGCTCGAAGAGCTCAAGCGCGACCGCCGCTGGTGCCAGGGCAACCTGATGAACGCGCGTCTGATCGCCGAGCCCGGCCTGCACGGCGTGCACCGCGCGATGCTCGCGACCGGCGCGATGGCCTACGTGTCGGCGCCGCTGTGGATGCTGTCGGTGCTGCTCGGAGCGGCCGTCTGGCTGATGAGCGGCGGCAGCGTGCCGGTGCTGCAGCACGGCCTGCCGGTCGAGATGATCGCGCTCTGGGTCGCGACCGTCACGATGCTTGCGCTGCCGCGTGCGCTCGGCGTCGTCGGCCTCGTGCTGCGCGGCGAACAGCAGCGCTACGGCGGCACGGCCGCGCTGGTCGGCGGCGCGCTGCTCGAGGGCCTGCTGTCGGTCCTGCAGGCGCCGATCCGCATGGTCGCGCACTCGCTGTTCGTCGTGGTCGCGCTGACCGGCCTGAAGCTCGACTGGAAGTCGCCGCCGCGGGAAGCCAACGCGGTGAGCTGGCGCGATGCCGCGCGCAGCCTTGCGCCGATCTCCGGTGTCGTGGCGTTGCTGCTCGGCGCGGCGTTCCTGTTCGCGCCGGCCGGTGCGCTGTGGCTCGCGCCGGTGGCCGTGCCGCTGCTGCTGGCGATTCCGGTGGTCGTTGCGACCGGCGCGCCGCTGCTCGGTGCGAAGGTGCGGCGGGCCGGCTGGCTGGTGACCCCGGAAGAGCAGGCCACGCCGTCGGTGCTGCGCCACGCCTGGCGCCTGGCCGAAGTCGCTGCGCCGGCGCCGGCGTGGGACAGCCTCGTGCCGGAGCAGCGCCTGCTCGACGTCGTGCACCATGCGGCCGGATCGCGCAACACCGTGCGCGGTAGCCGCGGCCTGGCGCGCCTGCGCCTCGTCAAGCGCCTGGTCGCGCGCCGCGACTCGCTCGCGCCGGCCGATCGCCTGCGCCTGCTGAGCGAGCCGCTGACGCTGATGCGGCTGCGCGACGCAGAGGCCGCGAACTCCGGCTTCGGCGAGGACGCGCTGGCCGATTTGGAAGAGAACGAAGCGCGCCTGCGCGCCTGACCCCCACGCCTGGGATGCGCGGGAGCGCGTCCCGGGCTACGCCGGCACGTTGAACACCTGGCGCAGATAGGCCAGGAAGGTGTCGTCGTCGCACAGCAGCTTGCCCGGGCTGTCCGACAGCTTCGCGACCGGCTGCCGATTCGCCTGCGTCAGCTTCATGACGATGTGCAGCGTCTTCAGCCCCATGTCGTTGGTGAGGTTCGTGCCGATGCCGAAGCCGAGCTGCGTGCGGTCGGCGAAGTGGTGGTAGAGCGCGAACGCGCGGTCGAAGTCGAGGCTGTCGGAGAACACCAGGCGTTTGGTGCGCGGATCGATGCGCAGCTTCTCGTAGTGTGCGAGCGCCTTCTCGCCCCAGACGATCGGATCGCCCGAATCGTGGCGCAGGCCGTCGAACAGCTTGGCGAAGTAGAGGTCGAAGTCCGCCAGGAACGCATCCATGCCGACCACGTCGGTGAGCGCGATGCCGAGGTCGCCGCGGTACTCCTGTACCCAGTTCTCGAACGCGGCGCGCTGGAAGTCGCGCAGCCGCACGCCCAGCGTCTGGTAGGTCTGCAGGTATTCGTGCGCCATCGTGCCGATCGGCACGAGGTTCATGTCGCGCGCGAACAGCACGTTGGAGACGCCCTTGAAGTACTCGGGCACCTCCTGCTTGAACGTCGCGACGACCTCGCGCTGCCATTCGCGCGAGAAGCGGCGGCGCACGCCGAAGTCGAAGAACTCGAACGGATACCAGCGCTTGGGCTCGTGCTTGAACTCGCGCAGCCGCTCGATCTTGCGCGCCAGGCGCCGGCGTCCTTCGGCGAGCGCCTGCGCCGCATCGAAGCGCCGGAAGTACAGCTCGTTGACGATCGCGAGCACATAGATCTCGAACGCCATCACATGCACCTGCGGGCCGATCGCGATGATCTCGAGCCGGTTGCCGTCGGCGCGCGCGGTGATGAACTCGCGCTGGAAGTGGAAGATGCGCAGGAAGTCGACGAAGTCCGAACGGATGAAGCGCAGGCCGCCGAGGTAGGCGAGCTCGTCGGCCCTGAACTTCAGCGAGCACAGGTGGTCGAGCTGCCGGTTGAGGTCGGGCAGCAGCTCGGTGAGCGGATAGGCCGGCTCGTTGCGGCAGAGAAAGCTGTACTCGGCCTGCGTCTGCGGATGCCGATGCAGCATCGCCTGCCACATCGTGAACTTGTAGAGGTCGGTGTCGAGCAGGCTGTTGATGACGGGGCGCATCGAGGGCTCTCGCTGGTCACGCGATCGACCCGCAGCCCGATGGCTGCCAGCCCCGCGTGGCGCCCATTCTCGCCGCTGAACGGGAATCGCCGCGGGCGGGCTTATGCGGACGCTCGTCGCCGGTGCAGCGCGCCGATGCCCGCCAGGCCGAGCGCCAGCAGCACGGCGCTCGCGGGTTCGGGCACCGGCGACAGCGATGCCTCGTCGAAGCGGAAGCCCACCGATGCGAAGCCGGCATGCCGGCTCGCATCGCGGCGTCGATGCCATCGCCGAGTCGCCCGACGCGCTGCGCGGCCTGGGCCTCACGCGCCGCGACGTCGCGACGATGACGTTTGAACTCGGCTGCGCGGCCTTGGCATACACGGCCAGCGTAGGCGACGGCAGTGACTGCCGGCCACGCGAGTCGCCACCGATCGACAGGAGTCATCCGCCATGCTTGCCAAGAGGTTCGTCGTCGCACTCGTTTCTTCACTGCTCGCGGCCACCGTCGCGCTCGCCGCGGGAGGCGGCGGCGGCGGTGGAGGCGGTGGTGGGGGTGGGGGTGGGGGTGGAGGTGGCGGCGGTGGTGGGGGCGGAGGCGGCGGAGGCGGAGGGGGCGGTGGTGGAGGTGGCGGCGGAGGGGGCGGCGGTGAAGCCAGCACCACCATCGATCCGGACTACGCATCGGCCGTCGCCGAGATCAAGGCCCAGCACTACGACGCCGCGATCAAGCTGCTCGAAGGTTATGCCGCGCGCGCACCGAAGGACGCCTATGCCGAGAACTGGCTCGGCTTCGCGTACCGGAAGTCGGGTCACCTCGACCAGGCCTTCGCGCACTACGACAAGGCGCTGACGATCGATCCGAAGCATCGCGGCGCGCACGAGTATCTCGGCGAGGCCTACCTGCTCGCGGGCAACGTGGCCAAGGCCGAGGAGCATCTGCAGGTGCTCGACCGCCTGTGCTGGCTGCCGTGCACCGAGTACACGATGCTGAAGAAGGCGGTCGTGTCGTACAAGGCGACCGGCACGTTCGACACGAACGCGAAGTAAGGGCCTTGCGCATGCTGCACGCGCCGGTGTGCAGGCCGATGCTGTCGATGGCGATCGCCGTCGCGGCGTCGCTCGCCTGCGGCCCGTCGATGCCGGCAGCGGCCGACGGTCCGATCGTCGCGCCGGCAGACGTGCAGGCGCGCATCGTGTCGCTCGGTCCATGGCCGCCGCCGCTGATGCCCGATCCCGGCAATCGGATGTCGGGCCGGCCTGCGGCGATCGCGTTCGGCGAGCTGCTGTTCCACAGCCCGCGGCTGTCGACGGTCGGCGGACTGCGCTGCGCGACCTGCCACGAGCCGTGGCGCTTCTATGCGGACGGACGCGCAACCGCACTCGGTGCGGTCGACGGCGGTCGCAACACGCTGTCGCTATGGAACGTGCGCTTCCAGCGACTGTATGGCTGGGACGGCGCGAACGACAGCCTGTGGGCGCAGAGCATCCGGCCGATGCTCGATCCGCGCGAGATGCATGCGAGCGCGGCGGAGGCCGCGTCCGCGGTGCGCGCGGCGCCGGAGCTCGCGCGCGGCTATGCGCAAGCCTATGGCCGGCTGCCGTCCACCGACGACGAATCGGTGCTGGTCGACATCGCGAAGGCATTGGCGGCCTACCAGGAGACGCTGGTCAGCGGCCGCACGCCGTTCGACGACTGGCGCGATGCGCTCGCGCGCGGCGATCGCCATGCGGCAGCGAACTACCCCGCCGCCGCGGCGCGCGGGGCGGCGCTGTTCGCGGGCAAGGCCGCCTGCATCGGCTGCCATGCCGGGCCGCTGTTCAGCGACGGCGCGTTCCACGTCGCGCTGCATCGCTCGCAGTTGCCGGACGGCAGCCCGGACACGGGCCGCAGCGCCGGTCGGCAGCACGGCCTGGAGAGCCCCTACCGGCGCGGCGGCCGATACGACGATGCGCCTCGGCCGGTGCCGTCCGCCGAGCAGGCCGCATCGGCCGTGGCGTATGCGTTCCGTACGCCCGGACTGCGCGACGTCGCGGCGACGGGACCCTACCTGCACGACGGCAGCGTCGCGAACCTCTGCGATGCGCTGCAGCCGCATGCGGCCGATGCCGGCGGTTCCGCCGCACCGCCGCTGTCGATCGACGAGCGACGCGACCTCGTCGCGTTCCTGCTCACGTTGTCGACGACCGACGGCGCGCCGCTCGCCGAGCCGTCGAGCTGGACCTGCCGCTGAGGCTCCTACGCGTCGAAGAACACCGTCTCGCCGTCGCCCTGCAGACGGATGTCGAAGCGGTAGACGACCTGGCCGTCGCGCTCCTCGCGCTGCGCGATCAAGGTCTGGCGACGCTGCTCCCACTCGATCAGGTTGATCACCGGGTCGCGCGCGTTCGCGTCGGCCTCGTCGCTGAAGTACATGCGGGTGTGCAGCCCGAGGTTGATGCCGCGCGCGACGATCCAGAACGAGATGTGCGGCGCCATCTGGCGGCCGGTGCGGCCTTCGACCGGGCCGGGCTTGATGGTCTCGAAGCTGTAGACGCCGGACTCGAAGTCGGTGCAGGCGCGGCCCCAGCCGCGAAAGCTCTCGTCGATCTGCTTGCCGGGCTGGCGATCGGCCGGATGGCGGTACTTGCCTTGCGCATTGGCCTGCCAGATCTCGATCAGCACGTCCTTCAGCACCGTGCCGATGCCGTCGTAGACGCGGCCCTCGATGCGGATGCGCTCGCCTTGCGTGGCCGGCGCGACGAGCACGTTGCCGAAGTTGTTCTGAAAGATGTCGAAGCCGGCCTGGCGCGGCGCGAGGCCGATGTGCACGTAGGGGCCGGCGGTCTGCGAAGCGGTCTCGCGCCGCACCAGCGTGTTCGTCGTCATTGCGGCGCTCCTTCGGTGGCGGGACGTTGGACGCGGTTCTCGAACAACGTGGCACGCTGGCCGCGCAGCACGATGTCGAAGCGGTAGGCGCGGCTGTCGAGCGGCACGAAGGCCGACGAGTCCTGCAGCGCGATCAGGCCGCGCACCTGCTCCTCGTCGGGGATGGTGTTGACGATCGGGCAGCGCGAGATCAGCGGATCGCCTTCGAAGTACATCTGCGTGATCAGCCGCTGGACCCAGCCGGTGCCGGAGATCGCATAGTGGATGTGCGCCGGCCGCCAGTCGTTGATGCGGTTGCGCCAGGGATAGGGTCCGGGGCGGATCGTGCGGTAGGCGTAGTAGCCGTTCGCATCGGTCAGCACGCGGCCGCAGCCGCCGAAGTTCGGGTCGAGCGCGCCGATGTACTGGTCCTTCTTGTGGCGGTAGCGGCCGCTGGCGTTGCACTGCCAGACCTCGACGAGGGCGTTCTTCACCGGCCGGCCGAGCTGGTCCAGCACGTGGCCGTGCACGACGATGCGCTCGCCGATCGGCAGGCCGCCCTGCGCGGCGTTCATGATCAGGTCGTGGTCGAGCGGCCCGAGCTCGCTCGCATCGAACACCGGCGCGGTCACTTCCGACAGCGATTGCTGCAGCGAGATCGGCGCGAGCCGCGGCGAGCGCAGCACGCTGGTCTTGTAGCCCGGCGCATAGGCGGGCGGATGCGACGTGGTGTCGCGCATCAGGTATTCGGCGTCGGGCGCGGGCGCTTGGCCGTGCCCCGAGGGCATCGCGGGTTGCATCGAGTGGGTCTCCTGGCGGTGGCGCGCAGCGATCGGCGCGTGGCGGAACTCTAGGCGTGCCGCAGACCGCCGGCAATTGATTTCTCGACCGGCAATCGATGAGCGCCGGTTATCGAATCGGCTTGCGAACGGACGGCTTCGCGCGCCCGGTCGCGGCCGCCGACCGGACCGCCGCGACGAACGTGCGCAGCGACGCCGAGGCCGCAGCCGGCTCGGTCCGCAGGATGAGGCCGACCGGCTCGTCGGGCGTCAGCGTGAAGGCGAGCCGGCGCAGGGTTCCGGCCGCGAGGTCGGGCTGCGCGGCGCCGAGCGGCGTGAACCAAAGGTTATCGCCCTGCAGCACCAATGCGCGAGCGAGCGCGATGTCCAGCGTTTCGACGACGCCGGCCGGCGTCGCCAGCCCGCGCTGCTGCAGGAAGCCGTCGACGACCTGGCGGATCAAGGTGCCGGCCGGCGGCAGCACGAGCGGCCAGGCGGCCAGATCGGGCGTGCGCCGCGTCTTGCCGACGAGCGCATGGCCGGCTCGCACGACCGCGACCACCGGCTCGGCGTACAGATGCTCGAAGCTCAGCCCGGCCATCAGCTCGGGATCGGACAGGCGGCCGATCACCGCATCGAACTCGCGCTTGCGCAGCGCCTCGACGAGCTGCGCATTGCGCCCGGTGTGCACGCGCACCGGCACCGCCGGCCACTGCGCCGCAAAGGCACGCAGCACGCCGGGCAGGAACGACGGCGTCGCGGTCGGCAGCACGCCGATCGCGAGCGGCGTCGCATCGGGCCGGCCGCGCACGCTGTGCACCGCGAGGCCGAGCGAGCCCACGCTGTCGCTCGCGTGCTGCAGGAATGCCTGTGCCTCGGCGGTCAAGGTCGAGCCCAGCCGGCTGCGCACGAACAGCGGCTTGCCGAGCAGCGCCTCGAGCTCGTTCAGCGTCTTGGTGACAGCCGGCTGCGTGATCGACAGCGCGGCCGCAGCGCGCCGCAGGTTGCCGAGCTTCGCGACGGCGAGGAAGCATTGCAGGTGGCGCAGGCGGATGCGGCTGAGCGCCGCATCGGCGGCGCGTTCATCGGATGGTGCGGCGGCGCGGGGCATGCTGCGATGCTAGGCCCAGGCCCGATCGTGTCGAGAGAGCTCAGGGAAGGTCGTCGTCGAGCTCGAAGCCGCAGCGCAGGCGCAGCGCGCGCGAGGCCGGGCCGGTGATCGTCGCGATGAATTGTTCGGCGAGCATCGGGTGGCGCGCATGCGCGCCGATCGCCGCGGTATATGCCGTCGCGAGCTCGAAGGTTGCCGGCAGCGCGCCGACCAGTTCGATGCCCGGGGTGTCGAGGATCTCGGTCACCTGCGTGCAGCCGAGCGCGCCGGCGAGCCCCGACGCGGCCAGCTCGCGCATCGCCGCCGCGCCGTTCGGAAACGTGCGGCAGCGCGCCACCACCGCATCGGCGATGCCGAGTTCGCGCAGCACCGACGCGAAATGGATGCCCGCGGTCGAGCGCATCGGATCGGGAAAGTAGATCGCCGGCGCGGCGAGCAGCGCACCACGCAGGGTGGCGGTCGACCGCACGTCGGGATGCGGATCGGCGACGCGCACGCCGACGCCGGTGCGCACGCGGCCGAGGTCGACGCTGGTGCCGGCTTCGAGCAGACCGGCCGCCTGCAGCGACGCGACCATCGCCGCGGTGACGACCATGACGTCGCAGCGCGAACCGTCCTCGAGCGCTTCCTTCATCGTGCCGACCGCGCCGAAGCTCGCCTGGATGCGCGCGCCGGTGCTGCGCATGAATTCGTCGCGCAACGCGCCGACGAGGCCACGCGCCGCGCCGGCGCAGAGCAGGTGCAGTTCGCGGTCGCTCACCCCGCCGTCCTTGCTGCAGCCGTGCGGCCGACGGTCGGCACGCGAGGCGTGGTGGCGAGCAGGCGGCGCGGCGTGTTCATCGGTCTGGCTAGGGCCTGAGACCTGCACGACTTCACAGGCAACTTCGCTCCGGCGACTCATATCAGCGGAACGCCGAGATCTCGCTGACCGGCGGCGGCGGCTCGCGCCGCACGAAGCGGCGCATGCGCGCGACGCCGTCGTCGACGTAGGTGTAGAGCACCGGGATCACGAGCAGGCTCAGGAAGGTCGACGTGATCAGCCCGCCGATCACGACGATCGCCATCGGCGCGCGGAAGCTCGGGTCGACGCCGATGCCGAGCGCCACCGGCAGCATGCCGGCGCCCATCGCGACGGTGGTCATCACGATCGGGCGGGCGCGCTTGCGGCAGGCGTCGAGCAGCGCATCGCGGCGCCTGAGGCCGCGCTCGCGGCGCGCGACGATCGCGTATTCGACGAGCAGGATCGAGTTCTTCGTCGCGATGCCCATCAGCATGATGAGGCCGATCATCGACGGCATCGACAGCGCGGTGCGCGTGACGAACAGCGCGACGAAGGCGCCGGGCAGCGACAGCACGAGCGCTGCGAGGATCGTCAGCGGCTGCATGAAGTCCTTGAACAGCAGCACCAGCACGATGAAGATGCACAACACGCCGGTGCCCATCGCGATGCCGAAGCTGGAGAACAGTTCGGACATCGATTCGGCATCGCCGACGCTGGTGCGGATCACGCCGGGCGGCAGGTGCGCGACGCTCGGCAGCGCAAGCGCCTCCTTCTCGACCTGGCCGAGCGGCCGGCCGTTGAGCTCGATCTCGAAGTTGACGTTGCGCTGCCGGTCGTAGCGGTCGATCTGCGCCGGGCCGCCGTCGATCGAAAGCGTCGCGACGTTGCCCAGCGGCACCGGGCCGCGCGCGCCGGGTACCGCCAGGCGCGACAGCACGTCGAGGTCGGCGCGCGCATCGGCACGCAGCTTGACGACGATGGGCACCTGGCGTTGCGACAGGTTGAGCTTGGCCAGGCCCTGGTCGTAGTCGCCGCTGGTCGCGACGCGCAGGGTGTCGGCGATGGCCTGCGACGTCACGCCGAGGTCGGCGGCGCGTGCGAAGTCGGGCCGCACGATCAGCTCGGGGCGTATCAGGCTGGAGCTCGACACGACCGCGCCGATGCCCGGCAGGCTGCGCAGCTCGCGCTCGACGATGCGGCCGTGCTCGACCAGCGTCGCGCCGTCGTTGCCGGCGAGCACCAGCACGTACTTCTCGGCTGACGCGCCGAAGCCGACCTTGACGCGCACGCCCGGCAGCTCGGTGAGCGCGGCACGCAGCTCGGCCTCGACGCGCTGCTTCGTCACGCCGTGGCGCTCGCGGCGCGGTGTCAGGTTGAGCGTCAACGTGGCGCGGCCGATGTCGGCGGCATCGACCGGCGTGAACGGATCGGCGCCCGACTTGCCGGCGCCGACCGCGGTGTAGATGCGCTTGACGTTCGGGTTGCGTTCGACGATGCGGCGCGCTGCTTCGGCGGCGGCGTAGGTCTGCGCATAGCTGCCGCCTTGCGGCAAGGTCAGCGTGACCTGCGTCTGCGACAGGTCGTCGGGCGGGATGAAGCCGGTCGGCAGCCACGAGACGAGCGCGAACGACACGAGCAGCAGCGCCAGCGCGCCCATGGTCGTCGCGATGCGGTGGCGCAGGCAGGCGCGCACCCAGCGCACGTACCAGGCGAGCCAGGCCGGCTCGCCGTGGGCCGCGCTGCCTTTCAGCAGGTAGGCCGCCAGCATCGGCGTCAGCATCCGCGCGACGACGAGCGAAAAGAACACCGCGAGCGCCGCGGTCCAGCCGAACTGCACGAAGAAGCGGCCGGGGATGCCGCCCATGAAGGCGGTCGGCAGGAATACCGCGATCAGCGTGAACGTGGTCGCGATGACCGCCAGGCCGATCTCGTCGGCCGCTTCCATCGCCGCCTGGTACGGCGTCTTGCCGAGCGCCAGGTGGCGCATGATGTTCTCGATCTCGACGATCGCGTCGTCGACCAGGATGCCGACGACGAGCGACAGCGCGAGCAGGGTCACCGAGTTCAGCGAGAAGCCGAGCCAGGACATCAGCGCGAACGTCGGGATCACCGACAGCGGCAGCGCGGTGGCGGCGACGACGGTGGCGCGCCAGTCGCGCAGGAAGCAGCCGACGACGATGATCGCGAGCACCGCGCCTTCGTAGAGCAGCGACATCGAGCCGTCGAAGTTCTCCTGCACCGGATCGACGAAGTTGAAGGCTTCGGTGAATCGGACATCGGGATGCGCCGCGGCCAGCTTGGCGACGGCCTCGCGCACGCCCGCCGCGACGTCGACCTCGCCGGCGCCGCGCGCCCGCGTGACCTCGAAGCCGACCACCGGCTTGCCGTCGAGCAAGGCGCCGGCGCGCGTGTCGGCGGCGCCGTCGGTGACGGTCGCGACCTGATCGAGCCGGATGTGCCGGCCGTCGCCGAGCACGATGTCCATCTTCGCAAGCTCGCCGGCCGAGCGCGTGGTGGCCACCGTGCGCACCGCCTGCTCGCCGCCGCCGACGTCGCTGCGGCCGCCCGACGCCTCTTGCTGCACGAGGCGCAGCTGGCGCGAGATGTCGGCCGCGCTCGCGCCGAGCGCCTGCAGGCGCAGCGGATCGAGCTCGACCAGCACCTCGCGCGTGAGGCCGCCGACGCGCGCGATGGCACCCACGCCGCGCACGCCGAGGATGGTGCGGGTGACGGTGTCGTCGACGAACCAGCTCAGCGCCTCGTCGTCCAGCTTCGTCGAGCCGACCGCGAAGGTCAGGATCGGCATGCCGGAGACTTCCATGCGCGAGATCACCGGCTCGCGCAGCTCGGCCGGCAGGTCGACGCGGGCGCGGGCGACCGCGTCGCGCACGTCGTCGAGCGCCTGCTGCAGCGGCTTCTCGAGGCGGAACTCGACGGTGATCAGCGCGTTGCCGTCCTTGATGCGCGTGTACAGGTGCTTGACGCCCTGGATCGTCGCGATCGAGTTCTCGAGCTTGCGCACGACGTCGGTCTCGAGCTGACCGGCCGACGCGCCCGGCAAGGTCGCGGTGACGTTGATGAGCGGCAGCTCGACGTCCGGGAAGTTCTGGATCTTCAGCGCCTTGAAACCGGCCAGCCCGGCGATCGTCAGCACGACGAACAGCAGCAGGGCCGGGATCGGGTTCCTGATCGACCAGGCGGAGAAATTCATCGGGCTGCCGTGCGTCCGCCGACGAGGCTACTTGGACGCGACCGTCGTCGCGTCGACGATGTGCACGCTGTCGCCGTCGCTGAGGAACGAGCCGCCCGACGCGACCACGCGAGCCGCGGCGTCGAGGCCGGAGACGATCTCGATGCGATCGCCGGCACGGCGGCCGGCCTGCACCTTGACTTCGCTGACCTTGGCGTCGGCTCCGACGCGCAGCACATACGCATAGCCATCGCGCAGCAGCACCGCGGTCTGCGGCAAGGTCAGCGCCTGGCTGTTGCCGACGGCGATCTCGCCGTGCGCATACATGCCGGCACGCGCCTGGCCGGGCGCCGGCAGGTCGACGTAGACCAGGCCGTTGCGCGTCGCCGCGTCGACCGTCGGCGCGACCATGCGCACCGTGCCGGCGATGGTCGCGCCGCTGGCCGGCGTCACGGTGACGGCCATGCCGGGCTTCAGCACCCCGAGGTCGGACGACGCGACTTCGGCGCGCCATTCGAGCCGCCCCTGGCGGATCATGCGGAACAGCTCCTGGCCGGCCGGCAGCACGGCGCCGACGGTCGCGCTGCGCGCCGAGATCACGCCGGCATCGGGCGCGACGACCTGGGTCTGCTGCAGGCGCAGCTGCTGCGCCTGGCCGAGCGCGCGCTGCGCGTCGAGGCGCGCCTTCGCGGTGCGCTCGGTGGTCAGGTACTGGCCGATCGCCGATTCGCTCATCGCACCGCTCGCCTTCAGCGAACGGGCGCGTTCGGCGTTCGCGCTGGCCTCGGCGAGCGCCGCCTCGGCCTCGACGATCGCCGCCTGGGTCTGCGCCGCTTCGGCGCGCACCGTGTCGGCCGCGAAGGTGGCCAGTACCTGGCCCTTCTGCACGACGTCGCCGACGTTGACGCGCACGTCCGCCAGGCGCAGGCCGTTGGCCTCGGTGCCGATGCTCGCCTCCTGCCAGGCGGCGATGTTGCCGTTGGCGCGCACCGCGAGCGGCAGCGAGCCCGACTGCGGCCGCACCACGCTGACGCTGAGCGCTGCCTTCGCCGGCGCGCCGGCTTGCGCGTGGCCGGTCGATCCGTCGGCGGCGCGCACGCTGGCGTCGATCATCATCGTGCCGGCCACGGCGCAGGCGATGCTGGCGGCGAGAACGAGCGTGCGCTGCGCGTTGCTGCGCCGCGGCAGGCGGCGCCGGATCGAGCCGGGCAAAGTCGAGATCGTGTTCATCGTGCAGCCTCCGTGGCGGGAGAGATGTCGGCGTCGCTGGCCCAGCCGCCGCCGAGCGCGCGGTACAGGTCGATCCAGGCGGTGACGCGTTCCGATTCGAGGTCGATCAGCGCGCTTTCCGCCTGGGTGGAAAGGCGCCGCGCCTGCTCGAGGTCGAACAGGCTGGCCATGCCGCGCTGGTAGCGCTCGTCGGTGGCGCGCAAGGTGGCGGCGTAGCCGTCGCGTGCGGCGCTGGCGTCGGCGGCACGGTCGGCGGTGCTCTGCAAGGTGACGAGCGCGGTCTCGACCTCGCGCACCGCCGAACGCAGCCGCGCGCGGTAGGCGACGGCCGCCTCGTCGGCACGGGCGCGCGCGGCGTCGACGTTGGCGAGGCGCGCACCGCCGTCGAAGATCGGCAGCGACAGGGTCAGCGGGCCGATGCTCCACAGGTCGGTCGACAGGCGCTCCAACCCGGATTCGTAGCGCGCCGCGGCGATGCTGCCGGACAGCGCGATGCGCGGATAACGCGCCGCGTCGGCGCGCGCGATGTCGAACTGGGCGGCGCGCCAGGCATGTGCCGCGGCGGCCAGGTCGGGACGCTGTGCGAGCGCTTCGGCCGGCACCTGCTTGACCGCGAAGCGCGCCGGTTGCGGCAGGTGGCCGGTCGCCGCGGCGAGCTCGCTGCGCAGGGTGCGCTCGTCGGCGGCGGTCAGCGCGACGAGCGACTTGATCAGCAGGTCGCAGGCCGCGGCACGCTGCGTCACGACGCTGCGGCCCTGCGCGGCGGTCGCACGCGCGAGGGCAAGGTCGGCGCTCGATTGGAAGCCGGCTTGCACCGTCAAGCCGGCGAGGCGTGCGGTTTCGGCGCGCGAGCGGCTGTCGACCTCGGCTTGCGCGCGCTGCGCCTCGCAGGCGCGCAGGGAGGCATAGCTGGTCGCGACTTCGGCGGCGAGTGCGCTGCGTGCGCCGCGCCATTGGTCCTCGGCCATCGCGAGGCGGGCGTCGGCCAGGTCGCGCGCGGCGCGGCCGCCGCCGAACAGGTCGATCTCCCACGACGCCTGGATGCCGGCGAGCGCGGTCGTGTTGGTCGGCAGCGCCAGATCGGCGTTGCCGCGCATCGCGGCCGCGCCGGCGTCCACCGACGGCAGCAGTGCCGCGCCGGCGGCCACGCGCGAGGCGCGCGCCTCGACGATGCGGGCGCGCGCCGCGGCGACGTCGGGGCTCGCGGCCTGCGCCGCTTCGATCAGGCGGGCGACGAGCGGATCATCGAACTGCTGCCACCAGGCGCGCCCGTCGATGGGCGCGCTCGCCGTCTCGGCCGGCAGCGCAGCCTGCCAGGCAGCGGGCGGCTCGGCCCATTCAGGCACAGGCGCCACCGGCGCGACCGCACAGCCGGCCACGGAAGCGGCCAGCAGGGCGGAGAGCAGATGGGGACGGCAATACATGGCGCGGGACGGAGCGCTCGGTCGGCCGGTGGTGCGATCCGCGCGCGGCGACACCATGCCCCGCGGCGCAGCTCCACCGCAATCCTCGTTTGCGGCAGCCCGAGCGTCATGTTAACGGCGCGGAACCCCCCGACTTGAGCGGGTACGCCCTGTCGTCCGCGTGCGCGCCGCCGCGGCGAGCGGCCCGCGTCGGCCGCTGGTCGCCCGTTCCCACGGGCTCTCCCGAGGCGGCTTAGAACGCGAACGCCGCCTGCGCCGACGCCGCGGTGGCGGACGGCGCGATGTAGCCGCGCGTCTCCAGATCCCAGCCGTCGGTCGCGCGCGATGCCGTCATCGCCTCGAGGCCGATCGTCGCGAGCCCATGGCGCGCGGCCTGGGCCAGCAAGGTCTCGATCCGGGCCACGCCGAGCGGCTCCGCGAATGCGATCCACAGTTGCTGCACGCGCTCGGACGCCCAGGCGTCCTCGATCGCCCAACGTGCCTGCAGCGTATCGCCGAGGCGGGCGCCTTCGAGCACGCGCGGCAGGAGGCCGAAGAAGAAGTGCCGGAAGTCGCGCTGCGCGACGCTGCCCGGCAGCAGTTCCTCGAAGCAGGCGATGCGGCGGCTCCAGCCGGGTTGCAGCAATTGGCGGCTCAGCATGGCCTGCAGCGCCTGGGCCGGGTTGAAGAGGCGCAGCCGGTTCGGCGGCAAGAGGTGCAGCGGCAGCGCGCAGGCCTGGGCGTGCGACAGCGGCTCGACGAAGCTGCACAGCAGCGCGATGCGCCGCCACGCCGCGGGGCCGAGTCCGGCGGCATCGGGCAGGTCGCCGTGCGCGATCGCCCACGCCGCGGCATGGCCGTTCGCCGCCTTCGCATGGTTGGCGCGCCGGCTCATCACGACGAGGTTGCCGGCGGCATAGCCGGCGTCGTTGCGCACCCGGTCGATCGATGCCGCGTCGCCGCCGGTGCCGTCGCCGAGCGCGGCGCGCGTGATCGGGCAGTGCGTCGCGTCGATCTGGCGCAGGTAGTGCGGCGTGACCTGGAAGGTCTCGACGCTGCGGCCGCGCAACCAGGCATGCAGGCGCAGTTGCAGCCAGCGGCGCACGTGCGGCGTGGCCGCCAGCGTGCGTGCGCCGAATGCCGCCTGGCCTGCCGCCAGGCCGCTGCCGAGCGACGACGGCTCGGCCGCATACGGCGCCGGCAGCGCGAGGCCGTGGTGCGCATAGTCCCAGCCGAGCTCGTAGCCGATCCGGTCGTGGGCGTTGGCGATCGCTGCAGACGCGGCATCGGCGGGCGTGAGGGTCGCAAGGTTCATCGACAAGCTCCGTGACGGTGACGCCGCTCCGACGCGGCATGCCGGCAGTCTCACTGGTCGGTAGCTCATGGCGTGAGCCAGGCTCGGCTATGCTCGGTGCCATGGACCGGACCGAGCGCTTCTATCGGATCGAGCTGCTGCTGAAGAGCCGCGGCTGCGTGTCGTTCGCGACCCTGCGCGACGAGCTCGAGGTCTCGCCGGCGACGCTGAAGCGCGACCTGCAGTACCTGCGCGACCGCCTCGCCGCGCCCATCGTCTACGACGCGCACGACAACGGCTACCGCTTCGCGGCGCCGAATGCGCGCGATGCCGAGCGTCATGAACTGCCGGGCCTGTGGTTCAGCGAGAACGAGATCCATGCGCTGTTGACGATGCAGCAGCTGTTGGCCGGGCTCGACGACGACGGCGTGCTGGCGCGCCACCTGCATCCGCTGACCGACAAGCTGCAAGGCATGCTGGGCGCCGATGCCGAAGCGGCGCGCGAGTTGGCGCGCCGCATCAAGCTGATCGGCACGGCGCGCCGGCGGTCGCCGAATCGCTACTTCGAGCTGCTCGGCGGCGCGCTGCTGCAGCGGCGCCGCGTCTGGCTCAGCCACTTCCGGCGCGCCGAGCGCAGCTCGCGCGAGCGCGAGGTCTCGCCGCAGCGGCTCGTCCACTACCGCAACACCTGGTACCTGGATGCCTGGTGCCATGCGAGCGACGGGCTGCGGCGCTTCGCGCTCGATGCGATCGGCGATGCGCGCGTGCTCGAGACGCGTGCCAAGAACATCGCGCTGCGCGACCTCGAGGCCGCGCTCGACGGCGGCTACGGCATCTACGGCGGCACCGATGCGCAGGCGCGCTGGGCGACCTTGGTGTTCGATGCCGACGCCGCGCAGTGGGTCGCCCACGAGGAATGGCACGTGCGCCAGAAGGCGCGCTGGCGCGACGACGGCCGCTACGAGCTGCAGGTGCCGTTCAGCGACCCGACCGAGCTCGCGATGGACATCCTGCGCCACGGCGCGAGCGTCGTCGTCGAAGGCGATGCAGCGCTCGCCGCGCTGGTGCGGGAACGCCTCGCGCAGGCCGCGGCGCGCTACGCCTGACCGAACACCCTGCTGCGCGGCGGGCCGGCCGGCACGGCTAGGATGCCTGCGTCCGCATCTTGGAGCGCAGGGAACCCGCCATGAAAGCCACCTGGAACGGCGTGACGATCGCCGAAAGCGACGACACCGTGGTCGTCGAAGGCAACCACTACTTCCCCGAGAGCAGCCTGAAGCGCGAGTACGTCACCTTCAGCAACCACCGCTCGAGCTGCCCGTGGAAAGGCCAGGCCTACTACTACAGCCTGTTCGTCAACGGCGACATGAACGAGAACGCGGTCTGGTACTACCCGGAGCCGAGCGACGCGGCCAAGGAGATCAAGGGCCGCGTCGCGTTCTGGAAGGGCGTGCAGGTCAGCGCTTGAGCGACCTGCCGAGGCCGCGGCTACTTCGCGGTCTTGAAGCTCGTGAAGACGCGCGTCTGCACGCGCCGGATGTCCTGCGGCACCGAGTCCGGCGGCGTCATCGCCTTCTTGTCGGCGTCGGACAGGAAGATCGTCTTGTTCTCGGCGACGTCCTTCTTGACGAACTTCAGCGACGCGGCGTTCGGGTTCGCGTAGAACACCTTGTTCGTCAGCGACGCCGCGACCTCCGGCCGCAGGATGTAGTTGATGAACTTGTGCGCGTTGTCGACGTGCTTGGCGTCCTTCGGGATCGCCATCGTGTCGAAGAACAGGGTCGCGCCGCCCTTCGGGATCAGCGCCTCGATCGCCGGCGGCGTCTTCGGATCGGCCTCGATCGCGCGGGCGCGGGCGATGTTGATGTCGCCCGAGTAGCCCATCACCGCGCACAGCGAGCCGCTCGCCATGTCGTTGATGTAGCCCGACGACGAGAAGCGGGTGACATAGGGCCGCACCGACTTCAGCATCTTCGCCGCCGCGTCGTAGTCGGCCGCGGTCTTGCTGTAGGGGGGCTTGCCGACATACATCATCGCGACCGGCAGCACTTCGGACGGCGAGTCGAGGAAGTTGATGCCGCAGCCCTTCAGCTTGCTGGCGTACTTCGGATCGAAGATCAGGCTCCAGGCGTTGTCGGGCATCGGCATGCTGCCGAGCGCAGCCTTCACTTTGGGCACGTTGATGCCGACCGTGACGTAACCCCAGAGCCAGTCGACGAGGTACTGGTTGCCGGGATCGACCGATGCGAGCTGCTCGAGCAGCCCCTTGTCGAGGTTGCCCCAGTTCGTCAGCTTCGAGCGATCGAGCTTCTGCAGCAGGCCGCCCGCGATCTGCACCTTCGCGAAATGCGAGCTCGGCACGACGATGTCGTAGCCGCTGTCGCCGGCGATCAGCTTGGCCTGCAGGGTTTCGTTGGCGTCGAAGTTGTCGTAGCGGACCTTGATGCCGGTCTCTTTCTCGAAGTTCGCGATCGTGTCGTCGGCGATGTAGTCCGACCAGTTGTAGATGTTGAGCACCTTGGGCTCGTCGGCGCGGGCCGGGCCGGCCGACCAGACCGCGGCGACGGCGGCCAGCGCGGCGGCAAGCGAGGCTGCGTTCTTGCGGAGGCAAGCGGAGGTCTTCATGCGAGTCCTGATCGGAGTGGTTGATGGAGGGGGCGCTGCGTCGGCGCAGATGCTAACGGCGGCCGACGCGGCACGGTGGACCGCAGGGATGCCATCAAGTTCCGGGCCAGCCCCTGCTGCCTACACTTGCGCGCATGCTGATGCCCTCCGCGACGCACCGCCGGCGCCTGCGCGACGTCTGGCGCTCCGCCGGCTGGCCGTGCCGCGACCTGATCGAGATCGAGCTGCTCGCCGCCGGCCTGCTCGAACGGGTCTGGGACGCGGCCGGCCGCGAGACGCTGCGCGTCACCGACGCCGGCATCGCGATGCTCGCCGAGACGCTGGCGCGCAACCGGGCGCGGCGCGATCCGCACGAGCTGCTCGTCGAGCGCGTCGCGCGCGAGATGCAGCGCGCCGGCCGCATCGCCTGGCGGGGCCTCAGCCTGCGCGCGAAGGTCGAAAGCGGCTGGGTGATGGCGATGCCCGACGTCTATTCGGTGCGCCACACGACGGTCGAGGCTTACCTGCAGCCGGTCGTGCACGAGATCAAGGTGCAGCGTTCCGACCTGCTCTCCGACCTGCGCAGCCCGCAGAAGCGCGCGGCCTACCTGCAGCTCGGCGAGTGCTGGTACGTGATCCGGGCCGGCATCGCCGAGCCGGACGAGATTCCGCCGGAGTGCGGCGTGCTGGTGGCCGGCGACGCGGCGTTCGAGGTCGCCCGGCCGGCGCCGCGGCGCACGCCGGTGCCGCCGGGGTTCCAGACCTGGCTCGCGCTGGCGCGCGCGACGCCGGTCGAGGGCACGCTCGATCTCGACCAGCGCCATCTCGGCGATCCCGGAGATCCGCCGGCGCTGGACCCCGACTCCGCGACCTGATGCACACTTGCGGACTTTCGCCGGGTTCTGGAGTACTCATGAGGTTCCAACGGTCCCTGGTCGCAGCCGCTGCATGCGCGGCCGCCACATTCCTGCCGGCCGCCGCGTCGGCCTTCAACGCGAGCGCCGGCTCGCCGGCCGCGCCGTCGACCACGGAGCTGGCCGCGTCGGCCGCGCCGCACGACGCCGGCATCGCCTGGCGCCAGGCGGCGAGCGACGCCGATGTCGATGCCGCGTTCGCGGCCGCGAAGGCCGCCAACAAGCCGGTGTTCGTCTACTGGGGCGCCAAGTGGTGCCCGCCCTGCAATCAGGTCAAGGCGACACTGTTCAACCGGCAGGACTTCATCGAGCGCTCCAAGGCCTTCGTGCCGGTCTACGTCGACGGCGACAGCCCGGGCGCGCAGAAGATCGGCGCGCGCTTCAAGGTGAGCGGCTATCCGACGATGGTGCTGTTCAACCCGCAAGGCGCCGAGTTGACGCGGCTGCCGGGCGAGGTCGAGCCGGAGCGCTACACCCAGGTGCTGACGCTCGGCATGAACGCGCAGCGGCCGGTCAAGGACGTGCTGGCGCAAGCCAAGGCCGGCGGCAAGGGGCTGACGCCGAACGACTGGCGCTTGCTCGCGTTCTATTCGTGGGACACCGACGAGCAGCAGCTCGTGCCGAAGGACGGCACCGGCGCGGTGCTGAAGCAATTGGCCGCGGCCTGCCCGGCCGATCTCGCCGACGTGCAGACGCGCCTGCACCTGAAGGCGCTCGCCGAAGCCGATGGCAAGGGCAAGCCCGATGCGGCCGGCAAGGCGGTGCTGCTGAAGGTGCTGGCCGATCCGGCCGCGGCGCGCGCGCAGGCCGACGTGCTGACCAACACGTCCGCCGAGCTGACCCGCGCGACGACCGCGAAGGGCGCGCGCGCCGATGTCGCGGCCGCCTACGACGCCGCACTGCAGCGCCTCGCGGCCGATACGACGCTGTCGCGCGCCGACCGCAGCAGCGCGCTGATCGCGCGCGTCGACCTGGCGCGCGTCGATGTGGCCAAGCCCGCGAAGGGCGCGCCGCCGGTCAAGGTCGCGCTGCCGGCATCGCTCATCGCCGACATCCGCGCGCGCGTCGCGGCCGACGACAAGGAGATCACGAACGGCTACGAGCGCCAGGCCGTCATCACGAGCGACGCCTACCTGCTGACCGACGCCGGCCTCGACGGCGAATCGGACGCCTTGCTGAAGGCCAACCTCGCGAAGAGCCATTCGCCGTACTACCTGATGCTGGCGTTGGCGAGCAACGCCAAGCAGCGCGGCGACAAGACCGAGGCGCTGCACTGGGCCGAGGAGGCCTATGCGAAGAGCGAAGGCCCGGCGACGCGGCTGCAATGGGGCGCCGGCTATGTCGGCGCGCTGGTCGAGATGGCGCCGACCGACGACGCGCGCATCGAGCAGGCGGCGAGCCAGGTGCTGGCCGAAGCCGCCAAGATGCCGGACGCGTTCTACGAGCGCAGCGGCCATTCGCTCCAGCGCATCGGCAAGCGGCTGCTCGACTGGAACAAAGGCGGCGCGCACAGCGCGACCGTGAAGCGGCTCGAAACCCAGCTCGACGGTGTCTGCAAGCGCCTGCCGGCGGGCGACCCGCAGCGCGCGACTTGCGAAGGCGTCTTCAAGCCGGCGGCCAAGCAGAGCGCGTGAAGGAGCTGCGACAGGCACGGCGCGGCTGGCTGGCCGCGGCGGGACGATACGCGCTGGCTGTCGTCGGTGCCGGAGGCGGCTGGGCCGTACGCGCAGCCACGCCGGCGCGCGACGACCCGCCGCCAGGTCCGGCGCCGGCGTCCGACGCGCCGTGGATCACCGCCTATGCGGCTTTCGGCGAGCCGCCGAAGTACGGTGCCGACTTCACCCACTTCGACTACGTGAAGCCGGATGCGCCGAAGGGCGGCACGCTGTACCTCTCGAATCCGGACCGGCGCACGAGCTTCGACAAGTTCAATATCTTCACGATCCTCGGCAACGCGCCCGCCGGGATCGGCATCTACATGATGGAGACGCTCGCCGCGCTCAGCGCCGACGAGACGCAGACCATGTATTGCCTGCTCGCGGAGGCGATGCAGATTGCGCCGGACAAGAGTTCGATCATCTTCCGCATCCGAGCGCAGGCCCGGTTTTCCAATGGCGATCCGGTAACGGCCGACGACGTCAAGTACAGCTTCGACTGCCTGACCAGCCCCCAGGCGTTGCCGTCCTACAGTGCCCCTTTGTCGGGCGTCGCGCGCGCCGTGCCGGTCGATGCGCGAACCATCCGCTTCGAACTCACGCAGCAGAGCGACGACGCGCTGTTCAAGATCGGTACGAAGCTGTATGTGTTCTCGCACAAGTGGGGACTGAAGGCGGACGGCACGCACAAGCGGTTCGACGAGATCGTGAGCGAATATCCGCTGATGACGGGCGCCTACACGATCGCCGCGGCCGAAGGGGGTCGCCGCATCGAATTCAAGCGCAACGCCGACTACTGGGCGCGAGACCTGCCGATGCGGCGCGGCTTCTTCAACTTCGATCGCGTCGTCTACCGCTTCTACCAGGACTTGGACGTCGCCAACGAAGCATTCCGCGCCGGCGAATACGACATCCTGAAGATCTACAGTGCCCGTACCTGGGTGCGCAAGATACGCGGTGCCAAGTGGGACGATGGGGAGATCGTCAAGACGGCCTTCTCATCGGGCTCGGGGCAAGGCTTGCAGTCGTACTACCTCAACCTGCGCCGGCCGCTGTTCCAGGACATCCGTGTCCGCCAGGCCCTCAACCTGAGCTACGACTTCGAGAACAACGATCGCTACCACCTGTACAAGCGAGCCAACAGCATCTTCAACAACTCCGACTTCGCGGCGCAAGGCGTGCCGTCGGCAGGTGAGGTGCAGTTGCTCGAGCCGTTTCGATCGTCGTTGCCGAAGGAGGTGTTCGGGCCAGCCTATGTCGCACCGCGCACCGATACCGACACAGGCGCCCTGCGCCGCAACCTGCTGAAGGCGCGCGATCTGCTGAGCGCAGCCGGCTGGAAGCTCGGCAGCGACGGTTGGCTGTACAACGCAAGCGGACAGCGCTTCGAGATCGAATATCTCGAGCCGTCGTCGCAGGACGACGATGTGAGGATGAACGCGTGGCGCTACAGCCTCGACAAGCTGGGCATCGTGTTGCGCGATCGCAAGGTCGATTTCGCGCTGTTCCTGCGTCGCCTCGAGAAGTTCGACTTCGATATGGTGACGATCGTCGAACCCTCTTTCTCGTTGCCGTCGGCAGGCGACATGCTGGGAATCTACGGCAGCAAGGCGGCCGTGATCGACGGCAGCGACAACGCACGGGGCGTCCGCAGCCCGGCGGTCGATCACGTGCTGGAGGCGATGCAGACGGCGCGGTCGATGGCCGCGTTCCGCGATGCCTGCCGCGCGTTGGATCGGATCGTGATGTGGAACTACTGGCAAGTCCCGGACTTGTACAGCGACACCGAGCTGGCCACGTACTGGAACAAGTTCGGCATCCCGGCCGTGGTCCCGAAGTACTTCACGACCGATCAGGCGCCCGATGTCTCCCCTGAACTCGCCTGGCCGATCTCGACGTGGTGGATGAAGGACCTTGCCAAGCGCTGAACCGACATGCTGAGCTACATCCTCAAGCGCCTCTTGCTGATGCTGCCGACCCTGATCGGCGTGCTGACGGTCACCTTCGTCGTGATCCAGTTCGTGCCCGGCGGCCCGGTCGAGCAGGTGATGGCGCAATCGCGCTTGAGTGCAGGCGGCGGCGCCTACCGCGCGCGCGGCGACACCGACGCGAAGCAGATCGCCGAGCTGAAGAAGCTCTACGGCTTCGACAAGCCTGCGCACGTCCGCTATGTCGAGATGCTGTGGAACTTCGCCCGCTTCGACCTGGGCCGCAGCTTCATGCAGAACAAGGACGTCTGGACCTTGATCAAGGAGAAGCTGCCGGTCTCGATCAGCCTGGGCCTGTGGACCTTCCTGATCAGCTACCTGATCTCGATCCCGCTCGGCATCGCCAAGGCGGTGCGCGAAGGCTCGCGCTTCGACGCATTGACGACGCTCGTCGTGCTGCTCGGCTTCGCGATCCCCGGCTTCGTGCTCGGCGTGTTCCTGATCGTGCTGTTCGCCGGCGGCACGTTCTGGGAGCTCTTTCCGCTGCGCGGGTTGACGTCGGACAACTGGGTCGAGCTGGCGTGGCCGGCGCGCATCCGCGACTACTTCTGGCACCTGACCCTGCCGCTGACCTGCCTCGTGATCGGCAGCTTCGCCGAGATGACGATGCTGACGAAGAACACCTTCATCGAGGAGATGCGCAAGCAGTACGTGCTGGTCGCGCGCGCCAAGGGGCTGTCGCAGCAGCGCGTGCTGTGGAAGCACATGCTGCGCAACGCGATGATCCCGATCGTCACCGGCTTTCCGGCGGCCTTCGTCGGCGCCTTCTTCGCCGGATCGCTCTTGATCGAGAGCCTGTTCTCGCTCGACGGCCTCGGGCTTCTGAGCTACGAGTCGATCGTGCGGCGCGACTATCCGGTGGTGCTCGGGTCGCTGTATCTCTTCACGCTGATCGGCCTGGCGGTCAAGCTGATCGCCGACGTGATGTACGTGGTCGTCGATCCGCGCGTGCAGTACCACGCGGTGGGCAAGTGATGGCCGTCGATCCGTTGCCCGCCGGCGTGCCGCATGCGGTCGTGCACACGACCGTGGGCACCGCGCGGCCGATGTCGCCGAACCAGCGTGCGTGGCAGCGCTTCAAGCGCAATCGCTTCGGCTACTGGTCGCTGTGGATCTTCGCGGCGATGCTCGTCGTCAGTGCGCTCGCCGAGGTGCTCAGCAACGACCGGCCGCTGGTCGCGAGCTACCGCGGCGAGCTCTACTTTCCGATCTTCTCGAATCCGCCCGAGGTCGCTCTCGGCGGCGATTTCCGCACCGCGACCGACTGGACCGATCCGCTGATCGTCGCCCACTTCGCCGAGCCGGGCAACTGGATGATCCGGCCGCCGAACCCGCATTCGGCCACCTCGGTCGCCTACTACCAGAAGGAGCCGAACCCGGCGCCGCCGAGTGCGCGCAACTGGCTGGGCACCGATGCATCCGGGCGCGACATCGTCGCGCGGCTGCTCTACGGCTTTCGCGTCAGCATCCTGTTCGCGTTCGCCCTCACCGGCATCGGCGTCGTGCTCGGGCTCTTCGCCGGCGCGATCCAGGGCTATTTCGCCGGCCGCGTCGACCTGACCCTGCAGCGGCTGATCGAGATCTGGACGTCGATCCCCGAGCTCTACCTGCTGATCATCTTCGCGTCGATCTTCCAGCCGTCGATCGGGCTGCTGCTGGTGCTGCTGTCGCTGTTCGGCTGGGTGGGCCTGGCGGACTACACGCGCGCCGAGTTCCTGCGCAACCGCTCGCTCGAGTTCGTCAAGGCGGCGCGCGCGCTCGGCCTGTCGAACCGCCAGATCATCTGGCGCCACGTGCTGCCCAATTCGCTGACGCCGATGATCACCTTCCTGCCGTTCCGCATGAGCGCGGCGGTGCTCAGCCTCGTCGCGCTCGATTTCCTCGGCCTCGGCGTCCCTCCGAGCGTGCCGTCGCTCGGCGACCTCGTGCGGCAAGGCAAGGCCAACCTCGATGCGTGGTGGATCATCTTCCCGACGTTCGCGCTGCTGGTCGTGACGATGCTCTTGCTGACCTTCATCGGCGACGCCTTGCGCGACGCTTTCGACACCCGCAAATCATGACGGCGCCTCTGCTGCAGGTCGATCGTCTGAGCGTGCGCTTCGGCACGTCGACGGTCGTCGACGACGTGTCGTTCGCGATCGCACCGGCCGAGAAGTTCGCGCTCGTCGGCGAGTCGGGGTCGGGCAAGTCGATCACCGCGCTGTCGGTGCTGCGTCTCGTCGATGCGGCCGTGACGACCGGTTCGATCCGCTACGACGGCCAGGAGCTGACGACCAAGAGCGAGCGCGAGATGCGCGGCCTGCGCGGCGGCGACATCGCGATGATCTTCCAGGAGCCGATGACGGCGCTGAACCCGCTGTTCACCGTCGGCAACCAGATCGCCGAGGTGCTCGAACTGCACGAGGCGTTGCGGCCGAACGCGGCGCGCGTGCGTGCGATCGAGCTGCTCGCGAAGACCGGCATCCCCGACCCGGAGCGCCGCGTCGATGCCTATCCGCACCAGCTCTCCGGCGGCCAGCGCCAGCGCGCGATGATCGCGATGGCGCTGGCGTGCCGGCCGAGGCTGCTCATCTGCGACGAGCCGACGACCGCGCTCGACGTGACGATCCAGGCGCAGATCCTCGCGCTGCTCGACGGGCTGCAGGCCGAGATGGGCATGGCGCTGCTCTTCATCACGCACGACCTGAACCTCGTGCGCCGCTTCACGCACCGCGTCGGCGTGATGGAGCGCGGCCGTCTCGTCGAGCTCGGCGATACCGCGCGCGTGTTCGCCGCGCCGCAGCATCCGTACACGCAGCGGCTGCTCGCGAGCCGCCCCGAGCGCGTCGTGCAGACGGTGCTGGCAGATGCGCCCGAGGTCGTCACGGCGCGCGACGTCGCGGTCGAGTTCGCGATTCCGCAAGGGTGGCTGCGCAAGGTCCAGTTCTCGGCGGTGCGCCGGGCGACCTTGACGCTGCGGCGCGGCGAGACGCTAGGCATCGTCGGCGAATCGGGCTCGGGCAAGACGACGCTCGGCATGGCGCTGCTCGCGCTGCAGCCGATCGCGGCGGGCAGCGTCGCGCTCGACGGCGCGCGCATCGACAACGCCGATCGTCGCGTGCTGCGCGGCATGCGGCGGCGCATGCAGGTGGTGTTCCAGGATCCGTTCGCATCGCTCAGCCCGCGCATGACGGTGGGCCAGATCGTCGGCGAAGGCCTGGCGCTGCACCGCCCCGAGCTGTCGGCCGCCGAGCGCGAGCAGCGCGTGCTGGACATGCTCGCCGAAGTCGGCCTGAGCGCCGCGACCGGCGTCGCCGACGTGCTGCAGCGCTATCCGCACGAGTTCTCCGGCGGCCAGCGTCAGCGCATCGCGATCGCGCGCGCCGTCGTGTTGCAGCCCGAAGTGCTGGTGCTCGACGAGCCGACGTCGGCGCTCGACGTGTCGGTGCAGCAGCAGGTGCTGAGGCTGCTCGCCGACCTACAGCGCCACTACGGCATGAGCTACATCTTCATCAGCCACGACCTCGCGGTGGTGCGCGCGATGTCGCACCGCGTGATCGTGATGAAGGACGGCGACGTCGTCGAGGAAGGCGAGGCCGAGCAGCTCTTCAGCGCGCCGCAGGCGCCTTATACCCAGGCGTTGCTCGCGGCCGCGCAGATGGCCTGATCAAGGCCGACGCTTGCCGAAGCGCACTTCGTAGCGTGCGCTCTTCTCGTCGTCGGCGAAGTGCAACGCATCGCCGACCCAGCGGTACGGCACGGTGAACTCGTCGAGCTGCATCGTTCCCTGCATCAGCACGAGGTCGAGTTCCGTCGGCCGGAGGCGCAGCACGTAGACGATGTCGGCGGCGCGCACGATCGCCGCGCCGTCGGCGCCGAGCGCGACTTCGACCGGTCCGCAACGCGGCGCCTGCGCCGACAGCGCGACGCAGAACTGCGCGTCGTAGCGGCCCGCCGCGGGCGTCGCGCCGGCTGCGCCGGCCATGGCGAGCGCGGCGGCCGCGAGGGCAAGCCGCGCCGGGCGCATCATGACTTCAGCAGCCCTTCGGCGCGCAGCGCCTCCTGCACTGCCGGGCGCGCCGCCATGCGCGCCTGGAAGGCCGACAGGTTCTTCAGGCCGGAGATGTCGACGCCGATGTACTGGGTCCAGTTCGTCACGGTGAAGAGGTAGGCGTCGGCGATCGTGAAGGCGTCGCCCATCAGGTAGTTCTTCCCTGCGAGGCGGTCGTCGACCCACTTCAGCTTGGCGAGCGTGCGGTCGCGGAACATCTGCTTCGCGTCCTCGGGCGTCGCCGGGTTGAAGAGGTTGCCCATCGTCTTGTGCAGCTCGCTGGTGATGAAGTTCAGCCACTCCTGCACGCGGTAGCGACCCATCGTGCCGTTGGCCGGCGCGAGCTTCTTGTCGGGCGCCTGGTCGGCGATGTACTGCACGATCGCCGGGCCTTCGCTGAGACGCTCGCCGCTGTCCAGCTCGAGCAGCGGCACCTGGCCCTTGGAATTGATCGTGTAGTAGTCGGTGCCGTCGTCGAGCTGGTGGGTCTTGGTGCTGGCGCGCACCGCGTCGAACGCCAGGCCGCTTTCGCGCAGGACGATGTGGGGCGACAGCGAGCAGGCGCCGGGGCTGTAGTAGAGCTTCATGAGCGTAGGTCTCCTTCGTGGGCAGGATCTGACGGCGCGCGGCGCCGACGCGTCGATTCAAATGCTTTCACGACGCCGTGCAAGCCGCGAGCCTTCCATTGTGGCGGGTCGGCGCTAGATTTGTACGCATGAACACCTCCATCACCACCCTCCGCAACCCTGCTCGCCGGGTCGAGCGCGTCGTGCTCGGTCAGGCGACGTCCGATGGCGCCGGCGTCAAGCTGACGCGCGTGCTGACCCAGCCGCTGCAGCGCCGCCTCGATCCGTTCCTGATGCTCGATGCCTTCGGCAGCGATGCCGCGAGCGACTACGTCGGCGGCTTCCCGGACCATCCGCACCGCGGCTTCGAGACCGTGACGATCATGCTCGAAGGCCGCATGCGGCACCACGACAGCGTCGGCAACGTCGGGCTGCTCGGGCCGGGCAGCGTGCAGTGGATGACCGCCGGGCGCGGCATCATCCACTCGGAGATGCCCGAGCAGGAGGAAGGCCGGATGGCCGGCTTCCAGCTCTGGGTGAATCTGGCCGCCAGGGACAAGATGACGGCGCCGGCCTATCGCGACCTGCAGGCCGACGCGGTGCCGGTACTGCGGCGCGAAGACGGCGTCGCGGTGCGCGTGATCGCGGGCGAGTCGGAGGGCGTGGCCGGCGCGGTGACGCGGCCGACGACCGAGCCCATCGTGCTCGACATCACGCTGCCGCCGGGCCGGCGCTTCGATGCGGCGCTGCCGGCCGGGCACAACGCCTTCGTCTATGTCTACGGCGGCAGCGGCGTCGATGTCGGCGTCGATGCGCCGCAGCGGGTCGAAAGCGATCGCATGGCGATCCTGGCGAACGACGCGGCGTCCGACGGCGTGCGCTTGACGGCCGACTCGGCGGCAACGCAGCCGGCGCGCGTGCTGCTCGTGGCCGGCAAGCCGCTCGGCGAGCCGATCGCGCAGTACGGCCCGTTCGTGATGAACACGACCGCCGAGCTGCAGCAGGCGGTGGCCGACTTCCAGCGCGGGGTGCTGGCGGCCTGATTCGAGGTTGGCATACAATGACATACACGAGGGCAGCGACCGCCCTCGTGGAGTCCGGCCATGCGCGTCAACGCCCGCCTCGACGGCGAATACCAGCAGCAGATCGAGTACCTGACCCATTCGACCGGCATGGGCGTGTCCGACGTGCTGCGCGCCAGCGTCGCGCACTACTACGCGCATGTGCGCGGCGCCGACAAGCCGCGTCTCGCGCACCTGCGCGCCGCGATCGGCAAGCACGGCAGCGGCCGCAGCGACGTTTCGGCCAACGCCAAGGAGCTGTTCGGCACCGGCCTGGCCGCCAAGCGCGGCGGCACGTCGCGATGATCCTCGTCGACACCGGCTTCCTCTACGCGCTGCTCGACAAGGACGATGCCTGGCACGCGCGCGCCGTCGCCGCGGCCGATGCGATCGAAGAGGGCTGGGTCACGACCTGGCCGGTGCTCACCGAAGCGGTTCATCTGGCGACGCGCTGGCTCGGCGTCAGCGCGGCCATCGCGCTGGTGCAGGAAGTGGCCGGCGGCGACATCCATGCCTGGGACTTGTCGCCGATGGCGCTCGCGAAGCTGCCTGCGCTGCTGAAGCGCTATGCCGATCTGCCGATGGACCTGGCCGACGCGTCGCTGGTGCTGCTCGCCGAGTCGCTCGGCCATGGCCGCATCCTGACGACCGACGAGCGCGACTTCCGCACCTACCGCTGGAAGTCGCGGGCGCCATTCGAGAACCTGCTGGCGAACTTCTGACGTGAAGCGCCGTCCTCAGCGGGTGCGCAGGTAGGCGGCATAGAGCGAGCCGTTCAGATCGCGCAGGCGGCGGCGCCGATCGACGATGTCGTGCTGGCGGCCCTGACGCTCCAGGCCGATCAGCTCGACGAGCAAGCGCATGGCCTGCTCCGCATCCGTATGACGCGACGGCTGAGCGGGTGCGAGCAGCGACGCCAGACGAGGCTCGTCGGTCAACACCCAGGCCGGCAGCCAGGCCAGGTCGGCGATGTCGCCGCTGCCCTCGAAGCCGGCGTCGAACTGCCTGCGCAACATCACGTCCCGGCTGTCGTCGAAGATGTCGAGTTGCGTGTCCATGTCGAGGTCGGCCTCCGACGGCACGGTTGAATGACGCTACGCTTGCGTTCTTTCCAGCCCAGCCGCCTGCGGCGACGCCCATGCCCCGCCAGATTCTCGACGAAACGCGCCTGCATCCTGCGATCCGCGACAAGGTCGCCAACCTGCACGCCGACATCGTGCACAACGTCCAGGCCGCGGCCGCCTCGCATGCGGTGCTCGCCGTCGGCATGGCGGGCAACCCGCATTGCCGGCGCGTGCGGGCCGCGCTGACGGCCGCGGACATCGCCCATCGCTACCTCGAATACGGCAGTTACCTGAGCCAGTGGCGGCTGCGCAATGCGCTGAAGATGTGGACCGGCTGGCCGACCTTTCCGATGGTGTTCGTCAAGGGCACCTTGGTCGGCGGCGCGAGCGACGTGCAGCGCCTGATCGACAGCGGCGAACTGAAGCGACTGCTCGGTGAATGATCGATCGGCCTTCGAGCAGGCGTCGGCCGGCGCCGTGATGGCCAACAGCGACGACGAGGCCTGGCGCGTCGCCATCGCCGGGCTGCTGGCGCTCGCCGTGGCGATGGGCATCGGGCGCTTCGCCTTCACGCCGCTGCTGCCGCTGATGCTGCGCGACGGCGAGGTGACGCTCGTCGGCGGAGGCGCCCTGGCGAGCGCGAACTACCTCGGCTACTTCGTCGGTGCGCTGCTGTGCACGCGCTGGCAGCGCGAGGCCGCGCCGACGGTGCGCGCGGGTCTCGTCGCGACCGTCGCGCTGACGCTCGCGATGGGTGCGCATTGGGGCAGCGGCCTCGCCACCGACGTGCTGCATCCCCTCTGGCTGGTCCTGCGCGCGGCCGCCGGCGTGGCCAGCGCGGTGGTGTTCGTCTTCGTCAGCGGCTGGTGCCTGCAGCGACTCGGCCAGCTCGAGCGGTCCGACCTCGGCGGCATCATCTTTTGCGGCCCGGGTCTCGGCATCGTCGTCACCGGGCTCGCGGCCGGGCCGATGGCCGCGCGCGGCTGGCCGGCGGCCGCCGGCTGGCTGGCGTTCGGCGTGCTGGCCGCGCTGCTCGTCGCGGTGCTCTGGCGCACCTTGCGCGGCGGCGGCGTCTCGAAGCGGGCCGCCTCGGCAGGCGCCACGATGACGGCCGAAACGACCTGGCTGGCCGCCGCCTACGGGCTGGCCGGCTTCGGCTACATCATCACGGCGACCTTCCTGCCGGTGATGGCACGCAGCGCGCTGCCCGGCTCGGCGTGGCCGGACTACTTCTGGCCGGTCTTCGGCGGCGCGGTCGCGCTCGGCGCGTTCATCGCGACGCGCGTCGGCGTCACCCACGACAACCGCACGATGCTGGCCTGGGCGTTCGCGCTGCAATCGTGCGGCGTGCTGCTCGGCGTGGTCTGGCCGACGGTTGTCGGCCTCGCGCTCTCGAGTCTGCTGGCCGGCCTGCCGTTCACCGCCATCACGCTGTTCGCGATGCGCGAGTCGCGGCGCCTGCGCAGCCACGATCCGGCGCCGTTGATGGGCTGGCTGACTGCCACCTATGGCGCCGGGCAGATCGCCGGTCCGCCGCTCGCCACCGCCTTGCACCGCAGCGGCGGGTTCGCCCCCTCGCTGCTGACCGCCGCCGGCGCGCTGGCGCTCGGCGCGCTGGCCTTCCTGTACGCACGGCGGCGCTGGCCGGCCTGACGATGGCACCCGCCGTGCTCGTCCGTCGAGTCCTCGCCGTCTGGCTGGGGCTGGCCGGCGTCGCGAGCGCTGCGCCGGCGCTGCAGCCGTGCCGCGTCGACGGCATCCGCAATGGCGTGCAGTGCGGCACGCTGACGCGGCCGCTCGATCCGGCGCGGCCGGACGGCACCTCGATCGCGATCCATTACGTCGTCGTGCCGGCATTGGCGCGGCGCAAGCTGCCCGACCCGGTGTTCCTGCTCGCCGGCGGGCCGGGCCAGAGCGCGATCGCGCTGGCGCCGGCCGTGCTGCCGCTGCTCGATCGACTCAACAACCGGCGCGACCTGGTGTTCGTCGACCAGCGCGGCACCGGTCGCTCGGCGCCGCTGACCTGTCCCGACACGCGCCGCGCGCCGCTCGCCGAGCAGGCCGATGCGGACCGCCAGGTCGCGCACCTCGCGGCCTGCAAGGCGGCGCTGCAGCAGAAGCCTTGGGGCGACCTGCGCGACTACACGACGAGCATCGCGATGCAGGATCTCGACGCCGTGCGGCGAGCGCTCGGCATGGACCGCATCAACCTGCTCGGGGCGTCCTACGGCACGCGTGCCGCGCTCGAATACCAGCGCCAGTTCCCGGACGCCGTGCGGCGCAGCGTGCTCGACGGCGTAGCGCCGCCCGACATGGCCTTGCCCGCCGCCTTCTCGACCGACGGCCAGGCCGCGCTCGATGCGCTGTTCGCCGCGTGTGCCGGCACGCCGGCCTGCGCGGCCGCGCATCCCGCGCTGCACGCGCGCTGGGAGGCGCTGCTGGCCGCGATGCCGAAGCCGGTCGCGGTGCGCCACCCGGTGACCGGCGCCGTCGAGCGTTTCACGCTGACGCGCAGCATGGTCCTCGACGCGGTGCGCGGCGCGCTCTATGTGCCGGCGCTCGCGGCCGCGCTGCCGGCGGCGATCGATGCGGCAGCGGATGACCGTTACGAGGGCCTGTTCGGCCTGAACACGGCCTACGCGTCGCGGCCCGAGACGCTGCCCGCGCTCGGCATGCACTTCTCGGTGGTGTGCGCCGAGGATCTGCCGCGCATGGCGGCGTCGAGCGACCCGCCGGGCGCCGACTTCGGCAGCGCCGCGGGCGATCTGTACCGCCGCGTCTGCGCGGACTGGCCGCGCGGCATCCCGCCCGCCGGCTTCTACGACCTGCCGACCAGCCGCGCTGCGGTGCTGCTGCTGAGCGGCGGCGACGACCCGGCGACGCCGCCGCGCCACGCCGAGCGCGTCGCGCGCCGCCTGGGCCCGCTGGCGCGCAGCATCGTCGTGCCGCATGCCGGGCATGGCGTGATGGGGCTGGGCTGCGCGCGCGACGTGATCTACCGCTTCATCGATGCGGGCGACGATCGCGCCGCGCTGGCGGTCGATGCGTCCTGCCTGGACGGCGTGCCACGGCCGCCGGCCTTCGAGCCGATCACGGCCGCCGCGGCCGACACGCGATGATCGAGGTCGAACGCCTGGCCAAGGTCTACGCCGCGCCCCGAAGCGGCTTCAGGGCTCACGGCACGGCGCGCACCGTGCAGGCCGTTGCCGATGCGAGCTTCGCGGCGCGCGACGGCGCGATCACCGGCCTGCTCGGGCCGAACGGTGCCGGCAAGACCACGACCTTGCGCATGCTCGCGGCGCTCATCCGGCCCGATGCCGGCCGCATGGCGATCGACGGCATCGACGTGGCGGCACAGCCCTACGCGGCGCTCGCCCGCACCGGCGTGCTGTCGGACGCGCGCGGCCTCTACCCGCGCCTGACCGCGCGCGAGAACATCGTCTACTACGGCGGCCTGCAAGGCATGCCGCGCGACGCCGCCGAGGCGCGCGCCGAGGCACTCGCCGAGATGCTCGACATGCGCCCGCTGCTCGAGCGCCGCACCGAGGGCTTCAGCCAGGGCGAGCGCATGAAGACGGCGCTCGCCCGCGCGCTCGTGCACGATCCGGCCAACATCATCCTCGACGAGCCGACCAACGGCCTCGACGTGCTCGCGACGCGCGCGCTGCGCGAGAGCCTGCGCTGGCTCGCGACGCCGGCCGGCGGCGCCAAGTGCATCGTCTTCTCGACCCACATCATGCAGGAGGTCGAGCGCCTGTGCGACCGCGTCGTCGTGATGTCGCACGGCCGCACGGTGGCGGCGGGCACGGTGCCGGAGCTGCTCGCGCAGAGCGGCCAGGACGACTTCGAGGAAGCCTTCGTCCGCCTCGCCTTCGGCATGGAGGAAGGACGATGAACGCCTGGCGGCTCGCGGTCTGGGTGTTCCGCAAGGAGATCGTCGACGCGCTGCGCGACCGGCGCACCCTGCTGACGGTGCTGCTGTCGTCGGTGCTGATGGGGCCGCTCGTGCTGGTCGCGATCTCGGGGCTGGTCGCGTCGCTCGAGACCCAGGCCGAGCGCCGCGAGGTCTACATCGAGGGCATCGAGCGTGCACCGACGCTGGTGAACTACCTGCAGCGCCAGACCTACCGCGTGAAACCCGCGCCGCGCGACTTCGAGGCGGCGCTGCGCAGCGCGCGCCTGACCGATCCGGTGATCGTGATCCCGGCCGATTTCGAGGCCGCGCTGCAACGCGGCGACGCGCCGCGCGTCGAGGTCGTCGCCGACAGCGCGAACCAGCGCTCACAAGCCGGTGCCGGGCGCGTCGCGCAGCTGCTCGCCGGCTTCGGCCGCGAGCGCGTGACCTTGGCGCTGGCCTTGCGCGGCGTGAGCGGCGAGCTCCTCGAACCGCTGCGCGTCGACGAGCGCGACCTCGCGAGCACGCAGACGCGCGGCGCCCAGGTCACCGGCATGTTGCCCTACTTCGTCATGATGGCAGTGCTCTACGGTGCCTTGCACGCAGCGCTCGACACCACCGCCGGCGAGCGCGAGCGCGGATCGCTCGAGCCGCTGCTGATGAACCCGGTGCGGCGCTGGGTGCTGGTGCTCGGCAAGTGGGCGGCGGTCGCGACGGTCGCGATGCTGATCGCGCTGCTCAGCAGCTTCAGCTTCCTGCCCGGCCAATGGCTGCTGCGCAGCGACAGCCTGGCGGCGCTGTTCCACTACGGCCCGCGCGAGGCGCTGCTGTTCCTGGTCGTGCTGCTGCCGTTCGCCGCGGCGGTCTCGGCGCTGCTGATGGCGGTGGCGATACGCTGCAAGACCTTCAAGGAAGCGCAGGCGAGCGCGGCGATGGTGATGCTGGCGGCGTCGCTGCTGCCGCTCATCAACGTGCTCAGCCTGGGCAGCGACGCGCCGTGGTACCTGTGGGTGCCGGCGCTGGCGCAGAACGTCGTGATGACGCACGTGCTCAAGGGCGAGGCGCTCGGGCCGGACCAGGTCGCGGTCCCGCTGGCCGTCTGCCTGTTGCTCACCGCTGCCGGGATCGGCTATGTCGCGCGGCGTCTGCGGCGCGCCGCGGTGAAGTGATGTGAGGCGGCGGAGCGGAGGCGCCCGTGACATGGCGCAGCACACGCGTGACTTCTGCACGCAGGGCACAATCGGCAACAACGCAGCAACGCCGAGTTCACGGCCGCTCGCTAGCATCCCCGACTCTGCCCGAACCGCCAGGAGTGCTCCCATGATGAAGAGAACGATCGTCGCTGCCGTCGCGGTTGCGCTGCTGTCGGCCGGCGCCGCCATGGCCCAGGATCAGGGCGGCGGCAAGGCCGCCCGCGGCGAGAAGTTCAGCGAGCGCTTCGACGCGGCCGACGCCAACGGCGACGGCAAGCTGACCCTCGAAGAGGCACAGGCCAAGATGCCGATGGTGGCGAAGCACTTCGACGAGATCGACGTCGACAAGAAGGGCTACGTCACCAAGGCCGAGGTCGCCAAGGCGATGCGCAAGATGATGGCCGAGCGCAAGGCGCAGAAGTCCGAGCAGTCGGGCAACTGAGTCGCCGGAGCGTAGCCGCCTATGTCTCCACGCGCCGCGGCGCCCGAGTGGCGCGGACGGCGCTTCTCGGCGTTGAGCGTCCTCGACCTGCAGCACATCTACATGGCGCGCCAGCAGGTGTTCTGCGTCGAGCAGCAGTGCGTCTACCTCGACGTGGACGGCTGCGACGAGCTGTCGTTCCATCTGGCTGCCTGGACGCCGGAAGAGCGTATGCCGCTGGCCTATGCGCGCCTCGTCGATCCGGGCGTCAAGTACGCCGAGCCGTCGATCGGGCGCGTCCTGACCACGGCGCCGGCACGCGGCACCGGGCTCGGCCGCGAGCTGATGCGGCGCATGGTCGCTGCGGCTGACGAGCGCTTTCCGGGCCAGGGGATCCGCATCTCGGCGCAGTCGCACCTGGAGGCGTTCTACGGCGGCTTCGGCTTCGAGCGCATCGGCGAGCCGTATCTCGAAGACGGCATCCCGCACACCGAGATGCTGCGCCGCTGAGCCCCGGTCGAGCCTGCGATCGGGCAGGGTCACGCCCCGATAGGAACGGCGCGGCGGCTTGGCTACAGTGGCTCGATGCACGATCAGGGGCTGAGCGCAGCGGCGGCATGGCTGGTACTCCATGCGGCGCGCTGGCCGGCGGCCTGATCGCGGGCGTGATGGGTGTCGTCACGGCGGTGTCGTTCGCGGCGCTGCTGTTCGCCGAGCTGCTCGCCGACCGGCTGGGCTCGGGCCTCGCGCTGCTGCTGAACGCCGCGGCGCTCGAATCCGCCACGCGCCGCCAGGTGGACCTGGACCGCGAGTTGCGGGCCGCCGGCATCGCGAACGTCGCCGCCGGGATCGTCGACGGCCTGCCGGGCTACCCCGGATCGGCGATGCCGAGGTACGGCAGCGCTTTCTGCATGGCGTGGCGCGCAACCGGCACATCCTTGCGGCGGCCGATTGAATCGTCGGAGTGAATCGCCGGAGCGGATGCCTCCCGGCCACTGAGTCGGTGACGTGGCATCGGCCTCGACCCTACAATTCCCGGTTGCTCAAAAAAGAGGCAGTGCGATGTGGTTCCCGAATCGGTTCGACGTGATCGTCGTGGGCGGCGGCCACGCCGGCACGGAAGCGGCGCTCGCGGCCGCGCGCATGGGTGCGGCCACGCTGTTGCTGACGCACAACATCGAGACCCTCGGGCAGATGAGCTGCAATCCGTCGATCGGTGGCATCGGCAAGGGCCACCTCGTCAAGGAGATCGATGCGCTCGGCGGTGCGATGGCCTGCGCGACCGACGAGGCCGGAATCCAGTTCCGCATCCTCAACGGCTCGAAGGGGCCGGCCGTTCGGGCGACCCGAGCCCAAGCCGACCGGCTGCTGTACAAGGCGGCGATCCGTCGCCGCCTCGAGAACCAGGCGAATCTGTGGTTGTTCCAGGGTGCCTGCGACGACTTGCTGCTCGACGGCGATCGTGTCGTCGGCGCGGTCACGCAGGCCGGGGTCCGCTTTGCCGCACGAGCGGTCGTGCTGACGGCCGGTACCTTTCTCGACGGCAAGATCCATGTCGGGCTGCAGAACCATGCGGCCGGGCGCGCCGGCGATCCGCCCGCGGTGGCGCTGTCGGCGCGGCTCAAGGAACTGAAGCTGCCGCAAGGGCGACTGAAGACCGGTACGCCGCCGCGGCTCGACGGCCGCACGATCGATTTTTCGCGTCTCGCGATGCAACCCGGTGACGGCATGCCGGCGGCCGACGGTACGCCGCCCGATCGGACGGTGCCGGTGTTCAGCTTCCTCGGCGACCCGTCGCAGCACCCGCGCCAATTGCCCTGCTGGATCACGCACACCAACGAGCGTACGCACGCGATCATCCGCGGCGGCTTCGATCGCAGTCCGATGTTCACCGGCGTGATCGGCGGAATCGGGCCGCGCTACTGCCCGAGCATCGAGGACAAGGTCAATCGCTTCGCCGGCAAGGATGCGCACCAGATCTTTCTCGAGCCGGAAGGGCTGACGACGCACGAGTTCTATCCGAACGGCATCTCGACGTCGCTGCCGTTCGACGTGCAATGGGAAGCCGTGCACTCGATCGCCGGCTTGGAGCAGGCGCACATCCTGCGCCCCGGCTATGCGATCGAATACGACTACTTCGACCCGCGCGAGCTGAAGTCGAGCTTCGAGACGCGTACGCTCGCCGGCTTGTACTTCGCGGGTCAGATCAACGGCACGACCGGCTACGAGGAGGCGGCTGCGCAGGGCCTCTATGCGGGGATCAACGCGGCGCTGCAGGTGCGCGGCGAAGCCCCCTGGTTGCCGGCGCGCGATCAGGCGTACCTCGGTGTGCTCGTCGACGACCTGATCACCAAGGGCGTCACCGAGCCGTATCGGATGTTCACGAGCCGCGCCGAGTATCGGCTGCAGCTTCGCGAGGACAACGCCGATCTGCGCCTGACCGAAGCAGGGCGCCGGTTCGGACTGGTGGACGACGGGCGCTGGGATGCATTCAACCGCAAGCGCGATGCTGTTTCACGTGAAACCGAACGCCTGAAGTCGACCTGGGTGCATCCGGGATCGCTGCCCGATGCGACGGCCGAACGTTTGTTCGGCAAGGCGCTGGAGCATGAGTACAGCCTGGCCGACCTGTTGCGTCGGCCCGCCGTCGACTTCGACATGGTCGCCGAGGCCGCGTCGGTGGCGCGGCCCGACGCGGGGGTTTCGCGGACGGCCCTGCAGCAGGAGCTGGGGGCGCTGCTGGCGGAAGCGGTCGTGGACCAAGTGCAGACGTCGATCAAGTACGCCGGCTACATCGACAACCAGATCGACGAAGTGCGCCGAGCGGCCCACTACGAAAACTTGCGGCTGCCGGCCGACCTCGACTATTCGAAGGTGACCGCGTTGTCCTTCGAGGTGCGCCAGAAGCTGACCGTGCAGCGGCCGGAGACGCTGGGGCAGGCGTCACGCATCTCCGGCGTGACCCCGGCGGCCGTGTCGCTGCTGCTGGTCCATCTGAAGAAAAAGGGCTTCCCGCTGGCGGCGGCCGCTTGATGGACGGGGCGGCGCTGCGTTCCGCGCTGGGTGGCGTGCTGGCGGCGCTCGAACTCGAGTTGGCGCCGGACCAGATCGCCTTGCTGCTCGGCTACCTCGACCTGCTCGCGCGCTGGAACCGCACCTACAACCTCACGGCGGTGCGCGAGCCGGAGCAGATGCTGACGCAACACATCGCCGACTGCCTCGCGGTGATCAAGCCGCTGCGCCGTGCATTGGGCGGCCACGAAGCCGGCCGGGTGCTGGATGTAGGCAGCGGAGGCGGCCTGCCCGGCGCCATCGTCGCAATCGTCGAGCCGTCGACGTCGGTGACCTGCGTCGATGCGGTCGGCAAGAAGGCGGCCTTCGTCCAGCAGGTCGCCGCAGAGCTGTCGCTGAGGAACCTTGTCGCACTGCATGCGCGCGTCGAGCAACTGCCGGCGGCTGCGTTCGATGTCGTGACCTCGCGGGCATTTTCCAGCCTCGCGGATTTCACATCGCTGACTCGAGGCCAGCTCGACCCAAGCGGCGTGTGGATGGCGATGAAGGGTCGTCGTCCTGACGACGAAATCGCACAACTCTCCTCGAACGTCGAAGTGTTTCACGTGGAACGACTGCAGGTACCGGGCTTGGCAGCAGAACGCTGCCTGGTCTGGATGCGACCGGCCGCGAAGGCCTGACGCGGCCTGCTTTTACAATCGTCGAACAGCGTCAACTGACGCTCGCTCCGGCAGCCCTGGGCTGCCTTTACATCGCCGCACCGATGGCCCGCATCTTCTGCATTGCCAACCAAAAAGGTGGCGTCGGCAAGACCACGACTTGCGTGAACCTGGCCGCTGGAATGGCGCGCATCGGGCGGCGCGTCCTGGTCGTCGACCTCGACCCGCAAGGCAATGCGACCATGGGCTCGGGCATCGACAAGCGGACGCTCGAGCTGTCGGTGTACGACGTGCTGCTCGAAGCCGCCACGATCCCGGAGGCGCGCCGCCGCAGCGACAAAGCGGGCTACGACCTGCTCGGCGCGAACCGCGAACTGGCGGGCGCCGAGGTCGAGCTGGTGGCGCTCGAACGCCGGCAGGGGCGACTGAAATCGGCACTCGCCGCGGTACGCGACGACTACGATTTCGTGCTGATCGACTGCCCGCCGTCGCTCAGCCTCCTGACGCTCAACGGCCTGTGCAGCGCACACGGCGTGATCGTGCCGATGCAGTGCGAATACTTCGCGCTCGAAGGCCTGAGCGACCTCGTCAACACGATCAAGCAGGTGCACGCCAACCTCAATCGGGATCTGGAGATCATCGGCCTGCTGCGCGTGATGTTCGACCCGCGCATCACCTTGCAGCAGCAGGTCTCCGAGCAGCTCAAGGCGCACTTCGGCGGCAAGGTGTTCGAGACGGTCATCCCGCGCAATGTGCGGCTGGCCGAAGCGCCGAGTTACGGCGTGCCCGGCGTGGTGTTCGATCCGGCGTCCAAGGGCGCGGTCGCCTTCGTCGACTTCGCGCGCGAGATGGTGGCGCGGCTCGGCGCGGCGCCGGCGGCTGCGAGCGCGGCATGAACCCGGCGTTCGATCCGACCCTGCTGTCGCGCATCGAAGACGCCGGGCTGAATGCAAGTGCGCCGCCGCAGCAGCGCTGGATGGACGGCTGGTTGCTGCGCTTCTCGCCGGGCAAGGCCAAGCGGGCGCGTTGCATCAATGCGGTGTCCGACGGCCGGCTGCCGATCGGCGCGAAGCTGGCCCTGTGCGAGCCGGTGTTCAGCGCGGCGGAGCTGCCGCTGATCGTGCGCATCACGCCGTTCTCGCGGCCGCTGGGACTCGATGCCTATCTCGAGCAACGCGGCATGGAGCGCATCGACGACACGCGCGTGATGGTCTGCGCGACGCTCGACGGCCTGCCGCCGGCCCGGCTGCCGCCCGGCTGCCGGCTCGAGCGCGTCGGCCACCATGCCTTCGCGCAGGCTGTCGGCCAGCTGCGCGGCTCGCCGCTCGTCCAGCGCCAGGCGCACGCCGAGCGCCTCGAGCATGCGCCGGTGCCGTTCCAGGGCTGGATCGTCAAGGACGAGGACGCGATCGTCATCGCCTGCGGGCAAATGGCACTCGAAGCGGAACTCGTCGGCGTGTACGACGTGTACACCGCGGTCAGCCACCGCGGCCGCGGCATCGCGCGGGGGCTGTGCCTGCACCTGTTGCACAGCGCGCGCGAGCAGGGCGGGCGCGTCGGCTATCTGCAGGTCGAGGGCGACAACCATCCGGCCCGCAAGGTCTACCAGGGCATCGGCTTCGCCGATGCCTACGCCTATCACTACCGGGGCGCTGACGGCGGTTGATGTCTAGGCGAGCCCGCGTGCCTCGTCGACGCCGAGGTGCACGTTCATCGACTGCACCGCCGCGCCGCTCGCGCCCTTGCCGAGGTTGTCGAGCCGCGCGATCAGGATCGCTTGCGTCTTGTTCGCATACACGCAGATGTCGACCCGGTTCGTGTCATTCGCCGCCTGCACGTCGAAAAAGCCGTTGTCGAGCGAGGCGCTGTCCGACAGCGGCAGCACGCGGATGAAGCGCTCGCCCGCGTAGCGCTCGGCATAGACGGCTTGCAAGCGCTCTGCCGTCGTGCCCGCTGCAAGCTGCGACAGCTCGACCGGCACGCTGACCGCGAGTCCCTTGTAGAACGGCCCGACGATGGGCATGAAGATCGGCGGGGACGCCAGCCGTGCGTGCGTCGTCATCTCGGGAATGTGCTTGTGCGCCAGCGTCAAGGCGTAGGGGCGCGGCGAGGACAGGCGCGCATCGCCGCCGGCCTCGTACTGCTCGATCATCTTCTTGCCGCCGCCCGAGTAGCCGGTGATCGACGTCGCGGACACCGGCATGCCGGCCGGCACGACGCCGGCATCGACCAGCGGCCGCAGCAGCAGGATGAAGGCCGACGCATGGCAGCCGGGGTTCGCGATGCGCTTGCTGGCGCGAATCCGGGCGCGCTGCTCGCGCGTCAGCTCGGGCAGGCCGAACGCCCAGCCGGGCGCGATGCGGTGCGCGGTGCTGGCATCGACCAGGCAGGTGCGCGGGTTCTCGACCATCGACGCAGCCTCGCGTGCCGCCGCGTCCGGCAGGCACAGGAAGGCGACGTCGGCGTCGTTCAGCAGGCGGGCGCGCTCGGCCGGATCCTTGCGACGCTCGGGATCGATGCGCAGCACCTCGATGTCGTCGCGCTGCGCGAGATACTCGTGGATGCGCAGCCCGGTCGTGCCTTCCTGGCCGTCCACAAACGCGCGGTACTTCATGGACCCTTCCTCCGCCCGGATGCCGGCTGCAGGCGCCGGCAGCTGTCGAGCCGATGGCCGACGGCGCAAGCATAAGGCACTCGCATGACGGCCGACGCCGCCTCCAACGTACTCCTGCTGCCCGGATGGCTGAACAGCGGGCCGGCACATTGGCAGAGCCGCTGGGAGCATCTGCATGGCTACCGGCGCGTCGAGCAGGACGACTGGAACTGGCCGCGCCGCGGCGACTGGAGCGCCCGCCTCGAAGAGGTCGTGCTGGCGAGGGATGCGCCGGTGGTGCTGGTGGCGCACAGCCTCGGCTGTCATCTGGTCGCGGCGTGGGCAGCGCACACATCTTGTGCTGACCGGGTCATGGCGACATTGTTGGTCGCGCCACCGGATCCCGAGCGCGACGACATGCCGCCGCATCTGTACGCCTGGCGCCCGATCGTTCGCACGCGGTTGCCGTTTCGCAGCGTCGTCGTCATCAGCGAAGACGACCCCTATTGCGCACCGGTGCGCGCTGCGCAGTGGGCCGCCGACTGGGGCGCCGAGGTGCGACAGGCCGGTGCGCTCGGACACATCAACGGCGACTCCGGCCTCGGCGACTGGCCCCAGGGCCATGCCTGGCTCACCGAACTGACGGCGCTACCCGATCGCCGACAATCCGCCGCATGGTGACCAAAAAGCCCAAGGGCCTCGGCCTCGGTCTCGAAGCGCTGCTCGGTCCGCGTGTCAGCGATGTCGCGCCCGTGCCGGCGAGCGCGCCCGGCGTGCTCGGTCTCGATCGCCTGCAGCCCGGCAAGTACCAGCCACGCACGCGCATGGACGAAGGCTCGCTCTACGAGCTCGCCGAGAGCATCAAATCGCAGGGCGTGATGCAGCCCGTGCTGGTGCGGCCGGTGGGCGACGAGCGCTACGAGATCATCGCCGGCGAACGCCGGGTGCGTGCTGCGCGCCTGGCAGGCTTGGATGAAGTGCCCGTCCTCGTCAAGAACGTGCCGGACGAGGCGGCGGCCGCGATGGCGTTGATCGAGAACATCCAGCGCGAAGACCTCAATCCGCTCGAAGAAGCACAAGGCCTGAAGCGGCTGACCGACGAGTTCGGTCTGACGCATGAGCAGGCTGCCCAATCGGTCGGACGCTCACGCAGCGCCGCGAGCAACTTGCTCCGCCTGCTCAACCTGAGCGAGCCGGTGCAGCAGATGCTGATGGCAGGCGACATCGACATGGGTCATGCGCGCGCCTTGCTGCCGCTCGATGGGGCGCAGCAGATCCTGCTCGCGAACCGCATCGCGGCGCAGCAACTCAGCGTGCGCGAAGCCGAGAAGCTGGCATCGAAAGGCAACAGCACGACCGGCCGCCAGACGCCCTTGTTGCGTACGCGTGCGGACAAGCCGCGCGACCTGTTGCGCATCGAGCAGCAGCTTGCCGATCGATTGACGGCGCATGTCGAGATCCGCGTGAAGCGGCGCTCGCGCGCTGGCCAGCAAGGCGAAGTCGCGATCCGGTTCGGATCGCTCGACGAACTCAACGGACTCCTCGAACGCCTCGGTCTGCCTTCGGAATGACACATGTGCCCGCGGCGGCACATGGCATGAAAACATCGGGCGAGCGGAAGTTCACGAAGTGGCGCACCATCCAGCGTGCGTGCCGTCAACGCGTTCTCTTGCGGCACGTTGTTTGCTAAACGTCCACCTGAGGGATGCCGTGAGAAACGCACTGTGATCCCGGTTGTTCTCCGGCGAACGATAGGAGCAGAATCGGCGCAAGCTTGATCCACGCAATGGCTGACCGACAAGGAAAGCTCTGATGGCGCCCGCCGGGTGTCATCAGAACTTCCCCAGGCGTTGAATGACCGGTGCGTCTGCCGTCTTCAACGTCTCCTTGATGACCAGGAGATCAGCATGGATGTGATCAGCAACTTCGCGGCGCGGTTCGAGCGCAACCGCGAAGAGGAACTCTCGATTGAAGAGTACCTCGCGGAGTGCAAGCGGAACCCCGTGGCCTATGCCACTGCCGCTGAGCGCATGCTCAAGGCGATCGGCGACCCGAAGATGATCGACACGCGCAACGATCCGCGCATGTCGCGGATCTTCGCGAACAAGGTCATCAAGATCTACCCGGCGTTCGCCGAGTTTTACGGCATGGAAGACGCGATCGAGCAGGTCGTGTCGTACTTCCGCCATGCAGCGCAAGGGCTCGAAGAGAAGAAGCAGATCCTCTATCTGCTCGGCCCGGTCGGCGGCGGCAAGAGTTCGATCGCCGAGCGGCTCAAGCAGCTCATGGAGCACGTGCCCTTCTATGCGCTCAAGGGCTCGCCGGTGAACGAATCGCCGTTGGGGCTCTTCGATCCGGTCGAGGATGGCCCGCTGCTCGAGCAGGAGTACGGCATCCCGACGCGCTACCTGCAACGCATCCTGAGCCCGTGGGCCGTCAAGCGCCTCGAAGAGTACGGCGGCGACATCCGTCGCTTCAAGGTCGTCAAGCGCTATCCGAGCGTGCTCAAGCAGGTCGGCGTAGCGAAGACCGAGCCGGGCGACGAGAACAACCAGGACATCTCGGCGCTCGTCGGCAAGGTCGACATCCGCAAGCTCGAGACCTACGCCCAGGACGATCCGGATGCCTACAGCTTCTCGGGCGGACTCTGCCTCGCGAACCAGGGCCTGCTCGAGTTCGTGGAAATGTTCAAGGCGCCGATCAAGGTGCTGCATCCGCTGCTGACCGCGACGCAGGAAGGCAACTTCAAGGGCACCGAAGGGTTCGGTGCGATCCCTTACGACGGCATCATCCTCGCGCACAGCAACGAGAGCGAGTGGAAGACCTTCCGCAACAACAAGAACAACGAGGCGTTCCTCGACCGCATCTACATCGTCAAGGTGCCGTACTGCCTGCGCGTCTCCGAAGAGGTCAAGATCTACGAGAAGCTGTTGCGCAACTCGTCGCTCGCCGAAGCGCCGTGCGCGCCCGGCACCTTGAAGATGATGAGCCAGTTCGCGATGCTCACGCGGCTGAAGGAGCCGGAGAACTCGTCGCTGTACTCGAAGATGCAGATCTACGACGGCGAGAATCTGAAGGACACCGATCCGCGCGCGAAGAGCTACCAGGAGTACCGCGACTACGCCGGCGTCGACGAGGGCATGAGCGGCGTGTCGACGCGCTTCGCGTTCAAGATCATCTCGAAGGTCTTCAACTTCGATCCGGCCGAGGTTGCCGCCAACCCGGTGCACTTGATGTACGTTCTCGAGCAGCAGATCGAGCGCGAGCAGTTCCCGACCGAGACCGAGCAGAAGTACCTCGGCTACATCAAGGAGCACCTGTCGACGCGCTATGCGGAGTTCATCGGCAAGGAGATCCAGACCGCCTACCTCGAGAGCTACAGCGAGTACGGCCAGAACATCTTCGATCGCTATGTGACCTATGCCGACTACTGGATCCAGGACCAGGAGTACCGCGACACCGACACCGGTGAAGTGTTCGACCGCGCCTCGCTGAACGCCGAGCTCGAGAAGATCGAGAAGCCGGCAGGCATCGCGAACCCGAAGGATTTCCGCAACGAGATCGTCAACTTCGTGCTGCGGGCGCGCGCCAACAACAACGGCAAGAACCCGCTGTGGACCAGCTACGAGAAGCTGCGCACGGTGATCGAGAAGAAGATGTTCTCGAACACCGAGGAGCTCTTGCCGGTGATCAGCTTCAACGCCAAGGCCAGCGCCGACGAAGCCAAGAAGCACGAGAACTTCGTCAACCGCATGGTCGACAAGGGCTACACCGCCAAGCAGGTCCGCCTGCTGTGCGAGTGGTACCTGCGCGTCCGCAAGAGCAGCTGATCACGGTGTCTTCCACGCGGGCCTGAAACGAGAGCGCTCATGCTTCAGCAGATCATCGACCGGCGCCTGGCGGGCAAGAACAAGTCCATCGGCAACCGGGAGCGATTCCTCCGCCGTCACCAGGATCAGGTGCGCGAAGCGGTGCGGCGTGCCGTCGACGGGCGCGGCATCCGCGACATGGAGCGTGGCGAGGACATCCGCATCCCGAAGAAGGACATCAGCGAGCCGGTGTTCGGCCATGGCCAGGGCGGCACGCGCGAGTACGTGCATCCCGGCAACCAGGAGTACGTGACCGGCGATCAGATCGAGCGGCCCAAGGGCGGCGGTAGCGGCAAGGGCAGCGGCAAGGGTCAGGCGAGCGATTCCGGCGAGGGCGAGGACGATTTCGTCTTCCATCTCTCGAAGGAAGAGTTCATGCAGATCTTCTTCGACGACCTGGCGCTGCCGCGCATGACGCAGACCCAGCTCGCCGAGACGCCCGAATGGAAGAGCCACCGCGCCGGCTATTCGAGCGACGGCACGCCGGCCAACCTGTCGGTGGTGCGCTCGATGCGCGGCGCGATCGGCCGGCGGCTGGCGATCGGGGCCGGCTCGCGTGGCGAACTGCGGCGGCTCGAGGAAGAGCTCGCGGCATTGATGGAGCAGCCCGCCGATGCGGCGCGTCTCGTCGAGCGCAAGCTCCTCGAAGAGAAGATCGAGGCGCTGCGCGGGCGCCTCGCGCGCATACCCTACCTCGACCCGATCGACCTGCGCTTTCGCAACCGCGTGCGCATCGCGGTGCCGACCACCAAGGCGGTGATGTTCTGCCTGATGGACGTGTCGGGCTCGATGGACGAGGCGCGCAAGGAGCTGTCGAAGCGCTTCTTCATCCTGCTGTATCTCTTCCTGACCCGCCACTACGAAAAGATCGACCTCGTCTTCATCCGCCATCACACGCAGGCGCAGGAAGTCGACGAAGAGAACTTCTTCCACGCACGCGAGACCGGCGGCACGGTGGTGTCGAGCGCGCTCGTGCTGATGGACCAGATCATCAAGGCACGCTATTCGCCCACCGAGTGGAACATCTACGGCGCGCAGGCCAGCGACGGCGACAACTGGCACCACGACAGCGGCCGTTGCCGCGAGCTGTTGACGACGGCGTTGCTGCCGGCGTGCCGCTACTTCGCGTACGTGCAGGTCGCCGAGGAAGAGCAGAACCTGTGGGAGGAATACACCCGCCTGCAGGAGAGCCATCCGCACTTCGCGATGCGCAAGGTGACGCAGGCTTCGCAGATCTATCCGGTGTTCCGCGAGCTGTTCAAGAAGGAAGGCCAGACTTGATCGTGATCGCGAGGCCGGTCGGCGGGAGATGAACATGACGAGCTTTCGAGGCGAGCGGCGTGTCAGCGCGGGTCCGGACGATCCGCCTTATCCGAACGACCGGCGCCGTCACCCTGGCAAGCCGCTGATGCATCCGCGTCCGGCGGGTCCGCGGCCGGAAAAGCCGCTGCCCGATCCGAGCGACTGGACGTTCGAGCTGATCGAGGATTACCACGACGCGATCCGCGCGACCGCCCGGCGCTTCAATCTCGACACCTATCCGAACCAGCTCGAGATCATCACGGCCGAGCAGATGATGGACGCCTACGCGTCGGTCGGCATGCCGGTGAACTACCGGCACTGGAGCTACGGCAAGGAGTTCATCGCCAACGAGAAGAACTACCGGCGCGGCCAGATGGGCCTGGCGTACGAGATCGTCATCAACTCCGATCCGTGCATCAGCTACCTGATGGAAGAGAACACGATGGCGATGCAGGCGCTCGTCATCGCGCATGCCGCTTACGGCCACAACAGCTTCTTCAAGGGCAACTACCTCTTCAAGCTGTGGACCGACGCGTCGTCGATCATCGACTACCTCGTCTACTCGAAGAACTACATCGCCGAATGCGAGGAGCGCTACGGCATGAGCGCGGTCGAGGAGGTCATCGACAGCTGCCATGCGCTGCAGAACTACGGCGTCGACCGGTACCGCCGGCCGAGCAAGCTGTCGCTCGCCGAAGAAGCGGCGCGCCGCAAGGACCGGCTCGAATACGCCCAGATGCAGGTCAACGACATCTGGCGCACGTTGCCGCGCAAGACCGAGCGCGTCGAAGACGTCGGCGACGCCAAGCGCTTCCCGGCCGAGCCGCAGGAGAACCTGCTGTACTTCATCGAGAAGAACGCGCCGCTGCTCGAACCGTGGCAGCGCGAGATCGTGCGCATCGTGCGCAAGATCGCGCAGTACTTCTATCCGCAGCGCCAGACCCAGGTGATGAACGAAGGCTGGGCCACGTTCTGGCACCACCATCTGCTCAACACGATGTACGACGACGGGTACCTGACCGACGGCGTGATGATCGAGTGGCTGAAGTCGCACACCAACGTGGTCTACCAGCCGCCGGTCGGGCACCGTGCCTACAGTGGCATCAACCCGTACGCGCTCGGCTTCGCGATGTACACCGACATCAAGCGCATCTGCGAGCACCCGACCGACGAGGACCGCGAGTGGTTCCCCAACATCGCCGGCCACCCGTGGCTGCCGACGCTCGACCATGCGATGCGCAATTTCAAGGACGAGAGCTTCATCGGCCAGTACCTGTCGCCGAAGATCATGCGCGACTTCCGGCTGTTCGCGATCCTCGACGAAGAGAAGGCCGAGAACCTCGAAGTCTCGGCGATCCACGATCCGCAGGGCTTCCGCAAGCTGCGCGAGGCGCTGTCACGCCAGTACGACCTGGGCGGCCGCGAGCCGGACATCCAGGTCTGGAACGTCAACCTGCGCGGCGACCGGTCGCTGACCTTGCGCCACACGCGCTACAACAACCGGCCGCTGCACGACGGCGCGCAGGAAGTGCTGAAGCATGTCGCGCGGCTCTGGGGCTTCGGCGTGCAGCTCGACAGCGTCGATGCGTCGGGCAACGCCGTGCAGCACTGGTCGGTGCCTGCGCCGACGCATTGACTGCAACGCCTGCTTCCCGCTTGCGGGAAGCAGGCGTCAAAGCGCGAAGATCTTCCCCGGATTCATGATGTTCTTCGGGTCGAGCGCACGCTTGACCGTGCGCATCAGGTCGACCGCATCGCTGCCCGCCTCGTCGACGAGGAAGCCCATCTTGTGCAGGCCGATGCCGTGCTCGCCGGTGCAGGTGCCTTGCGCCGCGATCGCGCGCTGCACGACGTCGTCGTTGAGCTGCTCCGCCAGCTCGCGCTCGGCGGGAATGTTCGGGTCGACGAGGTATGCGATGTGGAAGTTGCCGTCGCCGACGTGACCGACGATGTAGTGCGTCATGCCGGCGGCGGTCGCGGCCGCGGAGGCTTGCGTCACGCATTCGGCGAGGCGCGAGATCGGCACGCAGGTGTCGGTCGTCACCGTGCGGCTGCCGGCCTTGAGCTGCAGCCCGGCGAAGTAGGCATGGTGGCGCGCGGTCCACAGGCGCGTGCGCTCCTCGGGCGTGGTCGCCCATTCGAAGTTCGCGCCGCCGTGTTCGCTCGCGATCTCCTGCACCGTCGCCGCCTGCTCGGCGACGCCGGCTTGGCTGCCGTGGAACTCCATCAGCAGCATCGGCGATTCGGCGAGCGTCAGCCGATCGTGGCGGTTGACCGCGCGCACCGCATGCGCATCGAGCAGTTCGCAGCGCGCGATCGGGATGCCCATCTGGATGATCTGGATCGTCGTGCGCACCGCGGCATCGATCGACGGGAAGGCGCAAATGGCGGCCGAGATCGCCTCGGGCAGCGGATAGAGCCTCAGCGTGATCTCGGTCATCACGCCGAGCGTGCCTTCGCTGCCCACCATCAGCCGCGTCAGGTCGTAGCCGGCCGACGACTTGCGCGCGCGCGTGCCGGTGCGGATCACCTTGCCCTGCGGCGTCACGACCGTCAGGCCGAGGACGTTCTCGCGCATCGTGCCGTAGCGCACCGCGTTCGTGCCGCTGGCGCGCGTCGCGCTCATGCCGCCGAGGCTCGCATCGGCGCCCGGATCGATCGGGAAGAAGAGGCCGGTGTGGCGGATCTCGTTGTTCAGTTGCATGCGCGTGACGCCGGCCTGCACCGTCACGGTCAGGTCCTCGGGCTGCACCGAGACGACCTTGTTCATCCGCGCGAGGTCGACGCTGATGCCGCCCTGCACCGCGAGCAGATGGCCTTCGAGCGACGAGCCGGTGCCGAACGGGATCACCGGCACGGCGTGGCGGTCGGCGATCTGCACGACGGCCGCGACCTCCTCGGTGCTCTCGCAGTACACCACGACGTCCGGCGGCCGCACGTCGAACGGCGACTCGTCGCGGCCGTGCTGCTCGCGCACCGCCTGCGCCGTCGAGCAGCGCTCGCCGAAGCGCTCGCGCAGGGCCGCCAGCGCTTCCGGGGGCAACGGCCGGGGTTCGATGCTGGGCAGCAGGCGGGCGGGCAGCGGTGCGTTCATCGGGCGTCTCCTGGCAGGCCGTAGCGGTCCGATTGTAGGAAGCCGCGCATGCAGCGTGCTGTGATGGACTAGCATCTGCCCATGTCGAACCGACTCACCCAAATCGCCACGCGCACCGGCGACGACGGCACCACCGGCCTGGGCGACGGCACGCGCGTGCCCAAGCATGCGCTGCGCGTCGCCGCGATGGGCGACGTCGACGAGCTCAATTCGCAGCTCGGCGTGCTGCTCGCCGAGCCGTTGCCCGACGACGTGCGCGCACTGCTGGTCCGCATCCAGCACGAGCTCTTCAACCTCGGCGGCGAACTGTCGATACCCGGGTATGAGCTGTTGAAGGCGGACGCGGTCCTCGAACTCGACCAGGCGCTGGCGCACTACAACGCGCAGTTGCCGCGACTGAAGGAATTCATCCTGCCGGCCGGCACCCGCAGTGCGGCGATTGCGCATGTCGGACGCACGGTCGCGCGGCGGGCCGAGCGGGCTTTGGTGGCGCTGGGCGCGCAAGAGGCGGTGCGCGAGACGCCGCGCCATTACCTGAACCGGCTCAGCGACCTGCTGTTCGTGCTGGCGCGCGTCCTCAATCGCGCCAACCTCGATGGCCTGGGCGGCGACGACGTCTACTGGCGCAGCGACCGGCTCGCACGGGACGCGGATTGAGGGGAATTCGAGGCCGCCGGCAACGTGGCGGCGCGAAGTGGCGGGAAACGTCCCGGTCGTCGGCCCCATCGCGCCGCCCAAGCCCACGACCGTCATGCCGATCGCATCCGCATCGAAGTGGCTGTTCGGCGCCTACGTCGTCGAGAAGCTGCAAGGCGTGCTGTCGACCTCCGACGGCGTGCTCGCACCGAACGATCCTTCCGCGCTGCCCGAAGGCTTCCGCGCCCAGGGCACGCCGCTCTACTGCGGCCAGGCGATCCGTCGCGCCTGGATCAGCGGCAGCGTCAACAACCTGAACGTCCGGTAGTTCATCAGGTCGTCGTCACGCGCTCGGTCGTGGCCTGCCCGGCGCGCGCGCGCCGGGTGCGTATTGCGTCACTCAGCACGTCCAGCACCTTCATCGAATCGTCCCAGCCGATGCACGCGTCGGTGATGCTCTGGCCGTAGACGAGCTTGGCCGGATCGTCCTTGCCGGCGCTGAACTTCTGCGCGCCGGCGACGAGGTGGCTCTCGACCATCACGCCGAAGATGCAGCGCGTGCCGCCGACGATCTGCGCGGCGATGTCGCGCGCCACGTCGATCTGGCGCTCGTGCTGCTTGCTGCTGTTGGCGTGCGAACAGTCGATCATGAGCCGGCAGTCGAGCTTGGCGGCCTCGATCTCCTTGCACGCCGCCGCGACGTGCGCCGCATCGTAGTTCGGCGTCTTGCCGCCGCGCAGGATCACGTGGCAGTCGGTGTTGCCGCGCGTCTCGACGATCGCCACCTGCCCGTTCTTGTGCACCGACAGAAAGTGATGCGGCCGCGCCGCCGCCTGGATCGCGTCGATCGCGATCTTGATGTTGCCGTCGGTGCCGTTCTTGAAGCCGATCGGCGCCGACAGCCCCGACGCCAGCTCGCGGTGCACCTGGCTCTCGGTGGTGCGCGCGCCGATCGCGCCCCAGGCGATCAGGTCGCCGAGATACTGCGGCGAGATCACGTCGAGGAACTCGCTGCCGGCCGGCATGCCCATGCGGTTGATCTCGAGCAGCAGCTGGCGGCCGATGCGCAGGCCTTCGTCGATGCGGTAGCTCTCGTCGAGGTACGGGTCGTTGATCAGGCCCTTCCAGCCGACGGTGGTGCGCGGCTTCTCGAAGTAGACGCGCATCACGATCTCGAGCGTGTCGGCGTGGCGCGCGCGTTCGGCCTTCAGCCGCTTGGCGTACTCGATCGCCGCCGCCGGATCGTGGATCGAGCACGGTCCCATGATGACGAGCAGGCGGTCGTCCTGCCGGCTCATGATGCGGCGGATCGCGCTGCGCGTCTGGCCGATCAGGGTCTCGGCCGGCGAGCCGGCGATCGGGAAGAAGCGGATCAGGTGCTCCGGCGGCGGCAAGGGCGTCACGTCCTGGATGCGCTGGTCGTCGGTCTCGCTGGTGCGCTCCTGGTTCGCGTGCCAGGTCTCGACGGGCGTGGAGGGTTTCGGGGACATCGTCGGAACTCCTGTACCAAAGTGGTCGTGTCGCGCAGGGACGAAAAAAAACCGCCGGGAGGCCCGGCGGTTTTTGGAGGTTCGTCCAGCGCTTCGTCACGCGTTCGCCTCTCCATCCGCCGAGCGGTACGAGAACCAAAAATACGTAAAGAAGAACGGGCTGGCCGAACGCATGGGCGCGAATGTAGCACGCCGATGCCGCGGTGCGGTGTCGCGCCGACGCGTCATCAAGGCAGCGCCGGCGTGCCGGCCGGCAGGCGCTGGGTCCACTCGATGCCGCCGTACCAGTAGTCGTCGATGCGCTCGAAGTAGCCGTCGCGCTGGTGCACCTCGATCCAGCCGTCGACGAAATTCAGCAGGTCGGCGGCGCCCTTCTTCAGCGCGAACGCGACGGCGCTGCGGCGCAGCGGCAAGCCGTCGACCAGCGCATAGCGCTCGCGCGCCTCGGCGAGCAGCAAGGTCGGGATCGGCGTCGCCTGCACCAGGCCGGCGACGTTGCCGCCATCGAGTGCCTGGCGCGCCTGGTGCAGATCGGGGAAGGCGCGCAGCTTGGCGTGCGGCAACGCGGAGCGTGCGGCGTCGGCGGCATCGCTGCCGGCGACGACCGCGAGCGTGACGTCGGCCTTGTCGAGATCACTCACCGTTGTCGTCGTGCCGGGCTTGCGCGGCACGACGATGTTCACCTCGGTATCGGCGTAGGGCCGGCTGAACCAGAGGCGGCGCAAGCGCGCGCCGTCGATCGCGAGGGCCGCGGCGGCGATGTCGCAGGTGCCGGACGCGAGCGCCGGCGCGATGTCGTCGGCGGTCTTCGCGACGAAGCCGGCCCGTACGCCGAGGTCCGCGGCGAGCCGCTCGCCGATGTCGATCTCATGGCCGATCCAGCGGCCGGCGCCGTCCTTCATCGCGAACGGCGGCGCTTCGATCGTGCAGACCTTCAGCGTGCCGGCGCGCAGCAGCGGGTCGAGCCCGTCGGCCGCATCGGCGCGGACGGTCGCGACCAGCAGCGCGGCAGCCGCGCAGGCCAGGGCGGAGAGGCGCATGCGCGCCGCGTCAGGCGGTGCCGCCGACGGTCATGCCGTCGATGCGCAAGGTCGGCTGGCCGACGCCGACCGGCACGCTCTGCCCTTCCTTGCCGCAGACGCCGACGCCCGGATCGAGCTTCATGTCGTTGCCGATCATCGAGACGCGCGTCAGCGCGCTCGGGCCGTTGCCGATGATGGTCGCGCCCTTCACCGGATACCGGATCTTGCCCTTCTCGACCCAGTACGCCTCGCTCGCCGAGAACACGAACTTGCCGCTCGTGATGTCGACCTGGCCGCCGCCGAAGTTGGTGGCGTAGAGGCCGCGCTCCAGGCCGGCGACGATCTCCTCGCGGGTCTTGTCGCCGCCGAGCATGTAGGTGTTGGTCATGCGCGGCATCGGCACCGCGGCATAGCTCTCGCGCCGGCCGTTGCCGGTGGGCGCCACGCCCATCAGCCGCGCGTTCATCGAGTCCTGGATGTAGCCCTTCAGGATGCCGTCCTCGATCAGCACGTTGCGCTGCGTAGGATTCCCTTCGTCATCGACGTTGAGCGAACCGCGCCGGTCCGGGATCGTGCCGTCGTCGAGCACCGTGACGCCCTGGGCGGCGACGCGCTGGCCGATGCGGCCGCTGAACGCGCTCGAGCCCTTGCGGTTGAAGTCGCCTTCGAGGCCGTGGCCGATCGCCTCGTGCAACAGCACACCGGGCCAGCCCGGGCCGAGCACGACGCTCATCTCGCCGGCCTTGGCCGGGCGCGACTCGAGGTTGGTCAGCGCGGCATGCACCGCGTCGCGCACGTAGCCGTCGATGATCGCGTCGTCGAAGTAGGCGAAGCCGAAGCGGCCGCCGCCGCCGCCCGAGCCGACCTCGCGGCGCACTTCGCCATTCACGGTCTGCTCGGCGATGACCGTCACCGACAGCCGGACCAGCGGCCGCACGTCGGCCGCGAGCGTCCCGTCGGCACGCGCCACCAGCACGACGTCGTATTCGCCGGCCAGACCCGCCATCACCTGCACGATGCGCGGATCCTTCGCGCGCGCCAGCCGCTCGACCCGTTCGAGCAGCGCGACCTTGGCGGCGCTGTCGAGCGACGCGATCGGATCCATCGGCGCATAGAGCGCGCGCGCCGCGGCCATGCGCGGCTTGCCCGCCACTTTCACGCCGCCGGCCTGGCCGGCCGCCGCGATGCTGCGCACGGTGCGCGCCGCGTCGAGCAGCGCGGCTTCGGAGATGTCGTCCGAGTAGGCGAACGCCGTCTTCTCGCCCGCCACCGCACGCACGCCTACGCCCTGGTCGATGCCGAAGCTGCCGCTCTTGACGATGCCTTCCTCCAAGCTCCAGCCTTCGCTGCGGGTGTACTGGAAGTACAGGTCGGCATCGTCGATGCGATGCGCCGCGATCGTCGCAAGCGCCTTGCGCAGGCTCGCGTCGCTCAAATTGAACGGTTCCATCAGCAGCCCGCGCGCGATGGCGAGGCGCTCGATCATGGGTTCGCGGGTGAGCATGGCGATTGGCGGCGTGAAGGTGGTCCGATTGTAGGAGTCGCACCATGCCGGGGCCGGAGCGCGGGTAAGGCCTCCTGCGACGAATCGGCAAGATGTCCGGGGCCGGTCGGCCGCTGACAGAAACGCGGTGACAGAAAATTACGTCTTCCTGTCGACTTGCCGACGCGGAGCCGCGTTGTGCGGTGCGGGACGCTAGTCCTGCTCACGTCGAGAACTTGGAACATCACGAAGGAAGCACCATGAACATCAAGACCGTCCTCATCGCCGGCGCGCTCGCTGCCCTGTCCGTGGGCGCCGTCGCTCAGACCGCCACGCCGGGCGCGAACCAACGTCAGTCCAACCAGGAAAAGCGCATCGAAGCGGGCGAGAAGTCCGGCGCGCTGAACGCCACCGAAGCCAATCGCCTGGAGAAGCAGCAGAAGATCGCCGACAACGTCGAAGCCAAGGCCAAGGCCGACGGCGTCGTCACGAAGGGCGAGCGCGTCAAGATGCACAAGGTCGAGAAGAAGACCAGCAAGGACATCTACAAGCAGAAGCACGACGCGAACACCGCGAACTGATCTTTTCGGTCTTTCGGACCCGGCCCGGCGCGGCGGACATCGTCCGTTCGCCGGGCCGCCGTCTTTCCGGCACGGCCCCGGACATCAGGCCGCGCCGCCGAGGGCCCGCGCCAATGCATCGAAGACGCACTGGATGCGCGGCGTTCCGCGCAGCTCGCGGTGCGCGGTGATCCACAGCGGCAGCGGCGGCACCTCGACGTCGCGCAGCACCCGCACGACGTCGGGCGTCTGCGCAGCCACGCGCTCCATCCCGACGCCGATGCCCAGGCCGGCGCTTACCGCTTGCCAGACCACGATCTGGCTGTCGCAGCGCAGGCCGAACAGCGAGCGCGAGACCTTCATGCCGGCGGCGCGGAAGCCGCGCAGCATCTGGTCCGATCGGTCATAGCCCACCCATTCGTGCTGCAGCAGGTTGGCGCGGGTCGGCCGGCCGCGCGCGGCGATGTAGTCGCGATGCGCGTAGAGCCCGAGCGGCTGATCGGGCAGGCGACGTGCGATCAGCGCGCTCTGGCGCGGCCGGACCATGCGCAGCGCGATGTCGGCTTCGCGCTCGAGCAGGTTCTCGACGTCGTCGCTGGCCACCATCTCGACCTCGATCTCCGGACAGGCGTCGCGCAGTTCGCGCAGCAATCCCGGCAGCACGAAAGCGCTCATCACTTCGCTGGCCGTCAGGCGCACCGTGCCGGCGAGCGACTGCGTACGCCCGGCGGCGCGCAACGCGAAATCCATCGCATGCGCGCGCATGCGTTCCGCCGGGGCACGCAAGGCCGCGCCGGCTTCGGTGAGCACGAGACCGCGGCGCGTCCGTTCGAAGAGCGCGCTGCCCACGTGGGCCTCCAGGCGCGCGAGCTGCCGGCTCAAGGTCGGCTGGCTGCTGCCGAGCGCGGCCGCCGCCGCGCTCAGCGAGCCGCTGTGCACGACCTGCAGGAAGGCGCGCAGCAAGGCCCAGTCCGGCTCGGCCGGTCCCTGCGTGTCGCGCACTGCGATCGGTGTGCTATTCATCCATGGATTCCTGTGATGCAGCCATGCGGATTGTGCAGTGCAGGCATGTCTCGAACAATGGCGCCATTGCCTCGACACCATTCCATACGCCATGTCCTCCACCGTCCTCGTTCTCGGCGCCGCGGGTCGCCTCGGTCAGGTGCTCGTCGATGCGTTCGCCGCAGCGGGCTGGCAGGTGCGCGCTCAGGCGCGCCGGCCGCTGCCGGGGGCGCCGCGGGCTCGGGTGTCGCTGCAGCGTTGCGACGCCCTCGATGCCGGTGCGCTCGCCGACGCTGCCCTGGGCTGCAGCGTCATCGTCAACGCGCTCAACCCGCTCTATACCGAATGGGATCGCCTGGCCCTGCCGCTCGCCGATGCGGCATTGGCCGCGGCTCGATCGAGCGGTGCGCTGCTGATGCTGCCGGGCAACGTCTACAACTTCGGCAGCCGGCTGCCTTCGCTGCTGACGACCGAGACGCCGGAGTGCGGCGACCTGCCCAAGGCGCGCACGCGGATCGAAATCGAAGCGCGGCTGGCCGCAGCCGCGACCGATGGCGTCGACAGCATCGTGATCCGCGCCGGCGACTTCTTCGGCGGCCCGGGGCGCGGCACCTGGGTCGACCTGGCGATGACGACGCGTCTCGCGCGTCGGCGCTTCGTCTATCCCGGCCCGCTCGATGTGCCGCACGCTTGGGCGTACCTGCCCGATCTGGCCGAGGTCTTCGTGCGCGTGGCGGCGCTGCGTGCCGGTCTGCACGGGCATCGCCGGGTCCATTTCTCGGGCCATACGCTGACCGGTGAAGACTTCAAGCGCGGCGTCGAGACGCTCGTCGGCCTACCGTTGCGGGCGGCCGGCCTGCCGTGGGGCTTCATCCGCTTGGCGTCGCCGGTCATGCCGATGTGGCGCGAGCTCTGCGCGATGCGTTACCTGTGGCAGCGGCCGCACGCGCTCGACGACGCCTCGCTGCGCGCGCTGATCGGCGCGCCGCCCGCCACGCCGTTCCCGGACGCGCTGCGCCACGCGCTGGCCGAGATCGGCGTGGAGAGCCCGGCCGGACCGGCCGTTGCGGCCTAGGCCGACGTCAGCCCTCGGGCGGCACGGCGTCCTTGCGCCATGCGAGCGCGCGTTCGTAGAGCGCATTGCGCGGCGCAGCGGTCAGTTCCGCCGTCAACGCGACGGCCTGCTTCAGCGGCAATGCCGCGAGCAGAATGCGCAAGGTCGCGTCGTGGCGCGCATCCGCATCGCCCTCTGCCTCGGCCAGCGCATGCAGCACGAGCACGAACTCGCCGCGCTGTCGGTGCGGGTCGGCCTGCAGCCAGGCTTCGAGCTCGAGCGCCGGCATCGTCGCGACGTTCTCGAACTGCTTGGTCAGCTCGCGGCAGACCGTGATCCGGCGCGCGGCGCAGGCTGCGCCGAGGGCCTGCGCCAGTGCGGCGATGCGATGCGGTGCCTCGAACAGCACCTGCGTGCGCGGGTCGGCCGCGATGCCGGACAACAGGCGCGCGCGATCGCCGCCGCGTGCCGGCAAGAAGCCGACCAGATGGATCGCGCTGCCGCGCTCGTCACCCGCGACGCTGAGCGCTGCCACCGCACTGCTCGGTCCCGGTATCGGCACGCTGCGGTAGCCGCCTGCCTGGACCGCGGCGACGAGCGCGGCGCCGGGGTCGCTGATGGCCGGCGTGCCGGCATCGCTGACGTAGGCCACCCGCTCGCCGCGCGCCAGCCTCTGCAGCACGGCACCGGCGGCGCTGCGCTCGTTGTGCTCATGCAGCGCGACGAGCGGCTTGGTCAGTTGCAGCGCCTGCAGCAGCGTCGCACTGTGGCGCGTGTCCTCGCAGGCGATCGCGTCGACCAGGCCGAGCACATGGATCGCGCGCAGCGTCAGGTCGGCCAGGTTGCCGATCGGCGTCGCGACCACGTACAGTGCCGCGGCGGGGTAATGCTGGCCGTCGGCGGCGCTGGCGGCGGCCTGCTTGAGCAACGAGGCGTCGAGCGCGGACATGGCGGGCAAGGCAACGACGACGAAACAGGCGGGCGATGCCGCCGAGGAGCGCGCCCTGGCGCACCTGCTGCGGCACGGCCTGACATTGGTGGAGCGCAATTATCGGGTCGCCGCCGGCCCGTCCGCGCGCGGCGGCGAAGTCGACCTGATCCTGCGCGAGCGCGACGGCACGCTGGTGTTCGTCGAAGTGCGGGCGCGGCGCGACGCCGCACACGGCGGCGCAGCGGCCAGCATCGGCCCGGCCAAGCTGCGCCGCATCGTCTATGCGGCGCAACGCTACGTCGCGCGCTGGGCATCGCCGCCGCCGTGCCGGTTCGATGTCGTCGCGATCGATGGCGCCGAAGTCCGATGGCTGCGTGCGGCGTTCGATGCGGGTTGAACGGAACCGTTCGCCCTCGACGCCGTCTCAAGGCCGGGCCGTTCCCAAGTTTCCTTGACCCCCTCGGGGGGCCTGACGCGGAGCGGCAGGTCTGGGGGCGCCCGGAAGCCGTGAATGACATCCGGCGTGTCATATCATCCGCGACCATGATCGAGCAACGCATCCAGCAGCAATTCTTCGACAGCGCCGACCTCAAATACGCGGCCGCCGAGGTGCTGTCCAAGCCGATCGTCGACGGCGTCAATGCGCTCGTCGGCTGCATCACCGGCGGCGGCAAGGTGCTGGCGTGCGGCAACGGCGGCTCGGCGGCGGATGCGCAGCACTTCGCGGCCGAGTTCGTCGGCCGCTTCGAACGCGAGCGGCCGGGCCTCGCGGCCATTGCGCTGACGACCGACACGTCGATCCTGACCGCGGTCGCCAACGACTACGATTTCCATCAGGTCTTCGCCAAGCAGGTGCAGGCGCTGGGTGCGCCCGGCGACGTGCTGCTCGCGATCAGCACGAGCGGCAACTCGCCGAACGTCGTCGCCGCGGTCGAGGCCGCGCACGCCAAGGAAATGACGGTCATCGCGATGACCGGCCACAAGGGCGGCAGGATGCGCGACCTGCTCACCGAGACCGACGTCCACATCTGCGTGCCGCACGATCGCACGGCACGCATCCAGGAGGTTCATCTGCTGGTCCTGCATTGCCTGTGCGATGCGGTCGACCTGCAGCTCCTGGGCGAACAGGAAAGTACATGAAGCTCACGTCATCCCTGACCGTTGCCCGCATCGCACTGACGGCGGTGGCCGCGGCCACCCTGCTGTCGGCCTGCGCGCCGCTGGTCATCGGCGGCGCGATGGTCGGCGCATCGCTGGTCGCGATCGACCGGCGCTCGTCCGGCACGCAACTCGACGACCAGTCGATCGAGCTGAAGGCGGTCAACCGCATCGCCGACGCCGTCGGCGACCGCGGCCACGCCATCGCCACCAGCTACAACCGCGTGCTGCTGCTGAGCGGCGAGGTGCCGACCTTGGGCGACAAGGTCAAGGTCGAGCAGAACGTCTCGACGATCGAGGGCGTGACGTCGGTCGTCAACGAGCTGCTGGTCGGCCCGTCGACGTCGCTGTCCGAGCGCTCCAACGACACCGTCATCACGAGCAAGGTGAAGGCCGCGTTCCTCGATGCCAAGGATCTGCAGGCCAACGTCTTCAAGGTCGTGACCGAGCGCGGCATCGTCTACCTGATGGGCGTCGTCAGCGAGCGCGAAGCCAGCCGCGCCGCCGAAGTGGCACGCGGCGTGGGCGGCGTACAGAAGGTCGTGCGCGTGTTCCAGATCGTCAGCGAGGCCGAGCTCTCGAACCTGCAGGCCGCGCCGGCGTCCAAGTAGCGCCGGCGGCGCGTCCACGCCCTCAGCGGTCGGCGATCCGGCGGCGCCTGAATACGCCGACCAAGCCCAGGCCGACGCCGAGCATCGCCCAGGTGCCGGGTTCCGGCACCGCGCCGATCACCGTCACCGGCGAGTTCGAGTTGTCCGGCGCGAAGTCGGAGATCTGCGTGAAGCCGCTCGCGAGCGTGCCGTCGCGCGGCCACAGGTTCCAGGTGTAGGCGGTCTTGTCGAAACCCAGCGACGGCAGCATCGAGCCGCTGATCTCGCCGATGATCGTCGAGCCGATCACCTTGGCGGTACCGGCCGGCAAGGTGAACGAGGCGCCGCCGACGATCTGGTTGACCGAGCCGGAGCCGTCGGCGTTGAACACCACGACCGAATCGAACAGCACGCCGTCGATGCCGTTGGCGGCAAAGCGCGCGGTGCCCTGGCCGCGGTCGACGCCCCAGACGTAGAGGTCCTTCGAGGCGGTCGGGATGTCGGCATTCATCGTCCCTTCGAACACGAAGGTATCGGTCGCGACGTTGTAGGTGACGAAGGCGCCGGCGACGTCGAGGTCGCCGGCCTTGCTGCCGGCAAATCCCGGGACGTAGTCGCCGGTGGCGTCGGTGACGCCGATCGCGAAGGCTGCAGGGCTCGCGGCGGCCAGCGCGGCGGCGGCGAGTGGCGGCAACAGGAACGACAAAGGCTTCATCGACGGGCTCCTCGCTCGGTGTTTGGAGCCCTGCGCGGCGCGCCGTGCAGGGCCGATCTCGCCGCCGGCCGCGCCGGTGCGGCGAACTCCCAGGTGTACGAACGGAGGGGGCAGCCTATTCCGGAGGTGCCGTTCTCAGCGCAGCCGCTTGATCAGGCCCGACGTGTCGAGGCGACCGTCGCCGCGTGCCTGCAGGTCGGCATAGAACTGATCGACGAGCGCCGCCACCGGCAGCCGCGCGCCGTTGCGGCGCGCTTCGTCGAGCAAGAGGCCGAGGTCCTTGCGCATCCAGTCGACCGCAAAGCCGAAGTCGTAGCGGTTCTCGATCATCGTCGGGCCGCGGTGGTCCATTTGCCAGCTCTGCGCCGCGCCTTTGCCGATCACGCCGAGCACCTTCGGCAGGTCGAGCCCGGCACGCTCGCCGAACGCGATCGCTTCTGACAAGCCTTGCAGCACGCCGGCGATCGCGATCTGGTTGACCATCTTCGTGAGCTGGCCGGCGCCGGCCGGGCCGAGCAGCGTGACCGCGCGCGCATAGGCCAGCACGACCGGCCGGACCGCATCGAACGCGGCCGGCTCGCCGCCGCACATCACCGTCAACGTGCCTTGCTCGGCGCCGACGTTGCCGCCCGACACCGGCGCGTCGATGAAGTGCAGCCCCGCGGCGCTCGCCGTGGCCGCGAGCTCCCGCGCGACCGCGGCCGATGCCGTCGTGTGGTCGACGAACACGGCACCGGGCCGCATGCCGGCCAATGCGCCGTCGCCGCCGAGCGCGACCGAGCGCAGATCGTCGTCGTTGCCCACGCAGGCGAACACGACGTCGGCTTCGGCAGCCGCTGCGCGCGGCGTCGGCGCACGCGATCCGCCGTGCTCGCCGACCCAGCGCTCCGCTTTCGCCGCGGTGCGGTTGTAGACCGTCACGCGATGCCCGGCCCGCACCAGATGACCGGCCATCGGATAGCCCATCACGCCCAGGCCGAGGAAGGCCACGCGGCGCGGCTGAACGGGTTCTTCGCTGCTGTCGGCCATGAGGCTCCGTCCTCCAAAAAGAGCAGGGGTCGGCAACGCCGACCCCGCTGTCCCGTCGTGCGCTGCGATCTCGCAGCGATCAAATGATCGTCATGTGCTCCGTACCCGCCGCCAGGTCCAGGCTGCGCGCCCGCTTGCTGTGCAGCTTGATCTGCAGCCGCAGGTCG
>JAFEEF010000006.1:0-66088 GCA_018241265.1 Pseudomonadota bacterium | reverse complement strand
CTGGTCGAAGGTCTGCATGCCGAGTTCGCGCGAGCGCTTCATGATCTCCTTGATCTCGGCGACCTCGCCCTTGAAGATCAGGTCGGAGATCAGCGGCGAGTTCAGCATGATCTCGACCGCCGCGGTGCGCCCCTTGCCCTCCTGGCGCGGCAACAGGCGCTGCGACACCAGGCCCTTCAGGTTCAGCGACAGGTCCATCAGCAACTGCGCGCGCCGCTCCTCGGGGAAGAAGTTGATGATGCGATCGAGTGCCTGGTTGGCGCTGTTCGCATGCAGGGTCGCCATGCACAGGTGGCCGGTCTCGGCAAACGCGACCGCATGCTCCATCGTCTCGCGGTCGCGGATCTCGCCCATCAGGATCACGTCGGGCGCCTGGCGCAAGGTGTTCTTCAGGGCCTGCTCCCAGCCGTCGGTGTCGATGCCGACCTCGCGCTGCGTGACGATGCAGTTCTTGTGCGGATGCACGAACTCGACCGGATCCTCGATCGTGATGATGTGGCCGTAGGAGTTCTGGTTGCGGTGGTCGATCATCGCCGCGAGCGACGTGCTCTTGCCCGAGCCGGTGGCGCCGACGAAGATCACGAGGCCGCGCTTGGTCATCGCGATGTCCTTCAGGATGTGCGGCAAGCCGAGCGTGTCGATCGTCGGCAGCTTCTGCGGAATCGTCCGCATCACGAGACCGACGTGGCCCTGCTGCACGAACGCGTTGACGCGGAAGCGTCCGATGCCTTGCGGCGCGATCGCGAAGTTGCACTCCTTGGTGCGCTCGAACTCGGCGGCCTGCTTGTCGTTCATCACCGCGCGCGTCAGCGCCAGCGTGTGCTGGCCGGTCAGCGGCTGCGGCGATACCTTCGTGACCTTGCCGTCGACCTTGATCGCGGGCGGGAAGTCGGCGGTGAGGAACAGGTCCGAGCCGTTGCGCGACACCATCAGGCGCAGCAGGTCGTTGACGAACTTCGAGGCCTGGTCGCGTTCCATCTTGATCCTTTGTGGCGTTGGCTCAGGCCGTCAACCGGGGAAGTTTTCCGGGAACTTGGCCTTGGCGCGCGCCTCGGCGGGCGCGACGATGTTGCGGCGGACCAGATCAGCGAGGTTCTGGTCCAGCGTCTGCATGCCCATCTGGTTGCCGGTCTGGATCGCCGAATACATCTGCGCGACCTTGTTCTCGCGGATCAGGTTGCGGATCGCCGCGCTGCCCAGCATGATCTCGTGCGCCGCGACGCGGCCGGCGCCGTCCTTGGTCTTGCACAGGGTCTGCGAGATCACGCCGATCAGCGACTCCGACAGCATCGCGCGCACCATCTCCTTCTCGGCCGCCGGGAACACGTCGACCACGCGGTCGACGGTCTTCGCGGCGCTCGACGTGTGCAGCGTGCCGAACACCAGGTGGCCGGTCTCGGCGGCGGTCAGCGCGAGGCGGATCGTCTCGAGGTCGCGCATTTCGCCGACCAGCACCGCGTCCGGGTCTTCGCGCAGCGCCGAGCGCAGCGCGTTCGCGAAGCTCAGCGTGTGCGGGCCGACCTCGCGCTGGTTGATCAGGCACTTCTTCGACTCGTGCACGAACTCGATCGGATCCTCGACCGTCAGCACGTGACCGAATTCGTTCTCGTTGAGGTGGTTGACCATCGCCGCCAGGGTCGTCGACTTGCCCGAGCCGGTCGGACCGGTGACGAGCACCAGGCCGCGCGGCTTCAACGCGAGTTCGGCAAAAACCTTGGGCGCATTGAGCTGTTCCAGCGTCAGGATCTTCGACGGAATCGTGCGGAACACCGCGCCGGCACCGCGGTTCTGGTTGAACGCGTTGACGCGAAAGCGCGCCAGGCCCTGGATCTCGAACGAGAAGTCGCATTCCAGCGTCTCTTCGTACGCCTTGCGCTGCGAGTCGTTCATGATGTCGTACACCATGCCGTGGACCTGCTTGTGGTCCAGCGGGTCGACGTTGATGCGGCGCACGTCGCCGTGAACGCGGATCATCGGCGGCAGGCCGGCCGACAGGTGCAGGTCGGAAGCCTTGTTCTTGACCGAGAACGCCAGCAGTTGGGTGATGTCCATGGACTCTCGTAGAGGCTAGCCGGAGGCGGCCGTGGCGTGAACTCCATCACGCGGACCGGGGCGCGAGAGATACTCGCGAAACATTATGGCGATGATCGCAGACAACCTACAAGAAGTGCGCCGGCGCATCGCCGCGGCCTGCCGGGACGCCGGGCGGCCCGTGCAAAGCGTCACGCTGTTGACGGTGAGCAAGACCTTTCCGGCGTCGTCCGTACGCGACGCTCACGCGGCCGGCGAGACCCGCTTCGGCGAGAACTACGTGCAGGAAGGCGTCGACAAGATCGGCGAGCTGGCCGACCTGCGCGAACGGCTCGAATGGCATCTGATCGGTCGGCTGCAATCGAACAAGACGCGCATCGTCGCCGAGCAGTTCGACTGGGTGCACAGCGTCGACCGGCTGAAGATCGCGCAGCGCCTGTCCGAGCAGCGGCCGGCCTGGCTGCCGCCGTTGCAGGTCTGCCTGCAGGTCAACATCAGCGGCGAGGCGAGCAAGAGCGGGCTCGCGGCGGCGGAGGTCGCCGAGGTGGCGCAGGCCGTCGCAGCGTTGCCGCGGTTGCGGTTGCGCGGTCTGATGGCGATTCCCGAGCCGGCGGGCGACTTGGTCGCGCAGCGCGCGCCGCACCGCGCGCTGCGCGAGCTGCAGGAGTCACTGCAGGCTGCGGGACTCGCGCTCGACACGTTGTCGATGGGCATGAGCGCCGACCTCGAAGCCGCGATCGCCGAAGGCGCGACGATCGTGCGCGTCGGTACCGCGATCTTCGGCGGCCGGCCGGCGGCGTCTGCGCCGGTCAGCCTCTGAGTGCCAGCGTCATGAAGGCGCTGTACGGATCCTCTACGTAGTTGCCGAACGGGCCGCTGCGCGTGAAGCCGGCGCTTTCGTAGAGGCGGTGCGCCGGCTCGAAGGCCGGCGCCGTTCCGGTCTCGAGGCTCAGCCGTGCGTAGCCGCGCGAGCGTGCCTCCGCGATGATGTGCATCAGCAGCGCGCGGCCGGCGCCGGTGCGGCGGCGCGCTTCGGGCGTGCGCATCGACTTGATCTCGCCGTGTCGCGGGTCGAGCTCCATCAATGCGCCGCAGCCGAGCAGCCGCTCGCCGTCCCAGGCCGACCAGAACGTGATCTCCGGTGCGCGCAGCCGCTCGAGGTCGAGCGCGTGCACGCTCTCGGGCGGGCCGAGCGCATGCATGCTGCGCAGGTGCTCCTCGAGCAGCGCATGGATCGCGGGATGGGTCAGGTCGTCGCGTTCGATCTTCATCGTGGCGGGCGGCATGGGCGGCGCGACGGGCCCGGAGGACGCCTTCGTCGGCATGTCGGAAGCATTGTCCAATATGCTGGACGACGCCGTCAGCCGTCCATCGCGTCATCCAGGCACGCCGGCGGCGCGCAAAATCCCGCCGGGCGCTACCGCGCCGCTCACACCCGTTTCCTCATCAAGGACCCCGCCCATGCCCGCCGACGCCGCCCGCCTGCCCTATCCGTATCGCGAAGAAGCGCAGGTGCTCACGGCCCTGCTTGCGGGCCTGCCCGAGGCCGTGAACTGGCCTGCAGCGGTCGAGCGCGCACGGCCCTGGGTGCAGTCGGTGCGCGACCATCCGGCGCCGTTCTGGGCCATGGAATCGCTGCTGCGCGAATACCCGATCTCGAGCGCCGAAGGGCTCGCGCTGATGCGCCTCGCCGAAGCGCTGCTGCGCGTGCCCGATGCCGAGACCGCGATCGCGCTGACCGCCGATCAGCTCGGCAAGGCGGACTTCGATGCAACCTCGGGCGGGCCTCACAAGATGCTCGCCAGCCTGTCGGCCAGCGCGATCTCGCTGTCGAAGAAGTTCCTGCCCGAGGCCGACGGCGACGGCGGCCTGTGGAAGCGGCTCGGCGCGCAGACCGTGGTCGCGGCCACGGTGCGCGCGATCCAGTTGCTCGGCCGCCAGTTCGTGCTCGGCCGCAACATCCGCGAGGCCATGGGCGAAGCCGCGTCGGCACGCAAGAGCCTGCCGCGCCTGCGCTTCAGCTACGACATGCTCGGCGAAGGCGCGCGCACCGAAGCCGATGCGCGCCGTTACCTGATCGCCTACCAGCAGGCCATCGAGGCGATCGCCGGCGCGCGCGGCGCGGCCGAAGGGCCGGAAGCGGCCGACGGCATCTCGATCAAGCTGAGCGCGCTGTTCTCGCGCTACGAAGAGGCGCAGCGTGCGCGCGTGTTCCACGAGCTCGTGCCGCGCGTCTGGCAACTGATCGAGGCGGCGGCGCGCGCCGACCTCAACCTGACGATCGATGCCGAGGAGAGCGATCGCCTCGAGCTGTCGCTCGACGTGCTGGAGGCGCTGGCGGCGCGCATCGCGCAGGAGTTCCCGACCTGGCGCGGCTTCGGCCTGGCGGTGCAGGCCTACCAGACGCGGGCGCGCGAAGTGATCGACGAGGTCGCGGCCATCGCGCGCCGGCATGGCCTGCGCTTCATGGTGCGGCTCGTCAAGGGCGCCTATTGGGACGGCGAGATCAAGCGCGCGCAGGAGATGGGTCTCTCCGGCTATCCGGTCTTCACGCACAAGCACCACACCGACATCTCGTACCTCGCCTGTGCGCGCGCGCTGATCGGCCATGCCGACGTGATCTATCCGCAGTTCGCGACGCACAACGCCGGCACGATCGCGGCGATCCGCCAGATGGCCGGCAACGCCGGGTTCGAGATGCAGCGGCTGCACGGCATGGGCGAAGGCATCTACCGCGAGGTGATGCGCCACGGCACGCTGCCGGTGCGCGTCTATGCGCCCGTCGGCGAGCACCGCGACCTGCTCGCCTACCTCGTGCGGCGGCTGCTCGAGAACGGCGCCAATTCGTCGTTCGTGCACCAGCTCGCCGACGACGGCCTGTCGATCGACGCGCTGCTCGCATCGCCGCTCGTGCCGGCCCCGGCGCCCGGCATCGCGCCGCCGAAGCAGCTCTACGGCATCGGCGGCCGCGTCAATTCGACCGGCGCCGACCTCGCCTGCCTGGCCGATCGCGCGCCGCTCGATGCCGCGGTCGCCGAGGCCGTCGTCTCGCCGGTGGCCGAAGCCACGTCGGCCGATGTCGCTGCCGCGATGGAGCGGCTGCAGGCGGCTTTCCCGGCCTGGAACAACACGCCGCTGGCACAGCGCGCCGCGGTGCTGCGCCGTGCGGGCGACGCGCTCGACGCGCGCTTGCCGGAGTTCTGCGGCCTGCTCGTCAAGGAGGCCGGCAAGACGCTCGGCGATTGCGTCGCCGAGGTCCGCGAGGCCGTCGACTTCTGCCGCTACTACGCCGACCAGGCCGAGCTGCGCCTGATCGCGCAACCGCTCCCGGGACCGACCGGCGAGAGCAACGAGCTGCAGCTGCATGGTCGCGGCGTGTTCGTCTGCATCAGCCCTTGGAACTTCCCGCTCGCGATCTTCGCCGGCCAGGTGGTCGCGGCGCTCGTCGCCGGCAACACCGTCGCGGCCAAGCCGGCCGAGCAGACGCCGGCGGTCGCCCAGGCCTTCGTCGCCTTGCTGCATGCAGCCGGCGTGCCGCGCGATGCACTGGCACTGCTGCATGGGCCGGGCGAGACGACAGGCGCCGCGCTCGTCGCCGATGCGCGCACCGCGGGCGTCTGCTTCACCGGCTCGACCGCGGTGGCGCGCTTGATCAACCGCGCGCTCGCGGCCAAGGACGGGCCGATCGTGCCGCTCGTCGCGGAGACCGGCGGCATCAACGCGATGATCGTCGACAGCACCGCGCTGCCCGAACAGGTGATCGATGCGGTGGTGCAGAGCGCGTTCCGCTCGGCCGGCCAGCGTTGCTCCGCGCTGCGGCTGCTGTGCGTGCACGAAGGCGTCGCCGATGCGGTGATCCACATGGTGCACGGTGCGCTGCTCGAACTGTCGGTCGGCAATCCGGCGCTGCTGGAGACCGATGTCGGCCCGCTGATCGATGACGAGGCCTATGGCGCGATCGCCGGCCAGGTCGAACGGTTGCGCCGCGAGGCCAAGACGATAGGCGCTGCGCCGCTGAACGACCAGGCGCCGCGCCTGCTCGCGCCGATCGCGTTCGAGGTCGAGCGCATCGCCGACGTGCGCCAGGAGATCTTCGGCCCGGTGCTGCACGTCGTCCGCTGGCGCGGCGACGTGGGTGGCGTGATCGACGAGGTCAACGCGCTGGGCTACGGCCTCACGCTCGGCATCCAGACGCGCATCGACAGCCGCGCCCTGCGCCTCGCGCATGCGGCGCGCATCGGCAACGTCTACGTCAACCGCAACATGATCGGCGCCGTGGTCGGCGTGCAGCCGTTCGGCGGCGAGGGTCTGTCGGGCACGGGTCCGAAGGCCGGCGGGCCGCACTACCTCTATCGCTTCTGCGCCGAGCAGACGGTGACGATCAACACCGCGGCCGCAGGCGGCAACGCGGCGTTGCTGGCGGGGGTCGCGTAAGCGCGAGCGCAGCTACCGGGCGGGGCCGCTCCACAAGCCATGCCGCTGGTGCCACTCCTCCAGCGACTCCGACGGCCAGGTATCGCTGTGCCGGTGCCCTTTGCCCTTCGGCACGTCGACCCAGTCCGGCACCCATTGCAGCGCCGCTTCGACGACCTCGGGCGGCTTCGGCAGCGGCGTGTCGATCGCCGACGCTTGCGGATGCACGAGGTCCGGCCAGCGCGGATCCCACAGCCACAGCGCGCTGCCGCACTTCAGGCAGAAGTGCCGGCCGGCCGGCGAGCGCCGGCTGCGCTGGCCTTCTTCGCGCAGTACCGCGTGGTAGACGCCGAGGTGCTTCCTGCCGCGCACCTTCAGCGTCCTCATGTCGGCGCCGAGGTTGATCGCATAGCCGCCGCTGCCGGCGGTCTTGCGGCAGATCGAGCAATGGCAGTGCATGAACGGCACCGGGCTCATCGCCTCGACGTCGAAGCGCACCGCGCCGCAATGACAGGAACCTTCGAGATGCATGGTTCGAGCTCCCTTCGGATGCTTAAGATGAGCGCATGGACATGATCGCATTCATCGGCGGCGGCAACATGGCCGGTGCCATCGTCGGCGGGCTCGTCAAGAGCGGCCGGCCGGCCGCGTCGATCTGCGTCGTCGAGCCGTCGGATGCGCAGCGCGCGAAGCTGAGCGCCGAGCTCGGCGTGACCGTCCTCGCCGCGGCTGATGCCACGCTGGCGCGTGCCGGGCTCGTCGTCTGGGCGGTCAAGCCGCAGGCCTTCGGCGACGCCGCCGCGCCGTGCGCGCCGCACGTGAGCCACGCGTTGCAGCTGAGCGTGATGGCCGGCATCCGCAGCGATGCGATCGCGCGTGCCGCCGGCACCGAACGCGTCGTGCGCACGATGCCGAACACGCCGGCGTTGATCGGCGAGGGGATCGCGGGTCTCTATGCGCGGTCGGCCGTCACGCCCGGAGACCGCGCGCAGGTCGAGCAGGTGCTCGCGCCGACCGGCAAGACGCTGTGGGTCGATCGCGAGGAAGACCTCGATGCGGTGACCGCGCTGTCCGGTTCGGGCCCGGCCTATGTCTTCTACTTCGTCGAAGCGATGATGCAGGCCGCGACCGAGATGGGACTGACCGCCGAGCAAGGCAAGCAGCTGGCGCTCGCGACCTTCGCCGGCGCGACGGCGCTGGCCGAACGGAGCGCCGATCCGCCCGACGTGCTGCGCGCACGCGTCACGTCCAAGGGCGGCACGACCTATGCGGCGTTGACGTCGCTCGATGCGAGCGGCGTCCAGCCCGCTTTCGTCAAGGCGTTGAAGGCCGCGCAACGACGCGCCAAGGAGCTCGGCGACGAGTTCGGCCGCTGACGGCCAGCACGCCGCATGCGGCACCGGCGTGCCGTCATGCAAACCTCGCATGAGGGACCGCGGCGGCGGCCGCGCTTCCCGCCTACAGTCTCGCCCCATGCCGCGGCGCGTCACGAGCGCGCTGCCGAATCAGTTCGGGTGCGGCATCCACAACACCTTGGCGAGATCCACCATGAGTCAACTCTCCTACGTCGGCGCCGACACGTCGAGTCCCTGGCACACCTACCTGTCGCAGGTCGATCGCGTCCTGCCCTACCTCGGCCCGCTGGCACGCTGGTCCGAGACGCTGAAGCGGCCGAAGCGCGCACTGATCGTCGACGTGCCGATCGAGATGGACGACGGCAGCGTGGCGCACTTCGAGGGCTACCGCGTGCAGCACAACCTGTCGCGCGGTCCCGGCAAGGGCGGCGTGCGCTACCACCCCGACGTGACGCTCGAGGAAGTGATGGCGCTGTCGGCGTGGATGACGGTGAAGTGCGCCGCGGTGAACCTGCCTTACGGCGGCGCCAAGGGCGGCATCCGCGTCGATCCGAAGAAGCTGTCGCTGAAGGAGCTCGAGCGCATGACGCGGCGCTACACCAGCGAGATCGGCATCATCATCGGGCCGCAGCAGGACATCCCGGCGCCCGACGTGAACACCAACGCGCAGATCATGGCGTGGATGATGGACACGTACTCGATGAACATCGGCGGCACCGCGACCGGCGTCGTCACCGGCAAGCCCTTGCACCTCGGCGGCTCGCTCGGCCGCGTCAAGGCGACCGGCCGCGGCGTCTTCGTGACCGGCCGCGAAGCGGCGCGGCGTCTCAACCTGCCGCTCGAAGGCGCGCGCATCGCGGTGCAGGGCATGGGCAACGTCGGCGGCGCGGCGGCCGAACTCTTCGTGCAGGCGGGCGCCAGGCTCGTCGCGGTGCAGGACCACACCGGCACGCTCGTCAACCCGAACGGCTTCGACATCGCCGACGCGATGGCGGTGCTGAAGCGCGACGGCGGCATCGCGAACTACCGCGAAGCCGAGCGCATCGAGGACGAAGCGTTCTGGGACGTCGATTGCGACATCCTGATCCCGGCCGCGCTCGAAAGCCAGCTCACGCCGGCACGCGCCGCGCGCGTCAAGGCCAAGCTGGTCCTCGAAGGCGCCAACGGCCCGACCCTGCCGGCCGCCGACGACGTGCTCGCCGAACGCGGCATCCTCGTCGTGCCCGACGTGATCTGCAACGCCGGCGGCGTGACGGTGAGCTACTTCGAGTGGGTGCAGGACTTCTCGTCGTTCTTCTGGAGCGAGGACGAGATCAACCTGCGGCTCGATCGCATCATGGTGGATGCGCTGAAGAAGATCTGGGACACGGCCGATCGGCACCGGATCAGCTTGCGGACCGCGACGTTCGCGGTGGCTTGCGAGCGAATCCTGATTGCGCGCGAGGAGCGCGGCTTGTATCCGTGATCGCCTGAATCAGCGGCGGGGTCGCCGCGGCGATGTCCTCGGCCGCAGTCCAGGCTGGCGACGACTCGTTCCAGCAGGCGCTTACGGTCCGGCGTCGGCAGGCGCAGGATTTCGGATTCGAGAGCTTCGAGAGGGATCGCCATGGTCGGTTTCCGAGCGGTGCCGAAACGTGCGGCGCTCACGTAGCTTGCCAGTCCATCGTCCCCGATCACGTACCGGGCGAATGACGAGGCTCAGTGGTCAGTGCAGGCAAGCCGCCACGGCGCCCGCAAACACCGCGAACCCCACCCAGTGGTTCAACCGAAACGCCCGGAAGCATCCTTCGCGCGTCCGTCCTCGAATCAGCGTGTAGTGCCATGCCGCCAGCCCCGCCGCCACGCCCAGCCCCGCGTCGTACGGCCACGCCAGGCCGACGTGCCGCCCGACCGCTGCCCAGACAGCAACGAACGCCGCATAAAACAGCATCACCCCCGCCACGTCATAGCGCCCGAGCGTGATCGCCGACGTGCGGATGCCGATCTTCAGGTCGTCGTCGCGATCGACCATCGCGTACTCGGTGTCGTAGGCAAGCACCCAGAACAGGTTGCCGACCAGCAGCGCCCAGCCGACCGGCGGCACGGCATCGAGCATCGCCGAGACGCTCCACGCATCGCCGCCCTGTACCGCGGCGAACGCCATCGGGATGCCGAAGCTGAACGCGACGCCGAGCACGGCCTGCGGCATCGAGACGACGCGCTTCGCGAACGGATAGACGATCGCGACTGCCAGGGCGACGAAGCTCCACAGGATCGTGGGCGGATTGGTCAGCAGCACGAGGCCGAAGGCGCACAGCGCGAGCACGGCGCCGAGCACCAGCGCTTCGCGCGGCGACACGGCGCCGCTCGTCACCGGGCGGGCCGCGGTGCGCTTGACGTGGCGGTCGAAGTCGCGGTCGGCGACGTCGTTGACGCAGCAGCCGGCGCTGCGCATCAGGAACGTGCCGGCGACGAAGACGGCGAGCAGCCGCCAGCCCGGGAAGCCCTGCGCCGCGATCCACAGCGCCGACAAGGTCGGCCACAGCAGCAGGTACGAGCCGGCCGGCCGGTTCCAGCGGATCAGATCGAGGTAGAGCGCGAGCCGGGACGGCGGCGCGGAGGGCGAGGTGGCGATCACCGCGACGATTATCCGCACGGTCTCCACGGATAGCGGTCTCGCACGCACAAGCAGCTCGACAACTGTATATTCATCCAGTGGAACTGAACGCCAAGCTCGCCATCCGGGCAACTGCTCGACCGTGCGATGCTCGCGCAACGCGTGGGCATCGCCGCTGCCGATACGATGCGGACGTGGCGCGTATCGGAGGTCAGCCGTCCAGCTGCTTCTGGAACACCAGCCCCGCATGCTCGCGCAGCGCGTGGAACTTGATCTTCGGCCAGTTCGCCTCGATCGCGCGCAGCTCGGGCGCGTATTCGACCAGCACGGTCGGCGCATCGACGGCGTCGTAGGCGACGCGGTGCGAGTTGGCGTCGATGAAGCGCTTGAGCTCCCGCTCGCCGCCGTCGGCCTCGTCGCAGGTGATCCAGCGCGCCACCTGGAAGCGGCTCGAGGTGATGCGAGCCTTGACGCCGTATTCATGCTCGAGCCGGTGCGCGACGACTTCGAACTGCAGTTGCCCGACCGCGCCGAGCAGCAGCATCGATGCGGCGACCGGCCGGAACACCTGGATCGCGCCTTCCTCGCCGAGCTGCTGCAAGCCGGCCTTGAGCTGCTTGGTGCGCAGCGGGTCGGCGACTTCGACGGTGCGGAACATCTCCGGCGCGAAGAACGGCAGCCCGGTGAACTGCAACGGCTCGCCTTCGGTCAAGGTGTCGCCGAGCTGCAGCACGCCATGGTTCGGGATGCCGATGATGTCGCCGGCATAGGCTTCGTCGAGCAGTTCGCGGCGCTGGCTCAAGAAGCTCACCACCGTGTTCGGCCGCAGCTCCTTCGATGAGCGCGTGACCTTCAGCCGCATGCCGCGCTCGAAGTGACCCGACGCGACGCGCACGAACGCGATGCGATCGCGGTGCGCCGGATCCATGTTGGCCTGGATCTTGAAGACGACGCCGCTGAACTTGGGCTCTTCGGGCGTCACCTCGCGCTGGATCGCCGGCCGCCCGCCCGGCGCCGGCGCGAGGTCGACCAGCGCATCGAGCACTTCGCGCACGCCGAAGTTGTTGATGGCCGAGCCGAAGAACATCGGCGTCTGGTGGCCGGCGAGGAACTCGGCCTCGTCGAAGGCCGGCGCGGCTTCGCGCACCAGTTCGATGTCGTGCTTCGCATGCTCGTACGCGGCGCCGAAGCGCTCGGCATAGACCGGATTCGTCAAGCCTTCGATGATCTCGTCGTCATCGCGGTTGCGGTCCTCGCCCGGGCTGAACACGCGCATCTGCTCCTTGCGCAAGTCCATCACGCCGCCGAACACCTTGCCCATGCCGACCGGCCAGCTGAACGGCACGACGCCCATGCCGAGTTCGCGCTCGATCTCGTCCATCAGCTCGAGCGGCTCCTGCACCTCGCGGTCCATCTTGTTGACGAAGGTCAGGATCGGCGTGTTGCGCGCGCGGCAGACCTGCAGCAGGCGCCGCGTCTGCGGCTCGACGCCGTTGGCCGCGTCGATCACCATCAGCGCCGCATCGACGGCGGTCAGCACGCGGTAGGTGTCTTCCGAGAAGTCCTGGTGGCCGGGCGTGTCGAGCAGGTTGATGACGCAGTCGCGGTATTCCATCTGCATCACGCTCGACGCCACCGAGATGCCGCGCTGCTTCTCGATCTCCATCCAGTCCGACGTCGCATGGCGGCTCGCCTTGCGCGCCTTCACGCTGCCGGCAATCTGGATCGCGCCGGAGAACAGCAGGAGCTTCTCGGTCAGCGTGGTCTTGCCGGCATCGGGGTGGGAAATGATGGCAAACGTCCTTCGCCGCTTGACTTCATTGAAGATTTGCTCGTTCGACATCACCCAACAACCCCGTTATGTACAAAGCTATGTACGCATTCCCCAAGGTGCCCATAGCGTTGTGCATATCGGCCGCTGCGCCCGCGCCGGACCGCATCCGGTGCAGCCTTGAATTTTATGGTCTGGGGAGCGCCGGGGTCGTCCCGGCGCGCAACTCCTCAAAGACCGCCCCTGCGACCATGGGTCCTACGCGAAGGCGGCGAGCCGCGCGCGGCAAAGGCCGAGCGTCTTCGCCGCGGCGACCCGGGCCTCCGCGCTGAGCACAAGGGGAGCCGGTACGGCAACCGCGTCCAGAGCAGCCGGAAAGCGCGCGAGCAGGTCGCTGATCGCTCCGTCGGCGTCCGCCGCCCGGATGCCCGCAAGCGCGGCCAGGGCCATGAAATCTGCGCGCCGCAGGCCCTCGTCGCGGCCCCCGAGCTTCAAGGCCATGCGGTCGTGCTCGAGGCCGGGGAAGACGCGCGTGGTCTGCGTGTCGTAGACCGGAGCAAGGCGCACCGAGCCGAACGCCGCCTCTCCCTCATGCGCCGTCTTGAGAAGCGCCATGTTCTTCAGGTGCATGTCGCCGTCGGCGATCAGCCAGGCGAAGAGGGCGCGGCGCAGCAGGATCAGCAGGTCCTCCTCCGGTGCCGTGGACAGCGCGCGGACGGCTCTGGCGACCCGCTCGATGGTGCCGGTGTACTTCTGCTGCGGCTCAAGATCGAGCACCGAACACATGTCTTCCATGGCGATCCACCGCGCATCGTCCGGCTGGGCGCGAATGTCGAAGCGCTCGACCAGCAGCGCGGGAGGCATCCCGTCGGGCATCGGAATGAGCGCGTTCTCTGGCGCGGGCAGGCCGATAGCGCGCGCCAGCGCCAGACCGATCCATTCGATCAACGGCAGCGCCTCGAACCCGCTTGTCCCGGCAGGCTTGAGGATGTGCGTGAACGGCGATCCGACGCTCGGTGCCAGCCGACCGGCCGCATCGAGACCCATCGGAGCCTTGATCTGGACCCCGGAGAGGCGCGGGGTTTCGGCATCGGCGAAGAGCGCGGCCAGCCGGTGCTCGAAGTCCCGCTCGATGGCGCTTCGGCCCGGGCCCGCATAGGTGCCGGTGAAGAGCCCGTCCCGGGAGAACGCCGTCAGCCGTGTGGTCAGGACATCGGCGGGAAGCCGCGCGATCTCGTCGGCATTGCCCGCGACGGTGATGTTCGACATGTAGCGCTTGCCAGAGCGCAGGAGCGCGCGTTCGTCGCGCTGATCCTTGAGAACGGATTGGAGCCAGCCCTCCGGCAGGAGCGAAACGATGAAGGGCGGCAGTTTTCCGGGGACGGTCTGGCGCACCACCGGCGGCAGAACCGGGCCACCCTTCGCCGCCGACCATCGCCACTCGAAGCCGTCATGCGCGAGCGTCCCGATGGGCGCGCCGTGCCAGGCGACTACGAGATCGAAGGCCGCCGCGTTCCGGACCTCGATGGCGGCGGGCCTGTGCAGCAGAAACTTCTCCGCCCCCGCGCCTTCGCGGTACCACTCGTTCTCGCGCGCGAGCGCCCACACGGCGTCGCTGGCGGCCTTGGGATCGCCGAACTCCTCGACGAGGCGGGCGGCAAGGGCCTCGCGCATGAGGGCCTCGATGGAGGCCGCGTGTTCGCTCCGCAGGCGGAACGCTTCGAGGAAGCGCTGGCGGATGGCGGAGACGGGAACACTCAGCTCGCCGAGACTGTCGGCGACGGCAGCGCTCGCCACCGAGGGGCGCGCCGGGGCGCGGTTCTGAACGATTTCAAGAGAGCGGATGCGGGTGCGCTGAACGCGCTGGCCGGACAAGTAGAGGCGACCGTCCGGAGTGGGCCCGAGCAGGATCGCGCTCGCTCCTGACAGGTAAGCCTTCGGGTACAGGTAGCGGGCGATCCGGACGGCATGGGCAAGGACGGTCCGGTCGATGTCGTCGCATGCGTCGGCGTAGATGCCCCGCATAAGCTGGACGAGCTTTCCTACCCCCGCCAGATGGTGGCTGCGGGTCTTGTCAATCGTCTCGCCTACGAGGTGAATACCCACTCTCTACAACTTTCCCGTGTTTCAGATACGAGAAAGTTAGCATGAGGGTGGCTTGAAGGCAAGAAGAATCTAACTTTCACGTATTTCAAGTCCGCGAAAGTTAGAATTCTCGCGAAAACTTCGGTGCTGTTCCCATAGCCTTGACGTGGCGACCGAACCCGCTGTTCCCGGCGGATGGCGAGGCCGACCAATCCCTTCCCGCAGCCGCGCATCCAAAAGTCCTTCTCCGCCTGACCTGCTCTGCGACTGGACCTTCCGACATCTGATCTTTTCCCCGGTTCTGTATGCAGCCGTGTACGCATCTCTGGATGTGCTCATGGCCGGCGCACATGCCTCTTCGTCTGCCGCAGGGCCGCTGCTGCCCTTCAACACCGAACTACAGCACGAATCAGCTCTCAAGAGCACTTTATATCACTTAGAATGCCCTTGAAGGCTGTTTTTCTTTGGCTCATGACGGGCTTCCATCTATTTCTGGGTAACGTGCCCTCCAACAAACGGTGTCCGCCATGGTTGCCCGGAACAAGCTGCTGACCGCCCCGCCTTACCCGGTCGAACAGACGCTCAAGCGACTGGGCGCGAACCTGCGCACGGCCCGGCTGCGCCGCAATCTGACCATCGACGATATGGCGCAGAAGATCGGCACCGGAGACCGGGCTGTCGCTGACGCGGAGAAGGGCAAGCCCACGACCGGTATCGCCATCTACGCCGCGATGCTCTGGGCCCTGGATCTCCTCGGCCAGATGGACGATGTCGCCGCGCCTGAAAAGGACGAGGAAGGCCAGACCCTCGCATTGTCCCGCGAACGCGCCCGCGCGCGGCCCAAGACAGGACTGGACAATGACTTCTGAAGCGCCGGGCGAATGCTTCGTCTACGTCACCCTCCCCGGCACGACGGAGCCGGTCACGGCGGGGCGCTTCGCGCTGAGCGCGGACCGCCGGGGCACGCCCGAAGGCCGCTTCGTCTACGGGCGCAGCTATCTCGAGCGACCCAACGCGGTCGCGCTCGATCCCGTCGAGCTGAAACTCTCCCCGCGCACCTATGCGACCGCGGCGCTGAACGGCGTCTTCGGCGCGCTGCGCGACGCCAGCCCGGACTACTGGGGGCGCCGCGTCATACAGCGCCATCTCGGCAAGGCGCAGCCGGGGGAGATGGAGTACCTGCTCCATTCGCCGGACGACCGGGCGGGCGCGCTCGGCTTCGGGCTCGACCAGGTGCCGCCGGCCCCGAAGCGCAGCTTCAACCAGACGCTGGAGCTGGCGAGGGTGCAGTCCATCGCCGACAGCATCGTCGCCGATGACGATCAGCCTGCGGGGGATCAGCGGGGCGCTGCCGATGATCGTGGTGCTGATCATCATGATCGCGATCAGGTCGAAAAGCTGATGATGATCGGCACCTCCATGGGTGGTGCGCGTCCCAAGGCGGTCGTCGAGGATGACGACGGCCTGTGGATCGCCAAGTTCAACCGGCCGGACGATCTCTGGAACAGCGCGCGCGTCGAACACGCGATGCTCGTTCTGGCGCGCGCCTGCGGTCTGACGGCTGCCGAGAGCCGCGTGGCCGATGTCGCCGGTCGCGATGTCCTTCTGGTGAAGCGCTTCGACCGGGAAAGGACCGAAGGCGGCTACCTGCGCGCCCGCATGATCTCTGCACTGACGCTGCTGAGGGCGGAGGACACGCTTCGCTCCCGCGACCGCTGGTCCTATGTGCTGCTTGCAGAGGAACTGCGCCGTGTCAGCGCCGCGCCGGCACCGGACGCGGCCGAACTGTTCCGCCGCATGGCCTTCAACGCGCTGATCTCGAACATCGACGATCACCCGCGCAACCACGCACTGATCGCCAGGGACACCGCGTGGCGGCTGTCCCCGGCCTACGACTTGACGCCCGCCGTGCCGGTGGGCCTCGAACGGCGCGACCTCGCGATGGAATGCGGCGACGCGGGCCGCTTCGCGAACGCAGGCAACCTGCGGTCCCAGAGCGCGCGCTTTCTGCTGGAGCCAGGGGAAGCTGCCGCGATGCTGGATGCCATGGAGGCGCAGGTTGCCTCGACCTGGTACGCGACTTCGCGCGCGGCAGGGGTCAGCGAGCGAGACTGCGAACGCATCGCGCCGGCCTTCGCCTATCCGGGCTTCCGGCGGTAGCAGACCAGCAAGGCGCCGGTGCACACTGCCCCGCGTGCCCGAACTGCCCGACATCGCCGTCTACCTCGAAAGCCTCGACGCGCGCGTGCTCGGCCACGAGCTGCGGCGCATCCGGATCCAGAGCCCGTTCCTGCTGCGCACCGCGGTGCCGCCGATCGGCAGTGCCGAGGGCAAGCGGGTGGTCGGCCTCGAACGGCTCGGCAAGCGCGTCGTGCTGGCGCTCGACGGCGACCTCTTCCTCGTCATCCATCTGATGATCGCCGGGCGGCTGCGCTGGCTCGCGCTCGACGACAAGGCCTCGACGAAGGCCGCGCTGGCGGTCTTCGAGTTCGACAACGGTCGCGTCGCTTTCACCGAGGCCGGCACGCAGCGGCGCGCGTCGCTGCACCTCGTCGCCGGACGCGCGGCCCTCGAAGCGCTCGACCCGGGCGGCGTCGATCCGCTGACTTGCGACGAAGGCACCTTCGCCGATCGGCTGAAATCGGAGAACCACACCGTCAAGCGGTCGCTGACCAATCCGCGGCTGTTCAGCGGCATCGGCAATGCGTACTCGGACGAGATCCTGCACCGCGCGCGGATGTCGCCGCTGCTGCTCACGCGCGCGATGACGCCCGAGGCGATCTCGCGTCTGTTCGCGGCAACGCGCGAGGTGCTCGTCGAATGGACCGAGCGCCTGCGCGCCGAGGCCGAAAAGCACGGCGGCTGGCCGGCCAAGGTCACTGCGTTCCATCCGAAGATGGCGGTGCACGGCCGCTACGGCCAGCCATGCCCGGTGTGCGGCGCGCCCGTGCAGCGCATCGTGCATGCCGACAACGAGACCAACTACTGCGCACGCTGCCAGACCGGCGGCAAGCTGCTCGCCGACCGCGCGTTGTCGCGTCTCCTGAAGGCGAGCTGGCCGCGCCACATCGACGATCTGGATTGATCGCGGGGCGCAGGGCGTCGTCTCCACAGTCGAAGGGATTGCCGAGCGCGCTGCGGGCCGGGATCATCGGCGGTCCCAACGGAGGAGACTGCCATGCCCGTACGCCCCAGCCGAGCGCAGCATCTCGCCTCGAACGTCGCCGATCCGAACGCGGGCCCGAAGCGCATCCTGGCGCTCGACGGCGGCGGGTTGCGCGGCGTGCTGACGCTCGGCATGCTGCGCGAGATCGAGACCGTGCTGCGCGCGCGGCACGGCGGCGATCCCGACTTCAGGCTCTGCGACTACTTCGATCTGATCGCCGGCACGTCGACCGGCGCGATCATCGCCGCGGCGCTCGCGCTCGGCATGAGCGTCGACGAGGTGCTCGAGCGCTACCGGCAGCTCGGCAACATCGTCTTCAAGCGCAGCCTGCTGCGCTGGGGCGCGCTGCGCGCGAAGTACCCGGCCGACAAGGTGCGCGATGCGCTCACCGGCATCTTCGACGATCGGCGCCTCGACAGCGACGACCTGCGCACCGGCCTGCTCGTCGTGACCAAGCGGCTCGACACCGGCAGCACGTGGCCGCTGACCAATCATCCCGACTCGCGCTACTTCAACCGCGGCAAGCACGCCACGACGATCGCGAACCGCGAGTACCCGCTCTGGCAGGTGGTGCGCGCGAGCACCGCGGCGCCCTACTTCTTCGACCCCGAGACGATCCGTATCGGCCGCGGCAGCGACGGCGCGAAGCCGGTCACCGGTGACTTCGTCGACGGCGGCGTCAGTCCGCACAACAACCCGGCGCTGCAGGCGCTGATGACGGCGACCATGCCCGGCTACGCCTTCAACTGGGCGACCGGCGCAGAGCGGCTGCTGGTCGTGTCGGTCGGCACCGGCAAGGCCGACGCGGAAGTCGGCCACGCGAACCTGATCGAAGGGACCGCCGCAGTCCACGCCGTGCTGTCGCTGAAGGCGCTGATGGAGGATTGCGCCGATCAGGTCGAGACGATGATGCAGTGGCTGTCGACCAGCCCGACGGCGCGCGAGATCGATCGCGAGATCGGCACTTGTGCCGGTCCGCTCGGCGGCAAGGCGCTGTGCAGCTACCTGCGCTACAACGTCCTGATGACGAGCGACTGGTGCGCCCGGCATCTCGGCGAGCAGATAGCCAAGAAGGCGCTGAAGGCACTCGAGGCGATGGACGAGCCGGCCAACATTCCGGAGCTCGATCGCGTCGGCCGTCTGGCCGGCGCGAAGCTCGTGCAGCCGGCGCACTTCGACGCGGCATTCGACCTGCGCTGACGCGCAACGAAAGGGAGGGAACACCATGGCCACGCGATCGCATGCTTTCGTCGCGATGCCGTTCGGGCGCAAGCCCGGGCCGGACGGCGGCGACGTCGACTACAACCGCGTCTACCGGGAGCTGATCGCGCCGGCGATCGATGCGGCCGGGCTCACGGCCTTTCGCGCCGACGAGGAGCAAAGAGCCGGCAGCATCCTGACCGACATGTTCCAGGAGCTGCTGATCGCCGACCTCGTGGTCGCCGACCTGTCGATCGCCAACCCCAATGTCTGGTACGAGCTGGGCGTGCGGCATGCGCTGCGCGCGCGCGGCGTGGTGCTGCTGTTCGGCGGCAAGGCGCCGAGCGCGTTCGATCTCTATACCGACCGCAAGCTCCGTTACGGCCTGGCCGGGGACGGCCCCGATCCGGCCTCGCTGAAGGACGACATCGGCAAGCTCGCCGAGATGATCACGGCAACCATGGAGTCGTGGCATGGCCGCAAGATCAGCCCGGTCTACAGCCACCTCGACAGCCTCCAGGAACCCGACTGGAAGACGCTGCGCGTCGGCGATGTGAAGGAGTTCTGGGAAGCGTACGAACGTTGGGGAGGCCGCATCGAGCTCGCGCAGCAGGAGGGCCGCACCGCCGACCTGCTGGTGCTGGCGGATGAAGGACCGGTCGCGGCGTTTCGTGCGGAAGCGTGGATCCGCGCCGGCATCGCGCTGCGCAAGTCGGGGCAGTTCGCGCTCGCGCTCGACTACCTCGCCAAAGGCCTGGCGATCGAGCCCGAGCATCTCGATGCGCAGCGCGAGACCGGCATGTGCCTGCAGCGGCTGGCACTGAAGGGCATCCCCGGCTACTCGGCCGGACGTGCGCGCCAGCACTACGAGACCGTGCTGAAGGATCACGAAGGCGATGTCGAGACCTGGGCGCTGCTCGGCCGCGTCGACAAGGATGCCTGGGTGGCGGCCTGGCGGCGCACGGGCAGCGACGCGGCGACGATGCGCGCCGACGCAGGCGACGAGGATGCGCTGCTGCGCGCCGCGATCCGCAGCTACCGGCGCGCCTATTGCGCCGACCCGGGCCACTACTTCTCGGGGATCAACGCGCTGACGCTGATGCACCTGGCCGCCCACCTCGGCGTGGACGGCAGCGAGCCGCACGCGCGCGACACGATGGCCGGCGCGGTGCGCTTCGCGGCCGAGAACAAGGTCGACGGCGAGCAGTCCTACTGGGCGCGGGTGACGCTGGGCGATCTCGAGGTGCTCACCGGTACGCCCGAAACGGTGAAACGCGCCTACAAGGAGGCGGTCGCGGTACCGGGGGTCGACTGGTTCTCGCTCAATTCGTCGCGCGACCAGTTGCTGCTGCTGCGGGACCTCGGCTTCCAGCCGGACGCGGTCGCGGCGGGACTGGCGGTGTTCGATCGCCAGCTCGCCCGGACGACGCCTCCGGAAGCCGCCTGGCAGCCGCGCCAGGTGCTGATCTTCAGCGGCCACATGGTGGACGCGCCGACCCGCGCGACGAAGCGCTTCCCGGCCGAGGCCGAGCCGATCGCGGCGGCGGCGATCGAAGGTGCGCTGAAGGATCTGGATGCCGGCCCGGACGACCTCGCGCTCTGCCAGGCGGCTGCCGGCGGCGACCTGCTGTTCCTCGAGGCCTGCCAGCGCCGCGGCGTGCGCTGCCAGGTGCTGCTGCCGTTCTTCGAGCCGGAGTTCATCGATCGCTCGGTGCTGCCGTCGACCGACGGCCCGAACTGGCGCAAGCGCTACTACGCGGCGACGACCGCGCCGCAGACGTCGGTGCGCATCATGCCGGTCGAACTGGGCCCGCTGCCGGACGACGTCGATCCGTTCGAGCGCTGCAACCTCTGGCTGCTCTACAGCGGCCTGGCGCTCGGCGTGGCGAAGGTGCGCTTCATCGCGCTGTGGAACGGCGCCGGCGGCGACGGGCCCGGCGGTACGCAGCACCTGATGGACGAGGTCAAGCGCTTGACCGGACGCGTGACGTGGCTGGATACGCGGGATCTGTTCCGCGACTTGCTGCCTCCGCCGTAGCGGCGCCGATTCAAGCGAGCGGCGCCGGCGCCGTCCGCATCGTCGTGCTCGGCGGCGGCAGCGGCCGCTCGGCCCACGCCGACAGGAAGCCGGGGATCTCGCCCGGCGCGAGCGGCCGCGCGACGATCGAGCCCTGGATCGCATGGCAGCCGTACTGACGCAGCACCTCGACCTGCGCCGGCTCTTCGACGCCCTCGGCGACGGTTGCCATGTGCAGCGTGCGCGCCAGGCCGAGGATGGTGTTGACGATGGCGCGCGCGTCGCGCCGCGTCATCAGCTCGCGCACGAACGCGCGGTCCATCTTCAGCGTATCGAACGGAAAGCGCCGCAGGTAGGCGAGCGACGAATAGCCGGTGCCGAAGTCGTCGAGCGCGATCCGCAAGCCGAGGTCGTGCAGCGTCGTCAGCACCTGCATCGTCGCCGGCGACTCGTCGAGGAAGATCGATTCGGTGATCTCGAGCTCGAGCCGTCCGGGCGCCAGGCCGCTCGCGCTGCAATGCGTACGCACGGCGTCGATGAGGCGCAGCGACATGGCCTGGACCGGCGACACGTTGACCGACACGTGCAGCCGCTCGGGCCACTGCACCGCGGCGCGGCAAGCCTGCTGCAGCACCCAGTCGCCGATCTCGACGATGAGGCCGGCCTCTTCGGCGACCGGTATGAACTCCGCAGGCGGCACGTCGCCGAGCTCCGGATGGCGCCAGCGCAGCAATGCCTCGAAGCCGATCACCGCCGAGGCGCGCAGGTCGACCTGCGGATGGAAGACCAGGCTCAACTCGTCGCGCGCGAGCGCGCCGCGCAGCGCCTGCTCGATCTGCAGGCGGCGCCGCGTCTGCACCGCCATCTCGGGCACGAAGAAGCGGAATTCGCCGCGCGCTTCCGACTTCGCTGCATAGAGCGCCAGGTCGGCGTTGTTCAGCAGCAGGTCGATCTGCGCGCCGTCGCGCGGCGCCAGCGCGATACCGATGCTGACGCGCACCGTGATGCTGGCGCCCTGGACCTCGCAGGGTTGCTGCAGGCTGTCGAGCAGGCGGAGCGTCATCTGCTCGACCTCGCGCGGGTCGTCGACGTCGTGCAGGATCACGACGAACTCGTCGCCGCCGAGGCGCGCCGCGGTGTCGCTGCGGCGGATGTGGCTCTGCAGCCGCCGGCCGATTTCCTGCAGCAGGCCGTCGCCGACCGCATGGCCGAGCGTGTCGTTGACGATCTTGAAGTGGTCGAGATCGAGGCACAGCACGGCGCAGGGCCGCGGCGGGCCCGACGGCGGAGTGAGCAGGTCGGCGAGCCGGGTGCGGAACTGGTGGCGGTTGGTCAGGCCGGTCAGCGCGTCGTAGTGGGCGAGGTAGGTCAGGCGACGGTTGGCATGCAGGCTCTCGGTCACGTCGGCAGCGACGCCGCGCCAGCCGATCGCGTTGCCGGCCGCATCGTGCAGCGGCTTGGCGGTCAGCGACCACCAGCGCAGGCCGAGATCGCCGGCGACCACCGGCACGATCACGTCGCGAAACGGCAGGCCGCGTGCCAGGCTGGCGCGCGCGAGTGCGAGGCGCTCGATCTCCAGGTCGGGCAGATCGGCGTCTTCGAGCAGGTCGAGCCAAGGCGCCGACGACAACGTTTCGGCCGTGCGGCCGAGGGCACCCGCCAGGCGCGGCGACACATGGACCAGGTGGCCGCGCGCGTCGACTTCCCAGAGCACATCGCTCGCATGCTCCTCGAAGTCGCGCAGCAGGAGGCCGATGACCTGGCTCTGGCGGTCCGCCTCCGCTTCGGCCATCAGGCGCGAGCCGAACAGCCGTGCGGTCGACAGCACGCTCGAGACCACGATGAACGCATAGATCGCGACCAGCATGCCGATCGGCGCGGCAAGCCGGGAGTCGGCCCGGATCAGCGTGAAGCTGGCAGCGCAGCCGAGGATCACGACCCAGACCGTGCCGGCGGTCGGCACGGTGGCGAGCGCGAAGCCGCCGGCGCACATCATGCCGACCGTGATCGTGCTCACGAGGAGCTGCTCCGCCGAGGTCGCCTGGGCGAACAGGACGAGCGGCGGTGCGGCCCAGAGCAGTGCGAGCGCACCGGCATGCCAGGTGGCGCGCACGATCGCGCGCCGCGACGCGCGCGGCCGGACCGGTCCGCGCCTGGCCGCGCGCACCCCTTGCAGGACGGCGACGAGCACGAGGGCCGCCCAGACGAGCAGCATCGCATGGTCGCGCTCGTTCCAGAACGTCGCGCAGATCAGCGCGGCGTTGAGCGTGTTCGCGAGCATCGTCAGCGGTGTGAGCCGGAGCACCGCCTGCAATTGCTTGGCGCGAAACGTGCCGGCGAGCGGCTCGTCGGCGCGATAGGCGCGAAAGCGCGCGGCGAGCCAGCGCCGCGCCGGCAGCGAACGGGTGGCGAGCCTCTCGATCAGGGCCTCGAGGTCCATCGTGATGGTGGTCGTGGGCCGCGCCGGCGAGCGCGCGGTAGAGGAGCCGGCCACAGCAGCGCCGCTAGCGCGGTGCCGGCGCTGAAGATATCGGCAGGCGGCGGGTCGACTTGAAAGCAGGCGCTCCCGCGGCTCATGTCAGTCGGGCGCCTCCAGGAAGGGCCGCACCACGCCGACCAGCCGCTCGACATAGTCGGCCTGCGCACCCACCGGCGCGGCGCCCTGGAGCAGGCGGGTCGCGGCGTTCAGGCCGGCCCCGTGGATGGTCAGCCAAGCCGCCACATACGGCGCGGCCAAGCTGCCGCCGGCCGTGGCAATGGGACCGCGGGCAAGGAACGGTGCGTCCTCGACGCGCACGCCGGCCTGGACCAGCCACGGCTTGGTGGCCGCATCGGTGCAGGCCGGCAGGTCGGCCAGCAGTCCCAGGCGTGCCAGCAGCAGCGCGCCCGAGCCGATCGCGCCTATGCGCTGGCGCAGCGGGTCGAGCTGCAGCCGGTCGAGCAACGCGCTGTTCTGCGCGATCGCGCGGGCGTACAGGCAGCTCGGAAAGACCACCGCCGAGGCTTCGTTCGCGAACTCGAGCGGCTGCTGCGCGACGACGGTCGTGCCGTTCATCGACGTGACCTGCGCGCTCGGGCTCGCGATCTCCGCCTTCCAGCCCTGCGCCTTCAGCCGGTTCAGCAGGCCGAGCGTGACGAAGGCGTCGACCTCGTCGAAACCGTCGAACAGGAGGATCGCGGTACGCACTGCGCGGATTCTAGGATCGGAGGACGCATCCTCAGGAAAGCCGCGTCACGCCGTCCAACGGACAGGCATAGATCGCATTGCGCAGCGCCGCGATCGCCTCGTAGCGCGTGAACGTGCGGCGCCACGCCAGCGCGACGCGGCGCGTCGGCACCGGCGGCGCGAACGGTATGTACTGCACATGCGGCAGGCGGTCTTTCGGCACGCTGAGCTGCGGCACGACCGTGACGCCCATGCCGGAGGCCACCATGTACTTGATGGTCTCGAGCGACGAGCCTTCGAAGCTCTTGCGGATGCCTTCGGCGTCGCTCGCGAAGCGCGCGTATTCGGGGCAGACCTCGAGCACGTGGTCGCGGAAGCAGTGCCCGGTGCCGAGCAGCAGCATGGTCTCGCTCTTCAGCTCCTCGGCGGTGATGGTCTTGCGCCTGGCCAGCGCGTGGGTCTTCGGCACCGCGACCATGAACGGCTCGTCGTAGAGGTGCGCGACCGCCAGTCCCGCGTCGGGAAACGGCTCGGCCATGATCGCGCAGTCGAGCTCGCCGGTGCGCAGCATCTCGAGCAGCTTGACGGTGAAGTTCTCCTGCAGCACGAGCGGCATCTGCGGCACCATCTCGATCGCCTGCTTGACGAGGTCGGGCAGCAGGTAGGGACCGATCGTGTAGATCACGCCGACGCGCAGCGGCCCGGACACCGGATCCTTGCCGCGCTGCGCGATCTCCTTGATCGCCTGCGCCTGCTCGATCACCTGCTGCGCCTGGCGCACGATCTCCTGGCCGAGCGGCGTCACGCTGACTTCGTTGGCGCCGCGCTCGAACAGCTTCACGTCGAGCTCTTCCTCGAGCTTCTTGATCGACACGCTGAGCGTCGGCTGCGACACGAAGCAGGCTTCGGCGGCACGGCCGAAGTGCTTCTCGCGGGCGACGGCGACGATGTAGCGCAGCTCGGTGAGGGTCATGCGGGGGGACCGGCAGCAGGGCCGCCAGAATAGCGCAGCGGCCGAGCGCCGCGCCGGTCAGGCCTTCAGATAGTCCGACCGGTTGCCGAGCCAGCGCGCGACCTGGCGCGCCGCGGCGCGCGGATCTCGCTCCTGCAGCGCGAGCGCGGCACGCCGCGCTTGCCGCACCCAGTCCTCGTCGAGCGTGAGGTCGGCAAAGCGCAGCAGCGGCGCGCCCGACTGGCGCGCGCCGAGGAACTCGCCCGGGCCGCGAATCTCCAGGTCGCGCCGCGCGATCTCGAAGCCGTCGTTCGTTTCGAGCATCGCCTTCAGGCGCGCCTTGCCGGCATCCGACAGCGGCGCCGCATAGAGCAGCACGCAGACGCTCTGCACCGTGCCGCGGCCGACGCGGCCGCGGAGCTGGTGCAGTTGCGCGAGGCCGAAGCGCTCGGCGTGCTCGATCACCATCAACGATGCGTTCGGCACGTCGACGCCGACCTCGATCACCGTCGTCGCGACCAGCACGGCCAGTGCGCCGGACGTGAACTGCGCCATCACCGCGGCTTTCTCGACGGCCGGCATGCGGCCGTGCAGCAGGCCGACGCGATGGCCGGGCAGCGCGTCGACGAGGCGCGCATGGGTCGCGATCGCATTCTCCAGGTCGAGCGACTCGGACTCCTCGATCAATGGGCAGACCCAATAGACCTGGCGTCCCTGTGCGACCTCGTCGCGGATGCGCGCCACGACGGCATCGCGCCGGTTGTCGGCGAACAGCTTGGTGACGATGGGCGAACGGCCGGGCGGCAGTTCGTCGATCGTGCTGACGTCGAGGTCGGCGAACAAGGTCATCGCGAGCGTGCGCGGGATCGGCGTCGCGCTCATCATCAAGGTGTGCGGCTCGATCCCGCCGGCGCCGAGCTTGGCGCGCAACGCAAGGCGCTGCTGCACGCCGAAGCGATGCTGCTCGTCGATCACCGCGAGGCCGAGGCGCTGGAACCCGACCTGCTCCTGGATCACCGCATGCGTGCCGACGACGAGCGCGGCCTCGCCCGAGGCGACCTGCTCGAGCATCTGCCGGCGCTGCTTGCCCTTGCGGCTGCCGGTCAGCCAGGCGACGCCGACGCCGAGCGGCGCGAGCCAGTCGACGAGCTTGCGCAGGTGCTGCTCGGCCAGGATCTCGGTGGGCGCCATCAGCGCGCATTGCCAGCCGGCGGCAATCGCCTGCGCGGCCGCGAGCGCCGCGACCACCGTCTTGCCCGAGCCGACGTCGCCCTGCAGCAGGCGGTGCATCGGCTGCTCGCGCTGCAGGTCGGCGGCGATCTCGTCGGCGACGCGTCGCTGCGCCTCGGTCAACCGGAAGGGCAGCGCGGCCAGCAACTGCTCCTGCAGGCCGCCGCGGGCCAGCGGTAGCGCCGGCGCGCGCTGGCGGGCGCGCTCGCGCTTGGCATCGAGCTGCGACAGCTGCTGCGCGAGCAGTTCCTCGAACTTCAGCCGCTCCCAGGCCGGATGGCTGCGGTCCTCCAGCGTCGCGAGGCTGGCGTCGGGCGGCGGGTGGTGCAGGAACAGCAGCGCATCGCGCAAGCTCGGCAAGCCGGCGGGCACGATCTCCGGCGGCAGGATCTCGCCGAGATCGGCGCGCGTGATCGCGGCAGCCACCGCCTTGCGCAGATAGGCCTGAGGCAGCTGCGCGCTCGTCGGATAGACCGGCGTCAGCGCGGCAGCGAGCGGCGTCGTGGCATCGACCGCCTTGAAGGTCGGATGCACCATCTCGCGACCGAACAGGCCGCCGCGCACATCGCCGCGCACGCGCACGCGCGTGCCGACCGCCAAGGTCTTCTGATGCGACGGGTAGAAGTTCAGGAAGCGCAGCACCAGGTCGTCGTTGCCGTCGGTGATGCGCACGACGAGCTGGCGTCGCGTGCCGGGGCGCACGCGTGACTCGACGACGGTGCCTTCGACCTGTGCGGTCATCGCGTCGCGCAGCGTGGCGATCGGCACCAGGCGCGTCTCGTCTTCATAGCGAATCGGCAGATGCAGCGCGAGGTCGACGTCGCGCAGGAGGCCGAGCTTCTCGAGCGCGCGCTGGGGGGCCGACTTCGCTGCCGCCTGCGGCGCCCGCTGCGCAGGCATGAGGTCGGCAGGCGAGGCGGGCATGGGACAATTCTGCCTTCCCGATGACGCATGCCTATACCCTCGGCGACTTCGACTTCGCGCTGCCGCCCGAGCTGATCGCGCAGCATCCGACCGCCGAACGAAGTGGCGCCCGGCTGCTCGACGGGACCGTTTCAGAGCCGGTGGATCGAGCGGTGCGCGACCTGCCGTCGCTGCTGCGCCCGGGCGACCTGATGGTCTTCAACGACACGCGGGTCATCAAGGCGCGGCTGATCGGCAGCAAGGCGACCGGCGGCGCGGTCGAGGCGCTGGTCGAGCGGGTGCTGCCCGAGCATCAAGTGCTGGCCCACGTGCGTGCGAGCAAGTCGCCGAAGGCGGGCAGCCTGCTGCGGTTCGCATCCGCCGACGGTCATGCGGCGTTCGACGCCGAAGTGCTGGGTCGTGGCGGCTCGCCCGAGAGCGCCGAGGCGGCGCTGTTCCGGCTGCGCTTCCCGTCGGAGCCGTTCGCGCTGCTGGAGCGCTGCGGCCACGTGCCGTTGCCGCCCTACATCACGCATGCCGACGATGCCGACGACGAGCGGCGCTACCAGACCGTGTTCGCCGCGCGCCCCGGCGCGGTCGCCGCGCCGACCGCCGCGCTGCATTTCGACGAGCCGCTGCTGGCGCGGCTGCGCGCGCGCGGTGTCGGCATGGCGAGCCTCACGTTGCACGTCGGCGCCGGCACGTTCCAGCCGGTGCGCACCGACGACCTCGACCAACACCGCATGCACAGCGAATGGTTCGAGATCGGTGCCGAGACCGTGCAGGCGATCGACGCCACGCGCGCGGCCGGCGGCCGCATCCTGGCGGTCGGCACGACGACGTTGCGCGCGCTCGAATCGGCGGCGCAGTCGGGTCGCCTGCAGGCGGGCAGCCGCGACACCGACATCTTCATCCGCCCGGGCTTCCGCTTTCGCGTCGTCGACCTCTTGATGACGAACTTCCACTTGCCGAAGAGCACCTTGATGATGCTCGTCAGCGCGTTCGCCGGCTATGAGCGCATCCGCGCGCTCTATGCGCATGCGATCGGCGAGCGGTATCGGTTCTTCAGCTACGGGGATGCGATGCTGCTGGCGCGCGATGCCGGCTCAGGCGGCTGAGCGGGCATGAGCTCGTATCCAGTCGGCGAACGCCGACTCGTCGATGTCGCCTGCCGCCAGTGCCAGCATCGTCACGACGCAATCGACATCGGTTGCATCGAGCCGGTAGCCGTTCAACACGAGGAAGAGCTCCACCGCGACGAACGCGGTCCGCTTGTTGCCGTCGATGAACGGATGGTTGCGCGCCAAGCCGAAGCCATAGGCAGCGGCCAGTTCCGCGTGGTCGGGATCGCCGTACGCCGCGAGATGGCGAGGCCGTGCGAGTGCCGACTCGAACAGACCTTCGTCGCGGACGCCGGCCGCGCCGCCGTGCTCGGCGAGTTGCTCGTCATGCACGGCGCGCAGCACATCGGTCTGCAGCCGGACCCACTCCCTGTTGGCGGGCGCGTTCACTTGGCAAGCTCTCTCAGCACATGACGCCGCTGCTTCATGATGTCGCGCGCCGCGTCCATCTGCGTCGCGAACTCCGGGTTGTGCGGCGTCAACGTCACGCCCCCGGGCGCATCCGTCAGGTAAAGCATGTCGCCCTTCTCGACCTTCAACCGCGCCAGCACTTCCTTCGGCAGGATCACGCCGACCGAGTTGCCGATCTGGGTGAGCTTGAGTGCGTTCATGGCGGGGTCTCGTCAAGGTTATAACGGAAGTTATACTAACGCCCCTGCCTCGCGCCCGCAAGCCCTGACTGCCGTTCGACGATGACTGCCGACCTCGCCTCCTCCACCGGCCCGCGCGCCGCGCCGACGCTAGTTCACGGCCTGCACTTCGAGCTCCTGACGACCGAGGGCCAGGCGCGCCGCGGCCGGCTGACCTTGAACCACGGCATGGTCGAGACGCCGGTCTTCATGCCGGTCGGCACGTACGGCACCGTCAAGGGCGTGCTGCCGGCATCGCTCGAGGCCATGGGCGCGCAGATCATCCTCGGCAACACCTTCCATCTGTGGCTCCGGCCCGGGCTCGACGTGCTGCGAACGTTCGGCGGCCTGCATCGCTTCGAGGCCTGGCCGCGGCCGATCCTGACCGACAGCGGCGGCTTCCAGGTCTGGTCGCTCGGCGGCAGCGCCAAGATCAGCGAAGAAGGCGTGCGCTTCGCATCGCCGGTCAACGGCGACAAGCTGCTGCTGACGCCCGAGGTCAGCATGCAGATCCAGCGCGTGCTGAACAGCGACATCGTCATGCAGTTCGACGAGTGCACGCCGTACGAGATGGAAGGCCGCATCACGACCGAAGCGGAGGCACGTTCGTCGATGGAACTCAGCCTGCGCTGGGCGCGCCGCTGCCAGGACGAGTTCGCGCGGCTCGAGAATCCGAACGCGCTCTTCGGCATCGTGCAGGGCGGCATGTACGAGTCGCTGCGCGAGGCGTCGCTCGCGTCGCTCGCCGAGCTCGATCTGCCCGGTTATGCGATCGGCGGCGTCAGCGTGGGCGAGCCGAAGGAAGCGATGCGGCGCATCGTCGCGCATACGCCGCATCGCCTGCCGGCCGGCAAGCCGCGCTACCTGATGGGCGTCGGCACGCCGGAGGATCTCGTCGAAGGCGTGGCCGCCGGCGTCGACATGTTCGACTGCGTGATGCCGACCCGCAATGCGCGCAACGGCCATCTGTTCACGCGCTTCGGCGACCTGAAGATCCGCAACGCACGCCACAAGGCCGACGAGGCGCCGCTCGATGCGACCTGCGGCTGCCATACCTGTGCGCACTTCTCGCGCGCCTACTTGCATCACTTGGATCGCTGCGGCGAGATGCTCGGCCCGATGCTGGCGACGATCCACAACCTGCATTACTACGTGAACCTGATGCGCGAGATCCGCGCTGCGCTCGATGCCGGATCGTTCGCGGCGTACGCGGCGCAGTTTCGCGGAGACCGTGGCCGCGGCGTCTGACCGCCGAGCTACCAGAACTCCCAGCGTCCGGTCGCGACGACCCAGATGCCGAGTGCGCCGTTCGTCACCGCATGCGCCACGACGGCGGTCCAGAGCCGGCCGCTGCGCACATAGAGCCATGCATACGCCAGGCCGGCGATCGCCGCGGCGAGCCAGAGCGTGTGTGCCAGCACGAACACGAAAGTCGACAGCACGATCGCCCTGAGGCCGACGCTGCGCGGCGCGACGCCTTCGAAGCGCGGGCTCGCGATCCAGCGCATCAGGAACGAGCGCCAGAAGAGCTCCTCCATCACCGGCACGAGCAGCGCCGCGCCCAGCCAGCGCACGACGAGGAGCGGCCAGATCAGCGCGTCGCGATCGTCCAGCGGCACGAAGCCGGCGGTGCTGCTGCCGATCCGCATCCACGGCGCGTCGAGTCGCGTCCAGAGCAGAAATACGGCGAAGCCGACCAGCGTGGCCCATCCGAGCTCGCGCCGATCGGGCCAGGTCTGCGCGGCCAGTTCGCCGTATTCGCGTCGCCAATGCCAGAGCAACGCGCCGACCGCGACGACGGTGACCGGATAGATCCAGCGCCCGTCGAGGCCCCAACGGCCGTCGGCCGGCACGGCGCCGCGCAGCAACAGCAGCAGCATGAAGACGGCGAACGGTATCGAGCGGACGGCGGCAGCGCGGCTGAACTTCATGGGCATCGACCGGCGTTCAGCAGGCCAGCAACCGACCGACCTCCTCGCGCAGCGCCGCCGGCGTCACCGCCTCGGGCGCGAACGGCCGGCCGACGACCAGTCCGACCGCGCTGAACATCCCGCGCCGGAACGGCCGGCGCATCGCGGCGCCTTCGACGCGCGAGAAGAACGAGCCCCACAGGTTCTGCAGCGCCAGCGGCACGACCGGCACCGGATGGGTCTCGAGCAGCTTCATCACGCCGCCCTTGAACTCCCCGAGCTCGCCGTCCGGCGTCAGCGCGCCTTCCGGGAAGAGGCCGAGCAGATCGCCTTCGGCCAGCACCTGGCGTGCGCGCTCGAACGCCTGCGCATAGAGCGCCGGATCCTCGCGCTGCGGCGCGATCGGGATCGCCTTGGCGAGCCGGAACAGCCAGCCGAGCAGCGGCACCTTGAAGATGCGGTGGTCCATGATGAAGCGGATCGGCCGCGGGCTCGCCGACATCAGCAGCACCGCATCGACGAAGCTGACGTGGTTGCAGACCAGGATCGCGGCGCCGCTGGTCGGGAGGTGCTCGTCGCCCCGCACGCGGAAGCGGTAGACGATGCGCGTCAGCACGAAGGCGACGAAGCGCAACAGGTATTCGGGCACGAGCAGGAAGATGTAGGCGGCGACGATCGCGTTGAGCACCCCGACGACGAGGAAGACCTGCGGGATCGAGAACCCCGCCTTCAGCAGAACGCCGGCGCCGACCGCGCTGACGATCATGAAGAAGGCATTCAGGATGTTGTTGGCCGCGATGATGCGGGCTCGATGGCTGGGTTGCGAGCGCAGCTGCACCAGCGCGTACATCGGGACGCTGTAGAGGCCGGCGAACAGCGACAGCAGCGCAAGGTCGGCCATCACGCGCCAATGGGCCGGCGCGGCGACGAACGCACCGAGGCCGAGCGGGGTCGCCGGCGGCAGCGCGCGCGACGCGAAGTAGAGGTCGATCGCGAACACGCTCATGCCGATCGCGCCGAGCGGCACGAGGCCGATCTCGACGTGGCGGCGCGACAGCATCTCGCACGCCAGCGAGCCGATGCCGATGCCGACCGAGAACACGACGAGCAGCAGCGAGGCGACCTGCTCGTCGCCGTGCAGCACCTCCTTCGCGAACGCCGGGAACTGCGACAGGAACACCGCCCCGAAGAACCACATCCACGAGATGCCGAGCAGCGAGCGGAACACCACGATGTCCTCTCGCGCGAGCTTCAGGTTGCGCCAGGTTTCGCTCGCCGGATTCCAGTTGATGCGCAGGTTCGGATCGGTCGACGGCGACAGCGGAATGGCCTGCGCCGCCATCCGACCGATCAAGGCAACCGCGAGGCAGGCGCCGGCCACGCAGTGGCGACCGACATCGGGCACCGCGACGAGCAGACCGCCGGCGACCTGGCCGAGCAGGATCGCGACGAAGGTGCCCATCTCGACCATGCCGTTGCCGCCGGTCAGCTCGCGCTCGTCCAGATGTTGCGGCAGGTAGGCGTACTTGACCGGACCGAACAAGGTCGAATGCAGGCCCATCAGGAACACGCAACTCAGCAGCGCGGGCACCGACGCGGTCCAGAAGCCCCAGCCGGCGAGCAGCATGATCGCGATCTCGAGGTTCTTGACCGCGCGGATCACGCGCGTCTTTTCGAACTTGTCGGTGAGCTGGCCGCTGGTCGCCGAGAACAGCACGAACGGCAGGATGAACAGCGCGCCGATCACGAGGCCGGCCATCCGCGGCGTGAGCCACGCCACTTCGAGCTGGTAGGTCACCATCACGGTGAACGCGAACTTGAACAGGTTGTCGTTCGCGGCGCCGCAGAACTGGGTCCAGAAGAACGGCGCGAAGCGGCGTTGGCCGAGCAGCGCGAACTGGTTCGGATGGTCGTGCGGCGAGGCGGACTCGGGCAGCGACGAGGATGCGGCAGTCGTCATGGAGGGTGGCTCCGGAAGAGCGGGGTCAATGTAGCGCAGGCGGGTACGTCGATCGCATGACGGCGCGGTCACGCAGGGCTACGCGGTGCGAAGTAGTCGCGCGTCTCGAAGACGGAAGCGGGCAAGGTGGCGTCGCCGGCGCGCAGCTGGCGCTTCAGCACGAAGTCGAACAGCAACGGGTTGTGTGCACGGATGCGGCGCAGCGGCTCTACCGCCGATGCAGCGAGCAGCCCGGCGTCGGCCAGGCGTTGCGGCGCATGGAGCGGCATCACGCCAGGCAAGGGATGGTCCGAGCCGTGCAACAGGCGGCTGTGCCAGGCCTCGTGCTCGATCACGCTGCGCCAGACGCGCGGCTCCCTATTGGCCTGAAAGACGGCCGAGATATCCGCATGGAGCAAGCCGCCAAGTCCTTCGGTCTCGTTCATCAGTCGCTGCCAAAGGTCGAATGCGGCGACGCGCGGTGCGGACGGCCGGTCGAGGTCGCTCGCAGCACCGAGCGAGGCGGCGTGTGCCATCACCACCCTGACGCCGCGCGCCAGTGCAGCCCGGACGAGCAGCGGGTTGCCCAGATCGTCCCGGCCGGCGCCCGGCACCGCCTTCTCTTCGCCGCAGTGGACGATGAGCGGCGTCCCGCTGCGCGCCAGCCGGTCGTAGAGCAGGGAACAGCGGCGGTCGCGCAGATCGATGTTCATCGCGCTCGGCAGCCACTTCAGCGCGATCGCACCGTTGGAGAGTGCGGCATCGAGCCGTTCGACCGCATCGTCGCGGTACGGATGCACCGAGGCCACCCAGGCGAACCGGTCGGCATGCGCGGCGGCCATCGCTGCCGCATAGTCGTTCGGAACCTGGAACGTGGTCCATGCCGGCATCTGCCGGCCGTGATCGTCGCACGCGTAGTCAAAGGCGTAGAGCAGCCAGCGGGCGCCCGCGGGGAAGTCGGCGGTCAGTGCGAGCAGCCGCTGGACGTAGGCGCGGTCGATCGACGGGCTGTCGCGCGCCACGCAGGCCGCATCGAGGATCGCGCGCTCGCGCAGCACCTGGGCCGGATGCCACCACTGCGCCATCTGCGGATTGACGGTGCATCCCGAGCCGGCATCGCCGGTGCCGAGCAGGTGGCAATGCACATCCCATAGCGCGCCCGGGTCGATGCCGTCGAATGCCGCGAGCACGAGCTCATGCCGCGCGAGGTCGGGCGGCAACGCGCCGCGGCAGGGGTTGCGCCAGCCTTCCTGCCAGCTCATGCCGGCAGCGTGGGTCGTCAGGCTGGTGAACAAGCCGCCGACCAGCGCGGCGGAACAGCAGAGGGCGTGACGTCGGTTCATGGCGGCTCGTGCTTCAGCGCACCACGACCCGCGCGCCACCGAGACTCGTGTGTCGCAGCCAGGCGTACACCGAACGACGAACGATCGAAGGAGCATTCATGCGAAACCGATGCATGAGAGTCGCGATGGAGGCATCGTGCCGACGTCGTACCGGGCGATCCAGCGCCGCGATGCCCGGCGCTGCGCGTTGCGCCGCTTGGTATCGTGCGCCGGTACTTTCGGAGATGCGATGAGCACCAGCCAGGACTTGGTCAGCGCGCTGAAGGCCGAGCTCAGGGCTGCCGGCATCACCTATGCCGAGCTGGCCAAGCAGCTCGGCATCGCCGAATCGAGCGTCAAACGCGTGTTCGCGAAGGCCGACATGCCGCTGTCGCGCATCGACGATGTGCTGCGCGTGCTGAAGATGGACTTCGCCGAATTGGCGCGCAAGGTCGCGGATGCGCAGCCGTTGCGCAACGAGCTGACGTTGGAGCAGGAATCGGCAGTCGTGGCCGACCCGAAGCTGCTGCTGATCGCGATCTGCTGCGTCAGCCTATGGACCTGCGAGCAGATGGTCTCGACCTACGCGATAACCGATGCCGAATGCGTCGGCTACCTGGCGTGGCTCGATCGCCTCGGCATCATCGAGTTGCGGCCGCTGAACCGCTACCGGCTGAAGATCGGCAAGGGCTTTCGCTGGCATCCGCACGGGCCGGTGATGCGCTTCTTCCGCGAGCACGTGATCGGCGACTATTTCCGCGGCGGTTTCGCCGGCGAGGGCGAGACCTTGCTGCTGGTGCACGGCCAGATCGGCGCCGGCGAGGCGGCCGCCTTCGTCGAGCGGCTGCAGCGCGTCGGCCAGGACTTCGCGCAGCAGCACCTGGTCGACCGGAAGCTCGGCGCGCGCGAGCGCCGGCCGTACACGCTGGTCGTCGGGATGCGCTCGTGGCTGTTCGAGCCGTTTCGCGCGCTGCTCAGGCCGGCCGCGGCCGACGACGTGCGGGCGCGCGGGCTGTCAGGTTGACGGTGCGGTGCGGTCGAGCGCGGCCAGGATCGCGTCGCCGTCCTCGCCGAGCGTCGGCGCGCGCCGCGCGATCGCGCCGGGCGTCGCACTCAGCTTCGGCACGATGCCGGGCACCTCGAGGGCGAGCCCGGCGGCCGTCGTGACGCGCTCGATCATGCCGCGCGCGCGGTAGTGCGGATCGCCCGCGATGTCCTCGGCGGTGTAGATGCGACCGGCCGGCACCTTGGCCGCGTTGAGCGCTTCCAGCACGCCGGCGACGCTGCGCGTCGCGGTCCAGACGCCGATCGCCGCGTCGATCTCGGCGACGCGCGCGACGCGCCCGGCGTTGCCGGCGAGCGCCGGATCGTTGCCCAGATCGTCGCGGCCAATCGTCGACATCAGGCGCTTGAAGATCGAGTCGCCGTTGCCCGCCACCAGCACCCAGCCGTCCGAGCAGCGATAGGCATTGCTCGGCGCGATGCCGGGCAGCGCCGAGCCGGCCGGCTCGCGCACCGCGCCGAAGGCGCTGTACTCGGGCAGCAGGCTCTCCATGCAGTTGAAGACGGCCTCGTAGAGCGCGACGTCGATCACCTGGCCGCGGCCCTTGGGCGCGTCGGCGCTGACGGTCGCATGGCGATGCTGCAACGCCATCAGGATGCCGATCACGCCGTGCAGCGACGCGAGCGTGTCGCCGATGCTGACGCCGACGCGTACCGGCACGTGGCCGGGTTCGGCGGTCAGATGGCGCAGCCCGCCCATCGCCTCGGCGACGACGCCGAAGCCCGGCCGGTCCTTGTACGGGCCGCTCTGGCCGTAGCCGCTGATGCGCAGCATCACGAGGCCGGGGTTGGCCGCGCTCAGGCTCGCATGGTCGAGGCCCCAGGCTTCCATCACGCCGGGCTTGAAGTTCTCGATCAGCACGTCGGCCTCGGCGGCCAGACGGCGCACGATGCCGCGCGCGGCAGCGTCGTTCAGGTCGAGCGCGATGCTCTGCTTGTTGCGCGACTGCACTTCCCACCAGACGCTCGTGCCCTCGTGCAGCAGGCGCCACTGGCGCAGCGGATCGCCGCCGGGCGGCTCGACCTTGACGACCTCGGCGCCGAAGTCGGCGAGCGTCTTCGCGGCGAACGGCCCGGCGATGAGCTGGCCGAGTTCGATGACCTTGAGGCCGGCAAGCGGGCCGAACGGAGCGGCGATGGTCGTCATGGCATCGCGTCTTGCCGAGGTTCGTCAGGCGGCGCGCTGCTCGAGCAGGTAGTGCGCATCGTCGTACTGGCCGAGCACGTCGGTCAGCCACGGCAGCACGCCGAGCAACTGATCGTGCAGCGTGTACGGCGGGTTGACGATGAAGACGCCGCTGCCGGTCAGGCCGAACCCTTGCGCATCGGGCCGCTGCACCGTCAGCCGCGCATGCAGCCAGCCTTTGGGCGCGATCGCTTCGAGCCGCCGCGGCAACTGCGCCGCTTCGAGCTTGGTGACCTGCGGATACCAGACGATGTAGACGCCTTCGGCGAAACGGTCCAGCGCATCGCGCAGCGTCGTGACGACGCGGCCGTAGTCGCGCGTCCCTTCGTAGCTCGGGTCCATCAGCACGACGGCGCGGCGCGACGGCGGCGGGATCTGGCTCTTCAGGCCGTCGAAGCCGTCGCGGTCGTGCACCTCGACGTGCTTCTGCGTGCCGAGGTAGGAGTGCAGGATGCGGTGGTCGGTCGGATGCACCTCGAACAGCCGCAGCTGATCCTGCGGGCGCACCAGCATGTGGGCGATCGCCGGCGAGCCCGGGTACTGCTCGAGCTTGCCGCCGGGGTTGAAGCTGCGCACCAGCTCGACGTAGCTTCCGATTGACGGCGGCAGGTCGTCGCGCTCCCAGAGCCGCGCGATGCCTTGCACGTATTCGCCCTTCTGCTTCGCGTAGCGGCTCTCGAGCGAATAGCCGCCGGCGCCGGCATGCGTGTCGACGACGCGGTACGGCTTTTCCTTGCCGTTCATGTAGCGCAGCACCTCGGCGTAGACGAGGTGCTTCAGCACGTCGGCATGGTTGCCGGCGTGGAAGGCGTGTCGGTAGGCGAGCATGGCGTGGCGGGTTGCGTCAGGCGGGCACTGTAGCGCCGTCCGGGCGCGATGGCCGTGGCCGACGGCAGCGCCGACCTGGTGGCGTTCGGCAAGGGCCTGCATCAGCAATCCCGACCTGGTGCCGGCTGCGCCGGCCGACCAGAAGTTCCTACTCAGGCCGGGATGCGCAGCACCTGGCCCGGATAGATCTTGTCCGGGTTGGACAGCATCGGCTTGTTCGCGTCGAAGATCTTCATGTAGTCGTTGGCGTTGCCGTACTGCGTCTTCGAGATCGCCGACAGCGTGTCGCCGCGCACCACCGTGTAGTAGCGCGATTCGTCGGCGGGCGCGGCGACCTCGAGGTTGTCGACGACCTGCGACACGCCCTGCACATTGCCGCAACAGAGCACGATCTTCTCCTTCGTCGCCTGATCGGCGGCGGTGCCGGCCACCGTCACCGTCGTCGTTGCGCCGTCGAAGGTCACCGCGAGGCCGTCGGCGGTCAGGTTCTGGCTGGCGATGTACTGCGCGATCGCGGTCGCGGCGGTCTGGTTGGCGTCGTCTATCTTGGCCTGCAGGGCGGCCGGATCCGGCGCGCTGGTCGCGGCCGGCGCAGCAGCCGCAGGATTGCCGTGGCCGAACAGCTTCTCGCCGGCTTCTTTCAGGAAGCTGATGATGCTCATGGTGTCTCGCTCGTGGTGGGGATCGGATCGGGCCGGCGCGGACGTCGACCCATGGGAGCAGGAATCTGATCGATCTGCCGAGGCGTCGCCAGATCGTGCACAAAACTCTCGTAACAAGCGCCCTGCAAGTCGTCCACGTTGTGGCGGCCGGGCGACGGCCCGGGGCATTTCTGCCAGCGGAATCGACGGGGCATGAATCCATTCCGGATTTGCATGACCCCCCCGAGAGTCGGTGATTACGGCCCTCTTACACTGATTCGACAATGCCGATCCGGCTTTGTCAGAGGAGACGGCCCGTTCCGGCATCACCGAGCCGATGAAACTGCCCGTAACCCAACCGATGCGCGAGCGAACTCCGGCGGCATTCGGCAAGTCTTTGGAGCAATGACCCGCGATGGCGAGTCGACTTGCCCAATCCCGCCTTGACCTCACTTCGATGACTGGAACCGCAATGAACCGTCCCGTGCTGGAAGGGGTGCGCCTGAACGCGCCTGCCTACGTCCGCCATGCCAAGCTCGTCGACTGGGTGGCGCGCATGGCCGCGCTCACCGAGGCGAGCGACGTGTACTGGTGCGACGGCAGCGATGCCGAGTACGACCGGTTGTGCGAGGTGCTGGTGGCGGCCGGCACGTTCAAGCGCCTGAACCCGGCGCTGCGTCCGAACAGCTATCTGGCCTGCAGCAGCCCGAGCGACGTGGCGCGTGTCGAGGACCGCACCTTCATCTGCTCCGAGCGCCAGGAGGACGCCGGCCCGACCAACAACTGGATGGCTCCGGCCGAGATGCGCGCGTTGCTGCAGACCGGGCGTGCCGACGGTACGCCCGGCCTGTTCCAGGGCTGCATGCGCGGCCGTACGATGTACGTCGTGCCGTTCTCGATGGGGCCGCTCGGCTCGCCGATCGCGCACATCGGCGTCGAACTGTCCGACAGCGCCTACGTCGCGGTCAACATGAAGATCATGACGCGCATGGGCCGCGCGGTACTCGACGTGCTGGGCGGCGACGGCGCGTTCGTGCCTTGCATGCACAGCGTGGGCGCGCCGCTCGAACCGGGCCAGGCCGACGTCGCATGGCCGTGCAATCCGACCAAGTACATCGTCCACTATCCCGAGACGCAGGAGATCTGGAGCTACGGCTCGGGCTACGGCGGCAACGCGCTGCTCGGCAAGAAGTGCTTCGCGCTGCGCATCGCGTCGACGATGGGACGCGACCAGGGCTGGCTCGCCGAGCACATGCTGGTGCTCGGCGTCACGTCACCGGCCGGCCGCAAGTACCACGTCGCCGCGGCGTTCCCGAGCGCCTGCGGCAAGACCAACTTCGCGATGCTGATCCCGCCGTCGGGCATGCACGGCTGGAAGGTCACGACGATCGGCGACGACATCGCGTGGATCAAGCCGCAGACCGACGGTCGCCTGCATGCGATCAACCCGGAGGCCGGCTACTTCGGCGTCGCGCCGGGCACCAACGACAAGACCAATCCCAACTGCATGGCGAGCCTGAAGCGCGACGTGATCTTCACGAACGTCGCGCTGACCGACGACGGCGACGTCTGGTGGGAAGGCATGACCGATACCCCGCCGGCGCACCTCATCGACTGGCAGGGCAAGGACTGGACGCCCGAGATCGCGGCCAAGACCGGCGCGAAGGCGGCCCATCCGAACTCGCGCTTCACCGTCGCCGCGACCAACAACCCGGCGCTCGATCCGGAGTGGGACAACCCGGCCGGCGTGCCGCTCGATGCCTTCATCTTCGGCGGCCGTCGCTCGACGACCGTGCCCCTCGTCACCGAGGCGCGCAACTGGATCGAAGGCGTCTACATGGCCGCGACGATGGGGTCGGAGACGACCGCCGCGATGGTCGGCGGCAACGGCGCCGTGCGGCGGGATCCTTTCGCGATGCTGCCGTTCATGGGCTACAACATGAGCGACTACTTCCAGCACTGGCTCGACCTGGGCGAGCGGCTGGAACGCGCGGGTGCCGCGTTGCCGAAGATCTTCTGCGTCAACTGGTTCCGCAAGGGACCCGACGGCAAGTTCGTCTGGCCGGGCTACGGCGAGAACATGCGCGTGCTGGAGTGGATGGTCGGCCGCGTCGCAGGCAGTGCGCAAGGCCGGCACAACCCGTTCGGCATCACGCCGCGCTACGAGGACATCAACTGGGACGGGCTGGCCTTCAGCCCGGCGCAGTTCGAGCAAGTGACGAGCATCGACCGCGCCGCCTGGCTCGCCGAACTCGGCATGCACGGCGCGCTGTTCGAGCAGCTGTCGCACCACCTCCCGGCGGCGATGACGGCCACGAAGGCTGACATGGAAGCGCGCCTGGCGGCCTGACCGCGCGCGCTGCGGCGCTCAGCGCGGGGCGTGCTGCGCCTCGTGGCGATTCGCCGCGGCGTACAGGTCGTCGGCGAAGCCCGGGTCGGTCTTCGAATAGGCGTAGGCCATTTCGCGCACGGCGGCGGCTTCGAGCGCGGCTGTCGTCGGGCGCGTCGCGCCGGTGCTGCGCCAGGCGGCCGGCAGCCATGCGGTGAGCGCGGCAAGTGCATGCTGCGCGAAGCGGCCGCGCTCCAGCCGGCCGTGCAGGATGGTCGTCGTGGTGGTCATGTCGGGTTCCTGAAATTCGTGGAGTAGGCGGTCGTCAGGACCGCTCAGCGGGCGCCTGCGGCATGCCGCAGTTCCTTCGCGAGTTCGGGATCGGTCACGCTGTACCGATCGGCCAGCTCGGCGAGTTCGCGGCGGGCACGCGCCTGCGCCGACTTCTCGAGGGCGTCGCGCAGCGCCGCGTTCAAGCTCGTCCAGGTTCCGCGGGAAGCGGACCGCTCCGGCCTCGGGCCGGCGACGAAGTTGCGGAGGGCTAGGAGTGCGCTCATGGTCTTTCCTTTCTGGCGGCTGCCGGACTGCCGGCAGCGACGGAACGAAGATTAGGGTTAACCCTGTATAAATGCAACTAGCATCTGTGAATCACTGATATAAACAAGTGGAATGACTCGCCGGGGCATTCCATGGCCGTGAACTTCCGCACGCTCGACCTGAACCTGCTGCGCGTGTTCGACGTCGTGATGGCCGAGCGCAACCTGACGCGCGCCGCCGAGCGCCTGTCGATCACGCAACCCGCTGTCAGCAATGCGTTACGCCGTCTGCGTGAAGCAGTAGGTGAGGACTTGCTGACCAGAAATGCGCGCGGCGTCGCGCCGACACCGCGGGCAGATGAGCTCTGGGCGGAAGTCCGCGTTGCATTGGCGCAACTTCGCGGCGCGCTGGAGCCGTCGGGCTTCAGTCCCCAGACCGACGCCGTGAGCTTCCGGATCGCGATGGCGGACGTGACCGCCGCGATGCTGATGCCGGCGCTGGTCGCCCGCATCGAAGCGGCCGGCGCGGTCGCGAACCTGCGGGTGCTCCCGCTGATCGTGGCCGACCCGCGTCCGATGCTCGAGCGCGGCGAAGCGGATCTCGCGGTCGGCTACTTTCCCGAAGCGGTCGCCGCGGTGCTGGCGCAAGGCGCTCGGGCGTCGCTGCGCCACGAGCGGCTGCTCGCCGGCGGCTATGTCTGCGTGATGCGGCGCGGCCATCCGCTCGCCGACGCCGACTTCACGCTCGACGCGTATTGCGAGGCGCACCACCTGCTCGTCAGCTTCTCGGGGCGCGCCTACGGCCCGGTCGACGAGATCCTGGCGGCGCGCAACCGCTCGCGCCGCATCGTGCTGACGGTGAACCAGTACTACACCGCCGGCCGCGTCGTCGCGCGCAGCGATCTGATCACGGTGCTGCCGCTGTATTTCGTCGACGCCACCGGCTCGCGCGATCAACTGGTCGCGCGGCCGCTGCCGTTCGAACTCGAGGCCATGCACATCGAAGCGCTCTGGCACATGCGCCACGACCGCATCGCCGCGCACCAGTGGCTGCGCGCCGGCCTGATCGAGGCGGCGCGCGCGGTCGCGTATTGACGCGCAAGGTCCGCGTTTCCGACTGCGGCAACGGTTGACGCCGCGCCCGACTTCCCGCATGCTCGCCAAAGTGGTCTAGACCACTTTGTCTTCCCCGCACGAATCAGCGCACGAAAGCCGAACGCCATGAAATCCGATACCGACACCCCGCGTCTCGCCGATGCCGCCTTGCACGGCGCTCGCCATGCCCCCGGCCGCGTGGTGCGCGCGCCGCACGGCACCCTGCTCGCCTGCAAGTCGTGGCTGACCGAGGCCGCCTACCGGATGATCCAGAACAACCTCGATCCGGACGTCGCCGAGCGACCCGAGGAGCTCGTGGTCTATGGCGGCATCGGACGTGCGGCGCGCGACTGGGCGTCGTTCGACCGCATCCTCGAATGCCTGCGCGAGCTCGGCGACGACGAATCGCTGCTGATCCAGTCGGGCAAGCCGGTCGGCATCTTCAAGACCCATGCCGACGCGCCGCGCGTGCTGCTCGCCAATTCGAACCTGGTGCCGAAGTGGGCGACCTGGGAGCACTTCCACGAGCTCGACCGCAAGGGCTTGATGATGTTCGGCCAGATGACCGCCGGCTCGTGGATCTACATCGGCACGCAGGGCATCGTGCAGGGCACCTACGAGACCTTCGCCGAAGCCGGCCGTCAGCACTACGGCGGCGACCTCGCCGGCCGCTGGATCCTGACCGCCGGCCTCGGCGGCATGGGCGGCGCGCAGCCGCTGGCTGCGACCTTCGCCGGCGCGGTGTCGCTGAACATCGAATGCCAGCAGTCGAGCATCGACTTCCGGCTGCGCACGCGCTACCTCGACAAGCAGGCGCGCGACCTCGACGATGCGCTGGCGCTGATCCGCCAGCACACCGCGCGGCGCGAGGCGGTCTCGATCGGCCTGCTCGGCAACGCCGCCGACGTGCTGCCCGAGCTGGTGCGGCGCGTGCGCGCCGGCAACGCGCCGCGGCCCGATCTCGTCACCGACCAGACCTCGGCGCACGACCTCGTCAACGGCTACCTGCCGTCGGGCTGGACGGTCGAGCGCTGGCGCGATGCGCAGCGCGATTCGTCGCAGCACGCCGCGCTGAAGGACGCCGCGGCGCGTTCGTGCGCGGTGCACGTGCAGGCGATGCTCGACTTCCATGCGATGGGCGTGCCGACGGTCGACTACGGCAACAACATCCGCCAGGTCGCGCACGACGAAGGGGTCGCGAACGCGTTCGACTTCCCGGGCTTCGTGCCGGCCTACATCCGGCCGCTGTTCTGCGAAGGCAAGGGGCCGTTCCGCTGGGTCGCCTTGTCGGGCGATCCGGAAGACATCCGCAAGACCGACCGCAAGATCAAGGAACTGTTCCCGCACAACCAGCACGTGCACCGCTGGCTCGACATGGCCGGCGAGCGCATCGCGTTCCAGGGCCTGCCGGCGCGCATCTGCTGGCTCGCGCTCGGCGAGCGGCATCTGGCCGGTCTCGCCTTCAACGAGATGGTGAAGACCGGCGAGCTGAAGGCGCCCATCGTGATCGGCCGCGACCACCTCGACACCGGCTCGGTCGCCAGCCCGAACCGCGAGACCGAGGGCATGAAGGACGGCACCGACGCAGTCTCCGACTGGCCGCTGCTGAACGCGCTGCTCAACGCGTCGGGCGGCGCGACCTGGGTGTCGATTCATCACGGCGGCGGCGTCGGCATGGGCTATTCGCAGCATGCCGGCATGGTGATCGTCGCCGACGGCAGCGAAGCCGCCGCGAAGCGCCTGGCGCGCGTGCTCGTCAACGACAGCGGCTCGGGCGTGATGCGCCATGCCGACGCCGGCTACGAGCTCGCGGCCGAGACGGCCCGGGCGCAGGGTCTGAAGCTGCCGATGCTGGCGCGGTGACGCCCGAGTTCGAACGCTACGACCTCGCGCGGATCGCGGCGCAGCCATGGAAGAACGGCGCCGGGCTGACGCGCGAGATCGCCGTCCACCCGCCTGGTGCCGGCCTGGCGGACTTCGCGTGGCGCATCAGCGTCGCCGAGGTCGCGCGCGACGCGCCGTTCTCGGCGTTTCCCGGGATCGACCGTTGCATCGTGCTGCTGTCGGGCTCGGGGATGCGGCTGGTCGCGGCCGATGGCGTGCTGCAACTCGACCGGCCGCTGGTGCCGCTGCGCTTTCCGGGCGAGCCGGCGCTCGACGCCGAACTGCTCGGCGGCCCGTGTCGCGACTTCAACGTGATGACGCGGCGCGGGCTGTGGCGCAGTGACGTGACGCGCGTCGATGCCGAAGGCTCGATCGCCGGCGATGCCGCCGGTGCACTGCTGTGCGTTGCCGGAACTTGGCGCGTGTCGAGCGACATCGAGCTCGCGCCCGGCACCGGCCTTTTGTGGCGCGCGCCGATCGACGCGCTGCAGGTCGCGCCGAGCAGCGCCGATGCGACCTTGCTCCACGTTCGCCTGTGCGACGATCGCCGTCCATGAACGACACGCTGCATGCACCCCAGGCCCTGCTGCCGAACGGCTGGGCGCACGACGTGCTGCTTGCGTGGGATGACGCCGGTACCTTGATCGACCTGCGCGCCGGCGTGGCGCCGCCCGCGGGCGCGATGCGCGCGGGCGGACCGGTCGTGCCCGGCATCGCCAACCTGCACTCCCATGCCTTCCAGCGCGCCTTCGCCGGCCTGACCGAGCACCGCGGCGAGGCCGACGACAGCTTCTGGACGTGGCGCGACCTGATGTACCGATTCGCGCTCGCGATCTCGCCGGATCAGCTCGAAGCCGTCGCGCTGCAGCTCTACATCGAGATGCTGCAGGCCGGCTACACGGCGGTCTGCGAGTTCCACTACCTGCACCACGATGCCGGCGGCGCCCGCTATGCCGAGCCGGCCGAGATGGCGCTGCGGCTGCAGCGCGCCGCCGACGCCGCCGGCATCGCGCTGACCCTGCTGCCGGTGCTGTATCAGACGAGCGGCTTCGGCGGGGCCGAACCGCGGCCCGACCAGCGTCGCTTCATCGACAGCGTGGGCGGCCTGCTCGGGATCGTCGAGCGCTTGCGCGGCGCCGGTTGCGCGGTCGGCATCGCACCGCATTCGCTGCGCGCGGTCACGCCGCCAGCGCTCGCCGATCTGCTGGCGGGCGCCCGGGCGCTCGACCCGGCGCTGCCGATCCACATCCACATCGCCGAGCAGCAGCGCGAGGTCGACGAATGCATCGCGTGGAGCGGCGCGCGCCCGGTGCGCTGGCTGCTCGACCATGCGCCGGTCGATGCGCGCTGGTGCCTCGTGCATGCGACGCACCTCGATGCGGCCGAGCGCGACGGCATCGTCGCGTCGGGCGCGGTCGCCGGTCTGTGCCCGACGACCGAGGCCAACCTCGGCGACGGGCTGTTCGATGCAGCGGCCTTCGACGCGGCGGGCGGTGCGTGGGGCATAGGCTCCGACAGCCACGCGAGCGTCGATGCGGCCGAAGAGCTGCGGCTGCTCGAATACGGTCAGCGCCTTGCGCTCGGCCGGCGCAATCTGCTCGCGAGCCCGGGCCGTCCGCAGGTCGCCGATCACCTCTGGCAGACCGCCGTGCGCGGCGGCGCCAAGGCGCGCGGACGCGGTGCCGGCCTCGCGGTCGGGCAAGCGGCCGACTTCGTCGTCCTGGGCGGCGATCCGGCGCTCGATGGCCTGCCGGCCGCTGCCATGCTCGCGAGCCACGTCTTCGCGCGCCAGGGCGGCCGTGCGATCAGCGACGTCTGGGTCGCGGGCCGGCGCCGCATCGCCGACGGCCGGCATGCGCTGGCGGATGACGCGCGCGCACGCTTCGTCGCCGCACGCCGCGCGCTCGTCGACGCTTCATGATGAACCGCAAGCGATGGCCTACGACCTGCTGATCCGCAACACCCGCATCGTCAGCGCTGCCGACGATGCTTGCGCCGTTTCGGGCGCAGCGTTCGTCGCGGTCGACCAGGGCGCGATCGTCGCGCTCGGCCCGATGTCGGCGCTCGAGCCCGCCTCGCGGCCGCGCGACGAGGTCGATGCCGAAGGCGCGCTGCTGACCCCCGGCTTCATCGATTGCCACACCCACCTCGTCTATGCCGGCGACCGCGCGCGCGAGTTCGAGTTGCGCTTGCAGGGCGCGAGCTACGAGGAGATCGCGCGCGCCGGCGGCGGCATCGTGTCGACCGTGCGGCAGACGCGCGAGGCACATCCGGCCGACCTGCAGCAGCAATCGGCACGGCGCCTCGCGAGCCTGATGCGGCACGGCGTCACGACGGTCGAGATCAAGTCCGGCTACGGCCTGAACCAGAAGGCCGAGCTGAAGTCGCTGCAGGTCGCACGCGCGCTCGGCCAGCGCTTCCCGGTCGACGTGCGCACCACCCTGCTCGCCGCGCACGCGCTGCCGCCCGAGTTCGCCGGCCGGCCCGACGACTACATCGACGAGGTCGTGCAGCACATCCTGCCCGAGGCAGCGCGGCTCAGGCTCGCCGATGCCGTCGATGCGTTCTGCGAGACGATAGGCTTCACGCCGGCGCAGACGCGGCGCGTCTTCGAGGCGGCGCGCGCCGCCGGGCTGCCGGTCAAGCTGCACGCCGAGCAGCTCTCGAACCAGGGCGGCGCGGCGCTCGCGGCCGAGTTCGGCGCGCTGTCGGCCGACCACTTGGAGCACCTCGACGAAGCCGGCACGATCGCGATGGCGTGCGCCGGCACGGTCGCCGTGATGCTGCCGGGCGCCTACTACTTCCTGCGCGACACGCAGCCGCCGCCGATCGCGCTGTTGCGGAAGCACCGCGTGCCGATGGCGGTGGCGACCGACTGCAATCCCGGCACCAGCCCGACGACGCACCTGCTGCTGATGATGAACATGGCCTGCACCTTGTTCCGCATGACGCCGGCCGAGGCGCTGCTCGGCGTCACGCGCCATGCGGCGCGCGCGCTCGGGCTGCTCGGCGACCGCGGCACCGTCGAGGTCGGCAAGCGCGCCGACCTGTGCCTGTGGGACGTCGACCACCCGGCCGAGCTGGCCTATGCGATCGCCGCGAACCCGCTACGCGCGCGCTTCCAGCGCGGCCTGCAGCATGCGCTGCAATAGCGGCTGCACGCCGGCCGCCAGGTCGGGCCGGTAGGCGAACGGGGCCGTCTCGTCCATGTAGACGCACTGGCACATCTCGAGCTGCAGCGCATGGATGCCGCGCTCGGGCTGGCCGTAGTGCCGCGTGATGTAGCCGCCCTTGAAGCGGCCGTTCGAGACGTGCGTGTAGCCGGTCCGTGCGCGCATCTCCGCTTCGACCGCGGCCTGGATCGCCGGAGCACAGGCACGGCCGTCGGCGGTGCCGAGGTTGAGGTCGGGCAGCTTGCCGTCGAAGAAGCGCGGCATCACGCTGGCGATCGAATGCGCATCCCACAGCACGACGCGGCCGTGCTCGGCGTGCAGCCGCTCGAGCTCGCCGCGCAGCGCGTCGTGGTAGGGCTGCCAATAGGTCGCCAGGCGCTGCTTCGCTTCGCCCGGTCGCGGCGCCTGACCGGCACGGTAGAGCGGCTCCTTGCGGAACGTGTCGATCGGCAGCAGGCCGGTCACGTCCTGCCCCGGATAGAGGCTCGTGTCTTCCGGCGGCCGGTTCAGGTCGATCACGTGGCGCGCGTGCCGCGCGATCAGCAGGCTCGCGCCCAGCCCCTCGGCGAACGCATAGAGCTGCGGCAGGTGCCAGTCGACGTCCGCACGCTGCAGTGCCTCGGGCGTCATGCGCGCCTCGAGCTCGGGCGGGATCACCGTGCCTGCGTGCGGGAACGAGACCAGCAGCGGCGACGTGCCGCGCTGCAAGGTGTGGGTGGCGGGTGCCATGTGCCGCATCAAGTGGCCTAGACAACCCCCAGTGTAGACTCCCGCCGCACGCGTTTGCATGCGCGCCTGCATGGCGCTGACCACATACCACGAGGAGCTCACGATGCGTCGCACCTTCCTGCTCGGACCCCTGCTCGCGGCGTGTGCGCTGGCCTACGGACCGCCGGCGGCCGCCCAGGAAACGCCGGTCGCGATCGGCATCTCGGGCTGGACCGGCTTCGCGCCGCTGACGCTCGCCAACGAAGCCGGCATCTTCAAGAAGCACGGCCTCGCGGTGACGATCAAGAAGATCCCGCAGAAGGACCGTCACCTCGCGATCGCGTCGGGCGACGTGCAGTGCGCCGCGACCACGGTCGAGACCTGGGTCGTGTGGAACGCCAACGGCGTCGCGACGACGCAGATCTTCCAGCTCGACAAGAGCTACGGCGCCGACGGTCTCGTCGCGCGCAACGCGATCGCGAAGATCGCCGACCTGAAGGGCAAGACCGTCGGCGCGTCCGCGCCGGGTACGTCGCCGTACTTCGGCCTCGCCTGGATGCTGAAGAAGAACGGCCTGTCGGTGAAGGACGTCAAGGTCGTCACCTTGGAGCCGCAGGCCGCCGCCAACGCGTTCGTCACCGGCAACGACCTCGACGCCGCGATGACCTACGAGCCGTACCTGTCGACGGTGCGCGGCAAGCCCGAGGCCGGCAAGATCCTCGCGACGACGCTCGACTATCCGATGGTGATGGACACCTTCGGCTGCACGCCGAAGTTCCTGAAGGACAACCCGAAGGCCGCGAAGGCGCTCGCCGACGGCTACTTCGACGCGCTCGACATGATCAAGCGCGAGCCGAAGAAGTCGTACGAGATCATGGGCGCCGACGTCAAGCAGAGCGGCGAGGACTTCGAGAAGTCGCAGGCCTACCTGCGCTGGCAGGACCGCGCCGCGAACCAGAAGTTCTTCAAGAGCGAGTTCCAGGCGTTCACGAAGGACGCTGCCGACCTGCTGCTCGAGGTCGGCACGATCAAGCAGATTCCCGACCTGAGCCATCTGGCCGACACGAGCTTCATCCAGTAGCTGCCGGCGCGTCGCTTGAAGCCGCTGCGGGAGATCGGCGCCGCCGCGCGCGTCGCGCTCGGCGTCGCGTTCTTCGTGCTGTTCTTCGCCGTCTGGTCGGCGGCGACGTTCTCCGGCTTCGTGCCCAAGACCTTCCTCGCCGATCCGCTCGCGATGCTGCGCTCCGGCTGGACCCTGCTGGCCGAGCAGGGCTTCGCGAAGGACATCGGCTACACCGTCTGGCGCGTCGTCGGCGGCTTCGTGCTCGCAGCGGTCGTCGCGCTGCCGCTCGGCGTCGCGATGGGCGCGTACAAGGGCATCGAAGCCTTCTTCGAGCCGTTCGTGTCGTTCGCGCGCTACCTGCCGGCGTCGGCGTTCATACCGCTGCTGATCCTGTGGGCGGGCATCGGCGAGGCGCAGAAGCTCGCGGTGATCTTCCTCGGCTCGTTCTTCCAGCTCGTCCTGATGGTGGCGTTGACGGTCGGCGGCACGCGGCGCGACCTCGTCGAGGCGGCCTATACGCTGGGCGCCGGCGACTGGGGCATCGTCAAGCGGGTACTGATTCCGGCGGCGGCGCCGCAGATCGCGGAGACCCTGCGCCTCGTGCTCGGCTGGGCCTGGACCTACGTGATCGTCGCGGAGCTGATCGGCGCGTCCACCGGCATCGGCCACATGATCACCGACAGCCAGGCGCTGCTGGCGACCGACCAGATCATCTTCGGGATCATCACGATAGGCGCGATCGGACTGGTCTCCGACTGGGCGTTCAAGCGCACGAACCGGCGGATGTTCCGGTGGGCGGGGCTGTGAGCAGGCTGTCGATCCGCTCGGTCTCGCGGACCTTCGCCGGCATGCACGGCGGCGCGCCGACGCTCGCGCTGCAGCCGACATCGCTGGCCGTTGCCGACAACGACTTCATCACGATCCTCGGCCCGTCGGGTTGCGGCAAGTCGACCTTGCTGCGCATCGTCGCCGGGCTCGACGTGCCGACGGCGGGCGACGTGCTGCTCGACGGCCAGCCCGTCGCCGGCCCGGGCGCCGACCGCGGCATGGTGTTCCAGAGCTACACGCTGTTCCCGTGGCTGACGGTGCGCGAGAACATCTGCTTCGGGCTGCGCGAAAAGGGCCTGCCGGCCGCCGAGCAGGCCGAGATCGCCGCGCGCTACATCGCCGAGATCGGCCTCGCGGGTTTCGAGCGCCACTATCCGAAGCAGCTGTCGGGCGGCATGCAGCAGCGGGTCGCGCTGGCGCGCGCGCTCGCCAACGACCCGAAGATCCTGCTGCTCGACGAGCCGTTCGGCGCGCTCGACCACCAGACCCGCGCGCTGATGCAGGAGCTCCTGCTGTCGATCTGGGAGCTGCACAAGAAGACGGTGCTGTTCGTCACGCACGACGTCGACGAGGCGATCTTCATGGCGAACCGCTGCGTCGTCTTCAGCGCGCGGCCCGGGCGGATCAAGAAGGAGCTCGCGATCGACCTGCCCTACCCGCGCCACTACACCGTGAAGACGACCGCGCGCTTCTCCGAGCTCAAGGCCGAGGTCACCGAGGACATCCGCGCCGAGAGCTTGAAAACCGTGCAGCTGGAGCGCTGATCAGCCTTTGCGGGCCTGCGCGATCAGGAAGTTCGCGGTGTTGACGGCGGCCTCCGCGCCGCGCGCCTGGCCGGGCGACGTCGTCCAGCGGCCCTGGATCGCGAGCATCGGCACCGAGTCGACCTTGTACGAGTCGAGCACCAGCTTCTTCGCCTTGCCGACGCTGGTCGCGACCGAGAACGAGTTGTAGATGTCGAGAAACTTCGCCTGGTCGACGCCGGTGACCTTGTTGACGAGTGCGGCCATGTCCGCGGGCTTGTCGAGGCGCTGATGCTCGACGTGCACCGCGTTGAACACCTTCAGCTGCATCGCGTCGACCTTGCCGAGCGTCTCGAGCGTGTAGTAGAGGCGCTGGAAGTTCTCGTAGTTGAACAGGAACGGCACCGGCACGCGATGGAACATCACGTCGGGCGGCAGCGTCTTGATCCAGGCTTCGAGCGTCGGCTCGAACTCGAAGCAGTGCGGGCAGGCGTACGAGAAGAACTCGATGACCTCGATCTTGTTGCCGGTCGACGTCGGCACCGACGGCTGCAGCCGCAGGTACTGCTGGCCTTCGACGGGCGCCTGCGCGCGTGCCGCGACGCTCAGGCCGCCGAGCGCGGTGCCGACGAGGGCGGCGGAGAAGTCACGCCGGTTGAGATTCATGGACGAGCCTCTTCGTAGATTTGCGTAGGGGTTGCGGGCAGGGAGGGAGCCCGAGGGGAGCACGCTCTGAGCAGCGGCCGCCCGGAAAGTTCTGTTTCCGGCGCACGGCGCGCCACGGCGGGCGTGACGCTATCACGACCGCGGCCCCGGCGCTCCGGCCGTCAGGGCGGCGTGATGCCGGCCTCGACCAGCGCGGTCGCCGCCTCGATGTCCGGCGCCATCAACCGGTCCACGCCCAGGTGCGGCACGCGCGCGCGCAGTTGCGCATGCAGGCGCTCGAGCGCGGCCGACGACTGCAGCGGCCGGCGGAAGTCGATCGCTTGCGCCGCCGCCAGCCATTCGATGGCGACGATGCCGGCGGTGTTGTCGAGCATCGCGTGCAGCCGCCGCGCCGCGTAGGTCGCCATCGAGACGTGATCTTCCTGATTGGCCGACGTCGGCAGCGAGTCGACGCTCGCCGGATGGGCGAGCGACTTGTTCTCCGACGCCAGCGCCGCCGCGGTGACCTGCGCGATCATGAAGCCCGAATGCAGCCCGCCGTGCTCGACCAGGAACGCCGGCAGCCCGGACAGCACCGGATCCATCAGCATCGCGGTGCGGCGCTCCGACAGCGCGCCGATCTCGGCGATCGCGAGCGCGAGGTTGTCGGCAGCGAACGCCACCGGCTCGGCGTGGAAGTTGCCGCCGGACAGCGCTTCGTGATGACCCTCCGCGTCGGCCGCGAAGACCAGCGGGTTGTCGGAGACGCCGTTGGCCTCGCGCAGCAGCACGTCCCAGGCGTGGCGCATCTGGTCGAGGCAGGCACCCATCACCTGCGGCTGGCAGCGCAGGCAGTACGGATCCTGCACCTTGTCGCAATCGAGGTGCGACAGCCGCATCGGGCTGCCGGCCAGCCAGTCGCGGTAGCGCGCCGCGACTTCGCGCTGGCCGGGCTGGCCGCGCACGGCGTGGATGCGGTCGTCGAACGGCGTGTCCGAGCCTTTCGCCGCGTCGACCGTCATCGCGCCGACCGCGACGGCGGCGTCGTGGATGCGCTGCAGGCGCTGTGCCGCGCGGATCGCGAGCGCGGTCGACGCCTGCGTGCCGTTCAGCAGCGCGAGGCCTTCCTTCGGACCGAGCTCGAACGGCCGCAGCCCGGCGCGGGCCAGCGCCTCCACGGCCGGCGTGCGGCGCCCGTCGACCCAGGCCTCGCCGATGCCGATCAGCACGCCCGCCATGTGCGCCAGCGGCGCGAGATCGCCGGAGGCGCCGACCGAGCCCTTCTCGGGGATCACCGGCAGCACGTCGGCCGCGAGCAGCGCGAGCAGCGCATCGATGACCTCGGCGCGCACCGCCGAGACGCCGTGCGCCAGGCTCGCCGCCTTCAGCAGCAGCATCAGCCGCACGACCGGCGCGGCGAGCGGCTGGCCGACGCCGGCGCTGTGCGACAGCACGAGGTTCTTCTGCAGCGCGGCGAGCTGGTCGGTCGGGATGCGCGTCTGCGCGAGCTTGCCGAAGCCGGTGTTGATGCCGTAGACCGGCGCGTCGCGTCCGACCAGTTCGGCAACGGCGCGCACGCTGGCATCGATGCCGGCGCGCGCTTCGTCGGCGATGCGCCAGCGCGCTCCGCCGTCCGCTGCCGCCTGCAGCAGGGCGGCATCCAGGCGCCCCGGCGCGATCGTGTGGGTCGTGGTGCTCATGGTCGCGGCATCCCAAAGTGGTCTAGACAACTTTAGCATGCGGCCGTGCGGCCGCGACGCCGCCCGCTTCTAGAATGCCTCATGAAGTCCGATGCTGCGGGCGCCGTGAAGGCGTCGCGCACCTTGCCTTACGAGGCCGTCAAGGCGTCGCTGCGCGGCCGCATCGCGGCAGGCGGCTGGCGGCCCGGCGTGCGCCTGCCGTCCGAGCGCGAGCTGGTGGCGCAGTTCGGCTGCGCCCGCATGACGGTGCACCGGGCGCTGCGCGAGCTCGAGGACGAAGGCCTGATCGAACGCCGCCAGGGCTCGGGCTCGTATGTCGCCGAGCTGCATCCGATCTCCAACCTGCTGCAGGTGCGCGACATCCACGACGAGATCGCCGAGCGCGGCCATGCGCATGCGACGCGCGTCTGCAGCGCCGCGCGCGAGCGCGCGAGCGCCGAGATCGCGCGTGCGATGCGCCTGCGCAAGGGCGCGCCGGTGTTTCACGTGCGGCTGGTCCACCTCGAGAACGGCGTGCCTATCCAGCTCGAGGACCGGCACGTCAATCCTGCGCTCGCGCCCGATCTGCTCGACAGCGACCTGAGCCGCACCACGCCGTCGCGCCTGCTGTTCGAGCAGGCGCCGCTGACCGAGGCCGAGCAGGTCGTCGAGGCTGTGCTGGCATCGGAGGACGAGGCGCGGCTGCTCGAGGTGCCGGTCGGCAGCGCGCTGCTGCGGGTGTCGCGCCGCACGGTGTCGCGCGGTGCGGTCGCGTCGCTCGCGCGGCTCGTGCATCCCGGGCCGCGCTTCCGGCTCATCGGGCGCTTCTCGGTGTAGGGCTGCCGACGGACAATCGCACCATGCCCGGATTCGATACGCCACCGCCCGCCCGCACCGCCACCGTCGACCTGACCGATGCGGAGTTCGCGGAACTCGACGAACTGCTCGCGCAAACCCCCGATGCGTACGAGCCGCTCGATGTCGTGATGCTCGACGGCTATCTGTGCGGCGTACTGGTGCAGCCGGTACTGCTCGCGCCGGCGACGTGGCTCGCCCATGTCTACGACGAAGACGGGCGGCCGCTGCCCGACGACGTCGACCCGGCTTGGCGCCAGCGGTGCGACGCGCTGATCCTGCGGCGCCATGCGGCGCTGCACCGGGCGCTGTCCGACGATGGCTGGTTCGAGCCGCTGGTGCTGGAAGACGACGACGAGGCGCCGCCCGATCAGCCGGAAGCCGACGCGCCGTCGACGCCGATCCAGCGCGCCATGCTGCCGTGGGTGGCCGGCTTCGCGCACGCGACGCAGGTCTTTCCGGACCTGCTGGAGATGCAGGACGACGCGGTGATGGCTGCGGTCGCGCACATCTTCCGCCACCTGCCGCCTTCGACCGACGAGGAGCGCGAGATCGTCGCGCTGTTCGACCGCGAAGTTCCATTGACCACGCTCGACGACGCCATCGACGAGCTGGTCGGCGCGGTCTGCGACCTGCACGACCTGACCAGCGAGCAGCGCTTCCGCGTCGAGACGGTGCGGCGCGAGACGCCGAAAGTCGGCCGCAACGACCCCTGCCCGTGCGGCAGCGGCCGCAAGTTCAAGCTCTGCCACGGCGCGAGCTGACGCGCGCATGCGGCTCCAGCTCCTGTCCGACCTCCATCTCGAAACCGAAACCTACGTTGCCAGGCCGGCGCCCGAGGCCGATCTGCTCGTGCTGGCGGGCGACATCGACCGCTCGTGGGACGGCCTGGCGCAGTTCGCCGACTGGCCGGTGCCGGTGATCTACGTGGCCGGCAACCACGAGTTCGACGGCCGCGAGCTGACGCGCGCATGGCGCGGCCTTCGAGAACGCTGCGAGGCGCTCGGCATCCGCATGCTGGAGTGCGAGCGGCTCGTGCTGACCGACCGCGACGGCCGGCGCATCCGCTTCATCGGCACGGTGCGCTGGTGCGACTTCGATCTGTACGGCGCGGCGCAACGGCCGCGAGCGATGCGCGCGGCGGCGTACTTCCTGAACCTGATGCAGGCCAGGCGCGGCGACCGACCGTTCGACGCCGCCGTCAAGCGCGAGGAAGGACTGGCCTGCCGGGCCTGGCTCGAGGCCGAGCTGGCGCAGCCGGCAGCGGACTGGGGTCGCACCGTGGTCATCACCCACTATGCGCCCAGCCTGCGCAGCGCCGATCCGCGCTACGGCCCGCAGCCCGGCACCGCCAGCTTCTGCAATGCCGACGACGACCTGTTGCCGGCGGCGGACTTGTGGATCCATGGGCACCTGCACTGCCGCCACGACTATGTCGTCGAGCATCCGGCGGGACGAACGCGGGTGATCTGCCATGCGCGCGGCCACAGCAGCCGCGGCGAGGCCGAAGGCTATGTCGATCGCTGCGTCGTCAGCGTCTGACCTGGCCCGCGGACGATTGATCACACTCTGTTACAAGCTGCCCTGCCTATACGACAGCGCAGCAATGTTGCTGCGCCGCAGCAGCGGTATCGTCTCGGTCCGAGCAAAAGAACAGGCGGTCGCCGGCGCCACGAGCATCGACGACGAGCACTGAATGCACGTCGCAGGGGAGGATGGAGTTGCTGCGGGCAGCCCGTGGAAGGGGCAAAGGCTACAGCCGCGCCGGCCGGGTGTATCGGCTGTCGGGCTCGAGTTCTTCCAGCCGCAGACATTGCAGTTCCTGCCGCGAGGCATCCGTCAGCCCGGGCAGGGCGGCTTCAAGCCCGAAGGTCGTGCCCATGTCGGCCGGATCGGTGTCCGGTGGCATCGGCCGGCGGTTCCGTGGATGAAGGGTGCGGAGCCAGGCGGGAATCAAGTTCATCGCACGTCCTTCTGCAGTGGCGTTGAGCAGCGGTGAGATCGGGTCCGAGTGTGCGGGCCGCTGATGACAAGGCAAACAGCGAAATGCCAGTCGAACGACAGCTTGTTACGGTGATGTCTCATCGGCGCGACTGCGGCCCGCGGGCCGTGTGCCATCCCCACGAGTGGGGACGACACGCCGTTAGGGATGGCCTAGCCTTCGCTCCTCGTTGAAAGCCGGCCGCGCCGGCAGAGCCGATCCAAAAGAGCAGTCATGAATCTCGCGTCGTTGCAAGCGATCACCTGGAGCACCGTCACCGCCGCGGTGGGCTCGGCGCTGCTGCTCGCGTCGCTAGGCGCCGAACTGCAGGACGGCGGGACGCTGCGCAATGGCCGGGTGTCGCCGGTGCGCATAGCCAAGTCCACGGTGCAGGTACGGCTGCCGGTCGCCACCGCGGACGCCGCCACCTTGCCCGAGGCTCCCGCGTCTCGCCCGGCCGAGGCCAGCCCGCCCCGCTGAGCGAACCGCGGCCCGGTGCCGCCGGCCGTCTTCGAAGTGCCGGCGCCGCTAGAATCGCGCCCCCTTCGGCCGCGCGATTCGTCCATGTACTGCGCCATCGACTTCGGCACGTCCAATTCCGCCATCGCGGTGCCCGACGGCGCCGGCGCGATGCGCCTGGTCGAGCTCGAGCCGGGCCAGTCGACGATGCCGACCGCGGTCTTCTGTCATGCCGACGGCCATGAGCGAACCTACGGCCGCGCCGCGGTGGCGGCCTACGTCGACGGCCTCGACGGCCGGTTGATGCGATCGATGAAGAGCGTGCTCGGCAGCAGCCTGCTCGACCAGACGACCGACGTCGGCGGCGGCCGCGGCGTCAAGTACCGCGACATCGTCGCCGGCTACCTGAAGCATCTGAAGAGCTGCGCCGAGCGCACCGTGGGCGGGCCGATACGGCGCGCGGTGCTCGGTCGGCCGGTCTATTTCGTCGATGACGACCCGGCCCGCGATGCGCAGGCCGAGGCGGCGCTGCGGGCCGCGGCGAAGGCCGTCGGCTTCACGCAGATCGAATTCCAGTACGAGCCGGTGGCTGCGGCATTCGACTATGAACGCGGCGTCGCCGGCGAGGAGCTCGTGCTGGTCGCCGACATCGGCGGCGGCACCTCGGACTTCTCGCTGTTGCGCCTGGGCCGCGAGCGCGCGCAGCGCGCCGACCGCAAGGCCGACATCCTCGCCAACCACGGCGTGCACGTCGCCGGCACCGACTTCGACCGCCGGGTCGAGCTCGCGGCGATCCTGCCGGCGTACGGCTACGGTGCGTTCGGCCCGAGCAACGGCGGCGGTCCGCCGCGCGAAGTTCCGAGCGGCGCCTACTTCGATCTCGCGACCTGGCACCTGATCAACACCGTCTACAACCCGGCGCGCGTTGCCGAGCTGCGCGGCATGCGCGGCTTCTACGCCGACCTGCGCCAGCATGCGCGGCTGATGGCGGTCGTCGAGCAGCGCCTCGGGCACGAGCTCGCGGCGTGCGCCGAGAGCGCGAAGATCGCCGTGGCCGACGGCGGCCGGGTCGGTATCGACCTCGGCAGCACCGAGGCGGGTCTGGCAGCCGAGATCGACGAGGCCGGCGCCGTCGCGGCGATCGAGGCCGACATCGCGCGCATCGTCGACGCGGCGCTGGCCACCGCGGCGCAGGCCGGCCTGCCGGCCGAGCGCATCGACGCGCTCTATTTCACCGGCGGCTCGACGGGGCTGCGTCTGCTCGCGAGCCGCATCGCCGCGGCGTTCCCGCGTGCGCGCGCGGTGCGCGGCGACCGTTTCGCGAGCGTCGCGACCGGCCTCGGCCTGTACGCGCAGCGGCGCTACGGCAAAGGCTGAACGTTCAGGCTCCCATCACCGCCGCCATCGCGGCGGCGGCGGCATCGACATTGCCGGTATTCAGACCTGCGACGCAGATCCGCCCCGAGCGCACCAGATAGACGGCGAACTCCTCGCGCAGCCGGTCGACCTGCGCGGCGGAGAGGCCGGTGTAGCTGAACATGCCGCGCTGCGTCAGGAAGTATCCGAAGTCGCGGCCGGGCACGCGTGCGCTCAGCACCGCATGCAGGCTCTTGCGCATCGCCAGGATGCGCTCGCGCATCGCGGAGAGCTCGCCCTCCCAGAGCGGCCGCAGGGCCGGGTCGGTCAGCACGGTCGCGACGATCTGGCCGCCGTGGATCGGCGGGCTGGAATAGTTGCGGCGCACCGTGAACTTGAGCTGCCCGAGCACGTTGGCGGCCTGCGCCGCGTCGGGGCAGACGACGCTGAGGGCGCCGCAGCGCTCGCCGTACACGCTCATGCTCTTGGAGAACGAGTTGGCGATGAAGAAGCTGAGGCCCGCGTCGGCCAGCGCGCGCACCGCGCGCGCATCGGCTTCGATGCCGTCGCCGAAGCCCTGGTAGGCGAGATCGAGGTAAGGCAGCAGCTCGCGCTCGCGCAGCACCGGGATCAGCCGGTCCCACTGCGCCGGCGTCAGGTCGACGCCGGTCGGGTTGTGGCAGCAGGCATGCAGCAGCACGACGCTGCGCGCCGGCAGGCTCGCGAGCGTCGCCAGCATCTCGTCGAAGCGCACGCCGCCGGTGGTTGCGTCGTAGTACGGATAGGTGTGGACCTTCAGGCCCGCGCCTTCGAACATCGAGCGGTGGTTGTCCCAGCTCGGATCGCTGACCCAGACTTCGCTGCCCGGAAAGTAGCGCGCGATGAAGTCGGCGCCGACCTTCAAGCCGCCGCTGGACCCGACCGACTGGATCGTCGCGATGCGGCCCGACGCCACCATCGCATGGTCGGCGCCGAACAGCAGATGCTGCACCGCGGTGCGGAAGTTCGCCGCGCCTTCGATCGGCAGATAGGGCTTGGCGCCGCCCTTGTCGACCACGATGCGCTCGGCGCGCCGCACCGATTCGAGCACCGGGATGTTGCCGGCATCGTCGAAGTAGATGCCGATGCTCAAGTTGATCTTGTGCGGCCGCGGATCCTTCTGGAAGTCCTCGTTGAGGCTCAGGATCGGATCGCCGGCGAACGGCTCGACGTGCTCGAACATGGAACGGCTCCTTGGGGAAGCTTCGATTATCGACGCTGGCGTCCGAACGAACCTATGCGGCCAGCGCCGCCTCGATGTCCTTCTGCAGCGATTCGGGCGTGTCGTTCGGCGCATAGCGCTTGATCACCTCGCCGTCCTTGCCGATCAGGAACTTCGTGAAGTTCCACTTGATCGCCTTCGTGCCGAGGATGCCCGGCGCTTCGGCGGTCAGCCATTTCCAGAGCGGATGGGCGGCCGAGCCGTTGACGTCGACCTTGGCCATCATCGGGAAGCTCACGCCGTAGTTGAGCTGGCAGAACGACGCGATCTCGTCGTTCGTGCCCGGGTCCTGGTGGCCGAACTGGTTGCTCGGAAAGCCGACGATCACGAGGCCGCGGTCGCGGTAGTCCTGCCAGAGCTTTTCGAGGCCGGCGAACTGCGGCGTGAAGCCGCATGCGCTGGCGGTGTTGACGATCAGCAGCACCTTGCCGCGCTGGCTCGCGAGCGCGGCCGGCTTGCCGTCGATCGACAGGGCTTCGAAGTCGTAGACGCTGGGCATCGAGCTGTCCTCCGCATCGGCCGACGGGCCGCAGGTGGGCGCATGTTAGCCAAGCGTGCGAACTCCGGCACGCGGCGGCGCCGGCCGGCGTGCCGGTGCGCTTGACGCGCCTGCGGCCAGCCGCGAACATGCCCGAGGGTGCGAGCGTCGTGCCTGCCTCGTTGCACCGTCGCACGCCTCAGCCTCGCCGTTCCGTGAAGCCCGCACCCGTACACCGTTATCGCGTCGCCCTGGCCGGCTTCAGCGAATTCGAGCGCGACGCGCTGGCGTCGTTTTTCCGCCTCGCGGCGCAGGGCGATTCCGTCTACGTGCCGGTGGCCGCGGCCGAGCCCAGCGATTTCGTGATCGCCGATGCGGACCAGCGTTCAGCGGTCGACGCGGTGCGGGTGGCCGCGCGCACGGCCGACACGGTGTTCGTCGGTGCGCGCGCACCGGCCGATGCGATGGCGTGGCTGACGCGGCCGATCGATCCGATCCACATCGTGCGCGAGCTCGATCTGATGGTGGCGATGCGCGGCCGGCAGACCACCGTGCGGATGGCGCCGTCCGACCGCGCCGACCCGTGCGCCGCGATGGTGCCTGCCGTCCTGCCGGAGCCTGAAGCCGCGGCCGTCGGCGCGGCCGCGCGCGACGTGCTCGTCGTCGACGACAGCGCGATCGCCCGCAAGTTTCTCGCACAGCGCCTGCAGCGCTACGGCTATCGCGTCCAGACGGCCAACGACGGCGAGGAGGCGCTCGAGCTGGCAAGCCGCTACCGCTACGCGATCGCATTCGTCGACATCGTGCTCGGCTCGCCGGGCAGCGTCGATGGTCTGCGCGTCTGCCAGTACATCAAGCAGCGCCAGGCGCGCGATCCGGCGGCCGGCACCACCGCCGTCGTGCTCGTCACGGGACTGACCGGCGAGTCCGATCGGGTGCGCGGCGCGCTCGCCGGCTGCGATGCCTACCTCGTCAAGCCGCTGCTCGAAGCGAGCTTCATCGGCACGCTGCAGGCGGTCGATCCGCTGCTGCGGCTGCCGGCCGCACGCTGACCGCACGCTACGGCTCGAATGCCGCGAGCAGCGCGGCCGCGAAGACGAGCGCGCCACCGAGCGCCAGTGCGGCCGTCGCCGTGCCGGCGCCGAGCGCGAGCGCCGATGCCGATGCGAACACCACTTCGGTCAGCATCACGACCGCGGTGATGTGCGCCGGCAGGCGCGCCGCGCCGTACTGCAGAGCCAGGTTGCTGGCCGCGAACAGCGCGGCCATCACCAGCGCGATCGCGATCCAGCCGATGCCGGCCGGCGGCGGCGGTCCGATCGAGCCGGCCGCGGTTAGCGACGCGGCGAGTGCCGTCGCGACGACCGCGCCGCCGATGAACATCGCCAGTGCGCGCGCCGCCTCCGGCCGGTGCGCCTCGCGCCGCAGCATCACGTTGTTGAGCGCGAACGAGAAGCCGCCGACCAGGCCGAGCAGATCGGGCAGCCAGTGCACCACCACGCTGTCGGCGAGGTTGCCGCCGCCCGGCCACAGGATGACGGCGGCACCGGCCATCGCGAGCGCGATGCGCAGCACCGCGATGCGCGTGAGCCGCTCGTCGAGCAGCCCCCTTGCCAGCAGCACCGACCACAGCGGCATCAGATAGAACAGCAGCACGACGCGCACCACGTCGCCGATGACGACGCCCCAATTGAACGCCGCGTTGGTCGTGCCCGCCGCCAGCACCAGCACCCACAGCACCGGCGTGCGCATCAGCGTCGCGAGCGCCCGCGGCCGCAGCAGGACGATCGCCGCGCTGACTGCGATGTAGATCAGCGCGGTCGCCCAGAGCGGATGCAGGCCCTGATCGCGCATGGCGCGGAACGGCCACCACGATGTGCCCCAGACGAGGGCGTTGACGATCAGCGCGAGGACGGGCAGCAGCGCCGCGCCGGCGCGGGGACGCGTGCTCAATGCTTGTCGCTGCGCGCGATCATCAGCAGGTGCTCGAGCTCGTCGCGGTGGACCGCCATGTTCGACTGGTGCCAGCGGTGGATCAGGAACATCGTGCCGGCGACGACGATGCCGAAGATCGTGATCGTGGCGAACGCCGACAGGCCGAACTTCGTCATGCCGGTCAGGAACGCGCCGACGCCGAGGATGCAGGCCTGCTCGTTGAAGTTCTGCACCGCGATCGAGCGGCCGGCACCCATCAGGTTGTGGCCGCGGTGCTGCAAGAGCGCGTTCATCGGCACGAGCAGGTAGCCGCAGACCGCGCCGAGAAAGACGAAGAACGGCGCGGCGACCCAGACGTTGCGGATGAAGTTCAGGCCGATCATCAGCACGCCGATCGCGACGCCCAGCGTGATGACCTTGGTCGCCTGGTCGAGCCGCATGCGCAGCGACGCGACCACCGTGCCGATGACCGTCCCGATCGCGATCACGCCGACCAGACTCGACGCCTGCGTCGTGCTGTAGCCGAGGGCGGCGGCGGCCCATGCGAAGACGATGACCCGCAGGTTGCCGAGCACGCCCCAGAACAGCGTCGTGGTGGCGAGCGAGATCTGGCCAAGCTTGTCGGTCCACAGGCGCGCATTGCAGCGCGAGAAGTCGCGTACCAGCCCCGGCATGCTGCGGCCTAGCGGCTGCAGCGGCGCTTCGGTGCGCGGGATGCGCAGGTTGAAGAGCGCCGCGATGACGTAGAACGCGACGATGACCGAGATCGCCGCTTCGGGCGGCGTATCGATCCCGGTATCGATGTAGGGCAGGTCGAACGACAGCAGGTAGTGCGACACGACGCGGCCGAGGAGCTGTCCGCCGACCACGAAGCCCAGGATCACCGACAAGACCGTCAGGCCTTCGATCCAGCCGTTGGCCTTGACGAGCTGCGAGTTCGGCAGCAGCTCGGTCAGGATGCCGTACTTCGCGGGCGAGTAGGCCGCCGCGCCGAGACCGACGACCGCGTACGACAAGAGCGGATGCGCGCCGAACAGCATCATCGCGCAGCCGACGACCTTGATCGCGTTGGACAGGAACATGACCTTGCCCTTCGGGATCGCGTCCGCGAAGGCGCCGAGGTAGGGCGCGAGGATCACGTAGAAGAGCGCGAAGATCGGCGAGAGGGCCGGCACCTGCCAGGGCGGTGCGCCGCTGGTCTTGATCAGTTCGATGGCGGCGACGAGCAACGCGTTGTCGGCCAGCGAGCTGAAGAACTGCGCCGACATGATCGTATAGAAACCCTTTTTCATTCGATCAACGCCGGCGTGGGCCTGCTGTTGCGCTGCTCTCTTTCGTTTCCGCTGTGTATCCGGGTCTCCCGCGGCGGCGGTTATAGCATGCAGCCTTGACGCGGCCGTGCGCTGTGGGACATGCTCGTCACCCCCGGTTCACAGGGGAGCGGGCTGGCAGAATCGGCGTCGATCCCGCCGTTTGCGTACCGTCATGCCACGCCCGATCGAAGCCCTGATCCATCCCGATGCGCTCGCGCACAACCTCGCGCGGGCGCGTGCCGCGGCGCCCGATGCCAAGGTCTGGGCGGTGGTCAAGGCCAATGCGTACGGCCATGGCATCGAGCGCGTCTACGCCGGCCTGGCCGGCGCCGACGGCATCGCGCTGCTCGATCTGGCCGAGGCCGAGCGGGTGCGGGCGCTCGGCTGGCGCGGGCCGGTCCTGCTGCTCGAAGGCTGCTTCGAGGCGCGCGACCTCGAGCTGTGCTCGCGCCTGAACCTGTGGCACACGGTCCACCACGACGCGCAGATCGACATGCTGGCGGCCCACAAGACGCATGCGCCGCACCACGTCTTCCTGAAGATGAACAGCGGCATGAACCGGCTCGGCTATGCGCCCGCCGCCTACCGCTCGGCATGGCTGCGGCTGTCGGGGCTGACCCAGGTCGAGGACATCACGCTGATGACGCACCTGTCGGATGCCGACGGCGCACGCGGCATCGCACACCAGCTCGAAGCCTTCGACGCGGCGACCGAGAACCTGCCGGGCGACCGCTCGCTCGCCAACAGCGCCGCCGTGCTGCGCCACGCGCCGCACGACCCGCGGGTACGCGGCGACTGGATCCGGCCCGGCATCATGAGCTACGGCTCGTCGCCCGACTATCCGGAGCACGACATCGCGCACTGGGACCTGCGCCCGACGATGACCCTGCGCGCCCGCATCATCGCGATCCAGGCGCTCGCGACCGGCGCGAGCGTCGGCTACGGCAGCAGCTACGTCGCCGAGCGGCCGATGCGCATCGGCGTCGTCGCCTGCGGCTACGCCGACGGCTATCCGCGCGTCGTGCCGAGCGGCACGCCGGTGCTGATCGACGGCATGCGCAGCGCGATCGTCGGCCGGGTGTCGATGGACATGATCACGGTCGACCTGACGCCGCTGCCGGCGGCCGGCATCGGCAGCGAGGTCACGTTGTGGGGCAACGGGCCGAACGGCAGCGTGCTCGCGATCGACGAGATCGCGCGCGCCGCCGGCACGGTCGGCTACGAGCTGATGTGCGCGCTCGCGCCGCGCGTGCCGACGCACGTCGCGTCCTGAGGATCGCGCTTGGCCACGCCGCAGGTCGCGCCCGACGAGATCGAATGGAGCGCGATCCGGGCGCAGGGCGCCGGCGGCCAGAACGTCAACAAGGTGTCGAGCGCCGTGCACCTGCGCTACGACGTGCGTGCCTCGTCGCTGCCCGAGGCGGTCAAGGCACGGCTGCTCGCGCTGGCGGATCAGCGCATCACCGACGACGGCATCGTCGTCATCAAGGCGCAGGCGCATCGCAGCCGGGACATGAACCGTGCCGACGCACTGGCGCGCCTGCAGGCGCTGGTCGACAGCGTGGCCGTGCCGCCGAAGCCGCGCCGTCCGACCAGGCCGACGCGCGCGTCGAAGGAGCGGCGTCTCGAAGGCAAGAGCCAGCGCGCCTCGATCAAGGCCGGGCGCGCGAAGGTACAGAGCTGATCAGCCCGCGCGCTCCATGGTTGTTCCAGTCAGCAGAGGCGATCAACGCGCCGCGAGCTCGGCGACGCCTGCAGGACGACACGCGCGACCACTTCGTCGCGGCCGGTGGCTCGATCTCGATCGATGCGGCCTCGCGTGCCGTGGTCGAGGCAGATGGCGACGTGGTGCTGCGCATCCGCACGACCTCCGGCGGATTCGGCCGATGGATGCGGGCGCTGCTGCGCCGTCTGCGGCCGCGGTACGAGGTCCGCGAGGTGCCGTACGCGTGGGTGCCCGGCTGATCTGCCTCCCCCACAATCGCCCGATGGCGAAATCGGTCTATGTGTGCAGCGACTGCGGCACGACGGCGCCCAAGTGGCTCGGCAAGTGCCCCGGCTGCGGCGCGTGGAACACCCTGGTCGAATCGGTCGACGAAGGAACGTCGAAGAACCGCTACGCGGCCGCGGCATCGTCGCGCGCCGCGCTGAACCCGGCCCAGCCGGTCGCGACGCTCGCCGAGATCGAGGCGAGCGACGTCGAGCGCCAGCCGACCGGCATCGAGGAACTCGACCGCGTGCTCGGCGGCGGCATCGTCGCCGGCGGCGTGGTGCTGATCGGCGGCGATCCGGGAATCGGCAAGTCGACCTTGCTGCTGCAGGCGCTCGACCACCTGTCGCGTGCGCTGCCGGTGCTCTACGTGACCGGCGAGGAGAGCGGGGCGCAGGTCGCGTTGCGGTCGCGGCGCCTCGGCCTCGGCGCGAGCCGGGTGCGCGTGCTGGCCGAGATCCAGCTCGAGAAGATCGCCGCGGCGATCGAGGCCGAGCAGCCTTCGGTCTGCGTGATCGATTCGATCCAGACCGTCTTCAGCGACCAGCTGTCGTCGGCACCCGGCTCGGTCGCGCAGGTGCGCGAATGCGCGGCGCAGCTCACGCGCATCGCCAAGGGGAGCGGCACGACGATCATCCTCGTCGGCCATGTGACGAAGGAGGGCGCGCTCGCCGGCCCGCGCGTGCTCGAGCACATCGTCGACACCGTGCTGTACTTCGAAGGCGACACGCATTCGAGCTTCCGCCTCGTGCGCGCGATCAAGAACCGCTTCGGCGCGGTCAACGAGATCGGCGTGTTCGCGATGACCGAGAAGGGGCTGAAGGGCGTCGCCAACCCGAGCGCGATCTTCCTGTCGACGCACGGCGATCCGGTGCCGGGCTCGTGCGTGCTGGTCACGCTCGAAGGCACGCGGCCGCTGCTGGTCGAGATCCAGGCGCTGGTCGATGCCGGCGGCCCGAGCCCGCGGCGGCTCTCGGTCGGCATCGAGCGCGACCGGCTCGCGATGATGCTCGCGGTGCTGCACCGCCATGCCGGCATGGCCGCGTTCGACCAGGACGTGTTCGTCAACGCGGTCGGCGGCGTGCGCATCAGCGAGCCGGCGGCCGACCTCGCCGTGATGCTCGCGATCCAGAGCAGCCTGCGCGGCAAGGCCTTGCCGCGCGGCTTCATCGCGTTCGGCGAGGTGGGGCTGGCGGGTGAGGTGCGGCCGGCGCCGCGCGGCCAGGAGCGCCTGAAGGAAGCGGCCAAGCTCGGCTTCGCGACCGCGATCGTGCCGAAGGCGAACGCGCCGAAGAAGGCGATCGAAGGCCTGACGGTGCATGCGGTCGATCGCATCGAGCAGGCGATCGACCTCGTGCGCGGCTTCTGACGATGCCCGCGATCCGTCCGGCGCTGGCCTGGACCCTCGTCGCGGCGGCGCTCGCCGTCGGCGCGGTCGGCTGGGGCTGGCGCGGCGTCGTGCTGGCCGTCACCGTGCTCGCCTTCCTGCTGCTGCTGCAGTTCAACCGCGTGGTGCGCGTGATGAAGCGCGCGTCGCAGATGCCGGTCGGCCGCATCGACAGCGCCGTGATGCTCAACGCGAAGCTCGAGCACGGCATGAGCCTGATGAAGGTCGTGCAGCTCGCCGGAAGCCTAGGCACCAAGGTCGGCGATGCGCCCGAAACCTGGGCCTGGCGCGATGCCGGCGACGTCGTCGTGACGGTCGAGATGGCGCGCGCGCAGGTCGCGCGCTGGACGCTCGAACGGCCCGGCGATGGCGTCGACCCCACGTCGGTGCCGGACCGACCCGCCGAATAGAATCCCCAGTTCGGAATTTCTCGGAGTGCGCCATGGGCATGGACGATCGCGACGGCAAGATCTGGCTGGACGGCAAACTGGTCGATTGGCGCGATGCCAAGATCCACGTCCTGACCCACACCTTGCACTACGGCTGCGGTGCCTTCGAGGGCGTGCGGGCCTACAACACCGTCAACGGCACCGCGATCTTCCGCCTGCGCGAACACACCGAGCGGCTCTACAACAGCGCGAAGATCCTGCGCATGAAGATCCCGTACGCCTTCGAGGACGTGATGGAGGCGCAGCGCACCGTCGTGCGCGAGAACAAGCTCGAGTCGTGCTACCTGCGCCCGCTGACCTGGATCGGCTCCGAGAAGCTCGGCGTGAGCCCGAAGGGCAACACGATCCACCTGATGATCGCCGCCTGGGCCTGGGGCGCCTACCTCGGCGAGGAAGGCATGAAGCGCGGCATCCGCGT